>NZ_CP065053.1:1238734-1858101 GCF_015689335.1 Massilia antarctica | reverse complement strand
AAGCAGGACATGTGCCGCTTCATCCTGGACGTGAACGACCAGTTCGGGACCACTATCGTGCTGATCGAGCATGACATGGGCGTGGTGATGGATATTTCGGACCGCGTGGTGGTGCTCGATTACGGCAAGAAGATCGGGGATGGGACGCCGGATGAGGTGCGCGGTAATCAGGATGTGATTAATGCGTATTTGGGGGTGGCGCATTGAGGCCGCGCGAAGCACTACAGCGCTCGCCATCCTACACCGTCGTTCCCGCGCAGGCGGGAACCCAAGTTCGTGGCGCAGCCAACGGCAGATCGAGGAACTTGGGTTCCCGCCTGCGCGGGAACGACGGCTTTAAGGTCAATGGCCAAGCGGGCCTGTACGGGAACGACGGAGTCAGTGTTAAGGGTACACCATGAATTTTTTCTTTGAAGTCCTGATCGGCGGCCTGCTCTCCGGCGTCATGTACGCGCTGGTCGCCATCGGTTTCGTCCTGATCTACAAAGCCTCGGGCGTGTTCAACTTCGCCCAGGGCGCGATGGTGTTCTTCGCAGCCCTCACCTGCGTCGGCATCATCGACAAATTCGGCGTCTCGATCTGGCTCGCCATCCCGCTCACCATCGTGGTGATGATCGCGCTCGGCCTGGCCATCGAACGGATCGTCCTGCGCCCGCTGGTCAACCAGCCCGAAATCACCCTCTTCATGGCCACCATCGGCCTGGCCTTCTTCATCGAAGGCCTGGCCCAGCTGCTGTGGGGATCGCAGGTGCACAAACTGGACCTGCCGATCGAGGACGTGCCGATTCCCTTCCTGCTCGATCACTACAACATCATCGTCTCCCAGTTCGACGTGACCGCCGCCGCCATCTGCGCGGTGCTGGTCACCGCGCTCGCGCTGCTGTTCTCGAAAACCAAAGTGGGCCGCGCCCTGCGCGCCGTCGCCGACGACCATCAGGCCGCACTCGCCGTCGGCATCCCGCTGCAGCAGATCTGGGCCGTGGTGTGGGCCGTGGCCGGACTGGTGGCGCTGGTGGCGGGCCTATTATGGGGCGCGCGCAACGGCGTGCAGTTCGCGCTGACCTTCATTGCCCTGAAGGCCCTGCCGGTGCTGATCCTGGGCGGCTTTACCTCGGTTCCCGGCGCCATCGTCGGTGGCCTGATCATCGGCGCCTCCGAAAAACTGGCCGAGGTCTACATCGGCCCGATGGTCGGCGGCGGCATCGAAGGCTGGTTCCCGTACGTGCTGGCCCTGCTGTTCCTGCTGGTGCGGCCGGAAGGCCTGTTCGGCGAAAAAATCATCCGGAGAATCTGATATGTTTTACCGCGAAGCCGGACAATTCAAGACCACCTACCAGTCGGACGGCCAGATCTTCCCGATCCGCCAGGACCGCATCGCGCTGGCCGGCCTGCTGGTGCTGGCGCTGGCCGTCGTGCCGCTGTTCGCCTCGCCCTACATGCTGTCGGCGATCCTGATTCCCTTCCTGATTTTTTCGCTGGCCGCGCTGGGCCTGAACATCCTCACCGGCTATTGCGGCCAGCTCTCGCTCGGCACCGCCGCCTTCATGGCGGTGGGCGCGTTCGCCTCGTTTAACTTCATCGCGCGCCTGCCCGGCGTTCCGATGCTGCTCGCCTTCGTGCTGGGCGGCCTGTGCGCGGCCATGGTGGGCATCGCCTTCGGCCTGCCGTCGCTGCGCATCCGCGGCTTTTACCTGGCCGCGTCGACCCTGGCCACCCAGTTCTTCGTGGTCTGGTGCCTGACCAAGATCCCCTACCTGACCAATTACAGCAGCTCGGGCGTGATCACGGCGCAGAAGATCGTCATCTTCGGCTACCAGTTCGATACGCCGGCCAGCAAGTACGTGCTGGTGCTGGCGATCGTGGCGCTCATGGCGCTGCTGGCCAAGAACATGATCCGCTCGAACGTGGGCCGCTCGTGGATGGCGGTGCGCGACATGGACGTGGCGGCCGAAGTGATCGGCTTTCGCCCGATGCGCACCAAGCTGCTGGCGTTCGCGGTCAGCTCGTTCTACTGCGGCGTGGCCGGCGCGCTGTACGCCTACGCCTATCTGGGCACGGTCGAACCGGAGGCGTACAACCTCGATCTGTCGTTCCGCATCCTGTTCATGATCATCATCGGCGGGGTCGGCTCGGTGCTCGGTTCCTTTCTTGGCGCGGCCTTCATCGTGCTGCTGCCGGTTTTCCTGAATATCCTGGCGCACGGCCTGTCGCTGCCAACCTCGGTGGCGTCGAACCTGGAGTTGATGGTGTTCGGCGCCTTGATTATCTTTTTTCTGATCGTGGAGCCGCATGGCCTTGCGCGCCTGTGGCAAGTAGGTAAAGAAAAACTGCGGCTTTGGCCGTTCCCGCACTAACGCATTCTTCCGGAGACCACAATGAATCACGTAAAACATAAGATGAAGAGCCTTGCATTCAAGAACCTGCTGCTGTGCGCCACCCTGATCGGCGCATTCAACCAGGTGCAGGCGGCCGACCAATTCATCGCGCTGCCGTCCTATCGCGTCGGGCCGTACGCGGCCGGCGGTTCGGGCTTTTACGGCGGTGCGATCGATTACTTCAACCTGGTCAACGCCAATGGCGGTGTCAATGGCGTCAAGATCCTGTGGGAAGAATGCGAGACCGAATACAACCCGTCGCGCGGCATCGAGTGCTACGAACGGCTGAAAACCAAGAACGGCGGCGCCAGCATGGTCGAACCGCTGTCGACCGGCATCGCCTACGGCGTGCTCGATAGGCTGGTGCAGGACAAGATTCCGATGACCACCCTCGGCTACGGGCGCTCGGACGCGGCCAACGGCAAGGTGTTCCCGTACGTGTTCCCGCTCATTACCAGTTACTGGAACCAGGCCGCGGCGATGATCAAGTACCTGGCCGACAAGGATGGCGGCTACGACAAGCTGAAAGGCAAAAAGATCGTCCACCTGTACCACGACTCGGCCTTCGGCAAGGAACCGCTGCCGGTACTGGAAGCGCAGGCCAAGCAGTACGGCTTCGAGTTGATCAAGATCGCGGTGGCGCCGCCGGGCAGCGAGCAGCAGTCGCAGTGGCTGCAAATCCGCCAGGCCAAGCCGGACCACGTGATCCTGTGGGGCTGGGGCGTGATGAATTCGGTCGCGATCAAGACCGCGCAGCGCAACGGCTTCCCGCGCGAGAAAATGCTGGGCGTGTGGTGGGCCGGTTCGGAGGAAGACATGATCCCGTCGGGCGATGCGGCCAAGGGCTACACCTCGATGACCTTCAACACGCCGGGTAACTATCCGCTGATCGACGAGATCCGCAAGAAGGTCTACGCGCCCGGCAAGGGCAACCTGGCAGACCAGTCGCGTATCGGTTCGGTGTACCACATGCGCGGCCTGACCGCCGGCATCCTGTGGGTCGAGGCGATCCGCGTGGCGCAGGACAAATTCGGCAAGGGCAAGACCATGACCGGCGAGCAGATTCGCTGGGGCCTGGAAAACCTGAACGTGGACGAAGCGCGCCAGAAAGCGCTGGGTGCCTTCGGCATGTTCCCGACCGTGAAAACCAGCTGCGACGACCACGAAGGCTCGGGCGCGGTCAAAGTCCAGCAGTGGGATGGCAAGAAGTGGATCGCCATCACGCCGAACTGGGTGGTGGGCGACAAGGCCCTCACGCGCAAGCTGGTCGAGGAATCGTCGAGCGCCTACGCGGCCGAGAAGAAGATCACGCCCACCTGCCTGAAATAAGCGCAGGAAGTTCCCTTGCCCTCGCGCCAGAACAGCGGCGCGAGGGATTTTTACACCGCGCGAAGAGCCTATGACCACCATCACTGCCAGCCAGCCTTACCTGTCGGTCAATAACATCGAAGTCATTTACGACCATGTGATCCTGGTGTTGAAGGGCGTTTCGCTGCAGGTCCCGAAAGGCAAGATCGTGGCCCTGCTGGGCGCCAACGGCGCCGGCAAATCGACCACCCTGAAAACCATCTCGACCCTGCTGCGTGGCGAACGTGGCGACGTGACCAAGGGCGAGGTGCAGTTCAAGGGCGAACGGGTGGATCATCTGACCCCGAATGAGCTGGTCAAGCGCGGCCTGTCGCAGGTGATGGAGGGGCGCCACTGTTTCGGCCACCTGACCATCGAAGAAAACCTGCTGACCGGCGCCTACACGCGCAACATCTCGCGCGCGGAGTTAAAGACCGCGCTGGAAGCGGTGTACCAGTATTTTCCGCGCCTGAAAGAGCGGCGCGCCAGCCAGGCTGGTTACACCTCCGGCGGCGAGCAGCAGATGTGCGCGATCGGACGCGCGCTGATGGCCAAGCCATCGATGATTTTGCTCGACGAACCGTCGATGGGCATCGCGCCGCAGATCGTCGAAGAGATCTTCGGCATCGTCAAGGACCTGAACCAGAAGGAAGGCGTGTCGTTCCTGCTGGCCGAACAGAACACCACGGTGGCGTTGCGCTACGCCGACTTCG
The DNA here is from genome assembly GCF_015689335.1 of Massilia antarctica. GTDB lineage: Bacteria > Pseudomonadota > Gammaproteobacteria > Burkholderiales > Burkholderiaceae_D > Telluria_A > Telluria_A antarctica. The sequence continues at coordinate 1,853,666 of NZ_CP065053.1, read as the reverse complement.
GCTACATCCTCGAAAACGGGCGTGTAGTGATGGAAGGCGAGGCCAGCGAACTGGCCAGCAATGAAGACGTCAAGGAGTTCTACCTCGGCGTGGCTGGCGCTGAGCGCAAGAGTTTTCGGGACATGAAATTTTACCGCCGCCGCAAACGCTGGCTGGCTTGAAGGATCACCATGGATTTTGAAGCCGCAAAAGCCCTCTGCCGCACCTTCCCCGGCGCGACCGAAGACCGCAAGTGGGAAACGCGGGCGGTGTTTTCGGTAGGCGAAAAGATGTTTGCGATGTCGGACCACGCCGTGCCGGCCAAGGGCATCTGCTTCAAGGTGGACGACGAGCGCTTCCTGGAGCTGACCGACCGCCCCGGCATCATTCCCGCGCCTTACCTGGCGCGGGCGAAGTGGGTGTACGTGGAGAACGCGAAGGCGCTCAGCGACGCGGAAGCGGCGGCGCTGCTGCGGCGCGCCTATGAACTGATTTTCGCGAAACTGACCCGCAAGCTGCAACGCCAGATCGGAGAACAAGCATGAAGTTGGACACGCCCGACACCGTCGACACGCTCGACGCGCTGGAGACGCGCGACCCGCGGGAGCGCGAACGCGACCTGATGGCGCGCCTGCCGCAACTGATCGAGCGCGCCCGCGGGGCGCCGGGCTGGGCGCGCATCCTGGCGGGTGTGGACGGCGCGGCCATCAACAACCGTGCCGCGCTGGCATCGCTGCCGATCACGCGCAAGGCCGATCTGAAAGCGCTGCAGAAGGCGTCGATGCCGTTCGGCGGGCTGGCGGTGACGCCGGTGGGCTCCCTGTCGCGGGTGTATGTGTCGCCGGGGCCGATCTTCGACCCGGAAGGTCGCGGCCAGGACTGGTGGCGCTTTGCGCGGCCGATGTACGCGGCCGGCGTGCGCCCGGGCGGGCTGCTTCAGAACTGTTTTTCGTACCATTTCACGCCGGCCGCCTTCATGGTGGAAGGTGGCGCGGCGCGCATCGGCTGCGCGGTGATTCCCGCCGGCGCAGGCCAGACCGAGATGCAGGTGCGCGCGATCGCCGACCTGCGTCCGGATACGTACGTGGGCACGCCATCGTTCCTGCGCATCATCATTGAAAAAGCGCGCGAGATGGGGGCCGATATCAGCAGCATGCAGCGCGCGCTGATGGGCGCGGAGGCGCTGCCGGAATCCTTGCGCACGTGGTTTCGCGAGAATGGGGTGCCGCATGTGTTCCAGACGTATGCGTCGGCCGATATCGGCAGCATGGCGTACGAAACGGCGACCGGCGGCGTGCTCAATCCGGGCATGGTGCTCGACGAGGATGTGGTGCTCGAAATCGTGCGGCCCGGCAGCGGCGAGCCGGTGGCGCCGGGCGATATCGGCGAAATCGTGGTGACCCTGTTTAACGCGGACTATCCGCTGATCCGGTTCGCGACGGGGGATATGTCGGCGCTGCTGGTGGACGCGGAGCCGTCGCGCTGCGGGCGCACCAACAGCCGGATTCGCGGCTGGCTGGGACGGGCCGACCAGACCACCAAGGTGCGGGCGATGTTCGTGCATCCTTCGCAGGTGACCAATATCGTGCGGCGCCATCCGGGCATCCTGAAGGCGCGGATGGTGGTGACCGGCAGGATGGCCAATGATGTGATGACCTTGCACTGCGAGGTGGCGAGCGCGCCGGACGCGCAGCAGGCGGCGGCGATTGTGGAGTCGATTCGCGAGGTGACCAAGCTGCGGGGAGAGGTGCGGTTCGAGTCGCCGGGGACATTGGCCGATGATGGGAAGGTGATCGAGGATTTGCGGGATTACAGCTGAATGGTCCACTGTCGTTCCTGGCACTGCCAGAAACGACTTCCCGCGCAGGGCTAGGCGCCCCCACGGCAATTCTGTCGAGCCGCCTTTAGCTGCGGTACGAACTTGGGTTCCCGCCTTCGCGGGAACGACGAGTGCGGCGGCGGCGGGAACGACGGATAGTCGGCGCGGCGGCGGCGATATTGCAGCGGCGGTCAACACATCCTGTCGCACAAATCCAACGATCCTCATTGTGCAGTGCACTTTGCAGGATAATTGCCTGGTGTCCTTTATGAGCTAATCACCATGCAAGAATTCCACGCTGAACGTGCCCGCGCCCTTCTCGACAAGGCGGAGGAAATCTTCGACGCCGCCGCCGTACAGGCCGCCGTGCGCCAGGTTGCCGACAAGCTCAACACCCGCTTCGACCGGCCCGACAACGACGCCTTCCCCCTCGTGCTCGGTGTGATGGGCGGCGCGGTGGTGTTCACCGGCTGCCTGCTCCCGCAACTGCGCTTCCCCCTCGAATTCGACTACATCCACGTCAGCCGCTACGGCGACGACGACCAGGGCGGCAATGTCGTGTGGAAAGTCATCCCGCGCCCCAGCGTGGCCGGACGCATCATCATCGTGCTCGACGATATCCTTGACGAGGGCGAAACCCTGGCCCATGTCAAGCAGCGCCTGCTCGACATGGGCGCGGCCGAAGTCATCATCGCGGTGTTCGCCGACAAGGCCATCAAACGCAGCAAACCCGTCAAGGCCGATATCGTCGGCCTGTCCATTCCCGACAAGTTCGTGGTCGGTTTTGGCATGGATGTGTATGGCTACTGGCGCAACTTGCCTGGCCTGTGGGCAATTCGCGCGGAAGACCTCAAGCCGCGCTGATTTCCCACGAAATCGTGACGCGCACCCAAAACGCGCCGCCCAAGCTGGCGGCGCCGTTAATACCAATCCAAACGGGTACTAAATCGGTACTATCTAGTACGTGGTCATTTTGATATCTCTCTGATATCCTGCCTTTCTTCGTCTCCACATTTGACTAGTCCCTTTCCGTATATGCACGCTCGCTAAAGGCATACCTTGCCCGGATGAGAGTTTCTTTCGCCAATCTAACTGGTATTTCATTTTCGTCAACCAATTAAAACCACTTGACTACCAATTCTCCGGGGCTCACTCTGGCTCACCGTTTTTCCGATTGATCGGCGCAGGTCCGATTGCAGAGGATCGTAAAACGGACACCAATCGACCAAGGAGACAACATGGAATACACAACAAAAAGCGGCCTGCTGATCGCCCTCATGGGCGGCATGCTCGCCGCGTGCGGCGGTAGCGGCGGCGAAAAATCCGACATTCACGGCAGCATGACCAAAACGGCAGCGGCTGTCGTGACTTGCCCCACCTGGAACTCGGCCACGATTTATACCGTCGGCAATTGCGTGACTTACCAGAGCAAAATCTATAAAGCCAAATGGTGGACCCAGAACAATGTCCCCGGTACCGAAGAGTGGGGACCATGGCAACTGACGACGGACACGCCAACGCCTACCCCAACTCCGACGCCGACTCCAACGCCGACTCCGACTCCGACTCCGACTCCAACGCCGACGCCTACCCCGACACCAACGCCAACCCCGGTCGGCGGACGTGAAATCGGCTCCTACTTCGCGCAGTGGGGCGTGTACGGCCGCGGCTACGAAGTGGCCGACATCCATACCACCAAAACACCAGTGAACGGCGTGCCGACCAGCGTGGCCGACCAGCTCACCTTCGTCAACTACGCCTTCGGCAATGTGTACGCCAAAAACGGCGGCTACGAATGCGACATGGTGACCAAGGCCGAAACCGGCAACACCACGCCGCCGCCAGCCGACGCCGGCACCGGCGGCGACGCCTACGCCGATTACCAGCGTTCCCCCGTGCGCACCGTCGACGGCAAGGTCATCCCATGGGATGCCAAGCTGACCGGCAACTTCGCCCAGCTCAAACTGCTGAAAGCGGCTCACCCGAACCTGAAAGTCTTCATTTCGCTGGGCGGCTGGAGCTGGTCGCGCTTCTTCTCGGCGGCGGCCAAGACCGATGCCCTGCGCAAGCAGCTGGCCAAGTCGTGCGTCAAGCAATTCATCGCGGGCGACTTGCCGGTGCAGGATGGACGCGGCGGTCCGGGCGCGGCCAAGGGCGTGTTCGACGGTATCGATATCGACTGGGAATACCCGGGCGGTGGCGGTCAGCCGTACAACACGGTCGACACCGTCAACGACAAGCACAACTACACCTTGCTGATGGCCGAGTTCCGGGCCCAGCTCGATGCACAGGGCAAGCTCGACGGCAAACGCTATCCACTGACGGCCGCCATCGGCGCCGGCGGCGAGAAGATTGCCCAGACTGAACCTGCGCTGTATAGTCAGTACATGGACTGGGTCAACGTGATGACGTATGACTTCCACGGCGGATGGGAAAACACCACCAACTTCCACGCGCCGTTGTACCGTGATCCCGCCGACCCGGCGACCGGCAACCTGGTCAAGTACAACACCGACGACGCGATCAAGACCCTGGTCGCAGCCGGCATGCCGAAAAACAAAATCCTGCTGGGCGTGCCGTTCTACGGCCGTGGCTGGAAAGGCGTGAGCCCCGGCCCGCGCGGCGACGGTTTGTACCAGGCAGCAAGCGGCGCGGCAGCCGGCCAGTACGAAGCCGGCATCGACGACTACAAGGTTCTCATGAACAAGTCCGGCACCCGCTGGACCCATCCTGTGACCAAGCAGTTGTACCTGCTGACGACCAACAGCGAATGGTGGAGCTATGACGATCCGGCCACCATTGGCGTGAAGATGCAGTACATGCGTGATCAGGGCTTGCGTGGCGCGTTCTCATGGGAACTCGACGGCGACGCCAACGGTGCCCTGACCAGCGCAGTATGGAAGGGCCGCTAAGCGGCTAAGCGGAGGTGCCGGCGGCCTGTCACCAGGCGGCTGGCATCTCCATGCCCGCAACCTCCTGGAGAAACCTCTTGAAAATTCAATCGAACGTGCAACCGACCCTGCAGGTCAACGACGACTGGCGCCGCTGGATCGGCGAAAACCTGATGCTCGGTACCTCGCCCGAGGCGATTGCCGCCATCCTGGTCAAATCGAACGTGGCCCCGGCGCATGCCCGGACCGAAATCGACGCGGCGCTGCGCAGCCCGTATCTGCAAGCTGCGCGCAGGCTGGCCAACCGGGTCAACAAGCGCGACTGGGTGCTGAACATCCAGTCGCAATTGAACCGGCTGTACGACGAGGGGATTGAACGACGCGAGCGGCTCTCCGGCGAGGACTTCCTGCAAGAGTATTACCGCACCAACCGGCCGGTGATCATCACCGGCATGCTGGAGCATTTCCCGGCACGCCAGACATGGAATCTCGACTATTTTGCGCAGCGCTTCGGCGACCGCGTGGTCGAGGTGCAGTTCGGACGCGAAGCCGATCCGCAATATGAGCTCAACAGCATTGCCCACAAGCGCAAGATGCCTTTCGGCGAGTACGTGGAGATGGTCCGCAACAGCGGGCGCACCAATGATTTTTACATGACCGCCAACAACGATTCGCTGAACCGCGAAGCGTTGAAGGAATTGTTCGACGACGTAGGCACCTTGCCCGAGTACCTGACCGACGATCCGGCGCGGCGCGGCTTTTTCTGGTTCGGCCCGGCTGGCACGGTCACCCCGTTCCACCACGACCTGACCAATAACTTCATGGCCCAGATCATCGGGCGCAAGAAGATCAAGCTGATGGCGCCGTGCGACACGCCAAGAGTCTACAACCACCGGCACTGCTTCACCGAGGTGGACGCCCGCAACATCGACCTGGCGCGTTTTCCCGCCATGGCCGAGGTGCAGGTGCTCGAATGCGTGCTGGAACCGGGCGAGATCCTGTTCCTGCCGGTCGGCTGGTGGCACTACGTGGAAGGGCTCGATATTTCGGTGACCTTGTCGGCGACCAATTTCCGATGGCCGAACGACTTCTACAGTAACTATCCCCCCAATCACGATTTCTGAGGGGGGCCACAATGAATAACGGAGATAAGAAGAATGACGATCAATCGTTTGATGGGCGCCCTTCTGGGCAGCGCCCTGGTAGCCTGCGGAGGCGGCAGCACGCCTGACACAACATCCGGCCAAGGCGGAGAATCGAAGCGCCAGCTGGCGCAAGTGGTGGTGTGCAGCGCATGGTCCCCCACCCAGGTGTACACGGTTGGCGCCTGCGTCAGCTACCTGGGTAAAACCTACACCGCGAAGTGGTGGACACAGAACAACGTGCCCGGCACCGAGGAATGGGGACCGTGGGCGCTGTCGACGACACCAACGCCTACCCCGACGCCAACACCGACCCCGACCCCGACTCCGACGCCAACGCCGACTCCGACTCCGACTCCGACTCCGACTCCGACGCCGACTCCGACTCCGACTCCGACGCCGACTCCGACTCCGACCCCGACGCCGACTCCGACTCCGACGCCAACACCAACGCCGACACCAACGGTCGCCTGCCGCCCTGACGGCCTGACCTCCAAGGTTCCCAACGTGCCGTATTGCGGCGTGTACGACACAAATGGCCGCGAAGTCCTCGCGCACGGGCTGAACCGTCGCATCGTCGGCTACTTCACCAGTTGGCGCACCGGTGTGGATGGCACGCCTTCCTACCTCGTCAATAACATCCCGTGGGACAAGATCACCCACGTGAACTACGCCTTCGCCGCAGTCGACCCCGCCACGTCCAAGCTGCTGATCGGCAGCGGCCCGGCCAATCCGGACACCGGCCTGAGCTGGCCCAACAATCCGGCTGCCGCGATGGACCCGAGCCTGCCGTACAAGGGCCACTTCAACTTGCTGGCGCAATACAAGCGCAAGCATCCGGACGTGAAGATCATGCTGTCGGTGGGCGGCTGGGCGGGCAGTGGCGGCTTCTACACGGCCACCACCAACGCCGACGGCTCGCTCAACAGCGCCGGCATCGACACCCTGGCCGACTCGATGGTGGCCTTCCTGCGCCAGTACCGCTTCTTCGACGGCATCGACATCGACTACGAGCACCCGACCACCAACAACGAGGCCGGCAATCCGCTCGATTTCAACATGTCGAAACCGCGCCTGGCCGGGCTGATGAAGAGCTACAACGTGCTGCTGGAAAGGGTACGCACCAAGCTCGACACGGCAGCGGTGGCCGACAAGAAATACTACATGCTGACCATCGCCGGTTCGGCCTCGGCCTGGATCTTGCGCGGCGAAGAAAACCTGTCGGGCCTGAAATATCTCGACTACGCCAGCCTGATGAGCTACGACTTGCACGGCGGCTGGAACCAGTACGTCGGTCCCAACGCGGCCCTGTTCGATGACGGCAACGATGCCGAACTGCGCGCCGGCAACGCCTACCAGTTCGCCAACATCGGCTACCTGAACGTTGACTGGTCGTACCGCTACTACCGCGGCGCGCTGCAAGCCGGGCGCATCAACCTTGGTGTGCCGTACTACACGCGCGGCTGGAAGAACGTCACGGGCGGCACCAACGGCCTGTGGGGCACCACTGGACTGATCAGCTCGACCGTGACCTGCGCCGGCGTCAAAACCTGCGGCGAGGGCGCGGTCGGCATCGACAACCTGTGGCACGACCTCGACAGCACTGGCCAGGCCATTCCCGGCGGCGGCAATCCCCTGTGGCATGCGCTGAACCTGGAAAAAGCCATCCTGCCGGACTACCTGGACGCCTACAAGGTGACCGACAAGACCTTGCGCGGCACCTACCAGCCGAACTACAGCGCGACCATGGCGGCGCCGTGGCTGTGGAACCCGACCACCAAAGTGTTCCTCTCGACCGAGACGGCGCAATCGATGGATGCCAAGGCGCGCTACATCGTCGACAACAACGTCGGCGGCATCATGATCTGGGAGATGGCGGGCGACTACGCCTGGGATGCCAGCAAGAACGGCGGCAAGGGCCAGTACGTCATGGGCAATACCCTCACCACCAACACCTTCAACACCTTCAAGACGGCGGGGCCGTACGGCAACAAGCGTGCCGAGACGGCCGTGCCTGCCAGCAGCGCGAAGGTCAGCATTGAAGTGGGTGGCTGGAAAATGGGCGACAGCAACTATCCGATCAATCCGGTGATGACGGTGACCAACAAGTCGGCCACCACCATTCCGGGCGGGAGCGTGGTCGAGTTCTCGTATCCGGTGGCGGCGCCAGCCAACATGAGCGACCAGTCGGGGTATGGGCTGAAAGTGATTGCGGCCGGGTATAACGGGCCGAACAACATCGGCGGCTTCAAGGCGACGTTCAACCGCGCGCAGTTCACGATTCCAACTTGGCAAGCCCTGGCGCCGGGCGCATCGGTGTCGCTGACCTTGAACTACCAACTGCCGATTTCCGGGCCATCGGCCTACGTGATCACGGTCGGCGGCAAGCGCTATGCGCTGGCGGACGAGTATCCGGAACTGCCGGTCGCACTGCCGTAAGTAGCTGATTTTTCAAACGAAAGGACCCGGGAACGCCTGTGCGCGTTACCGGGTTTTTTCTGCCTGATATCCATTTTCCTGGAGTATGAATATGAAACAACAATTATCGATGCTGGCAGCAGGACTGCTGGCTGGTGTGCTCGCCGGCTGCGGCGGCAGCAGCGGCGGCGGTGAATCCACGGGCTCACAGAGCGCGAAGAGTTCGCTGGCCAAGGCCAATGCGAGCGCGACGTGCCCGCCATGGAGCCCGAGCGCGGTGTTCACCGTGGGAATGTGCGCGAGTTATCAGGGCAAGGTGTACAAGGCCAAGTGGTGGACGCAAGGTAATGTGCCGGGAACGGAGCAGTGGGGGCCGTGGGAGTTGAGTACGGTGACGCCGACGCCTACTCCGACTCCGACTCCGACTCCGACTCCGACTCCGACTCCGACTCCGACTCCTACGCCAACTCCTACACCGACTCCTACGCCCACTCCCACGCCAACGCCTCCTCCGGGCGGCGTTCCGACCAAGGCGCAGGCCGAGGCACGCGAAGCGCAACTGACCGACAATGCCTTCTTCCGCAAGGTCAAAGCGTCGATCCGTACGCTGGACAATGTGGCTGTCGAGCAGGTCGTGCCGGGACGCAGCGATAATCCGATCAACGTGAAGCGGGTCGAGCGGTTGCTGCCGGCGACCCAATGGGATCATTTCTTCGCGGTGCGCGAACCGAGCTATACCTACCAACGTTTTCTGCAGGCGGTGGCCAAGTTTCCAGCCATCTGCGACAACTACAGCGACGGGCGCGATGCCGACGGCATCTGCCGGCATTCCTTGGCAACCATGTTCGCGCACTTTGCGCAGGAAACCGGCGAGCACAACGCGAGCAATCCGATTCCCGAATGGCGCCAGGGCTTGAAATATCTGCGCGAACTGGGCTGCGACGAAACCGGCGCCGGCTGCGGCTACAATGCCGAGTGCGCCGATCCCGTGTTCAACGGGGTCTGGACGTGCGGGAAAAATGCGGACGGCAGCTTCAAGAAGTATTTCGGACGCGGCGCCAAGCAGCTCTCGTACAACTACAACTACGGGCCGTTCTCGCAGATCATGTTCAAGGGCGACCAGTCGGTGCTGCTGCGCGAGCCGGACCGGGTGGCGTCGACGTGGCTGAACCTGGCGTCGGCAACATTCTTCTTCGCGTATCCGCAGCCGCCCAAGCCATCGATGCTGCACGTGATCGACGGCACCTGGGTACCGAACGCGGCCGACCGTGCGGCGGGGGCTGGCAACAACTTTGCCACGACGATCATGATCATCAATGCCGAGTGCGGCCAGGGGACGGAAAAGGCGGCGGCGCAGAACCGCATCAACTACTACAAGCAGTTCGCGGGCGAGTTGGGCTGGAATGTGGGTACGGAGCAGTTATCGTGCGCCACGATGCAGCGCTTCGGAGCGTCGAGTTCGGCGTCGTACAGCATTTACTGGGAGAAGAATTGGAATGAAGGCGGGCAGAACCAGTGCCAGCTGGTCAGCTACCAGACGCCGTACAGCGCGCTGATTGCGGATAATTACGTGAAGTGTGTGCAGGATAACTGGAAGGTTAAACTTCAGTAAACTCGTCGTTCCCGCGCAGGCGGGAACCCAAGTTCCTTGCTCAGCTAACGGCTACAGCACCAACTTGGGTTCCCGCCTGCGCGGGAACGACGCGGCGGTTACAGTGCCAAACGCGCGCGCGCGGCGTCGTATTCCTGCTTCAACCGCGCCACCATCTCGGCCACCGTCGGCACGTCATTCATCATCCCCACGCCCTGCCCCGCGCCCCAGATGTCGCGCCAGGCCTTGGCGCTGCCCGAACCGAAACTCATCTTCGATTTGTCCGATTCCGGCAAGGCATCCGGATCGAGTCCGGCATTGATAATCGATTTTTTCAGGTAGTTGCCGTGCACGCCGGTAAACAGGTTGGTGTAGACAATGTCCGCCGCCGCCGAGTCCACGATCGCGTCGCGGTACTCATCCGTCACATTCGATTCCTTGGTCGCCAGCCAGCGCGAGCCGATATACGCGAAATCCGCGCCCATCGCCTGCGCCGCCAGGATCGCGTCGCCGGTGGCGATCGATCCCGACAAAGCCACCGGACCGTTGAAAAATTTACGCACTTCGCCCACCAGCGCGAACGGCGACAGCGGCCCGGCATGCCCGCCAGCGCCAGCAGCCACCAGAATCAGGCCGTCGACACCGGCTTCCAGCGCCTTTTCGGCATGGCGGATCGACACCACATCGTGCAGCACGATGCCGCCGTAGCTGTGGATGGCGTCCAGCATCTCCTTCGGCGGCGCGCGCAAGGAGGAGATGATGATGGGCACCTGATGCTTGACGCACATCGCCACGTCGTGTTCCAGACGGTCGTTGGACTGGTGCACGATCTGGTTGACCGCGATCGGCCCGACCCTGGCACCCGGATTGGCGGCTTGGTAATCGGACAATTCTTTCTTGAGGTCGGTCAGCCAGGTATCGAGCAGCTCGGCGGGACGGGCGTTGAGCGCCGGGAAGGAACCGACGATCCCCGCCTTGCACTGCGCCGCCACCAGCGCGGGCCCGCTGGCGATGAACATCGGCGATCCAATGACGGGAAGGGTGAGGTTTTGCAGCGCGGCGGGCAATGCCATGTCGGTCTCGCAATCGAAAAAAGTGGATGGAAGCAATTTCCAACCATTATAGTGTGAAAAAAGAACGATCGTGCTTGAAAATCGGCGGAGGCGTGTTTACAAGTCGCTGTTGACCAGATCCTCGCCATCGCGCTTGGCGGCGCCCGCCCGCACCAGCGATTGCACGGCCCAGTCGGCCATCTGGGCGGATGTCTCGAAACGCTGCAGGGCCCGCCCGCGCACCTTGTCGAGCACGGGAATGCTGGCGAACATGTCCGCCACCTGAGCCAAGCGAATGCGCTGGCGTTCGAGCAGCAGAAACTTGAGGATCACCTTGACCGCGTTTTCGGCATTGCGCAGCGGATCGGCTTCAAGGAAATCCATGCGGGTGAAGGCGCGTTTCAGCGCCGGCTGGACGTCGGTGAACATGGCGCCATGGCCGGGAATGACGAGGCGGGCGTCGAGGCTGTCGATCAGGTCGAGCGTGGCGCGCGCTTCGAGGAAGCCCGATTCGCCGTCGAGCTCGGGAAAAATCACGCCGAAACCGTTGCGCCACAGGGCGTCGGCCGAAATGACGATGCCTTCGCTCGGGCAAAAGAAGATCAGCGAATGCGGATGGTGGCCGGGTGCACCCAAGGCTTGCCACAGCTGGCCGCCCAGTTCCAGCTCGTCGCCGGGCGCGACGGTGAAATCGGCGCCAAACGGCTCGCACTGCTGGCCGGTGGCCTTGAAGCTGAGCGCATCCTCGTCCCAGGCTGCAACACTGGCGGCCTCGGCCACGGGAATGCCGATGCGGCAGCCGTAGCGCGCCTTCAGCGCCGCGTTGCCGCCGCAGTGGTCCGAATGCAGGTGGGTATTGATGATACGCGCCAGGGGCCGTTCACCTAGCGCGTGGCCGACCAGCGCCAAGGTCTGCGGGACATGGGTTTTGTAGCCGCTGTCGATCAGGGTGGTGTCGCCGGGGCCGGTGAACAGCACATTGTTGGACGACAGCCAGCCGCGCTCGAACACCTGCATCGATGCCGGCAAGCGCGCCGGATCGGAATTTAACACTGCACTCATAGGGGAACTCATTTTTTCATCTGAAACGCGAGCGAGATCTTGGCGAACTCGATCAGGACGGCTTGCGAGCCGCCATTGAAGGTCATAAAGGAATTGCCAGTGCGAACAACCATGCGTGGCGGGAACAGCCAGGAGACGTAGGGAATGCCGATCATCTTGGCGCCGCGCACCTCGCGCCATTCGACCTGCTTGTCGTACAGCCAGGTCTGGCGGATGCCGGTAGTGTCGACGGTGGTGGTGGCGCGCAGGAACCAGTAATAACTCACTCCCAGCATCACGCCGGCGCCGAGCAGCAGCGCCTTGACGCCGAGGCCGAACGACATCAGCGGAAAGCGCCATGCCACGCTGGCGCCGTACAGCAGCAGCACCACGGTGACGACGGTGGCGAAGACCTTGAAGCCGGTCCCGTAGGACGGGCCGGTGACCGCTTGCTGCGGCTGGTAAAAGTTCATTTAGTCAAAGTCCAGTTCGGCTTCGCGGCGGCGGATCTCGGCCCAGACCGCGCGTTTGTACTCATCCGAGGCATTGCCCCAGGCGACGATTTCATCGAGGGTGCGCAGGCAGCCGCGGCACAGGCCCTTACCGGATGCGGTATCGGGCGCCATTTCGCACAGGCTGATGCAGGGAGACGGCACCGGCGTCTGCAGTTCGGGATTCATGCCAGCTCCGCGCCGGCAGCGGCCTTGGCGGCGACCCTGGCGTTGAAGCGGGCCGGGTCGATCACGTGGCGTTCGTGGGTGCCTTCGCAGATGCGGTCGACGCCATCCCAGGCCTCGACCCGGAACAGCACGCGCCGGCCCGCCACTTCGAGCACTTCCCCCTTGACCGTCAGGGTCATGCCGGGCGGGGTCGGCGCGAAATGGGAAAAATGCACCATGGTGCCCACGCTTTGCTCACGCGGCCAGTCCATGAACGGCATGATGCCGTGCAGGCAGGCCAGTTCCATCATGCCGACCATGTAGCCGGTGGCGAGCACGTCGGGCATGTCGCGGCAGAAATCGGTATCGTGGTACAGCTGCGGCACGGTGGCGCGCGCCGGGACGGTGTAGCTCCACTCAAAGCGGAAGCCGGCTTGCAGATCGGGACTCATGCTCGGATTATGCCTTCTTTTAACGTTGCTCGATGAGCTCGACCTTGTTCCCGAAGGGATCGTTCACGGTGGCGCGGCGCAGGCCGGCAACCATCTCGTCCAGCTGAACCTGGACGCCAAGGTCAGCCAACGCACCGACAAAGTCGGCGAAACCATCGACGATGAGGGCTGGATGGGCTTTTCGGGCGGCCTGGAAGGCGCTGTCGGCCCCCAGGTGGAGCTGGGCGGCGCCGCACTGGAACCACGCGCCGCCGCGCACGGCCAGATGGGCCGGCTTAGGCACTTCGGCCAGGCCCAGCACGCCGCTGTAAAAGGCGCGCGCCTGCGCTTCGCCGCCAACCGGCATGGCGACCTGCACATGGTCGATTCCTGTGATGCTTGCCATCGTTCCTCCGCTGTGACGGGATTGATACATAAAAACGCCATTATCGCATTCAGACGAATCGCGCTTGACGGACGACCCCATACGGGTAGACTACCATCCATACAGATGGCGTACGGATGCCGCGAAGATGTTATTGGAGACATATGAATGCCCGGGACCTGAAAACCAAACCCGCCGAATCGGAAAAAATCACCATCAACCTGGGCTTGATCGACCTGGGCCAGATCGACCTGCTGGTCAGTGAAGGTTTTTACTCGAACCGCACCGACCTGATACGCACGGCGATCCGGAACCAGTTGAACACCCATGCCGAGGTGGTGCGGCAAACGGTAGCGCGCAAGAGCCTGGTGCTGGGGATGCATCATTATTCCCGCGCCGACCTCGAAGCGGCGCTGGAAGCGGGCGAACGCTTGCAGATCCAGGTACTGGGCATGGCCAGCATTGCCAGCGACGTCTCGGTGGAGCTGGCGCTGGCAACCATCGAATCCATCTTTGTGCTTGGCGCCCTGCATGCGAGCAGCGTGATCAAGACAGCACTGGCAAGCCGCATCCTGTGATGCGCTTATATAAGGAAAACCAATGAAACTCAATGAGAAACTGTTCGCGAACATGCGGGCTGCAACCAAGGCCCTGATGGGCCAGGGACCGAAAGCCGCTACCAGCGTCATTCATGAGGCCCTCAAGGTCCTCACGCCCCACAAAGCGGCAGCTGCCCGGCAGGCGGCGCCATCGGCCGCGCGCGACGCTGCCCCGGCGATGCGCGACCTGAATGCGGCGCCGGCGCACGCAGGAACGAGTGCGCGCGAGAGCGCGGTGCCGCCGGTCCCGCCAACCCAGGCGCAAGCGCAGCCGCAAGCAGAGGCGGCGCAGCCGCAGGCCGCAGCCGCGCCGACGCAAGAGCAATACGTCAAGAATGCGGTGCAGGAAGCCACCGCGGCATTCAACAAGCTGATGCCCGACCTGCTGGCCAAGCTCGACCGTGCGGGAGCGAACGGGCATGCCGCGTTCAAGATGCCGCATTTCGACCTGCCCGGCATGCACGGCGGCGGGTCGGCGACCGCGGCCGACGCCTTGCCCGGAAAATTTACCGACGGCAGCTTCACGAACGCGGCCGGTACCCGGACCTACAAGTTGTACGAGCCCAGCACCTCCACCGGGCAGCCGATGCCGCTGGTCGTCATGTTGCACGGCTGCACCCAAGACCCGGACGACTTCGCCACGGGCACGCAGATGAACGCGCTGGCCGAGGAAATGCAGTGCCTGGTCGTGTATCCGGCGCAATCGGTACAAGCCAATTCCTCGCGCTGCTGGAACTGGTTCAATGCGGTTGACCAGCAACACGGCCAGGGCGAGCCATCGATCATTGCCGGCATTACCGAGACGGTGATGCACAAGCACGCGGTCGACAAGAGCCAGGTATATGTGGCCGGACTGTCGGCGGGCGGGGCCATGGCGACCATCATGGGGACCCTGTATCCAGAGCTGTACGCGGCAGTGGGCGTGCACTCGGGGCTGCCGTTCGCCTCGGCCCACGACTTGCCATCGGCACTGGCGGCGATGAAGGGTAATTTCGGGCCGCAAAAGGCCAGCGGCAAGTCGATTCCCATCATCGTTTTCCATGGCGACAAGGATACGACCGTGCATCCGGTCAATGGCGACGAGCTGATCAAGCGCGGAGCGCATCAGGAGTCAAAGGGCTTCGTCACCGAGCCGGGCCGCGTGCCGGACGGGCATGCCTACACGCGCACCGTGCACCAGCGCGCCGATGGCACGCCGCAGGCGGAACAGTGGCTGATCCACGGCGCCGGCCATGCCTGGTCCGGCGGCAGCGCACGCGGCAGCTATACGGACGGCAAGGGACCGGACGCCAGCCGGGAAATGATGCGCTTTTTCCAGACCAAGCGCTAAGGCTGCCGTCGACGGGATGACACTCCCGTCGACGGCACTAGCGGCCGGGCCGGCGCTGCCGCGTTTGATGGATGAGGCAAATGCAATCTGAAAGCGTTAATCCGGCAAAAAATGTTCAGCGAGCACCTGGACCAGGGTCCACGGGCACCTTCGCGGGAATCCGTCCAGTTCCATGGTTCCGCCGGCAATGCCCAGAGCATCCTTCCAGGCATCGTCGAGCCAGTCGACATCGATCAAGGCCGACTGCAAGCTGGGCATCTTGCGCAAGACGCGCCCGATGCTCACGCGCTGGTCGCCTATGCTTCTGAGCAAACCGCTGTCGCGCCGCTCAGGATGCAGCTTCCATTCCAGCAATTGCGCAAACAAGGCCGACATGCGCCGGCCCAGCTCGCGCTTTTCCGCCTTGGCCACGCCTTCGATCTCTTCGGCGATATTGTCGAAGTCGAGCGCCGACCACTGCCGCGCCCGCAATAAGGCAGCCTGCTGGTATGCCCAGGCCACCACGTCGGTGTCGTACAAATCCGCCATTGACCACTCCTGTTCAAAGCCCAGTCCATGTGCTTATGGTAAGCCCAAGCGAGCCCGGCACGGCTGAAAATGCCAGCCCCATGAGACGATAGTGGCGCAAGTGATGCCGATGTGCCGCTAGCGCTGGAGGCAACGTTTCTTTAAGGGCAGGCTACGATGTTATTCTGTCACATTGATCTCGATAGGGAACTGGATACCGCATGGGACTGGCAATAGCGATCGGCATGCTGGCTGAACTGAAAAAAGACGGTGACGAGCACGCCGACTCTTTCCGTGCAGAGCTACTCGCCGTCAATGCTTGCCTCGCCTCCGTCGGCGCGCCGGTCCATGCGGAGCCCGAGCGCATTGACAAGCTCGACAACCGCTCCGGCATCCGGGGTTTTCCGTATTCCTATCTCCATTTCCTGCGCTATGCGTACGCTCATCGGATAGCCGATTCCGCCTGGATCGCCACACCCCTGCCTGACGATACCGATCCCGCATCCGATCCGGCCCTGGAAGCGCAGCTGGACCCGTTGGAAAGCCATCTGATCTGCCACTCCGATGCGGAAGGTTTGTATGTTCCTGTCGAGTTCGACTACCCGGCTTTTCATGATGAGCTGCCCGGCGGCATATTAGGATCCTCCTATCGCTTGCTTGAGGAGCTGATCGTGGTCGCTCCCGCTATCGGCGTCGAGCTGGTCAACAAGGCCCTGACGGACAGGGAAGCCGCGCGCATAAACGAGCTCGTCAGCTGCAAGCACGGCCTCTACCGGGAACTGTGCGCCTGGCTGGCACTGTACGAAGCAGCCCGATTGAGCATCGAACATAAGACGGCAATCGTTTTTTGTTAGCCATGCAGTCACGCATGGTGCGTCATCGTGCAATGACGATGGGATAGTTATTCGTTTAAGCCGGCACAAACGCCGGGGCCAGTATCTGCGCGCTGGTCCAGGGGGCGTATCCGGAAACGCATGCAGGCCGGTGTCCTTGATGGCAAGTACCAGCGCGTCGTTCCAGATCTCTTTCAGCCAATCCTCTTCGGTCAGCGCGCTGATGAGACTTGGCACTCTGCCGAGCCGACGGGTGATCGTGTCGCGCTGCACGTCGATCAACGCACGCCAGTTGTCGCTGCGTAGCTCAGGCTGAAACTGCCATTTGGGCAGGGCAGCAATCAGCGCCGCTATCCTGCTGCCCAGTTCGTGCCGCACGCTATTGCCCACGTCCTCGATCTCCTCGGCAAGATTCTCAATATCGAGCGCGGACCACCGGCGTTCGCGCAACAGCCTCGCCTGTTCGATCGACCAGGCAAGCACGTCCATTTCATACAGGCCAGCCATGATTGACTCCTTGGTACTGACAGAATTTTAGGCAGATAATCCCATCAGCCTTCGACGCGCCTCCATCGTGCGCTAGCGGGAAGTGGGAACTTGAACACGTTCGTGCGGTCTTACCAATATCGACCAGTGCGGGGGTTCCCATGTTGGCATTCCTGACGACTATTTCCGAAGAAGACCTACGACGTGTTGTGGCAAAAATGTCCAGCAACGCCGCGACCACATCACCGCTCTCTCCACGCAGCCAGGAAATCCTCAAATCGGTGCGCTTTACCTCGCACGAAATGAAACAGGCAGGAATCATCGCCAGCGTGAAGATCGCTGCGAGAAGCAAATGACGCAAGTTTACACAACGCTCATTTCGGGACCGGATGACGTTCCCGGCGCCTTGGCCTATGTCGTTTATAAACGCATGAAGATCGAAATGGCGCGCGCACTTTCATGCGACCTATTCACGCCAACCTGATGCGAGTGAAGAAAAATCGTTTGTGCAGATACAAATGCTACCTGCGAACATCGCGAGCTTGAAGCAGCAGGGCGAGCTTGTGGCCGCGGAGTTCCTGCAGGAAGTATTAAGCGAAAAAATGGCAACGCTTGCCATCAAAGTCAGCCAATCCGAGCTGGCAGAGAAGTTTGCCGCACTTGATACCAATGTAACGTCGAGCCTGCAACGAATCCAGATCCAACTGGACGAAAAGAAAACGATCGGAGGATGGATGAAGGATATCGGAACCGCGTTTGTCTCCAGTCCGGCATTGGCGGCCATTGTCGGATCGATTCTGACTGGCTATGTGGGACTGGCAAAATTGACGGCAACAACCGAGAAGGCCGTCGGCATCGGCGCCAACCCCGCGCACAAGCCGGCGTTGGGAGAACCCGTTTTCACACCGTCCGCGCCTCAGGAACGGGAGTAGCTATCGGGCGCAGGCTGATCCCTGGAATCCTTCCGCGCCTCGATATGCGCCTTGAGGCAAGCCGGACACCAGCAAGCAGCCGCGCCGCCCTCGACCGGCACCGCCACCACCGGCGGCAGTTCCGTGCACCAGCACGGCCCTGCGGTGCCATCGGCCATGGCGCAGCCGAATTGCGCCCCACAGCGGCTGCAGGTACTCATGGCGCGCCGCTTTCCGGCGAGGTCAGCCACAATGGGAAAAGACAAGTGCGGGCGCTGCCATTCATGGGCATTTCCTGATCAATTGATGCGCGGCCACCAGCGCCGCAAAAAGGAGGTAAAGGGCGGATGGGATTCATTTAAGGCCAGCCTAACGGATCAAAAATGAAAATACAACAAGATAGCCCTATAATGCCCACAAGCTTCTCCCAGTTGCCTGTAAAATCCCGCAAAATTTCTTTTCCCGGACCCGCCATGACCGCTCCTTTGCCCAAACTGAAGACCGACCATCAAGACGACCTGACCGCGGTTTCCCCGCAGATCAAGGCGCAGATCCTGGCCGAGGCACTGCCGTATATCCGCAATTTCCATGGCAAGACCATTGTCATCAAATACGGCGGCAATGCGATGACCGACGAGCGCCTCAAGCACGGCTTCGCGCGCGACGTCATCCTGCTCAAGCTGGTCGGCATGAACCCGGTCGTGGTACACGGCGGCGGTCCGCAAATCGACAACGCCCTGAAAAAAATCGGCAAGCAAGGCAGCTTCGTGCAAGGCATGCGCATCACCGATGAAGAAACCATGGAAGTGGTCGAATGGGTACTCGGCGGCGAAGTCCAGCAAGACATCGTGATGCTGATTAACCACTACGGCGGCCAGGCCGTCGGCCTGACCGGCAAGGACGGCGGCCTGATCCGTGCGCGCAAGATGGCCATGCCCGACAAGGAAAACCCAGGCGAGTTCCTCGACATCGGCTTTGTCGGCGAAATCGACGCCATCAATCCGGCCGTGGTCAAGGCGCTGCAGGACGATGCCTTCATCCCGATCATTTCGCCCATCGGCTTCGGCCAGGATGGCCAGGCCTACAACATCAATGCCGACGTCGTCGCAGGCAAGATCGCGGAAATCCTGAAAGCCGAAAAGCTGATCATGATGACCAACATCGCCGGCGTGCAAGATAAAAAAGGCAAGCTCGTGACCGACCTGTCGGCACGCGAGATCGACGAGATGTTCGCCGACGGCACCATTTCTGGCGGCATGCTGCCTAAAATTTCATCGGCGCTGGATGCGGCCAAGTCGGGCGTGAACACGGTTCACATCATCGACGGACGAATTGAGCACTCTTTGCTGCTCGAAGTCTTGACCGAACAAGCTTTTGGCACTATGATCCGGTCGCACTAAAATTTTTGTGGCGGCATCAGCCGCCAACAGTACCGCCCTTTTAGCTCAGTGGTAGAGCACTCCCTTGGTAAGGGAGAGGCCACGTGTTCAATCCACGTAAAGGGCACCATTCCTCCCGCGCTACCCTCCCACTATCAGTACACCCGCTCGACCGTCAATCCGCGCGCGCCCAGCAATGCCGGTACGCTGTTCTTGCCGATCAGATGCAATACCCCGATTGCCGCCACGCTCTTGTCCTGCTTGACCAGCAACGCGGCCAGCTTGTCCGCCAAGGGGCCGTTGCGTTCGTCCAACAGAATTTTTTGCATGAATTTGCCGGACACGCTGGTGTCGCTCTCGACCTTGGCCGCCACTGCATCGAGCCCGGCCTTGTCCGCCGACGCCCAGGCATCGACGATCTGGCGCATTTCGGCGCGCTGCTTGCCGTTCTCCATCATGTCCACGCTCTCTTCCAGGAACTTCCACTGCTCTTCCAGGCCGAGCCGGTCGAACATCGCGAACTGGGCGCTGATCGATTCGAGCTCGATCACCGGCACCTTGCTGGCGCGCGCCATCTGCGCCAGCTTGAGGTCGACCGCCAGCTCGGCCTGGTAACCCTCGGAAGCATACTCGGCCAGGGTCAGGGTGGTCGCCACCAGCCACGGCTTGAAACGCGCCACCGCGGCCGGATCGATCTTGGCTTTTTTCAAGGCCTGTTCCACGCGCTGGCGAAAGGCCGGCGAGCGATCCTGGAAGCCAGGCTTGCCCGGATCGAGCAAGGCGTGCGTCTGCATCACCGCGCGCAGCCTGGCCGGATCCTGCAGCAGGTCGACTTCCAGCGCCAGCACCGAGGCGTCCTCCACGGCGCCGACGATGCGCGGTTCGAGCGGATAGAACCCGGGCAGCCCCACATGCATGGTGCCGAACAAATACATCGTGTGGCCGCTGCCGCTGATCTTGAACAGCGCGCCGCGCTCGGCGCCCCAGGCCGCCGGCAGGGCCAGCATCAGCAAACTAAGGAACACCACTATAATCGGACGTCTCATGCCATGTTTCCTTGTTGGTTCGCTATCGCGTTTTTATTCAGGTCCCCTGTGTCCAATCTTACCCGCTCCGCCCCGCTCTGGTTGTTTGATCTCGACAATACCTTGCACAACGCCTCGCACGCGATTTTCCCCACCATCACCGCCAACATGAACGTGTTCATGGCGCGCGTGCTGGGCGACGGCGCCACCCCCGCCAGCGCCGACGTGGTCAACGCCGCCCGCCTCGACTACTGGAAACGCTACGGCGCCACCCTGCTCGGGATGATCAAGCACCATCAGGTCAGCGCCGCCGACTTTTTGCACGAAACCCACCAGATCGAGCGGCTGGAAGACCTGATCCGCTACGAGCGCGGCCTGGCGCGCCTGCTCAAGCGCCTGCCGGGGCAAAAAATCCTGCTGACCAATGCGCCGACCCGCTACTCGACCGACGTCATGCGCCACCTGGGACTGCGGCGCCACTTCAGCCATCACATCGCCATCGAAAACATGCACGTGCACGGCAAGCTGCGGCCCAAGCCATCCAAGCTGATGCTGCGGCGCCTGCTGCGCAAGCACGGCGTGGCCGCGCAACGCTGCATCCTGGTCGAAGACACCCTGGCCAACCTGCGCACCGCCAAGCAGGTCGGCATGCGCACCGCCTGGGTCACCCAATACCTGCGCATGGCCGACCCGATCAGTGTTGCGCCGTTGCCAAAAAAGTTAAAACGCCCCGCTTATGTCGATGTCAAAGTAAAATCCGTGCTTCAGTTGCCTAGATGCATGAATCGACTGCGCTGACATCGTCAACCCACCTCATCGAGAACACATGGCAAGCACCAAGCCGGGCCAGCGCAAGCTGCAAATCCTCCAGGCTCTGGCCACCATGCTGGAGCAGCCCAAAGGCGAGAAAATCACCACGGCGGCACTGGCAGCACGGCTGGACGTATCCGAAGCGGCGCTGTACCGCCACTTCGCCAGCAAGGCGCAGATGTTCGAAGGCTTGATCGAATTCATCGAATCGAGCGTCTTCGGCCTGATTAACCAGATCGCCGCAAACGAACAGGGCGGCGTCGACCAGGCCCATGCCGTGCTGCAGATGCTGCTCGGCTTCGCGGCCAATAATCCCGGCATGACCCGGGTGCTGATCGGCGACGCCCTGGTCAACGAAGACGAGCGCCTGCAACTGCGCATGAACCAGTTCTACGACAAGGTCGAACTGGCGTGCAAGCAGTCGCTGCGCCTGGCCGTCACCCAGGGCCACGGCCAGGAAGCCGATGTCGCCGCCCGCGCCAGCCTGCTGGTGAGCTATGTGGTCGGGCGCTGGCACCGCTACGCCAAGAGCGGTTTCCGCCACAACCCGACCGAGGGCACGGCCCTGCAGATTTCCCTGCTGCTGGCGGCCTGACGCCTTTACAGCGATGAACGCCGCGCCCTGCTTCGCCCTGCTCGACGACGCCACCGGCGCCGGCTCGCGCCTGTACACAAACCATGCGGGCACCTTGCGCTGCGACGACCCAGGCACCTGGCCGGACCTGCTGGCGCAGCTGCAGGCGGCGCTCGAGCGCGGCCTGCATGCGGTGGCGGTACTCGCTTATGAACTGGGCGGACACCTGCTCGGCATCGGCACGCACCATGCCACCGGTCCGCTGGCGCAGCTGCTGCTGTTCGACACCTGCACCCGCTTGTCGTTGAGCGAGGTGACAGCCTGGCTGTCCGCGCAAGCGGCGGCGCAGGATGGCCCGGCCGGCATCGCCAACGTGTGCGCCAACGTCGACCAGGCCGCGTTCAGCGACGCCTTGGCACGCATCCATGACTACATCGCCGCCGGCGACACCTACCAGGTCAACTACACCTACCGCCTGCACTTCGACGCCTTCGGCGCGCCGCACGCGCTGTATGCCCGCCTGCGCGCGCGCCAGCCGGTGCCCTACGGCGCCCTGATCGCCCTGCCCGACGGCGGCGCCGTGCTCTCGCTCTCGCCCGAACTGTTCGTGCGCCATCAGGGAGGAGAACTGCTCGCGCGCCCCATGAAAGGCACCGCCCCCGCCAGCGACGACGATGCCGACAATGCGCGCCGCGCCGGCGCGCTGGCGGCCGACCCCAAGAACCGCGCCGAAAACCTGATGATCGTCGACCTGCTGCGCAACGATCTCGGAAGAGTGGCCGTCACCGGCAGCGTCGAGGTGCGGGCGCTGTTCGACGTGCAGCGCTTTGCCAGCGTGCTGCAAATGACGTCCACCGTGCGCGCCCGCCTGCGCCCGGACGCCACCCTGGCCGGCATCTTCGCCGCCCTGTACCCGTGCGGCTCGATCACCGGCGCGCCCAAGCGGCGCGCGATGGAAATCATCCGCGAGCTCGAACCGGCCGCGCGCGGCGTCTACACGGGCGCCATCGGCTGGTTCGATCCATCGCCCGCGGCCGGAGCGATGGGCGACTTTTGCCTGTCGGTGCCGATCCGCACATTGACCTTGCAGGCGGAGCGCGCAGGCACGCGGCGCGGCGAAATGGGCGTGGGCGCCGGCATCGTGTACGACAGCGACGCGGCCGACGAATATGCCGAATGCCAGCTCAAGGCGCGCTTCCTGACCGGCCTGCAAAATGAGATCGAGGTGTTCGAAACCCTGCACGCCACGCGCGAAGATGGCTGCCGCCACCGCGCCCTGCACCTGGCACGCATGGCGGGATCGGCGCGCTATTTCGGCTTTGCGTTCGACGCCGCCGCGGCGCATGCCGCGCTGGACGCCGCCTGCGCCGCGCTGGCGCCCGGGATAGCCTCGCGCGTGCGGCTCGCGCTCGGCCCCGCCGGGGCGTTCAAGGTCCAAAGCGGCGCGCTGGCGGCGCTGGCGCAACCGGTGCGCGTGCTGCTGGCAGACGACGCAACGCACGCCGAGGACCTGTTCCTGCGCCACAAAACCAGCGTGCGCACGCGCTACGATGCGGCCTGGCGCGCAGCCGAGACGCAAGGCGCGTTCGATATGCTGTTCTTTAACGAGCGCGGAGAACTGACCGAAGGAGGCCGCAGCAATGTGTTCGTCCAGGTCGACGGCCGCTGGCGCACCCCTGCCCTGGGCTGCGGCCTGCTGCCCGGGATCATGCGCGCGCTGGTGCTGGCCGATGCGCAGTGGGATGCCGAAGAAGGCATCGTCACGCGCGCAATGCTGGAGCGCGCCACCGGGCTGATGGTCTGCAATGCGCTGCGCGGGCCGATGATGGCGGTGCTGGCCTAGGCCAGCCAGACGCGCAGCGCCTGTTCGCCGGCATCGCTGAACGCGACCACGCGCGAATCGAGCGAGCGCCTGGCCCACCCCAGTTCCTCGAAGCGTGCCAGCAGCGCGTCGCCAAGCGCGCCGGCCAGGTGATGGCGGCGCTCGCTCCAGTCCAGACAGGTGCGGCAAAAGGTGCGCCGCGTGCCGGCCGCCGCTGCCGGATCGACGCCGATCGCCTCGATCATGGCGCTGCCGGCGCCGGTCAGGCCCAAGCCATCCGCATCGGGAATGAAGGCGCCATGCGCCAGCAGGCGCTCGTACACCAGCACACCGAGTTCGCCGGCCAGATGGTCGTAGCACACGCGCGCCTTGCGCAGGGCCGGCTCGCGCGGGCTGGAACGCAGCCGCAGCGCGCCGGTGCGAAAGGCGACATTCATGAGCGATTCGAGCAGCCGCGCCACATCGTCGTCGGCCAGGCGGAAGTAGCGGTGGCGGCCCTGGGCTTCCACCGCGAGCAGGCCGGCGTCGACCAGTTTGGCCAGGTGGGCGCTGATGGTCTGCTTGGTGACGCCGGCGATGTCGGCCAGTTCGGTGGCGGTGAGGGCCATGCCCGACATGAGCGCGCTCAGCACTTCCGCGCGCGCGTGGTCGCCGATCAGGGCGGCGATGCCAATAATGTTGGGGCCGTCTTTCATGGTTCGATGGTAGCCGAACCGTGCAGGACGCACAAGCTTGTATAGTAGGCCGTATCGACCAATGAAAGAGCGGCCATGGAACTGATCCGATACCTGAGCGATTGCTTTTTCACCGAGGAACAGCTGCTGGCGGTGTCCGGCATCGACGCGGACGAGCTGGCGGCGCTGCAGCAGCGCGCGATGATGCCGCGCGCATCCTATCGGCTGCGCCTTGACGTGAGCTGCGACTCCTTCTTCGGCACCCACCAGGAACATACGCAGCTCGACTATTACGCCAAGGGCTACGCCTCGTGGATCGGGCTGTTGCACTCGCTGGGCGGCGAGGGCGAGGCCTATCAAGGATTCGCCGAGCGCTACCGCGCTCGCCTCGGGCAACTGAAGGCCGCCGGCCTGTGCACCGACAACCCCAAGCTGGGCGCGGGCCTGGAACAGCACCTGCGCGAAGAGTGGCGCCACTTCCTGGACGGCACCTACGGCTTGTGCACCAAAACCGGCTTACCGGAGGAAATCGCATCCAAGGAACTGGCGACGATGATCATCCGCGAGATCATCGGCAAGCCCCTGGAGCAGACGCTGTCGACACGCGACCGGATATGCCTGACCCTGGCGGTCGACCTGCTCGACACCGCCTGCAGCCAGTTCCCACCCCATGAAAAAGAGCGCAGTTCGCGCCATTTGCTGATCGATGAAGTGAGAAAGACGTATCAGTTGTGAGCGACACGCGCGAACTGGCGCCGGTACGCGCCGGGCGTGGTGGCGGCCAGACGGCGAAAGTGATGGCGCAATGACGCTTCGGATGCAAACCCGGCGCGCTCGGCCACCTGCGCGAGCGGCAATGCGGGGTTTTCCAGCAGGTCCTTGACGATCGCGATGCGCTCGCGGATCAGCCATTCGTGCGCACCGAAGCCGGTAGCGTCATGGAACTGGCGCTGCAAGGTACGCTCGCTCATGGCCGCGCGCAGCGCCATGCTGGCTACCGTATGCCGCTCGGCCGGATGCGCGCGCACCCAGTCCATCAGGCGGGTCAGGCGTCCTTTCTCGTCATGCGCCATGGGCCGCGGCAGATACTGCGCCTGCCCGCCTTCGCGGTGCGGAGCGACCACCAGCCGCTGCGCCACCAGGTTGCCGACACGGGCGCCATGATCGCGCCGCACGAGATGGAGCAGCATATCGATCCCGGCCGCCGAACCGGCCGAGGTGATGATCTGGCCGGCATCGGCATACAGGTCGTCCGGCAGCACCTCGATTGCCGGGTAGCGCCGCGCCAGCCGGTCGGCATAGCGCCAGTGGGTGGTGGCGCGCAAGCCGTCGAGCAGGCCGGCTGCGGCCAGCACGAACACGCCGGAACAGATCGAGCATAAACGCGCACCGCGCGCATGGGCGGCGCGCAGCAGCGCCAGCAAGGCGGGCGGTGGCGCTTCGTCGGGATCGCGCCAGCCGGGGATGACGATGGTGTCGGCCCGCTCCAGCAGCTGCGGCGCATAAGGCGCGCTGATGACGATGCCGCCGGCGGCGCGGATCGGCCCCGGTTCGGCCGCGCACACGGCGAATTCGTACCAGTCCACCTCCAGTTCCGGACGTTCGAGCGCGAACACTTCGACCGTGCAGCCGAATTCGAAGGTGCACAGGCCATCATAGGCCAAGGCAACGACGAGATGTTTTTTCATGGCGCGATCTTAACGCAGAATGGCTTTTACGCCACTTAGCACGGTGCGAACGGCCGCTGATAATGGGCGCACTTTCACCCCAGGAGTCCTGCATGTCCGCCGTTACCGATGTCGCACCCGCCCCGTCCCCTGCCGCGCTGGCGCACTTTGAAGCGCAGTTCGCGTTCGAAACCGATTGCTGGGATGTACACGAGGCGCTGGCCACCGGCAGCCCGGATTTCGTGCTGCTCGATGTGCGCGGCAGCGAGAAATACAGCGGCGGCCACGTGCCGGGCGCGCTCGATCTGGCGCAGCGCAAGATCATCGGATCGACCATCGCCAAGTATCCCGACGCGACGGTCTTTGTCGTCTACTGCGCCGGACCGCACTGCAACGGCGCCGCGCGGGCGGCGATCCGGCTCGCACGGCTGGGGCGCCCGGTCAAGATCATGACGGGCGGGATCGCGGGCTGGCTTGACGAAGGTTTCGCCCTGCACGTGCAAGGGGCATGAACCGGGCCGTGCGCGGCGACGGCGATGCTCAGCGCATCAACCGCCGAGGGCTTGCTCGATCTTGCCCACGAGCTGCTTGTCTTCCGGCGTGACCTTGCTCGGATAGTGTTCGATGACCTTGCCGTTACGGTCGATCAGGTACTTGGTGAAGTTCCATTTCGGCTCCTTGCCGGTGGCCTTGATCAGCTCCGCATGCAGGGGATTGGCGGCCGCGCCCGTGACGGAGCTCTTGGCGAACATGGGGAACTTGACCCCGTAGGTGTTGTAGCAGAAATCGGCGATTTCCTTGGCATTGCCCGGCTCCTGCTTGCCGAAGTCGTTCGACGGAAAGCCCAGCACCACCAGGCCCTTGGCGCCGTATTTGGCGTACAGCTTTTCCAGCCCCTCGTACTGGGTGGTGTAGCCGCAGTAACTGGCGGTGTTGACGACGAGTACGACCTTGCCGGCGTACTGGCACAGGTCCTGCGGGGCCTCGTCCTGCAAGCGTTTGAAGCTATGCTTGAGCAAGGCCGGGCAACTCGCGGCCGGCACCGCCGGCGCCGCAGGGGACGCCGGTGGCGTCTGGGCCTGCGCCGGATCGCTCATCAATACAACAGCGGACAGGCTGGACAGGAGAAGTGCCGAAATCTTGAACATTGTCGTTTCCATGCAATGGGAAGGGGAAGCCATTCTATGCCAATCCGTCCGCACGCGCGGACGGGGGCATGGTCAGAGGCGCAGGCATGGCCAAAGCGGCTACTTTGCTAAAACAGGCAGCAAATAATTGATTCGATTTATAATGCCATACGGCAATATTTGCTATCATATGGGCATCGATACGGAGAACCTATGCATCGCGCCAGCCTGAGCACCAGCGTCAACCAGCACTACCTGAACAAATTGATGAGCCTGACCGAGGTGATGGATGTCGCCGCCAGCGAAGACATCGTCGATGTGCGCGGCATGAAGCTGGTGGCCAAGGGCGCCAGGCTGACGCGCGCCCAGCAGGCCACCCTGGGCGGGCACAAGCTCAAAAAGGCCCTGGAATCGTCGCTGCGCGCCGAAGGCGGCGCCGACAACAGCCTGATCCTCGAGACGGCCACGCGCATTCTCGACACCAGCGTCCCGATCAATCGTATCCTGGGACGCAACGCCGGGCGCGGCATTTCGCCGCAGACCTTGCTGGCGAACATGCAGTTCGGCCACGCCATGCGCATGATGCTCACCCTCACCGACCGCGATGGTCCGCGTGCGCTCGAACACAGCGTCAGCGTCAGCCTGCTGTCGATCGGCATGGCGAAAAAGCTGCAACTGTCGAACGACGACCAGATGGCGGCGGCCCTGGCCGGCCTGCTGCACGATATCGGCGAGCTGTACATCAACCCGGCTTACCTGAAGCCGGGCAAACGCCTGCTGCCGCACGAGTGGGCGCACCTGGTGATCCATCCGCGCATCGGCCAGATGCTCATCACGGAACTCGAATCCTACCCGGCCTCGGTGGCGCGGGCGGTGTCGGAACATCACGAACGGCTCGACGGCACCGGCTATCCGCGCCAGTCGGCCGGCGGGATGATCAGCGGGCCGGGGCTGGCGGTATCGGTAGCGGAAATGCTGGCCGGTGTGCTGCACAAGGATTATCCGCTCGAGCGCGCCGAACTGGCCTTGAAAATCATTCCGGGCGAGCATCCGCACCATTTTTTGTCGGCCATTTCGGGCGCCTTGCGCAACCAGCCGGCCAACCGGCCGATCGCCCCGTCGCGGCCCGACGAGAACGATGACGCGGCCATTGCGCAGCTGTGGCGCCGGATTGCCGATTCCCTGCAAGCCGGTCACGACATGCTGAGCGAGGATACCGCGCGCTCGCCGCGCGTCTGGGCCCTGATCGAACGGGCGCTGGCGCGCATCAGAACGATCGAGCGCGCCTTCATCAGCACAGGGCTCGATGCCTACCTTAAAAACAATCATGGCTTGCACGACCACGCCGACGGCACCCTGCAGTTCGAAAAAGCCGTGGCCACGCGTGAAATCACCTGGCGCCTGCGCGACATCGCGCGCGACCTGGCCTTGAACACGGCCGACCTGGCGAGCGACCGCGACATGCTGGCCGGCTTGATCGACTTGCTCGACGGCGGCCTGTCCGACGCGGCCATGCCGCAGGCGCAAGTGCCAGCGCGCGCGGCCTGAGCCGCGCCGCCCAAGGCCCGCCTACTCGACCTTCAGTTTCGACAGGCGCGGATCGGTGTCGGGGAAGCGCAGTTCCAGCGATTCCATGACTTCGAGCAGCAGGCTGGCGATCAGCAGGTTGCGGTGGGTCTTGGAGTCGGCCGGGATGATGTACCACGGCGCGTGGTCGGCATCGGTGGCGCAGATCGCCCTTTCGTAGGCGTCGCGATAGTCATCCCAGCGCTTGCGCTGGACCAGATCGTTTTCGTCGAACTTCCATTGCTTTTCCGGGTCGTCCAGGCGCGCCTGCAGGCGCCGGCGCTGCTCCTCCTTCGAGATATGCAGGAACACCTTGACGATCACCGTACCGGTTTCGGCCAGCATGCGTTCGAAGTCGGCGATGTGGGCGTAGCGGCGCTTGCATTCCTTTTCGTCGATCAGCTTTTGCACGCGCGTGACCAGCACGTCTTCGTAATGGCTGCGGTTGAAGATGGCGATCTCGCCGGCGCCCGGCACGTGCGGATGAACGCGCCACAGGAAATCGTGCGCCGCTTCTTCCAGGCTGGGCGCCTTGAACTGGGTCGCATTCAAGCCCATGGGGTTGATGCGGCTGAACAGCACGCGCACCGTGCCATCCTTGCCCGAGGTATCCATGCCCTGCAGTACCAAGAGCACTTTTTGCTTGCGCTGCGAATACAGCATCTGCTGGTGCAGCGCGATCTTCGCGGTCAGCGCATCGGTCAGGGCCCGTTCGTGGGCCTTGATCTGCTCCTTCGATCTGGGATGCTTGCCGCCGGACTCGCGCAGCGGCGTGGCGCCGGCATCGTCCTCGCGCAGCTTGAGGCCGGCCGGCGCGCGGAAGCGGATGCGCGCCTTCATGCCGCGGCGGTGCTGCGCGCGTGCTCGATTTTCATGCAATGGTCCATCACCACGTCGAGCCCGGCCGCCGCGGCCAGGTCGGCCGCTTCCTGGTTGACCACGCCGAGCTGCATCCACAGGCAGCGCGCGCCAACGTCGATGGCTTCGCGCGCGAGCTCGAGCATGGCGTCGGAAGTGCGGAAGCAATCGACGATGTCGATCGGACCGTCCAGGGCGGCGGCGGCCTGCGCCAGGCTGGCGTAGACCGGCACACCAAGGATTTGCTGGCCGGCATAAGCGGGATTGACACCGAGGATGCGGTAGCCTTGCCGCTGCAGGTAGGCGGCCACGCCATGGCTGGCGCGCTCGGGCCGGTTCGACAAGCCGACCACGGCGATCGTCTTGCTGTCTTTCAGGATGTCGGGGATGGATTTCATTGTGCTCGCCAAGTTATGTGTCAGGCCAGCGTAGCAGATTTATCCAGCCCCGCCGCGTACGTTAGGGCGCGCCGACGCGCTGGTTGATCAGCTCCGAACCCTGGCTGTGGACCACCACGTGGCTCACTTCCCCCTTGGCATTGCGCGCGAACACGATGGTGGTCAGCGAATCGGGCATGAAGAAGCCATCGTTGGCGTACGGGGTCAGGGTGATCGGCTCGCGGTTGCTGCGCTGCATGACCAGCTTGCCATTGTCGCGCTTGAAGCTGCGCGTGGCGTTGGCGTCGATGCGATAGGTGCCGGCATAGGCGTCGAGCAAGGCGTCGTCGATCTTCACGGCTTTGAAATCGGGGAAGGGATTGCCGATGGCGATGGCTGCGGCCTTGCTGGCGACCATTTCCGGCTGGATTTTGGCGTCGTCGCTATTGGTCAGGACCGCGACGTACACTTTTTGCTGCGGCAAGCGCAGCGCATACGTGGAAAAGCCATTGATGCCGCCGCCATGCGCCACCATCGGCACGCCGCGCAGCTTGCCGATCTGCCAGCCATAGCCATAGTTGGTCGGTTTGCCGTCGGCCAGCACGTAGCTGGTGGTCGCCTTTTGCCAGGTGGCCGGCTTGAGCAGCTTGCCGGCGGTAATGGCCGCATCCCAGCGCGCCAGATCGTCCACGGTCGACACCAGCGAGCCGGCCGCGTAAGGCTGCGACATGCTGAGCGGCTTGGATGAGGTGACGCCGAACCAGCCTTTGGTGTGGCCGGCCGCGCGCGGGCCGGGATTGCGTTCATGGCCTTCGTAGGCGGTGTGCTGCATGTCGAGCGGCTTGAAGATGCGCTCTTCGACAAATTTGGCGTAGGGTTGGCCGGAGATTTTTTCGATCACCGCGCCGAGCAGGAAGTAGCCGGAATTGTTGTAGGAAAAGCGCGTGCCGGGATCGAAATCGAGCGGGTCGTTCTTGAAGGTGTCGATCATGCCCGACACGCTCATGTCGTTCGTGGAATTGCGCTCAAAGCCAGCCCGGCTGGTATAGCTGACGATGCCCGACGTATGCGTGAGCAAGTGCTCGATGGTGATGCGCTTGCCGCGCGTGGGGTAATCCGGCAGGAATTTGGTGATGTCGTCATCGAGCGCCAGCTTGCCTTCATCGAGCAACATCAGGATGCCAACGGCGGTGAACTGCTTGGTGATGGAACCGAGCCGCAGGGCCGTGTCGGGGGTCATGGCCTTGCCCTTGGCGACGTCGGCCATGCCGTAGGCCTTGCGCAGCACGGTCTTGCCATCTTGCGTGACGATGACGGTCGCGCCGGGCGCATCGGCTTTGTAGTAGGGGGCGATGGCGGCGTCGATACGGCTGGCCAGCGCTTGCTCGCTGGCGGGACGCGCGGCGTCCTGGGCGAAGGCGGCGGGTGCCTGCAGTGCGACAAGAGAGGCGAAGCAAAGAGCGGAAAGCTTGAACATGCTGAAAAGTCCTATGGTCTGGGTTGGTCGGCAGCGGCAGACCAGACTATAGGCGCGGCGCGCCCGCCTGGGTGCGCCGCTGCGACGAACTGCAAAATAACACTGTCAAACGGTTCATTCGCCCGACGGCCGGGGCGCGGCGCTGCCGCCGCGCGCCTGGTCGCTTCAGCGGTCGGTGAACACGTCGTTCCAGCTGGCCCGTTCCGGCGCCGTCTGGGTTTGCAGATAGCCGACGTTGGCGACCTGGATGCGGGCGATTTCGTTGAGCGCTTCTTCCGAAAAACCGGCGCGCTTGACGCCGCGGTCCTGCATCGACAGCGAATGCAGGTACTGGTGCAGGTGGCGCGGTTCGTTGCAGAACAGGCAGATGCGTTCCCACACGTGCGGATACAGGCTTTTCAAGGCGCCCTGCGGCGCCATGGCGGCCAGCGCTTCGAGGGTCAGGGTGGTGGCCGCGCGCGGCTGGATGATGGTGTCGACCACGGGAACCGCATCGGTGTGCTCGTGCTCGCCCATTTGCGAGGAAGGGCCACCCTCCTTGGCCATGTTTTCGGCCGAATAGTCCGCCAGCGCGCGCAGGGTCTGGTCGGTCGACGGCAAGTTGTCCTTGGGCCAGCTGAAGCGGCGGATGCCGGCGCTGGCCATCAGGGCCGCGATCGGGATGATGTCCGGATTGGCGCCGGGCGCCGGCGGCACCGTCAGTTCGATCACGAACAGCAGGTGCAGGCGGGCGTCGAAGACGGCGTAGTCGACCCGGCGTCCGCTCAGGTGTTGCTGGTGGCTGCTCTTGATCTTGGGATCCGGATTGCTCGGGATCATCAATTTGCTCAGCGGGATATCGGGAAAAATGTAGCACTTGGGCAGGGCGCGGCGCAGGCGGCCGTAAAACGCTTTTTGCTCAGTGCCGAAAAAGCGCCGCTTCGTAAACGAAGGGACGGCCTCGGGTGGTTTCTTTAACAGGCGGTTCAACATGGCGACAACGGCCCTGGTCGTGGTTCAAGTCAGTAGTGTGTATTTAATAATCCTAATGCACAAGAAGAAAGCCGGCCAAACCGAAAATATAAGCTATCCGCATGGAAATAGCGTAGCTGGGGTGATACGTCCGTCGGGTTTGCCCAAGTGGCAGTTACGCCGTTTTTGACGTGTTTTTAGCCGAAATCCGCCAAGACGGCAATTTATGCAGCCTGCATACTTGCCATTTTTATAACGACGGAGACAGAAATGAATGTAATGCGTACAAGTATGACCATCGCAGCCGCCATGGTGCTGTCCTTGGCGGCGGTCACTGCCGAGGCGGCCATTCCGTACCAGGGCCATACCTACGAATTTCGCCAGCCAAGCGGCGAAAAGCTGAAAATTCGCCTCGACGGCAACGATTACTACGCCGAACAGCGCACCGAAGACGGTTCGCTGATTGTTTATGATAACGCCAAACACGGTTTTTGCTACGCACACGTGAACGCCACGGGCGACCAGCTGGTGTCGAGCGGCGTACTGGCCACCAACGGCAAGCCGCGCATGTCCGGCATCGCGTCGGCCAAGAGCGAGCCGGGCCTGAGCACGGCGGCCAAGGCGCGCCTGGCCCAGGAGCGCTACCAGAAAATGCACGGGCACACCCTGGACGTGGCGCAGCGCACCACCGCCGCGATGATGGCGCCGAGCGCCGTGGCCAACGCTCCCGTCAGCGGCCAGATGCGCGGCCTGACCGTGATTATCGATTTCTCCGACGCGCCAGGCACGATCACCAAGCCGCAAGTCGAATCCTTCCTCAACGACCCGGCCTACACCGGCTTCGGCAATGCGCAATCGGTGCGCGGCTACTTCCTGGCGGTCTCCGGAAACAAGCTCGACTACAGCAATACGGTCACCCGTTACTACCGCGCCAAGCGTCCCAAGACTTACTACGCCGACGCCAGCCTGGACAGCGGCACGCGCTCGCAGGAATTGATCATGGAAGCGCTGAACTGGGTCAAGAGCAGCGAAGGCTTCGATTTTTCCACGCTCAGCCGCGACAGCACGGGCCACATCAAGGGCTTGAATTTCTTCTATGCGGGCGAAGCGGACAGCCCATGGTCGAAAGGCTTGTGGCCGCACATGGGCTGGCTGGGCGAGCGCTTCTGCAGCAACGGCGCCTGCACCGGCAGCTACCAGATCAGCAACATGGGCCAGCAGCCGGCGATCGGGACCTTCGTGCATGAATCGGGCCACTTGATCATGGGCTGGCCCGACCTGTACGACTACGATGGCAGCTCGCAAGGTTCGGTCGCCGATTTCTGCGTGATGGGCTTCGGTGGCGTGGGCTTCCAGAGCCAGCACCGTCCGACCAAGCCGGTCGGCTTCCTGCGCTACCTGGCCGGTTGGGAGACGGTGACCGAACTCAATCCGGCGATCAACCGCAGCGCGCCGACCGGGCGCCTGAGCGAGGACGCGAGCGGCCATGCGCTTTACCGCTGGAGCAACCCGGCCAACGCGGCCGAAGCGTTTTATGTGGAAGCGATCCACAAGAGCGAGCAGAACCTGTACCAGCCCGACCAGGGACTGGCGGTGTTCCACATCGACCCGACCGGCACCAACACGGATGAATGGCATCCCTACATCCAGATGGAACACGCGGACGGCAAGCGCGATCCGGAAAACAATGTGAACCGGGGCGATGGCGGCGACCTGTACGACGGCGTGGCCACGCGCGCCTTCAACAACAACGTGCCGAACGCGCTGGCGTCGCACGGCACCAATTCGCGCTGGTGGAATGGCTATGCGTCGGGCTTTGAGCTGGCCAACATCAGCGTCCCGGGCAAGATCGTCTCGTTCGACGTGGGCGCGGTGCCGACCGTGCCGGCCGCTAACGTCTACAACGGTACCCTGGCGAACCAGGCTGAAGCGATCCATCCCAACCCATGGTTCGAGTACAAGGGCGGCACCCTGGGCGCCGTGCTGGTCGGCCCGGCCGGCACCGACTTCGACCTGCGCATCGAGAAATGGAGCAACGCGGCCTGGGTCAAGGTGGCCGAGTCGGCCGGCGAAACCTCGCAGGAAAAGATCAGTTACGTCGCCGCCGCCGGCTACTACCGCATCATCGTCGCGTCCTACAGTGGCGCCGGCAACTACAAACTCACCGTGACCAAGTAAGCGAGTGCTCACACTGGCCGGCGATGCATGCAACGCCGGCCAAAAGTGTGGCTTTTTCGTCATCGCTTGCTTGCTCGCTGTGCCGGAATTGCCGGTGTCGGCGGGGAAATTGAACAAACCCGTTTTTTGCGGCCATTCAGCGATATTTACCCATATGCATCCGGGATAGTATCAGCACGCCTGATGGCTTGCAGCACGATGGGAACCACCCCTTTCCCATCTCACTTACGACTGCGCCGGCACACATCCTGGCCGGCGCAGCGTAATCACCGATGATAATTACAAGGAGCGAGACAATGTTTGTAGAACGTAAAATCGTATTACTGGCCGGGCTGATCAGCGCCTGTTTCAGCAACGTCAGCTATGCGAAGCAAGCCGATGAAGGCCATACCCACCAAGCACTGAAGCAGGCGCCGATGCCGCATGCGCGCCAGACCTTGCCGCCGACGATGGAGCAGCAGCGCTTTAACGTGGCGCCCACCACGAAACCGCGCACCGACCTGATGCCGACGCCCGACAGCAGCCGCATGAGCTCGGACACGAGCATGAGCGCGCGCAGCATGAACGTGAGCCCGGCCCCTACGCCCGAGTGCAAGAACATGGATACCCTGACCAACTACAACGGCGCCGCGCTGGCCGACTACCTGGTCGCGATGCCCGATTACGAGTGCACCTATCCGCTGTTTTCGCTGACCCCGGCGCAAGCGGCCAAGGCCTATTCGTCCGCCAACATGAGTGCCATCGCCAGCCGTTTCGCGCGTGAAGCGAGCACTTACAACGCCAGCAACCGCGCCCTGGTCAACCTGGCGCTGTATCTGCGCGCCGGCTACTACCTCGGCGGCGGCGGCACCATCGCCACTCCGTCGGCGGCGTTTACCGCATCGCTGCGCGCGCCGATCAAGACCCTGGTCGAGGGCAGCGTGTTGTACCAGTCGAATCCCCTGGCCGGCAGCACGGCGGCGGAAGTCATCAAGCTGATCACCAACACCCATGACGAAGCGTATTTCGTGGCGTCGATGAAAAAGCTGGTGGTGCGCTTTACCAATTCGTCGAGCAATCCGAACGCGGTCGACGCCCTCAAGCAATACGACGCCGCGGGCGGCATGACCTCGGCGCTGACGGTGCTGTTCTACGCCCACTCGCGGCCGGAGGCGCTGCCGGTGCTGCAAAGCGATACCAGCTATCCAATCGCGCTGAACAATTTCGTGGTGCAAAACAAAGCCGCGCTGCTGGGCACCTCGACGGCCTACATGCTCAACGATGCCGCCAACGAAGCCTTCCGCTTCATGCAGTACCCGGCGCAAAAGGCCACCGTGAAAACGATGGTGCAAAGCACCCTGGCCAGCAGCAGCATGGCCGGTGCCGACAGCGCCCTGTGGCTGGCGGCTGCCTCGGCCGTCAAATTCTATGACAACGCCAACT
The DNA here is from genome assembly GCF_015689335.1 of Massilia antarctica. GTDB lineage: Bacteria > Pseudomonadota > Gammaproteobacteria > Burkholderiales > Burkholderiaceae_D > Telluria_A > Telluria_A antarctica. The sequence continues at coordinate 1,817,685 of NZ_CP065053.1, read as the reverse complement.
GCGCGCAATACGGAACCTGCGGCTACGAGCAGAAGCTGGCCGACGCCGTGCTCAAGGTCAGTTATACCTGCAGCCCGAGCCTGCGCATCCGCGCCCAAGAAATGACGACCGCCCAACTGCAGTCATCATGCGCCATCCTGCAGAAAGAGGAAGGCTATTTCCACGACATGCTGCAATCGAATCGCGTGCCGGTGGCGAACGACAAAAACACCTCGCTGGAACTGGTGGTGTTCGACGATTACGCCAATTACAGCAAGTATGCGTCGGTGATCTACGATATCGATACCAATAACGGCGGCATGTACCTGGAAGGCAACCCAGCCTCGGCCACCAACCAGGCGCGCTTCATCGCGCACGAAGCATCCTGGCTGCGTCCGGCGTTTTCGGTCTGGAACCTGGAACACGAATACGTGCACTACCTCGATGGCCGCTTCGACATGGCGGGCGACTTCAGTGCCGCCGTGGCCAAGCCGAGCGTGTGGTGGATCGAAGGCGTGGCCGAGTACCTCTCGCTGCGCAACAATAACCAGCAATCGATCGACAAGGCGCGCACCGGCACCTACAAGCTGAGCGACATTTTCGGCAATACGTACTCGATGGCCGACTACACCGACCGCGCCTATCGCTGGGGCTACATGGCGACCCGCTTCATGGTGGAAAAGCACCGTAACGACGTCGATGCGGTGGTGGGCAAGTTCCGGGTCGGCGATTACGACGGCTACCAGAACTACATGAACTATATCGGCACCCGTTACGACAACGAGTTCGCTTCCTGGGTGAAGACCGCCACCACGGCCGGCGAGCCGCCGCTGCCGACGGTCAGCCTGCCGCCATGCGCCAACAGCAGCCAGCTGGGCAAGAACTGCTCGATCAGCGGCTTCGGTTCGTCGAGCGAGCGCTATGCCTACATCTCGCTGCCGACCGGCGCCAAGAACCTGCGTCTGTTCACCAGCGGCGGCACGGGCGACGTCGACCTGTACGTGGGACGCGCGCATTATCCGACGACCAACTGGTATGACGCGGCATCGGCCACGCCAGGCAACCGCGAGAGCGTCACGTTCAGCACACCGACCAACAATCAGTGGTATTACATCATGCTCAAGGCTAAGCAGACCTTTGACGGCGTGACCCTCAACGCAACGTACGACTAAGTAGTCAGCAAGGCCGCGGCGCCCGCGGCCTGACCAAAAAACGCCGTCCTCGTGACGGCGTTTTTTTTTGAACGCAGCGGAGCCGATCCCGCGCCGACGCCCGCGTCATCATCGCCATCCGGCCAGTAATGCCGTTCGGCGCCGTACTTCGGGTTGATGTGTCCGGTACTTTCGGCCCGGCCGGCCGATTGACCCTTGTCCTGTGGTTACCACCAATCAGTCTGCATGGGACAGCTACGGCGGCACCCAAAAACCATGCGTCCAGGGCAGTGGGCTACTTGCCCCCTTCGGTGAATCCGAACTGTTTGACTAACATCGCGGTAAGCAAGTCAGCTTGTTGAATGAGCTTCGCGCCGCTAGTTCCTGCATCCGTCGTGCGCTCAGCGAAGCTGGTGGTAAGTAGTACAACGAAATCAACGACAAACTCAAGGTCTTCAAGTGCTTCGCCTCTGACTGCCTCGGCAATGAAATTCTTCATAAGATTCGCACCTTCGGACAACAGCGATTTGAATTCGTCTGTTTCCCTGAGATCAATAGAAGCAGTGCGTAAGGCGCGGCGCAGCTCAACTTCTGCAGCTTCGGTGAGGAAAAATTCTCGCAGAAAGTCTCGTAATTTCTTCGCATGATCAGGACCTGGCCGAGCGAGGATTGGTGCGAGCCGGCCAAGCTGCCGCGCCCAGGTCTGCTGGACGATATGGAAAATTAATGCTTCTTTATTTGGAAAGTACTGGTAGAGCGACGCAATATTCACTCCCGCCTTTTCAGCAACCTTGTTCGCAGTAAATCCCCCCAACCCTTCGCGGGCCAAAATGTAAGTCGCTGCCTCTATCAACGCGTCTACTGTTGCGATGGCGCGTCGCTGTCGCGGCAACTTCTTAGGGCTAATGTTCGGTTTAGGGCGCATACGGTCCGTCGACAATGGGAATGTGATTAGAAAATGCAAGCTTTTACTTATATTCTAACTGCTTCTACAGTCACCCATTGAGGGGAAATAGCATGTGAAGCAAAGAACACACTCCTGTCGTGATTATTGGAGCTGGCGTGGCCGGTCTCACGTTAGCAACGTTTCTGCATAGGTCAGGCGTCGAGTGCGTCGTGCTTGAGCGACGTGATCGCGCTTACCTTCAGACAGTGCGGCAAAGGGCTGGCGTTGTCGATGCCCGTAACGTACAGATGTTTGAACGTGTGGGTCTTGCAGAAAAGCTGCTTGCGGGACCTGTCGCTCAGACGATCGACTATCGAACAGATGGGATCAGCCGCATCTTCAACATTATCGGCGACGATGCCAGCGAGGGTCGATTTTGTACTCAACAAATGCTGGTAAACAATCTGCTGCGCGTACTGATAGACGAGATGGGTGGCGAAGTGCGTTTCGAGGTGAGCGACGTGACAGTTCACAACGAGGAAGGTACTGAGCCGCAAGTGAGATACACGGATTCCAATGGCGCACATGAGATCACATGTGATTATATTGCCGGTTGCGATGCAGACCGCGGCGTCAGCCGCGCATCGATTCCGGATGGGGTACTCACGACCGTGACGCATGAATTCGGATACGCATGGCTTGCAGTATTGGTGGAGTCCCCGGTCAAGGGCCACCCGGTTATGGGTGTGAGTGAGCATGGCTTTGTAGCGCAGCTTCCCCGTGGGCCCCAACGCAGCCGCTATTATCTCCAGTGCTCACTGACAGACGGCGTAGCTGATTGGCCCGATCAGCGTATCTGGGACGAGGTCCGCCGACGGATGGGCGATGCTTCGATCGAAAATTCGATCGTCCACGAAAAGGTTTTTGTGCCTCTGCGCTCGGTTGTCCATTTCCCAATGCAACACCGCCGTTTATTCCTCGCCGGAGATGCGGCCCATCTCGTACCTCCAACCGGCGCCAAGGGAATGAACCTGGCTCTGTTCGACGTCGATACCTTGGCTCAAGCGCTGGTGAAGGCCTTGCGAGAGCACGATTGCTCTGCACTTGCCAGCTACTCGGACACGATATTGCCTCGCTTGTGGGGTTATCAGGCGTTCAGCGCATGGATGACCGATACGATGCATGACGCAGGCGATCCCAGCATCAACGGCAATTTCCGGCAGATGACAGCGCGTGCCCGGCTGGATGAACTGTTCAATTCGGAGACGGCTGCGCGCCTGCATAGCGAGTACCAGCGCGGGACGGCTTGATGAGATAAGCGCGAACTCTGACCGGGAGAGACGGATCATTTTCGTGTTCGACAGCATCGATTAACGTCGGCCCGCTGCTCAAAATTCTCAACAACTGACTGTCTGCTTTGGGTCAGCGGCATTACCATCCGGCCAGGGGAAGGGATGTATACGGCCACGGCGGCAGGACGTAAAAAAAGGCAGCCGAAGCTGCCTTTTTTCTGATGCATGGTCCGGCTTAACGCTTGCCGCGCAGCCTGGCAATTGCTGCCAGCTGGGCGATCGCCGCCGCCATTTCGGCTTGCGCCTTGGCGTAGTCGATCTTCGATTCTTGATTGACCATTGCTTCTTCGGCCGCTTTTTTGGCGGCCAGTGCTTTTGCTTCGTCCAGGTCGCTACCGCGGATAGCGGTGTCTGCCAGCACGGTCACGCCGTTCGGCTGCACTTCCAGGATGCCACCAGCGACGAAGACGAACTCTTCTTCCGCCTGGCCAGCCACCTTGATCCGTACCGCACCCGGCTTGATGCGCGTGATCAGCGGGGTATGCTTGGGATAAATCCCCAGCTCGCCTGCTTCACCCGGCAACGCGACGAACTCGGCTTCGCCCGAAAAAATGCTGGCTTCGGCCGATACCACGTCAACGTGAAATGTGTTTGCCATGTGTGTCCTATCGGGTTCCGGCGCCACGCTGGTTCAGCGCGGCGCCCTGGCCTGTCTTAGTTGAGCTTCTTGGCTTTTTCGATTGCTTCTTCGATCGTGCCAACCATGTAGAACGCTTGCTCAGGCAGGTGATCCAGTTCGCCCGATGCGATCATCTTGAAGCCTTTGATCGTGTCTTTCAGCGAAACGTATTTGCCTGGAGCACCGGTAAACACTTCAGCAACGTGGAATGGCTGCGACAGGAAACGCTGCATCTTACGTGCGCGCGCGACCAGCAGTTTGTCTTCCGGTGCCAGCTCGTCCATGCCCAGAATCGCGATAATGTCGCGCAATTCCTTGTAGCGCTGCAGGGTGCCCTGAACGGCGCGCGCGGTGTCGTAGTGTTCCTGGCCGACGACGAGCGGATCCAGCTGGCGCGAGGTCGAGTCGAGCGGATCGACCGCAGGGTAGATACCCAGCGAAGCGATGTCACGCGACAGGGCAACCGTCGAATCCAAGTGGGCAAAGGTGGTTGCCGGCGATGGATCGGTGTAATCATCCGCAGGGACGTACACGGCCTGGATCGAGGTGATCGAACCGGTCTTGGTCGAGGTGATGCGCTCTTGCAGACGGCCCATCTCTTCGGCCAGGGTCGGCTGGTAACCCACGGCCGATGGCATACGGCCCAGCAGTGCCGAGACTTCGGTACCGGCCAGGGTGAAGCGGTAGATGTTGTCCACGAAGAACAGAACGTCCTTGCCTTCGTCACGGAACGATTCAGCGATCGTCAGGCCGGTCAGCGCAACGCGCAGACGGTTACCCGGCGGTTCATTCATCTGACCGTAGACCATCGCCACTTTGGAGTTCTCTGGATTTTCCAGGTCGACCACTTTGGCATCGGCCATCTCGTGGTAGAAGTCGTTACCCTCGCGAGTACGCTCACCCACGCCGGCAAACACGGATACGCCCGAGTGTGCTTTTGCGATGTTGTTGATCAGTTCCATCATGTTCACGGTCTTGCCCACACCAGCACCGCCGAACAGACCGACTTTACCGCCTTTGGCGAACGGGCAGACAAGGTCGATCACCTTGATGCCGGTTTCCAGCAGGTCTTGCGATGGCGACAGTTCGTCGTACGCAGGCGCCACGCGGTGGATCGATGCGGTTTGTGCGTGCGAGACCGGACCGCACTCGTCGATCGGGTTGCCCAGCACGTCCATAATACGGCCCAGGGTCGCTTTACCGACCGGTACCATGATTGGCTTGCCGGTGTTCTGGATTACCATGCCGCGACGCAGACCGTCGGAGGTACCCAGTGCAATGGTACGGACAATGCCGTCGCCCAGCTGCTGTTGTACTTCCAGGGTCAGCTCGGAGCCTGCCATTTTCAGTGCGTCGAAAACCTTCGGCATTGCATTGCGTGGGAACTCAACGTCCACCACAGCGCCGATACACTGAACGATTTTGCCATCAGCCATGTTCGTTCCTTCAATAGTATTTAAATTCGGGTTTAGACCGCGGCCGCACCGGCGACGATCTCGGAGAGTTCTTTGGTAATCGCAGCCTGGCGGGTCTTGTTATAGATCAGCTTCAGATCGCCGATGACGCTGCCGGCGTTGTCGCTTGCCGCTTTCATCGCCACCATCCGCGCCGATTGCTCGGACGCGAGGTTTTCGGCCACTGACTGATAGACCAGCGCTTCCACATACCGCACCAGCAGTTCGTCGATCACGGTCTGCGCTTCCGGCTCGTAGATGTAGTCCCATGCGTGACTAGTCTTGTCGCCATCGAGCTTGTCGGCGGTCAGCGGCAGCAGCTGCTCGACCATCGGGATTTGCTTCATCGTGTTCACGAACTTGGTGTAGCAGATATAGACTGCGTCCAGCTCACCTTCCTCGTAGCGGTCGAGCATGACCTTGATCGGCCCGATCAGCTTGTCGAGATGGACCGTATCGCCGATCTGGATCGCATGCGACACGACCTTCACGCCAACGCGGTTCATAAAACCCAAACCCTTGTTGCCAATGGCAACCGCTTCAATCTTGTTGCCAGCCGTTTCCAGCTCGCGGGTCTTTTGCGTCAACAGACGCAGGATGTTGGTGTTCATGCCGCCGCACAGACCCTTGTCGGTCGTGATGACGATGAAACCAACCGCCTTCGCTTTCACGTTCTTGCCTTGCGCCATGAACGGATGCGTGTACTCCGGATTCGCCGTAGCCAGATGCGAGGTGATGTTACGAATCTTGTCACTGTAAGGGCGAGCGGCACGCATCCGGTCCTGCGCTTTGCGCATTTTGGACGCGGCGACCATTTCCATCGCCTTCGTGATCTTCTTCGTATTCTCTACGCTCTTGATCTTGTTACGTATCTCTTTGCCTACTGCCATGAGTCCTTACTCCTTTTGCGCTATCGGGGGCCGCCTACCGCCAGCCCCTCTAGACAATTAATATGCGCCGGATTTCTTGAAGTCAGCAATGGCTGCGGCCATGGCGGCTTCGCCATCCTTGTCCAGTTGCTTGGTTTCTTCGATCTTGGCCAGGAGAGCAGCTTGCTTGGTCTTCATGTAGCCGTGCAGACCGGATTCGAATGCCAGTACTTTTTTCACTTCCACGTCATCGAAGTAACCTTTGTTCACTGCGAACAGGGTCACTGCCATGATCGAGATCGACATTGGCGAATACTGGGCCTGCTTGAGCAGTTCAGTGACACGTGCGCCACGGTCGAGCTGCTTGCGGGTCGATTCGTCCAGGTCGGAAGCGAACTGCGCGAACGCAGCCAGTTCACGGTACTGGGCCAAGTCGGTACGGATACCGCCGGACAGGTTTTTGATGACCTTGGTCTGGGCGGCGCCACCGACGCGCGACACCGAAATACCGGCATTGATCGCAGGACGGATACCCGAGTTGAACAGCGAGGTGTCCAGGAAGATCTGGCCGTCGGTAATCGAAATCACGTTGGTTGGAACGAACGCGGAAACGTCGCCAGCCTGGGTTTCGATGATCGGCAGTGCCGTCAGCGAACCGGTCTTGCCTTTGACGGCGCCGTTGGTGAAGTCTTCGACGTATTTTGCGTTCACGCGGGCTGCGCGCTCGAGCAGGCGGCTGTGCAGGTAGAACACGTCGCCAGGGTAGGCTTCGCGGCCTGGTGGACGGCGCAGCAGCAGCGAAATTTGACGATAAGCGACGGCTTGCTTGGACAGATCATCGTAGACGATCAGTGCGTCTTCGCCGCGGTCACGGAAGTATTCGCCCATGGCGCAACCGGAGTACGCGGAAATGTATTGCATGGCGGCCGACTCGGAAGCCGATGCCGCGACGACGATGGTGTATTCCATCGCGCCGTGCGTCTCGAGCGAGCGCACGATGTTCTTGATGGTCGATGCCTTCTGGCCGATCGCGACGTAGATACACGTCATGTTCTGGCCCTTCTGGTTGATGATCGCATCGATCGCGACAGCCGATTTACCGGTCTGGCGGTCACCAATGATCAGCTCGCGCTGGCCACGGCCGATCGGTACCATCGAGTCGATCGACTTCAGGCCGGTCTGCATTGGCTGCGACACGGACTCACGGGCGATCACACCCGGTGCGATTTTTTCGATCGCGGCGGTCAGCTTGGCGTTGACAGGACCCTTGCCGTCGATCGGCTGGCCCAGGGCGTTGACAACACGGCCCTTGAGTTCAGGACCGATCGGCACTTCCAGGATGCGGCCGGTGGTCTTGACGGTGTCGCCTTCGGAGATGTGCTCGTAAGCACCCAGAATCACGGCGCCGACCGAGTCGCGCTCGAGGTTCATCGCCAGACCGAAGGTGTTGCCCGGGAATTCCAGCATCTCGCCCTGCATCACGTCCGACAGGCCATGGATACGGCAGATACCGTCGGCTACGGAGATTACCGTGCCCTGATTGCGAATATCAGCCGAACCTTCGAGGCCTTGGATCCGGCTTTTGATCAGTTCGCTGATTTCAGATGAATTAAGTTGCATGCTAACTCCTAATAGTTTCTTGATGCGTAAGGCAAGGGCGTCCGCGCCGGCGTGCTGTGCAGGTTTTACGAGGCCAGGGCAAGGTGCATCTGTTGCAGCTTGGCACGTACCGAGGTATCGAGCACTTCATCACCGACGACCACGCGCACACCACCGATCAGCGAGGAATCCACTGTCACCGTTGGGTTGAGCTTGCGGCCAAATTTCTTTTCCAGGGTCGCGACCAGTTGCGCAACCTGCGGCTGGGCAATCTCGAAGGCGCTGGTGATGTTGGCGTCCGCGGCACCGGCATTCGTGTTCTTGAGCACCTGGAACTGGGCGTAGATTTCCGGCAGCAGCGACACGCGGTGGTTTTCGACCAGCATGGCAACGAAGTTGTTCACTTCCGCGGTGGCCGGCGACTTGAGCAGCGACACCACGGTCGCGGCAACGTCGGCGGCAACCACGTTCGGGTTGGCCGCGAAGGCCAGCACATCGTGGTGGGCGCCGAGCTGGGCCAGCTCGGACAACACTTCGGACCAAGCCGCTACATCGCCTTGCTGGGCAACACGGTACAGGGCTTCGGCGTAAGGACGGGCGACGGTTGCGAGTTCGGCCATGATTACAGCTCGACCGACAACTGCGACAGCAGGTCGGCGTGGGCCGCTGCGTTCACTTCGCGCTTGAGGATCTGCTCGGCGCCTTTGACGGCAAGGGCAGCGACCTGGCCACGCAGTTCTTCGCGCGCGCGGTTAACCTGTTGCTCGGCATCTGCCTTGGCCGATGCGATGATGCGGGCCGCTTCTTCAGCAGCTGCTTTCTTGGCATCGTCCAGGATCATGGCGGCGCGCTTGTCGGCGTCCATGATGCGCTTTTGACCTTCGTCACGGGCAGCGGCCAGGTCTTTCTGGACTTGCTCGTGGGCTTTCTGCATTTCTTCCTTGCCGCGGTCAGCTGCGGCCAGGCCGTTCGAGATCCTCTGGATGCGCTCGTCGAGCGCTTTCATCAGTGGGGGCCACACGAATTTCATCGTGAAACCAGCCAGGATGAAGAAGACCACGAACTGGGCAAACAGGGTTGCGTTTAAGTTCACGGTGTTTTCCTTCTTACAAAAACGGATGCCGAACCCGGAAGGTTCGGCAATTCATAACCAGCGAAGTGCCGAACGAGACTTAGTGCGGAACGAATGGGTTGGCGAATGCGAACAGCATTGCGATACCAACACCGATCAGGAACGCCGCATCGATCAGACCAGCCAGCAGGAACATTTTGGTTTGCAGGGTGTTCATCAGTTCAGGCTGACGAGCCGAAGCTTCGAGGTATTTGCCGCCCATGATAGCGATACCGATACAAGCGCCGATAGCGCCCAGACCGATGATCAAACCGCAAGCCAGAGCAACAAAAGAAAGGTCAGTCATGAGAGTTCCTTCAAAAAGTAAATTAAAAACTAGATTAAAAATTACAAACTTTGCCAACTACTACTATGTTTCGATTCTGTTCGAGCTGTGCCGATCAGTGACCTTCATGCGCCTGGCCCAGGTATACCAGGGTCAGCATCATGAAAATGAACGCCTGCAGGAACACGATCAGGATGTGGAAAATAGCCCAGACCGAACCGGCGATGACGTGGCCGACAAAGCCAAACGTCGTAGCCATCGCACCCAACAAAGCGATCAACAGGAACAGCAGTTCGCCAGCAAACATGTTGCCGAACAGTCGCATGCCGAGCGACACGGTTTTTGCTGCGTACTCGATGATGTTCAACAGCAGGTTGAACGGCGCCATGGCAATGCCGAATGGCGCGGAAAACAGTTCGTGAATCCAGCCGCCGAAACCCTTGATCTTGATGCTGTAATAGATCATCAGTGCGAACACGCCCAGGGCGATGCCCAGCGAGCCGTTCAGGTCGGCGGTTGGCACCACGCGGTGGTGCGGGAAAATGTGTTCGATATTGAGCAGCTTGAACAGGCCGGAAAACATGTCAACCGGCAGGAAATCGAGCGAATTCATCAGTGCAACCCAGACGAACACCGTCAATGCCAGCGGCGCGATGAAGCTGCGGTCGCCGTGCACGATGCCCTTGGCCTGGTTGTCGACCATCTCGAAGACCATTTCGACGGCGGCCTGGAAGCGGGTCGGCACGCCGGAGGTGGCCTTGCGGGCCGCCATCCACATGATCAGGCAGCCGAGCACACCCATGGCGATCGACCAGAACATGGTATCCATGTTCAGAATGGAGAAATCGACCACTTTTTCCTGGTGATGGGTCGAAAAATGGCCCAGGTGGTGCTTGATGTATTCTGATGCGGTCGGCGCGTGTGCTGCGCCGGCTTCAAGTGTTGAGCTCGTCATGTCAGTGCCTAAATATTAAGAATATGTAACTTTTCAGCGCCACGATGAAGCCGCCAATCATGGCGAAGACATTCAAGTCGCGGTACAGCGAGAAGGTCGCGGCAATCAGCGCCACCGTCAAAGCAATCTTTATGAGTTCCCAGATAAAAAACGATATCGGGTCGGCCCCACCGGGTTTCTTCGTATTGGCGAACAGGCGCAACGCGAACACCGCATTGGGCAAGACACAACACAATCCGCCGAACACCGCCGACAGCATCGCAGCCCATCCCCCCAGAAGCGCGGCGACGAGGCCGGCGGCGACTGTGACCATCAATTGCAGGGAGACTAAGCGCAACATGTTGTATTCCTTGCGCCAGCCATATAAGTGCCGTGTTTCGGTGTCTGAATTATGTGAATCAGCGGGATTATAAGTGCTTATGCTTGCATGCGTCAAACGTTGCTGCACTGTGAATGAACGCGAATGTGTTCAAAAACCACGCATTTTGATGCAATTTGCACTAAACGAGGGCGAACTGGCCCTCCCCGCTAAAAGTTAACTAGAAGAAACGTCTTGCGTGATAATGGTCGCGCGGGCGGATGGTGGGACGGCTTGCTGGGTGCTGGCGCGGGGTACAGTTATATCCTAGGCGCGTGCTGGAGAGGGGGCAATTACCTGGGAGGTTATAAGCACGTCGTTCCCGCGAAGGCGCACTGCTGTCCGGAATAAAGTGGGTTGACAACGTTAAAAGGGTTGCAGGTATTGGTTTACGAGGGTTAACCTCTGTTTGCCAACTTAAAAACCAAACCTGCAACATGTTCAGCATAACTACTTTTCAGCGTTTAATGAAGGGGCTCCCGCGAGGAACCTTCGCTCAACTAGTCGAACGGCACAATGCCGACAAATATTGCAAGAAGTTCGGGCATTGGGATCATCTCATTGCCATGCTCTACGCGCAGATCAGTGAGGCGAAGGGGTTGCGACCACTGGAGACTGGCTTCAACAGTCATGTCGCGCATCACTACCATCTTGGTACGTCAGCGATCAAGCGCTCCACCTTGGCTGACGCCAATGAGAATCGATCTGACACGGTGTTTAGTGATACCGCTGCCTGGTTGATGGGGAAGGTGTCGCGTAAGCTGCGCCAGCAAAGCAATGATCTGATGTATTTGCTTGACTCCACCTCGTTGACGTTGAAGGGACGGGAGTTTGAGAGGTGGACGCCCGAGAATAGCACTCGCAATACGCAAGGCTTGAAGCTGCACGTTTTGTATGATGCCCATGATGCAATCCCTGTCTGGCACGACATTAGCCACCCCAACGTCAATGACGTTGAACGGGCAGTTGACGTACCGCTCGAAGCGAACGCGCTCTATGTATTTGACAAGGGCTATTGCGATTTCAATTGGTGGAAATCCATTGACGAGGCCAACGCGCGCTTTGTTACTCGTTTCAAGAACAACGCCGCTGTCAACGTCCTGCAGAAATCGGACATCCCTGCTGATGATGCGCACATCGTGCTCAGCGACGAAATCGTTACTTTCAAGCACAAACGGCTCGGCGGAAAACGGATCAATCTCTACTTTGGGAAGCCTTTGCGCCGTGTCATCGTGGCGCGGCCGAACAAAGATACGCCCATCGTTCTGGCTACTAACGACTTCGACAGTAGTGCCATGGAAATTGCCCAGCACTACAAAAAGCGCTGGGCAATCGAGCTGTTCTTCAAATGGATCAAGCAGCACCTCAAGATCAAGCAGTTCCTCGGACGATCTGAAAACGCGGTCCGGATTCAGATACTTACCGCTCTCATCAGTTATTTGTTGGTTGCACTGTTCAACGAGTCCAACCGTGTGAAACGGACCCTGTGGGATTGCCTTTGCTTCGTCCGCGCAACCCTATTTCAACGTACGGACACCGAAGATTTACATGATCGCCGACGACGACAAGCGGCGCACGAATTCGCAGAAATTCAAGGATGCCTCTTCTCGTGAGCGCGTCAAGAAAATTATTCCGGACGACAGTGCGCGAAGGCGGGAACCCAAGTCCGTTGCTCAGTTTTCGATTGCGCTGATAACTTGGGTTGCCGTGGGGGCGCCTAGCCCTGCGCGGGAACGACGGGGCGAGGTGAAAACGACGCTATTCGCTCGATTCAGGCGCGCAATCGCGCCAGTACGCCGTCCAGAATATCGAGATCGGCAAAATCGATGATCATCTGTCCCCTGCCCTTCGCCCCCATCTTGAACAAGACCGGCGTGGCCAGCTTGTCGGACAGCTCTTCTTCCAGCCGGGCGATATCCCCGGATTTTTCCTTCAAGCGCACGGTGGCCGGATTGTTCTGCTCTTCCAGCTCCCTGGCCACCAGCTTTTCAGTCTCGCGTACCGACAGGCGTTTCGCCACCACCAGGTTCGCCAGGCTGATCTGGCTGGCCGGGTCGACCGCCAGCAGCGCGCGCGCGTGGCCCATGTCGACATCACCCGCCATCAGCAGGGTTTGCACGGGTGCCGCCAGATTCATCAGGCGCAACAGGTTCGATACGGCGCTGCGCGAACGACCCACGGCCGTGGCCGCCTGCTCGTGCGTGAAATTGAAATCCGAGATCAGGCGGTGAATGCCCTGCGCCTCTTCCAGGGGATTGAGATCCTCGCGCTGGATGTTCTCGATCAGCGCCATCGCCGCAGCGGACTGGTCGTCCACATCGCGCACCAGCACCGGGATCTCGTTCAGTCCCGCCAGCTGGGCCGCGCGGAAGCGCCGCTCGCCGGCGATGATTTCGTAGCGCAGCGCGCCGGTCAGGGTGTCCTGCCCGATCGGGCGCACCAGCACCGGCTGCATGATGCCCTGGGTTTTGATCGATGCTGCCAGTTCGTTGAGCGCACCTTCATCCATGCGCGTGCGCGGCTGGTATTTACCGGCCTGCATCTGGTGCACCGCCAAGGTGGACGGCGTGTCGGGCTTGGCGAGCTCGCCATCGCCGCCCAGCAGCGCGTCGAGCCCGCGACCGAGCCCTTTGAGTTTTTTGGTTGCCATAATTCGTGAATGCCTTCGTTTACATTGTTTTGATGCGTTCGACCATCTCGGCGCCAAAGGCGATGTAGGCCTGCGCCCCTTTCGAGGACGGATCGAACACCACGCCAGGCACGCCGTACGACGGCGCTTCGGCCAGGCGCACGTTGCGCGGGATGATGGTGTTGAAGACCTTGTCGCCGAAGTGCTGCTCCAGCTGGGCCGACACCTGCTGCGACAAGGTCATGCGCGGATCGAACATGACGCGTAACAGACCGATGATCTTCAGATCGGTGTTCAGGTTGGCGTGCACCTTCTTGATGGTGTTGACCAGATCCGACAAGCCTTCCAGCGCGTAGTACTCGCACTGCATCGGGATGATGACGCCGTGCGCGGCGCACAAGCCGTTCAGGGTCAGCATCGACAAGGCCGGCGGGCAATCGATCAGGATGAAGTCGTATTCCTTGTCGACCGCCGCCAGCGCATCCTTGAGGCGGCGCTCGCGGTGTTCCAGTTCGACCATTTCGACTTCGGCGCCGGCCAGTTCGCGGTTCGACGGCAGCACGTCGAAGCGCCCCGCTTCCGAGCGCGTGCGCGCCGTGCTCACATCGGCCTCGCCCAGCAGCACTTCATAGGTCGATGCCTTCAGGCCCGCCTTGTTGATGCCGGCGCCCATGGTCGCGTTGCCCTGCGGGTCCAGGTCGACGAGCAGCACGCGCTGGTCCAGTTTGGCCAGGCCCGCTGACAGGTTAACGCTGGTGGTGGTCTTGCCTACGCCGCCCTTTTGATTTGCAACGCAAAATATTTTCGCCATGTACGCTCTTATGATAGTTTTTGTGCAAACGATTTATACTGTTTTAATCATATAAATTGTTTATACGATTTATACGATTTATTTGATATAAATCGTTTATTTGATTTATTCTGTTTGCTCAGTTTTTCTCGATGAAGACGAGGTGCCGCTCCGCCTGCAGCCCCGGAACCTGGATAGGCCGCAATTCGCTCACTTTCCAGTCGCTCGGCAGCCGCTGTTGTTCGTCCGCCGGCGCCATGCCTTTCAAGGCAATGAATTTGCCGCCCTCGGCCAGCAGGTGGCCCGACCAGTTGACGAAGTCGGACAGGTCGGCGAAAGCGCGCGAGGTGATGACGTCGAATTTGTGCGGCACCTGCAACTGCTCCACCCGCGCCGTGTGCACGGTCACGTTGGCCAGCCCCAGTTCAGCCTTCACTTGCGTGAGGAACGCAGTTTTCTTGTGCACGGTGTCGATCAGCGCCACTTTCATGTCGGGCCGCGCGATGGCGAGCACGATGCCGGGCAAGCCGCCCCCTGCTCCCACGTCGAGTACGCTGACGGCGCCCTCGAAGGCCGACACGGCGGCCAGCGAATCGAGCGCATGGTGCGTCACCATTTGCATCGGATCGCGCACCGAGGTCAGGTTGTACACCGAGTTCCACTTGGCCAGCAGCGCGAGGTAGTCGAGCAGTTGCCCATGCTGCTGTTCGTTCAAGTCCAGCTTGAGTTCCTTGATGCCATTGGCCAGCACTGGCGCAATGGCGTTACGGTCGAAAAACTTCATCCTGCGAGCTCCTCGTTGAGGGTGGCAAAGCCCTTGGCGCCACGTTTTTTCAAGTGAACCAGCAGCAGCGAGATCGCCGCGGGAGTCACACCAGAGATGCGCGATGCCTGCCCCAGGGTTTCAGGACGCTGCTTGTCGAGCTTCTGGCGCACTTCGATCGACAGCGCGCTGATGTCGAGATAGTCGAATCCGGCCGGCAGCTTGAGGTTTTCGTAGTGGTCGTGACGCTCCACTTCCTTAGCCTGGCGGTCGATATAGCCGGCGTATTTGAGCTGGATTTCGACCTGTTCCTTGACCGCCGGATCTGCCACGCCAGGACCGGCCAGCACCTGGCCATCCACACCGGACAGGCCCATCAGCTTCTCATAGTCCACTCCCGGACGGCGCAGCAGGTCGGCCAGCGAGTATTCGCGCTCGATGGCCTGGCCGATCACGCGCTCCGATTCGGCGCTGGCGAGGATGCGCGGATTCACCCAGGTGGTGCGCAGGCGTTCCAGTTCCACGGCAACGGCTTCACGCTTGCGCTCGAAAGCCGCCCACTGGGCGTCACCCACGCAGCCGAGTTTGCGGCCGATCTCGGTCAGGCGCATGTCGGCATTGTCTTCACGCAGGCTCAGGCGAAACTCGGCGCGGCTGGTGAACATGCGGTACGGCTCGGCCACGCCCTGGGTGGTGAGGTCGTCGACCAGCACGCCGAGGTAGGCTTCGGAACGGCCTGGTACCCAGGCATCGGCGCCCTTGGTCAGCAGCGCCGCGTTGATTCCGGCCAGCATGCCCTGCGCCGCCGCTTCTTCGTAGCCGGTGGTGCCGTTGATCTGGCCGGCGAAGAACAAGCCCTGTACGGCCTTGGTTTCGAGCGAGGTTTTCAGGCCGCGCGGGTCGAAATAATCGTATTCGATGGCATAGCCCGGACGCAGGATGAAGGCGTTTTCCATGCCCTTCATCGAGCGCACCAGGGCGATTTGCACGTCGAACGGCAGGCTGGTCGAAATACCGTTTGGATAGAATTCGTTGGTCGTCAAGCCTTCCGGCTCCAGGAAAATCTGGTGCGATTCCTTGCCGGAGAAGCGGTGAATCTTGTCTTCGATCGACGGGCAGTAGCGCGGGCCGACACCTTCGATCACCCCTGTGTACATCGGACTGCGATCCAGGCCGGCGCGGATGATGTCGTGCGTCTGCGCGTTGGTGTGGGTAACCCAGCACGGCACCTGGCGCGGGTGCATGGCGGTGTTGCCCATGACCGAGAACACGGGCACCGGATCGAGGTCGCCCGGCTGCTCGGTCATTTGCGAAAAATCGATGCTGCGGCCATCGATGCGCGGCGGCGTGCCGGTTTTCAGGCGGCCCTGCGGCAGCTTCATTTCCTTCAGGCGCGCCGACAACGAGATCGCCGGCGGATCGCCAGCGCGCCCTGCCGAGTAGTTTTGCAGGCCGACGTGGATCTTCCCATCGAGGAAAGTACCTGCCGTCAGCACCACGGCACGGGCGCGGAACTTGATGCCGATCTGGGTGACGGCGCCGACCACGCGGTCGCCTTCGAGCATCAGGTCGTCGACCGCCTGCTGGAACAGCCACAGGTTCGGCTGGTTTTCCAGGCGCGAGCGGATCGCCTGCTTGTACAGGATGCGGTCCGCTTGCGCGCGGGTGGCGCGTACAGCCGGGCCCTTGGACGAGTTAAGGATACGAAACTGAATACCGGATTCGTCCGTGGCGATCGCCATCGCGCCACCCATGGCGTCGACTTCCTTGACCAAGTGGCCCTTGCCGATCCCGCCGATGGATGGATTGCAAGACATCTGGCCGAGGGTCTCGATGTTATGGGTAAGCAGCAAAGTCTTCTGGCCCATGCGGGCCGAAGCGAGCGCAGCCTCGGTGCCGGCATGGCCGCCGCCGACGACGATGACGTCGAATTCAGTTGGAAATAGCATGATGGAGTGTAGAGCGAGGGATATGAGGCCCGATTATAGAGTCTTTTCAGACCCCCGACTCTTTTGCACCCAGAATCACCGTTTTTTACACAACGGAGTGTTTCACGTGGAACGTCGAATTTGACGAACGCGTTTTGTTTCACGTGGAACGTCGGTCAGCCCATCGCGGCTGTTCCACGTGGAACATCTACCACTTCACGATGGCGTCGACACTCGTCTTCACAATCAGCAAGCTCACCACGACCAGGAAAAGTTTGCGCACAAACGCACTGCCGTGTTTGATCGCCAACTTGGTGCCGACCAGGGAACCTGCAACTTGACACACCGCCATCAGCAAGCCCAGCTGCCACAAGATGTGACCGCTGTAGCCGAACCACATCAGCGCGGACAAGTTGCACGCCACGTTGACCACCTTGGCTGCGGCCGAGGCGCTGAGGAAATCGAATCCGAAAAAGCGCACATACAGAAACAGCAGGAAGCTGCCGGTACCGGGACCGAAGAAGCCGTCGTAGAAACCGATCGCGGCGCCGATGCCGACCGCGACCAGGCGCTCCGTCATGCCGCTGTGCAGCGGCGCATGGACACTGCCGAAATCCTTCTTGCGGAAGGTGTACACCGCCACCGCGACCAACACGAACGGCAGCAAGGTGCGCACGAAATCGGCCGGCACCTTGGTCACCGTGTACGCGCCGGCGAATGACAGCAGCAAGGCTGACACCGCCGCCGGCGCCGCAGCGCTCCATGCCACCCGCACCTTGCGCGCGTAATTGACGGCCGCCGCGCCGGTGCCGAAGATGCCCGCGAACTTACTCGTTCCCAGCAGGGTCGCTGGTACTTCACGTGGAAAGACCGAGAACAGCACTGGCACCTGGATCAATCCGCCCCCGCCGACAACAGCATCTACCAAGCCGGCGAGGAACGCCGCGCATCCGAGTAAGGCGAAATCGATCATGAATTTTCCGTGGAATGTGGACTGAACAGCACAGCCAGATATTGTACGGAAGAAATCCGATCGCTGTTTCCCGCCGCCCTTTTTCCTGCCGGTGCCGACGATGGTGTAAGCTTTTGACATCTCCACCGACCTGCAGGTACACAATGACCCAGTCCGCCGAGTTCAGTTTCAGCACCGTCCCCCATCTTGTTTCCGCCCCCGGTGCCAGCAGCCGGCTGGGCACGCAGGTCGCCAATCACTTCCCTGCCGCCCGCCGCGCCCTGATCGTCACCGACCCCGGATTTCTTGCGACAGGCCTGGTGGACACCCCGCGCCGCTCGCTTGAAGAGGCCGGCCTTGCCGTTCACGTCTGGTCCGATGTGGTGGCCGATCCGCCGGAGTCGGTGGTTCTGCAAGCGGTGGATGTGGCGCGCAGCCGCGGCGCCGACATCATCATCGGCCTCGGTGGCGGCAGTTCGATGGATGTGGCGAAGCTGATCGCGGTGCTGGCCGGCAGCGACCAGCCGCTCAGCCAGATCTACGGCATCGGCAATGTGCGCGGCACGCGCCTGCCGCTGGTGCAGATACCGACCACGGCCGGCACCGGATCTGAAGTGACCAACATCGCCATCGTCACCACCGGCGCGACCACCAAGATGGGCGTGGTCGCGCCCCAGCTGTATGCGGATCTGGCGATCCTGGACGCGCAACTCACCCTCGGCCTGCCGCCCATGGTGACGGCCGCGACCGGCATCGATGCGATGGTGCATGCCATCGAAGCCTTCACCAGCAAGCACAAAAAAAATCCGCTGTCCGATAACCTGGCGCGGCAGGCGCTGTCGCTACTGTCGCGCAACCTGCTGCGTGCGTGCGAACACGGCGGCGACCTGGAGGCGCGCCAGGCCATGCTGCTCGGCGCCTGCTTCGCCGGCCAGGCGTTTTCCAACGCGCCGGTGGCGGCGGTGCACGCCCTCGCCTATCCGATCGGCGGCATATTTCACGTGCCACATGGCTTGTCGAACTCGCTGGTGCTGCCGCATGTGCTGCGCTTTAACCTGTCGCACGCGGGCGCCGAGTACGCCGAACTGGCCGGCATCATCGATCCGGGGGTGAGCGGCAGCGAGGAAGCACGCGCCCATGCGCTGATCGTGGCGATGGAAACAATTGCTGCGAAGACGGGCATCCAGACCACTCTGCGCCAGGTCGGCGTGGGCACAGCCGATATCGACCGCCTTGCCGACGATGCGATGCTGCAGACCCGCCTGCTCGGCAATAACCCGCGCGAACTGACGCGGGAAGATATCCACAGCATCTACAGCGCCGCCTACTGAGCGGCTGACGCGCTAGCTCATCACGGCGCCGCCGTCGACGTTGAGGGTCTGGGCCGTCATGTAGGCCGACTCGTCGCTCGCCAGAAAGATCGCCGCCCCTGTCAGGTCGCCCGGCGTGCCCATGCGTCCGAGCGGCACGGCCAGGCCGACCGCGCGTTTTTTCTCGCCCGGCTGCAACTGCTCGTAACGCCGCAGCATGATCGCTGACGATAAGCGCAAGCTAGCTTGGTCAGCAGAGCCGCCAATCGGCCCGGGACAGGAAGCCCTTCGCTTCCTGTCCGGGCGCCGCTTACTTCACTGGGCTAACGGGCGCAATGGCGCTGCTCAAGGTGTCGGTGCCGGCAAACATGCAAGTGCCATATTTGAATTTCGCGAGCCTGATTTGGCCGTGGAAGGCCCCGGTCCTGTCGAAGTGCGCAAGGCCGGTCGGGCGCGCCAGGAACTTCCACTCCCCCCTTCTTCCGCCAGGTACTGCGCCTGAATACATCACCACCATCTGGCGCTCGTTCAGCTGCGCATTGCCGGGGATATCGATCTTCCCTTGGAACAACACGACACCATCCCTGCGTTCCGCTTCGCACTTGATACGTGTCTTGTGCACGGCATGGCCCTCGACCAGCACACCGCCCAATTGTTTGAATTCGGGATGCTTGTCCTTGGGGTCCTTGTCGCTGCTGAGCAGGCGGAAACTCGAGGCAAATACCTTCACCTTGGCGACACTGCCGGCCGCCATCGGTGAAGTCGGTGTGATTTTGACCGGCACCGCGCGCACCTCATTGGGCGCGAGCTCCATGCCGAACACGCCGCCATTCACGCTCACTTCCCAACCGGGCGGCACGAGTTTTCTATCGTAGGAGATATTGAAATATTTTTTGTTCACCATGGAATCGTTGCGCAGGTGGATAAGCGTCGTATTCGGCGCACCGCCGCCCACGCCCGGCCCTGTCGCCGGCGCCTGGAAGTAATCGATATTTTCCTGCGTACCGTCGCCATCCTGGTTGCCGAAAATCGTTTCGTTGGCCAAGTGATCGATACGCACCCGCATGCAACTATGGAAATTGAAGGTGCCCGCTGCAATTTGCGCCGGCGTCAGCGCCACGTTCGGCGTCCATTCGATATACACATCGACGCTGCCACCGGCTGGAATGGAAGCCAGGCCGGGGAAGGCTGTCTGGTCGACCGAACCCAGGGTTTGAAAGCCGTTCGAGCCGTTGATCCCCAAACCGAGTGGGTTGGTCAGATCAAAATGGACCACCACGTTTTGCGCCGTGGCCGCGCCAAAGTTGCGCCCGCGCGTAGATGCGGTTGACTTGTCCGATGGCCGGATCGTCGCCATTTCCTTGCGGAACAGTCCCGCCCAAGAGATCGGACCAGCTGCCATAACGGAACACGCCGTAGCCATTGACGGGACTGTCAATCCAGAGATCCGTTGTTTCGTAAGTGTTGCCAGGTGGCGCGAGCCAAGACTTGATGCCGACATCGGCCTTGCTGGCTTGGTCGGCGTAGCGCACCGTGATATCGTAATTGTCGGCGTCGAATTTCTTGTTGACGAAAATCCAGATGCCGTCGCTCGCATTCGTGAACGTGTCGCCCTCCTGCCACAGCTTATCGCGGTCGCCGCCCTTGCCCTGCAAGGTCACTTCCTGGCCGCCGCCAGGGACGACACGCTCGATCAGAACCCCCTCATCGGGGATGCCTGCGGACGGGAACGAGGCGTTGAGATCGTCACCGAGCACACGCCGCCGTACGCTGATCAGATAATAGGCGCTGCCGCCGCTGCCCAAATAGGCCTTGATGGCCTGCATATTGGGCTTTCCCGCCGGATCATATTCTTGCGCATACAGGGCCACCGTCGCCCCGCCCGTGATCGCGGTGATGGTCTTGTACTTACTATCGGGCATCCAACCGAAATCGGTCGAGCTTTGCTGTTCGAACATCCCCGTCTGGCCAGGATAATTGGCATCCATTTGCTCGAAGCTGCTGTTGTAATTGCTGGGATGAATGGCACCGCGGGTCTGGAAGGCATGTCCCAGTTCGTGCGACCACCGCCCCCAGACCTGCGGGTCGGTGCTGCCGGGATTTTCGCTGAAGATGGCGCAGCCGACCAGCGGCGTGGCGCTTGAGCCCGGGCCCATACGGGCATTGCAGGTGCCGCCTTGGCCGCGATGGAACTGGGTGAGCGAGGTCTCCGACATGACTACGATCACCGCATCGACATTCGTCCAATCCATGCCGCTCGAATTGGCAATCGCATCGTCGATCACCTTTTGGAACTTGGTGCCGTTGGAAAGGTCGCCGTCCGGGAAGTCATCGATATAGGAGGATCGATTGTCGGGCAGTTGAATCAGCGCGCTGTTGGCTTGGGCAGTAATGGATATATTGCCGTGGGAAGTGTTCGTGCCCCACAAGGTGTTCATATTGTTAAAGAAGCCTTGCACCTGCGCTTGCGTATAGCGCGACGCGTTGCTGTAGTCCTGAAAATACACGCGTAGCACGACCACCTTCTTGACGCCAGTGACCACGACGGCCTGTGCCGGGAGCGCGACAAGAAACGGCAAGGTCAGCAAGGTCAGCAAGGTCAGCGACAGCACAAGCCGGCCACGTAGGATGCGCCCCGCGGCGCGCAGGATGGATGAAAACATGAATGGTCTCCCCGATCGGTGCAACAAGAAACTCGTTTGGCAGGCTGCAAAACGGCTGAAGCATCGCACCTGCATCTGGGTGATTTGTTCGCATTTAATTATGCGAAAGGGAAACGTGCCGGCGATCCAAGAAGCGCACCCTGTCCTATCGCTCCAGTAAATATAGCAGGCGTAAATACGGCATATACACACACATTGTCACGAAACTAAAAGTAGGGATAGCGGCGCTGAAACGCTTCGACGCCTGTGAACGCCAGCGCGAGTACGCGCATGTCTTCGAATCCCCGCGTGCCTGCGCAGGGGAGCCCACGTCGCAGAGTTGCCGTCTTCGACCATAGGCCCACAGGATGAAGGCCCACCGCATGCCCAGCGTCCCGATGGCCGCCAGAGTCAGGATCGCGACGGCGACCACGGCCAGCGCTTACGCGGCCGCATGCTGGTAGCGATATTCCTGCGTGCGGCCGCCGTAGCCGTAGGCCGCAGCGCGCACGTCGTCCACGTAGATATAGCTTTCCTCGTGCAACTCGCCAAGCAGCGCGCCAAAGCCGGCGAAGACCTGGGCGATATAGGCCGCCTTTTCATCCTTGGTGTTGGTCTCGTCGGTCACTTTGATGTCGACGTAGACGCTGTGCTTGCGCTGCTCGGCGAGGGAGACGCCACCGACGATCCAGCAGTCCGGATCGACGAAATCGATGGCAATGGAAATGAGCTCTCTCTTCTTCCGGAGAATGCCGATTGTCTTGTCGAGCACTAGGTCGGCAATCTGGCGGATCATGTCGGGGGATTTCGCGGCACTGATTTTGATATTGATGATAGGCATTTACGTCTCCATTGATTAGCTATGCAACTACTTGGGTAAAAAAAAATCACACCACTGCCGCGCGTGCCCGCTTGAGCGACCCGACGATGGCGGCAAACTGTTCCGGTTCGAGCAACTGCTTCAGGCGCGCGGTGACAGCCCCGCTTGCCGCGTTCAGGTCGTCATGCATGGCCAGCGCCGCCGGTTCCGGGAACACCGCGCATTCGCGGCCATCCCCGCCGGTGGGGCGGCGGTCGATCAGGCCCAGCTTCTGCAAACCGTCGAGCGAGCGCGTGGCTGTCGGGCGGCTGATCACCAGTTCCCTGGCCAGTTCGCTTTGCAACAAGCCCGGCCGCGCCAGCACCGCGCGCAGCATGAAGGCCTGCGATGGCGTCAGCCCGAACGGCTTGAACGCGCGCGTCCACTCGCGCTCAAGTACGCGCGCCAGGGCGGTGGTGTTGAAATAGAGGCAGTGATCAAACATGACTCCACTCTAGTCCAATATAGTTCGCTATGCAATCACATTGTGGAAATTGTTTCACGTGAAGCAATTTGGGCAGTCTTAGCTTTTGAAATATGCCAGCAAGTGCCGGTTGATCTGATCGGCCGCCTCGATCTGAAGCCAGTGGCCGACCTTGTCGATGCGCTGATATTCGAAGGTGGCGCTGACGTACTTGCCCGATTCGCGCATCTGCGCTTCCGTCAGCGCCACGTCATTCGCACTCCACAGGCCGAGGACGGGCACCTTGACGGTCGGCCAGGAACGCTCGAAGAACATGCCCAGGTTCGCCCGGTAATAATTCAGCGCGGCGGTCAGGCGGCCGGGACGGTCGAGATCGGCGCGCCATTCCTCGAACTGCTGCGGCGTGGTCGCGAGCTTGCGCACCGCGCGCCAGTCGAAGGCCTTGATCATTGCCTCGGCAATGCCGCGCAGCTGGAACACCATCACGTAATAGCCCTTGAGCAGCTGCAGCGGCCCGCCGGCGGTGTAGGCCGCCGGATGCCCCACCGAGAGCGCTACGAAGCGCTCCACGCGCTCTGGCGCGACCATGCACACGTTCCAGCCGATCACCGATCCCCAATCGTGGCCGACCAGCAAAACCCGCGCTATCCCCAGCGCGTCGAGCAAGCCGACGACATCCGCGCGCAACTGCGTCAGCGCATAGGCGTCTTGCTTCGCTGGCGCCTCGGTCTTGCCGAAGCCGCGCAGATCCGGCGCGATCACGCGGTAACCAGCGCCAGCGAGCGCATCGATTTGCGTACGCCAAACCTGATGCGTGTCCGGGAAGCCGTGCAGCAGGAGCACCGGCGGCCCCTCCCCTTCGGTGACAACATGCATGGCGATGCCGTTGACAGTCAGTGTCTGTTCCATCGATCCTCCGTGCGTTGAATAAAAAAAAGCCGGGTCATGCGACCCGGCTTTGTGTCCTTGCATTTCAAGCAATCATACGGATTTTTTGCGGACACCGGAGGACGCCATGGCGGCGCCGATTTCACCCACGATGCCGCGCCGGAACAGCAGCACGCAGAGGACGAAAATCAGCCCGGTCACCATGCCGACCGATTCGCCCAAGGTATTGAACCACTCGACGCCGGTCTGGGTCGCCAGGAAGGTACCGATATCGCCCAGCTTGTTTTCCAGGGTGATGATGATGAAGGCGCCGATGATCGGCCCCGACAGGGTGCCCATGCCGCCCACCAAGGTCATCAGGATCACCAGGCCGGACATGGCCCAGTGCACGTCGGTGAGCGTCTCGAAGCCCAGCACCAGGGTCTTGGTGGCGCCCGCCAGGCCCGTCAGCGAGGCCGACAGCACGAAGGCCACCAGCTTGTACCTGTCGACGTCGTAGCCGAGCGAAATGGCACGCGGCTCGTTTTCCTTGATCGCCTTGAGCACCTGGCCGAAGGGCGAGTGCACCGTGCGCACGATCAGCGCAAAGCCCGCCACGGCAATGGCCAGCACCACGAAGTACAAGGTCAGGTCCTTGCTCAGATCGATAACGCCGAACAGCTTGCCACGTGGAACGCCCTGCAAGCCATCCTCGCCATGCGTGAAGGGTGCGCGCAGTGCCGCGAAATACACCATCTGCGCCAAGGCCAGGGTGATCATGGAAAAGTAGATGCCTTGCCGGCGAATCGCCAGCGCACCCATCACCAGGCCGACCAGGGCGCTGGCCGCCACGCCGAGCAGGATGCCCACTTCGGTCGGCAAGCCGAGCACCGTCAGCGCGTGCCCGGTCACGTAACCGGCCGCACCAAAAAAAGCGGCATGGCCGAAGGACAGCAGGCCCGTGTAACCGATCAGCAAGTTGAAGGCGCAGGCGAACAGCCCGAAGCACAGCAACTTCA
Source organism: Massilia antarctica (assembly GCF_015689335.1). GTDB lineage: Bacteria > Pseudomonadota > Gammaproteobacteria > Burkholderiales > Burkholderiaceae_D > Telluria_A > Telluria_A antarctica. The sequence goes on along the minus strand of NZ_CP065053.1, from coordinate 1,792,883 downwards.
TCAGGAACACGGGATAGCCGATAAAAGGCGCCGCCAGCGCGATCAGCAGCGCGACGCCGTAAGCGATGTTCTTGTTCATCAATGGCTCCAGTTCTCGGTTACTTTTCTTTGCCGAACAAACCGGCGGGACGGAGCAACAGCACGATGACCATGACCACGAACACCACCACTTCCGAGCCTTCCGGATAGAAGACGCGGGTGAGGCCCTCGATCACGCCAAGGCCCAGGCCGGTGATGATGGAACCCATGATCGATCCCATGCCCCCGATCACCACAACGGCGAACACGACGATGATCAGGTTGGAGCCCATCAGTGGCGTAACGTTGATGATCGGCGCCGCCAGCACCCCGGCAAAGCCCGCCAGCGCGACGCCGAAGCCGTAGGTCAAGGTGACCATCAGCGGCACGTTGACGCCGAAGGCTTCGACCAGTTTCGGGTTTTCGGTCCCGGCCCGCAGGTAGGCGCCGAGCTTGGTCTTTTCGATGACGAACCAGGTCAGCAGGCAGACGCTGAGCGAGGCGAACACGACCCACAGGCGGTAGTTGGGCAATTCCATGAAGCCCAGGTCGGTCCTGCCCTGCAGCAGCGCCGGGACTTCGACGGATTGGCCGGAGTTGCCGAAGAAGGAACGGAACACGCCTTCGAGCAGCAGGGTGATGCCGAAGGTGAGCAGCAGGCCGTACAGGTGGTCGAGCTTGTAGAGCCAGCGCAGCATGGATTTTTCGACGATGATGCCGAACACGCCGACCAGCAAGGGCGCCAGCACCAGCATCGCCCAGTAGCTCAGGCCGAAGGTGGTCACGCCGATGTAGGCGGCAAAGGCACCCATCATATAGAGGGCGCCGTGGGAAAAGTTGATGACATTAAGCAGGCCGAAAATGACGGCCAGGCCAAGCGAGAGCATGGCGTAGAAGGAGCCGTTGACCAGGCCGAGCAAAAGCTGGCTGACCATCGCCTGCAGGGGAACGCCGAATATTTCCATGGCATCTCAGTTCATAAAATGGGAGCGGTGAATAGCCCGTCGTTCCCGCGCAGGCGGGAACCCAAGTTTGCCAGGATCACCGCAGCGCGACGAACTTGGGTTCCCGCCTGCGCGGGAACGACGGCGCCGGTAGAAGTTCGAAAGCGACCTAACTTACTTCCACAACGCGCACTTCGTTTCCGCCTTGGTCGTGTACGCCTGCGCGCCAGGAATCGTCGCGACGACCTTGTAGTAATCCCACGGGTACTTCGACTCGGCCTGCTTCTTCACTTCCATCAGGTACATATCGTGCACCATGCGGCCATCCGGACGGATCTCGCCGCCCTTGGTGAACATGTCGTTGATCTTGGTCTTCTTCAACTGCGCCATGACCTTCTCGCTGTCGTCGGTCCCGATCGCCTTCACCGCGTTCAGGTAGTTGGTCGCGGCCGAGTAATCGGCGGCCTGCAACATCGACGGGAACTTCTTCATCTTGGCGAAATAGCGCTTCGACCAGGCCCGGCTTTCCGGGCTCTGATCCCAGTACCAGCCATCGGTCAGATACATGCCTTGGGTCATGTTCAATCCCAGGGTGTGGATGTCATTGATAAACACCAGCAAACCAGCCAGCTTCATCGTCTTGCCAACCCCAAACTCGTTGGCGGCCTTGACCGCATTGATCATGTCGCCGCCGGCATTGGCCAGGCCCAGGATCTGCGCCTTCGACCCCTGCGCCTTGATCAGGAAGGACGAAAAATCCGACGCCGACAAAGGATGCTTGGAGGTGCCCGCCACAGTGCCGCCGGCCGCCTTGATCACATCGGTTGTATCTTTCTCAAGCGACTGGCCGAAAGCGTAATCGGCGGTCAGGAAATACCAGGACTTGCCGCCCTGCTTGACAATCGCGCCACCGGTTCCACGGGCCAAGGCCACCGTGTCGTAGGCGTAGTGCACGGTGAAGGGCGAGCATTCTTCATTGGTCAGGCGGGCGGAGCCGGCGCCGATCGAGATGAACACTTTCTTCTTCTCGGACGCGATCTTGGCCATGGCCAGGTTGGCGCCCGAATTGGTGCCGCCGATCAGCATGTCGACACCCTGCTGGTCGAACCATTCGCGCGCCTTGCTGGCGGCGATGTCGGCCTTGTTCTGGTGGTCGGCGAAAACGAATTCGATCTTCTTGCCGTTGATAGTGCCGCCCAGGTCAGCGATCGCCATCTTGACCGCTTCCGCGCCGCCGGATCCGTCCACGTCGGCGTACACGCCGGACACGTCGGTCAACATGCCGATCTTGATGGTGTCGTTCGAGATTTGCGCCTGGGCTGGCAAGGCGAAGCCGAGGCATGCGGCGCTGGCTGCTAAAGCAATGATGTTACGTTTCATATTGTCTCCATTTAGGGTATGGGTATGGTCTTGCTAGGGGGCTGTCGCTATCCTGCTATACGCCCAGCAGCTCGGTCAGGATTGGCATCTTGGCGCTCAATTCCGACGAAGCGAAGGTCTCCACGATCTGACCGTGCTCGACCACGTAAAACCGGTCCGCCAACGGTGCGGCGAAACGGAAATTCTGTTCCACCATGACGATGGTGTAGCCCTTGGCCTTGAGCGTGGTAATCATGCGCGCGAGACCTTGCACGATCACCGGCGCCAGGCCTTCGGAAATTTCATCGAGCAGCAACAGGCGCGCACCGGTGCGCAAGATGCGCGCAACCGCCAGCATCTGCTGTTCGCCGCCCGACAGGCGCGTGCCCGGGCTGTTTTTTCGTTCCAGCAAATTCGGAAACATCTCGTAGATCTCGGCCACCGACATGCCGGCGTCGGCGCCGGCCAGTTGCGGCGGCAGCATCAGGTTTTCTTCGGTCGACAGCGACGAAAAGATGCCCCGCTCTTCCGGGCAATACCCGATGCCCAGGTGGGCGATCTTGTGCGTCGGCAGGCCGATGGCTTCGATCCCATTCACCTTGATCGATCCGGTGCGCGTCCCGGTCAAGCCCATGATCGCGCGCAAGGTGGTGGTGCGTCCGGCACCGTTGCGGCCCAGCAGGGTGACCACTTCGCCCTTGTTGACCCGCAAATTGACGTTGTGGAGGATGTGCGATTCGCCGTACCAGGCTTGCAAATTCGAAATTTCGAGGGCCGCGGTCATCAGTGCGCTCCCGCGAGTTCGGCGCTGGTGGTGCCCATGTAGGCTTCCATCACCTGCGGATTGGTCGACACGTCGGCGTAACTGCCTTCGGCCAGCAGCGCGCCCCTCTGCAACACGGTAATTTTGTCGCAGATGCCGGAGACGACATTCATATTGTGTTCCACCATCAGGATGGTGCGGCCGGCCGACACTTTTTTGATCAGCTCGGTAACCCTGTGCACATCCTCGTGACCCATGCCCTGGGTCGGCTCGTCGAGCAGCATCAGCTCGGGCTTCATCGCCAGGGTGGTGGCGATTTCGAGCGCGCGCTTGCGTCCGTAGGGCATGTCGACGGTGACGGTATCGGCGAATTCGGTCAGGTCGACTTCGGCCAGCAGCTCCATGGCGCGCTCGTTCAAGAGCGAGAGCGAGCGTTCGCTGCGCCAGAAATGGAAGGACGTGCCCAGTTCCCGCTGCAAACCGATGCGCACATTCTGCAGCACGGTCAGGTGCGGGAACACGGCCGAAATCTGGAACGAGCGGATGATGCCCATGCGCGCGATCTGGGCCGGGTGGGCGAAGGTGATATCTTTTCCATTGAACAGGATCTGGCCCGACGTGGGCACCAGGAATTTGGTCAGCAGATTGAAACAGGTGGTCTTGCCGGCGCCGTTGGGACCGATCAGCGCGTGGATGTGGCCACGCTGGACGGTGAGATTAACATCATTGACCGCGGTAAAGCCCTTGAACTCTTTGGTCAGGTTCTTTGTTTCCAATATGACGTCTGTCATTGTGTCTCCGGTTTATTTTGATACCGCTTTGAAACCTTTTTTATTCGATAATACACACAATGGATTTTGGTCACAATACAGTATAACTACCATGCCGTAAGCGCTGATGCATATCAGGCAAGCGACATGGAACTGCAACTTTGCGGCAGCTCCGGAGTCTGCCTGCATTGTTTATTTGGCCGTGTGGGCGATCAATTCAGCCGCGCGTTCGGCAATCATGATGGTAGGGCTGTTGGTATTGCCGGACGTGATCAGCGGCATCACCGAGGCGTCGACCACGCGCAGTCTTTGCACGCCATTCACGCACAATTGGCTGTCGACGACGGCCATCGGGTCCCCTGCCCTGCCCATCTTGCAGGTGCCGACCGGATGGAAAATCGTCGTGCCGATCTGGCTGGCGGCCTCGGCCAATTCTTCTTCCGTGCGGAACGCCATGCCCGGCTTGAATTCCTGCGGCGCATAGCGCGCCATTGCCGGCGCCGCCACGATCTTGCGCGTCAGGGTCAGCGCGGCCGCCGCGGTCTTGCGATCTTGCTCGGTACTCAGGTAATTCGGCGTGATTTTTGGGGCGGCATAGGAATCGGCGGAAGCAATCCGCACATGCCCGCGCGATGTCGGCCGCAGGTTGCATACGCTCGCCGTAAACGCCGGAAATGGATGCAAGGGATCGCCGAATTTTTCCAGCGATAAAGGCTGCACGTGATATTGCAGGTTTGGCGTGGCCTGGCCCGGATCGGACCTGGCGAACGCGCCCAGTTGCGACGGCGCCATCGACATCGGTCCGCTCTGGAACATCGCGTATTCGATGCCGATCTTCATCTTGCCGAACCAGCTCGCCGCCGTGGTGTTCAGGGTGCGTGCATTGCTGACCTTGTAGATCATGCGCAGCTGCAAATGATCCTGCAAATTATCCCCAACCCCGGGCGCATCGACCTGGACCGCGATGCCGGCATCGCGCAGCAAGGCTGCCGGTCCGATGCCGGACAGTTGCAAAATCTGAGGGGAGCCCACCGCGCCGGCGGTCAGCACGGTTTCGCGAACGGCGGTCGCCGTGAACGCCGTGCCGCCGCCGGTAAATTCGACCCCGCGGCAGACCTTGCCCTGCTCCGTGTCGTCGATGATCAAACGTTCCACGTGGCAGCCAGTCATGATGGTCAGGTTGTCGCGCTTGGCAGCGGGCTTGAGGAAGGCCTTGGCCGTGTTCCAGCGGATACCGCGCTTCTGGTTGACATCGAAGTAATTGCAACCTTCATTGTCTCCGCCGTTGAAATCCTCCGTTTTACGGATGCCAGTTTGTTCGGCGGCATCGCGAAAGGCGTCCAGCAATTGCCAGGACAGGCGTTGCTTCTCGACCCGCCACTCGCCGCCGGTGCCGTGCAGTTCGCTGGCGCCGCCATGATAATCCTCGCTCTTTTTAAAAAGCGGCAATACCTTATCCCAGCTCCAGCCAGTATCGCCCGTCAGTTCGGCCCAATGATCGTAATCGTGCGCCTGGCCGCGCATGTAGATCATGCCGTTGATCGAGGAGCTGCCGCCCAGGACTTTGCCGCGCGGATAAATCAGCGAGCGGCCGTTTAGGCCGGCATCCGGTTCGGTCTTGTACAGCCAGTCGGTGCGCGGATTGCCGATGCAATGCAGATAGCCGACCGGAATGTGGATCCAAACATAGTCGTCGCGCCCACCCGCTTCGATCAGCAGCACGGTGGTGTCGCGGCGCCGGGTCAGGCGGTTGGCCAGTACGCAGCCGGCGGTGCCGCCGCCGACGATGATGTAGTCGTATTCTCCTGCCGATTCCAAATGCTGCTCCTCGTCTCGTTTTTTAGTTTGTGCGCATCTCGGCCACCAGCATTTGCATCAGTTGCGCTACCGGCATCGGCCGCGCGCGGCGGATTTCGGCGCCCGCCCAGAGCGACATCAGTTCGGTATCGCCGCGTTCGGCAGCGGCTGCGCGTATGCCTGTGGTCAGTGCGTTTTGAACAGGATACGCTGGAACTTGCTTTTCAACACTTTCCATCTTGCGCATGAAGGTGTTTTCCAGGCCGCGCGCGTAGCGTCCGCTGAAGGCGCGGGTCAGGCGGGTTGGCGTCTCGCGCGCCTCGATCAAGCGCTGTTTATAGGCGGGATGGATGCCGGACTCGTCGGTCACGATAAAGGCGCTGCCCATTTGCACGGCCTGCGCGCCCAGTGCCAGGGCTTCGGCAATATCGACCCCGGTCATGATGCCGCCGGCGGCAATCATTGGAATCTTGACGGCCTCCGCAACCTGGGGCCAGAGTGCTTTTCCACTCAGGGTAGCCTCTTCCTGCGGACCGAGAAAGGTCCCGCGATGGCCGCCGCACTCGATTCCCGACGCGACCACGGCGTCGGCGCCCACGTTTTCCCAGGCCAAGGCTTCATCCACGGTGGTGACCGTGCCGATGACAACAATGCCGGCATCGTGCAAACGCTCGACCTGGGATGGGGTCAGGATGCCGAAGGTAAAACTTGCCGCCGCCGGACGCAGTTCGATCAAGGTGGCGAACTGCGCTTCAAAATCCTGGCACCACTGGGCGGGGATGGGCAATTTGTCCCAGCCCAGGCTTTCCCAGACCGGGCGCAGTAGCTCAACGGCGGCGTTCACCTCTACCGCGCTCGGCGAAGGTGTCTGAAGAACAAACAGATTCAGCAAAAACGGCTGATCGGTCATCGACCTGATCCGGCCCACCTCGTCGCGCATCGCCGCCGGCGACATCAACGATCCCGCCATGCAACCCAGGCCACCGGCATTCGATACGGCAGCCACCAATTCGGCCCGGCTGGCGCCGCCAGCCATCGGTCCTTGCAAAATTGGAAACTTAAACAATCCGTGCAGCGTCATACGACCTCCTCAACGTTCAAAACGACCTGTGGATAAGCCTATTGATATCCACAGGCACCGTTTGTGGATAAACGCGACTTTATTCACAGGCCAAAATTTGTCCCAAATTGGTACCAGCCGGATACAGAGCAGATCACCGACTTATACCTCTTGCAAGCTCCTGATTTCGCGCAGGTTTTTGCCCTTATCCACAGAAAAACGCCCCTGTTAACAACTACTACTAAATCTATATTTAACCTTTTTAGGTAAACCATCAAGACCTTTGAAAAACAAAAACTGAAAAACCGAAGAGCCCGAAATCGGAAAAAATTTTCTTTGCTGAACAAAAAAGAAAAAGTTTCCAAAAAAAAAAAAATCCGCCAAAAAAACGTGCCAGTCACTTTTCTGAAGACAAAAAAAAAGCCGCGAACGGCTCGTCTGACTGGCAGCACATGTGGATAAGTCGATGGATATCCACAGGATGAGATGTGCAAAACCGTTGACTTTGTTCACAGGCAAATTTTTGTTCAACAGTCATCCTTCGAAGATACAGGTCTTTTCCAGCGACTTTTTCGAAGGGTAAGCTGTTGATCCTGTTCATAAATCCGGACTTATCCACACAAAAACCGCCGTTTACTATCACTACTAAATTTGTATACATACTACTTATATAAAACCCTAAACCCCGGCAAAGCGGTGCATAACCTCGAAGTCATCCACAACCAAATCCTCCAAAACCCAGAAAACCTTGAAATACATGCGTTTACAGACCGATCCTGGCAAAAGCACGGAACCGTCGAAGCCCGCAGAAGCTCCTGAAGGCACCGCCAAGGCCATCGCAGCGCTGGTGGACCGCAAGCCGGGACTGTCTGCAGAAATCAACGCTGGCGGCCTTCTGCGCACCTTCGGAAGCTTGCAGTGCACCTGGAACGGTTTATCCTTGTGGAAAACTCGTGACTTACCCACATGCACATTCACCAAAAAGGTTCTTCAAAGCATGAATTCAGGAAAAAATGTACGTTTAGGCATCATTAGTGCCTTGCACGAAGAACAGGAAGGGCTCGTGGAAGCCATGCAAGGCCCCGCCACGCTCATTCATGGCATGCGCAACTACGCATCGGGACAGGTCGCTGGAATCGACGCTGTGTGCGTTCTGTCGCGAATTGGCAAGGTTGCCGCCGCCATGACCGCGACGACGCTTGTGGAAAAGTACGGAGTTACCCACATCCTCTTCACCGGCGTTGCCGGAGCCGGTGATGCCGGGGTGAAGGTAGGCGACATCGTGGTGGCCGAATCGCTGGTCCAGTACGACATGGATGCAAGTCCCCTGTTTCCGCGTTTCGAGGTGCCGCTGACCGGCTTGTCGCACTTCCAGTCGGATTTGCATATGAGCCAGCGCATCGCCAGTGCGGCGACGGATTTTCTCGACAAGGATTTTGAAACCGTCATCGACGACGCCGAACGCGCCGAATTCGCCCTGGAGCGGCCACGGGTGCACCGCGGCCTGATTGCCAGTGGCGATCAGTTCATCAGCAAACGCGCGCACCTGGCGCAGTTGACGGGATCGCTGCCAGGCTTGCTGGCGGTTGAAATGGAAGGCGCGGCAGTGGCCCAGGTCTGTTTTGAGCTGGGCATTCCGTTTGCGGTGATCCGGACGATTTCGGATAACGCGAATGAAGAGGCGGCGACCGATTTCATGCGTTTCGTGAAATCAGTCGCCTCCCGTTATGCTTTTCATATCGTCACGCGCTTTTGCGCCGACCTGAAAAACCGTCCGCCTCAACCCAGCAGGGAGTCCGCCGGGGTGTAGTCGTAGCCGAGCGCCTGGGCAATCGCCGCGTAGGTGACTTTGCCTTGGCAGACATTCAGGCCGTTTTTCAGATGCGCATCGTCGGCCAGGGCTTTTTTCCAGCCCTTTTCCGCCAGCGCCACCGCATGGCCGATCGTCGCGTTATTCAAGGCGAAGGTCGACGTGCGCGCCACCGCGCCCGGCATGTTGGCCACACAGTAATGCACCACGCCGTCGACGATATAGGTCGGATCGGCGTGCGTGGTCGCATGCGAGGTTTCGAAGCAGCCGCCCTGGTCGATCGCCACATCGACCACCACCGCGCCCGCCTTCATCTTCGCAATCATCGCGCGGGTCACCAGCTTGGGCGCCGCGGCGCCCGGCACCAGCACGCCGCCGATCACCAGGTCGGCCGACAGCACCGCTTCCTCGATCGAATGGGCATTCGAATACTGGGTCGAAATCCGGTTGCCGAATACCAGGTCGAGCTGGCGCAGGCGGTCGATGCTCTTGTCGAGCACCGTCACCCGGGCGCCGGTACCGACCGCCATTTGCAGCGCATTGGTGCCGACCACGCCGGCCCCGATAATGACCACGTGGCCGGCCGCCACACCGGGTACGCCGCCGAGCAGCAATCCCATGCCGCCCTTGGATTTTTCCAGATGGGCGGCGCCGGCCTGGATCGCCATGCGCCCCGCTACCTCGCTCATGGGAGCGAGCAGCGGCAAGCCGCCGCCGGCGCCGGTGATGGTTTCGTACGCGATGCAAATGGCGCCCGATTTCACCAGCGCCGCCGTCTGGTCCGGATCCGGTGCCAGGTGCAGATAGGTGTACAGGATCTGGCGATCGCGCAGCATCGCGCATTCGACCGGTTGCGGCTCCTTGACTTTGACGATCATGTCGGCGCGCGCGAAAATTTCTTTCGCCTCGTCGACAATGCTCGCACCGGCGGCGACGTACTGCTCATCGGATAACCCGATCTCGGCGCCCGCGTTTTTCTGAACCAGTACCTGATGCCCGCGCGAGCTTAATTCGCGTACGCTCGGCGGTGTCAGGCCTACCCGGTATTCGTGATTCTTGATCTCTTTTGGAACGCCTACAATCATGTCATCCTCCAAGGGGTAGTTTTATATTTGAATCATTACAGACCTAAGGTCATCAGGCTTGCGTTTCCGCCAGCCGCAGTGGTATTGACGCACAGTGCGCGCTCGGCCACCATGCGCCACAGCGCAATTGCACCTTCTTCCGAGGTATCGATCACGCCGACAATCGCTCCCTGGCGGCTTGCCAGCACGGGCCACAATTCGGCCGCCAGCGACGCTTCCACCAAGGCAATCTGAAAATGGCATTCCGCCGTATCGGCCCCGCTCACAAAGGTGATGTGGTCCGCCACTTCCGGCGGCAAGCCTTCGGGAATGACTTCCTTCGCGCGCGCCAGCACAATCGCCCGGTTCCCTGTTGCCAGGCAAGCCGCCAATTGATTGAGCAATACGCCTGGCGTTGCCGCCGCACACAAAATGGCGCCGCGCGGGGCAAACGACAAGCCGTTGCGTTCGCCGGTCGGACCCGGCAAGGTCAGGCTGGTGCCGGCCAGGGTGGTGCGCATGTATTCTTCGGCCAGGGTGACGACGTGCTCGTGGCCATGGGCTTTGGCCCACACCAGCAGGGCATCGAGGGCCGGGGTGGCCTGGCGTTCATGCAGCAGCAGCGCCGGTGCTGCGCGCTGCAAGCGTTTGAGGTAAAGCGGACCGCCCGCTTTCGGGCCGGTTCCGGACTGGCCTTCGCCGCCGAACGGCTGCACGCCGACCACGGCGCCGACGATATTGCGGTTCACGTAGATATTGCCGACGTGCGCGCGCGAGGTAATGAAATCGATCGTTTCATCGATGCGCGAATGCACGCCCAAGGTCAGGCCGAAACCGCTGGCGTTGATCGAATCGATCAGCTTCGGCAGATCGGCGCGGCGATAACGGATGATGTGCAAGACCGGGCCGAATACCTCGTGTTCGAGTTCGGACAAGGAGCCGATTTCGAGCACGGTCGGCGCCACGAAAGTGCCTTGCGCCGCCACGGCCGCCGGCACTTCCATCGCAAAATGGTTTTTCGCGGTCGGCTTCATGCGTTCGATGTGGCGCAGCAGGTTTTGCTGCGCTTCCGCATCGATCACCGGGCCGATATCGGTGGCCAGGCGATCAGGCACGCCCACGCGCAATTCCTGCATCGCGCCTTTGAGCATCCTGATGGTTTTATCGGCGATTTCCTGCTGCAGGAACAACACGCGCAAGGCTGAGCAACGCTGGCCGGCGCTGTCGAACGCCGAGGTCATCACGTCCTGCACCACCTGTTCCGGCAAGGCCGAGGAATCGACGATCAGCGCATTCTGGCCGCCCGTTTCAGCGATCAGCGGAATATCGCAGGATTCCTTGACCGAGCGCGCCGCCAGGGTGCGGTTGATCAGCTGCGCCACTTCGGTGGAGCCGGTAAAAATCACGCCCTTGACCCGAGAATCAGCGGTCAGGCCGGCACCGACCACTTCGCCGCGGCCCGGCAGAAATTGCAGGGCCGCTTTTGGAATACCCGCTTCATGGAACAGCTGCACCGCGCGATAAGCGATCAGCGGCGTTTGTTCCGCCGGTTTTGCCAGCACCACATTGCCCGCCGCAAGCGCCGCGGCCACTTGGCCGGTAAAGATCGCGAGCGGGAAATTCCACGGGCTGATACAAGTGACCGGGCCGAGCGCCAGCACCTGCGGCGTACCGTGCACCTGGGCCGCGTAATAGCGCAGGAAATCGACCGCTTCGCGGATTTCGGCAATCGCATTCGGCAGCGATTTACCGGCTTCGCGAATGGCCAGCGCCATCAGTTCCGGGTAGTTTTCTTCGAACAGATCGGCCACGCGCACGAGCATCGCGGCACGCGCCGTCGGCCCCGTGGTTTGCCAGTCCATGGCGAAATTGCTGGCGCTGTGCAGCGCCGTTTCAACATCGGCGCTACTGGCGTCGCTCACCTTGCCAACCACGTCGGCATGCAGCGCCGGATTGCAAATGGACGCGGGCGCGCCGGCCACCACGGGGCCGTCGATCAATGGCGCGGCGTGGTAATTGCGCGGCTGTGCCAACGCGGTGCCGATATTGCGCAGTACATCTTCATTCGTCAGATCGAGACCGGCCGAATTCTTGCGTTCCGCATTGAACAGGGCAAGCGGCAAGGTAATGCCCGGATGCGGCACGCCGCCCTGCGCGCGCGATGCCTCGAACGGATCGGCGATGAGCGATTCGATCTTGACTTTTTCATCGACGATCTGGTTCACGAACGAGGAATTGGCGCCGTTTTCCAGCAGGCGGCGCACCAGGTAGGCGAGCAAGGTTTCGTGCGATCCGACTGGCGCATAAATGCGGCACGGCTTATCCAGATTGGCTTTGCCGACGACCTGGTCGTACAAGGTTTCGCCCATGCCGTGCAGGCACTGGAATTCATAATCCTTGATGCCGTCCTGCTGCGCCCAGGTGTAAATCACCGACAGGCTGTGCGCATTGTGGGTGGCAAATTGCGGATACAGCAAGCCGCTCGCACCCAGCAGTTTTTTGGCGCAGGTCAGGTAAGACACATCGGTGTACACCTTGCGCGTATAGACCGGATAACCGGGCATGCCATCGACTTGTGCGCGCTTGATTTCAGCGTCCCAATACGCGCCTTTCACCAGCCGCACCATGAATTTGCGGCCGCTGCGGCGCGCCAGGTCGATCAGGTAATCGATTACGAACGGGCAGCGCTTCTGGTACGCCTGCACCACGAAGCCGATGCCCTCGAAACCGGCCAGCTCCGGATCGAACGCCATCGCTTCCATCATGTCGAGCGAGATTTCCAGGCGGTCGGCTTCTTCCGCATCGATATTGATGCCGATGTTGTACTGCTTGGCCAGCAATACCAGGCTGCGCACGCGCGGCAGCAGTTCGCTCATCATGCGCGCATGCTGTGCGCGGCTGTAGCGCGGATGCAGGGCCGACAGCTTGACCGAAATGCCAGGACCATCCTTGATGCCGCGCCCGTTCGATGCCTTGCCGATCGCATGGATCGCCGTTTCGTACGAGGCGTAATAGTTTTTCGCATCCGCTTCGGTCAGGGCCGCTTCGCCCAGCATGTCGTAGGAATAGCGGTAGCCGCGCTGCTCGTTCTCGCGGCTGTTCTTGATCGCTTCGCCGATGGTCTGGCCGGTCACGAACTGGTTGCCCAGCATGCGCATGGCCAGGTCGACGCCCTTGCGGATCAGCGGCTCGCCGCCTTTGCCGATCAGTTTGGTCAGCGCCGAGCCGAGCCCGGTTTCGCTGCTGGTGCTGACCAGCTTGCCGGTGATCAGCAAACCCCAGGTGGCGGCGTTGACGAACAGCGAAGGCGATTCGCCCAGGTGCTTGCCCCAGTCACCCTTGCTGATCTTGTCGGCAATGAGGCGGTCGGCGGTTTGCTTGTCTGGAATGCGCAGCAGCGCTTCGGCCAAGCACATCAGTGCGACACCTTCTTCCGATGATAGCGAGAATTCATGCATCAGCGCATCGACGCCGGATGAACGCGTGCGCTTTTCGCGCACGGCCGAGACCAGGCGGTGCGCCAGCGCGTGCGCCTCCGGATGGGCTTTGTTGCCCTGTCCCAGCAGCCAGGCGACGGCCTCGGCTTCATCGCGGCGGTAAGCAGCGGTAATGGCGGCGCGCAGCGGCGTCTGGTCCGGTTTGATTTCGGCCAGCAGCGCAGAAAAGGGAACGAAGGATGTGGCCGAAGCAGCGGCAGTTTGCATTGAGAACTCTTTTACCAGGGTTAAACGAATCGGAAAGACGACACCGCGCACCTCCGGCGCGGCTTTTCCGTGAAGGCAAGCCGCGCTGGAAGTGCGCGAAAACATGATTCGATTGTAGAGTGAAATCTTCTGGATTAATTCTGGTATTACAGAAGACTAGCCATAGATAGTTTTTGGTGAGACAATTTCACCAAATAAAATTTATTGCGGAGATCTCGAATGCTGGACAAGATTAGCAAGAAAATTCTGTCGGAACTGCAAAGCGACGGCCGGATCAGCAACGTGGAACTCGCGGCGCGGGTGAACCTGTCGCCGGCGGCTTGCCTGGAGCGGGTGCGTAAACTGCACGAGTCCGGCTACATCATGGGCTACACGGCCCAGCTCAATCCCCAGTTGCTCGACGTTTCCTTGCTCGTTTTCATCGAGGTCGTGCTCGACCGCACCACTCCCGAAGTCTTCGATGCCTTCAAGAATAGCGTACAAATCATTCCCGAAGTGCTCGAATGTCACATGGTGGCCGGCGGCTTCGACTATCTGGTCAAGGCGCGGGTCAAGGACATGGCGGCGTATCGCGAATTCCTCGGCAAAACCCTGCTCCAGAAGGGCGTACGCGAAACCCACACCTACGCCGTCATGGAAGAAGTGAAAAATACCACCAAACTGCCGATCAAATAAGCACTTGGTGGAAATGTTTTTCTTTGGACACATTGCCTTGCAAATGCGTTGAGCTTCCCCTGGTTATGCTGTAGGTTATGAATCTCGGATTGCGGGATACTCAGCGCGCCAGCGGTGGCCAAGGGAACACATGAAGCAACTTCAATCGACGTCGGCGCGGCTCGCGCTCGGCTGCTGCGGGGCTGCCGCCGGCGGCGTCCTCGCCGTGTTCCTGATTGGCCTGGCGGCCGGGCCCGCGCTGGGGCCGGTATCCGCGGCCGCCGTCGCCGGGGTGGTCAGCCTGGGACTCTTCCTGCTTGTGCAACAGAAGGGCGATGGCGGCCATAGCCAGGAATTTATCGCCGTGGTCGGTCACTCGATCGACGACATCATGATCGGCGCTGCCGAAACCTCGTATTTTGTCGACTCGGTCAAGAAAAAGATCGAAAAAGATGTGCAGACCGCGGTCGGCATCGTCGCCAGCGCCGAGGATGTGGCGCACACGACCGAGCAGATCGCCGCCAATGCCGAGCGCGCCGCCAAGGTGGCCGCCGAGGTGCGCAGCGAAAGCGTGGCCGGGCGCGCCGAGGTGGCCGAGGGCCTCAAGCGCATCAGCGACGCCCGGGTCGACGCCCAGCAGGCGGCCAGCATCATGAGCGCGTTGCAGGAAAAGTCCAAGGCCATCGCCGGTTTTACCGACGTCATCACCGAAATTTCCGCGCGCACCAACCTGCTGGCGCTCAATGCCGCGATTGAAGCGGCGCGGGCCGGCGAGCACGGGCGCGGCTTCGCGGTCGTTGCTGGCGAAGTGCGGCAACTGGCGCATCGCACCCGCGAAGCTGCCGGGGAAATCAGCATGATGGTGCGCGCGATTAACGAACAAGCGGCAACGGCCAGCGTGGGCATGGCGTCGCTGGTCACCCTGGTGAACGATGCGGCCGGCAATGTGGAGCGGGTGCACGGTTTCCTGGGCAATATCGAACGTTCCTCCGGTGTGTCGGAATCGGAAATCGGACAGATTGCGGGGGTGGCGCGCACGCACGTTGAAACGACACGCAGCATTTCCGGGGCACTTACACAGATCCGCGACAGCATGCTCTCGACCAACGCGGAGTTGCCGCGCGCGACCGGCTCGGCGATGGCACTGGCCGAGAAGGCTGAATCGATTGCCGGGGCCATGGGCGAATCGTCGCTGGCGAGCTCGCACGATCCGATCCGGATGGCGGCGCAGCAGGCAGCGGCCGAGGTCGGGCAGCTGTTCAGCGCGGCGCTCAAGGCGGGCCAGATCAGCCACGAAGCGCTGTTCGAGCGCCGTTACAAGCCGATTCCGAATACCGATCCGCCCAAGCACACGACACGCTTCGATGCCTTTACCGACCGCGTGCTGCCGGCCTTGCAGGACGGTTTATTGGCGAGTATGCCGCAGCTGGCGTATGCGGGGGCGGTCGATGATCATGGCTACTTCCCGACGCACAACAAGAAGTTTTCTCAGCCGCTCACGGGCGATTACGATGTCGATATGGTGAACAACCGGACCAAGCGGATTTTCAACGACCGCACCGGGTCGCGTTGCGGGTCGAATACCAAGCCGTTTTTGCTGCAGACGTACAAGCGCGATACCGGGGAAGTCATGCACGACTTGTCGGTGCCGATTTATGTGGATGGGAAGCATTGGGGCGGGTTCCGGGTTGGGTATCGGTCGGCGGCCAAATAGGCACCGATTGTCGAGACCTGCTAACCCTCAAAACGTCGCTAAAATGCGTCGCTAACCCTAAAACCGTCGTTAACCTCAAAACCGTTGCTAACCCCAAAACTGTCGCTAACCTCAAAACTGTCGTTCCTGGCATTGCCAGAAACGACTTCCCGCGCAGCCTCCAGTTTCAAGGAAACTCCTCAAATCTCTTGGAACTGTGCAAGCTCAGAGGCCGGTGCCAAATGGCGTTAACTTAAGCTCCGTCTTTCCCGCGCAGGCGGGAATCCATAGCACCTTCGCTCAGTTGAGGTGCTATGGGTTCCCGCCTACGCGGGAACGACGGTTTTGACGCCTGTGGTCGCAAAGCTGCGTAACTTAGCGGCAAAGGCTAGTTCCTGGAGAGGCGGGAACCCAAGTTTTTTGCGCAGCCGCGGACCTAAGAACTTGGGTTCCCGCCAAGGGGGCCGCCAAGGCCGGGAACGACGTTGAGGGCGGCAATACTCAATCGCTATTCGCCACCGCCCTCAGGGTCGTGGTATTCATCCCCTCCAGATGCTTGCGCAGCCATTTATGCGTGGGGCTGCGGGCGTCGCGTTCGTGCCAGAGCATGTCGAGGTGCACCGCCGGCAGACTGAATGGCAGCTCGCGCCACACCAGCGCATCGGTCATGCCGGTCGATGCGATCAGGTGCTTCGGCAGCACGGTAACCAAGTCCGAATTGGCCACCACCCTCCCCGCCGTGAAGAACTGGTTCACCGTCAGCAAAATGCGCCGCTCGCGCCCCACCTGCGCCAGCGCTTCGTCCACCAGGCCATGCGCGCGCCCCGAAAAACTGACCAGCAGGTGATTCGCCGCGCAGTAATTATCGATCCCCAGCTCCACCTTGGCCAGCGGATGGTTCTTGCGCATCACGCATACGTAATGCCCCGAATACAGCCGCTCATGGCGGATCGGCGAACTGGTGTCGCTCGACAGCTGCGCGGCCACGCCAGGGAAGAAACCCACCGCCAGGTCGATATCGCCACGCAGCAGCATCGGACGCGGCTCGCGCGTCGTCAGCGGCACCATGCGCACGTTCACACCAGGCGCCTCGCTCTCGATCGAACGCATCAGCGAAGGCAGCCAGAACGCCGCCGTCGCGTCCGCCATCGCCATGCGGAAGGTCGCATGCGCCTTGGACACGTCGAAGGTTTCCGGCGTGACTGCCGCTTCCAGCCCGGCCAGGGCCTGGCGCACCGCCGGCCACAGCGACTCGGCGCGCGGGGTCGGCTTGACGCCGTAGGCTGTGCGGATGAGCAATTCGTCGCCCAGACTCTCGCGCAAGCGCTTGATCGCGTTCGATACCGCAGGTTGGGTCATGGCCAGGTGGCCGGCCGCGCGCGTCAGGTTTTGCTCGGTCATCACCGCGTCGAACACACGCAGCAGGTTCAGGTCCAAGGTCAGAAAGCTCATGGCGATTCAGAAAAGTTGGCGATTAGGTATCATACCGCATTCCATTCACGATTAATATAATCGGTATTAGATATTGGAATTGGATTTATATGTTGCGTTGCACTATAGTTGATACATAACAACTGCTACTGCGATTTCAACATCATGTCTATTTTGCTGCAAACCACGGGCGCCACCGCCTTTTCGCTGCTGCCGCTGGTGCGCGGCGTGGGTCTGGTGCTGGCGATCGCCGCAGTGGCACTGTTCTTCAAGCCTTTGCTCGGTGGCATCTTCCGCGCGCTGGTGCTGGTGGTCAAGCCGCGCCTGAGCAAGGACCAGCAAGCCGCCCGCCGCAATATGCGCAATGCCAAAGTGCTGCAACGGATGACCAATTCATCTTCCGGCAACGCCAGCCTCACCGCCGAACTGCGCGCCATGGCCGCCCGTTCCTGATTGCCAGCCAGTCGCGCAAGCGGCCGCGCAAAAAAAAGCGGCGCCCGGTAATCTACCGGCGCCGCTTTTTTATCGATCAGGAATCTTATTTCCCTGAGAGCAGAGCTGTCTTCAAGCTCGAATCGACCGGATGGTCGCCCATCCAGATACGCAAGATCGCGTTGTAGAACAACAGGTCGGGCACGACTTCGCCGATTTTCTTGCCATTGAACTCGCACTGGGTGCCCGTGCCCGGAATCCAGTCCATGTGCAGCACATCCCCTTTTTTCAGCACTTGGAGCAAGGCAAACATTTCGCCGAACTTGCTGATCTGCGGAATGATTTTGGCTTTTTCGACGTTGTCGACGTTGCGGCTGAGGCCGTTCATGAAGGCGTCGCCGAATTCATCCGACGTCAGGTCGCGCATCAGCACGATGGTGACGCGGCGCGGGCCATCCATCTTCAGGATCTCGGCGAAGGATTTGCTCTTTTCCGGCAGGTACAGCGAGGCGACATACACCTTGGCCACGAACTTCTGGCGCATCCCGTAGCCGTTGAGCTTGAGCTCCTTGCCGGCCACCTTGACAGTATCGTCCAGCTTGACGCCGCTGATCTCCGCCGCGGAGGCACCCTGGCCGAAGGCGCAAGCGAGGACTATTCCTGCCAGCAAGCCCTTGAAAGTAAAACTGTTCATTGCGATCATGGTGTCTCCAGTGATTAATCTATTTTTGTTCCGCATGAAAAGCGCTCATGCCAGCCTGCGGCTCGCCGGCACCAGATGGGTCGACCGTGCGCGCCAGCATCTTCCTTCAACGCAGCAGCGGGCGTG
Source organism: Massilia antarctica (assembly GCF_015689335.1). Classification (GTDB taxonomy): domain Bacteria; phylum Pseudomonadota; class Gammaproteobacteria; order Burkholderiales; family Burkholderiaceae_D; genus Telluria_A; species Telluria_A antarctica. The sequence continues at coordinate 1,774,555 of NZ_CP065053.1, read as the reverse complement.
ACGGTAGACAAGGCCATAGCGCCAACGTATTTACGCGGCGGGTATTATAGTCTTTACGTACGGTCGAAATGGCGCCGGAATGTGCAGTGCGAGGAAAATTTAATGTAGGCGAACTAATGGACTAGGTAAATATACCATTGAATTTCACAAAAAAATTGCCCCGAAGGCATTTTAAACGGGCTTTTTGATGATTTCAAAACAAAAATATGACCTCAAAGGCACATTAATTTGTAATTTGATAATAATTTCTTGAGGGGCGTCAAGCCGGCTGTGCTGCTGCGGCGGCTGTGCCCATCGGACTTTGTCTGTCAGGGCAGCGGCGATGCTGGCGCATCCTTGCCGGCAGTGAGGCGCTCGTACTTGGCGCGCAACTGTTCCGGCGTCTCGCGCCAGGCCGGGTTGAACGGGATGCAACTGACCGGGCACACCTGCTGGCACTGCGGTTCATCGAAGTGGCCGACGCATTCCGTGCATTTGTTGGGATCGATCTCGTAGATCTCGGCCCCCATGTAAATGGCATCGTTCGGGCACTCGGGCTCGCACACGTCGCAGTTGATGCAGTCGTCGGTAATCAGTAAGGCCATGATTGCTCCGCTTTTTATTCGGAAGGCGGCGCCATCGTGGCGATCTTCTTCTGCAGCCAGCGGTCGACCGAGGGAAACACGAACTTGGAAACGTCGCCGCCCAGCATCGCAATTTCGCGCACGATGGTGCCGGAAATGAACTGATACTGGTCGGACGGGGTCAGGAACAGGGTTTCGACGTCCGGCAGCAGGTAGCGGTTCATGCCCGCCATCTGGAACTCGTATTCGAAGTCCGACACGGCGCGCAAGCCGCGCACGATGACCCTGGCGTCATGCTTGCGCACGAAATCCTTGAGCAAGCCTGAAAAACTCTCGACCTGCACATTCGGATAATGGCCCAGCACTTCGTTGGCAATTTCCAGGCGATCGTCCAGCGAGAAAAACGGACGTTTGTTCTTGCTGTCGGCTACGCCCACGATCAGGCGGTCGAACAGCCCGGACGCACGGCGCACCAAATCCTCATGGCCGCGCGTGAGCGGGTCAAAGGTTCCTGGATAAACGGCTACAACCATTGCGGCTCCCTAGACATGCACCAATATAGAACGCGCATTATGCCTGAAAATTATGCGTGGTCCCCACTGCGGCCTTTGGCGGGGAAGATCGCGGCCGAACAAACCGCCGCACTATCGTGTTTACGCTGCCGCTTTGCGCAGCTTGAGCAGGTAATAGAAGACGATCCCGGCCTTGTCATGACGCACCGCTTCCCACGGCGCCAGCCAGTCGGGCACGGCGCTGCCGTCTTCCGGCTCGAACGGCAACGGCGCGCCGGATTCGGCATACACCAGGCCGTCTTCGGCGAGCAAGCCGGTGCACAGAGGCAGGCTGCGTTCGAGCAGGTTTTGCTGGTACGGCGGATCGAGGAACACCAGAGCGTAGCGCTGGCCACGCAGGGCCATGTTGTGCGCGCTGGCCAGGGCCTCGCCGCGGGCGACCTGGACGTTGTCGGCCTTGAGCTTGATTTTGACATCGCCGAGCTGGCGCACGACCGGCGTGTGGCTGTCGATCATGGTCACCGAGCGCGCGCCGCGGCTGGCCGCCTCGAAACCGAGGGCGCCGCTGCCGGCAAACAGGTCGAGCACGTCGGCGCCGGCCCAGTTGGCGTCCCACAGATGGTTGATCCAGTTGAAGACCGTTTCGCGCACCCGGTCCGGGGTGGGACGCAGGCCGAGCGCGTCGAGCACGGGCAAGGTCGAGCGTTTCCAGGCGCCGCCGATGATGCGGACTTGTTTTGGCGGCGGCGGACGGTGCACCGGGACTTTGGCGGGTTTCTTTTGCATGGCGACAAGGGGGGATTGCTGATCCGGCGCACTATATCACGGGGGTGGGGAGCGTTGCGCCGGGCGCTGGGGAACTTGGGCACCCGCCTGCGCGGGTGCGACGGGGTGACGGGGTGACGGGGTGACGGTGTGACGGGGACGGGGACGGGGACGGTGTGACGGTGCGGCGGTGCGGCGGTTAAGGCGCGCCGCTGCCAAGGGGCAACGGCGCCAAGGGGCAAGAAGCGGCTTATTTGGTTTCCGCAGCCAGGGTGTTGAAGTCGCTGATCCATCCCTGCATGCGCTTCTGCGCATGGGCTTTCTGCTCCGGCGTGGCGATTTTCACCGCCGTCAGGATCATTTGCATTGTGCCATCGGTGTAGGTATCGAAAAACTGCTTGTGCTGCGAGCCCTGCGTACGCACCAGCAGCTCCTTGATCAAGCCCTGCACCAGCGGCGTGGCCGCCTCCTTGCCCAGGTTCTCCTTGTCGATCTTGCGCAGCACGCTCAGGATCTTTTGCTGGCGCTGCATGCGTTCGTCGAGCCAGATCTGGTTGTTCAGCGGACGCGCGTCGGACGCCTTGCGCAACTGCGCTTCCTGATCGCGGCTGAAGTCGCCGAACCACAAATCGAACTGCTCCATCGACTTCTTGAAACGTTTTTCCTGCAACTCTTCCACACTGCCACGGATGAACTTCTTGCGGAAGGTTTCGTTGTTCTTCTCGAACTTCTTTTCCAGGTGAGCAAGTTGCTCGGGCTTGATGGTGAGCGCCAGGTCGGTCAGTTCCGGCACGGCTTTCTGCGCCAGCAAGTCGGTGCGCGCCATGATGTCGCGGTAATCGGCGTCCAGGTCAGCCTTGCTCAGGTTGCCGGCAAGTTGGCGCTGGGCATTCGTGAGGATGTGGATATAGTCCTTCAACTGGGTCTGGCGATGCCATTTGAACAGTTCCTTGATATCCTGCTTGACCTCCGGCGCCTGTTCCGAATCGAGGTCCACATAGGCGTCCAGCCACCAGTACAGCAAGGTGTCGCCCTGGTTGTAGGCCAGTTTGATGCCGCTGCAGGCGGTCAGTACGGCTACGATTGCCACAAGGCAAAGGACGCGAAAGCGCTGGGAAAGTGGTTCCTGCGTGTTAAACTTTTTCATTTATTAACTCTTTTTGAACGAACGCTTATGAACGTAGTGATTCTTGCCGCTGGAATGGGAAAGCGTATGCAATCTGCGCTGCCGAAAGTGCTGCACCCGCTGGCGGGCAAACCCCTCCTGCAGCATGTGATCGATACGGCAAGGGCACTTGCACCGAGCAAATTATGCGTTATTTACGGGCATGGCGGCGCAGCGGTGCCGGAGATGCTGAAACGCCAGGACAGCACGGGCCATGCCGCCATCGATACCGCCCTGCAAGAACCGCAGCTCGGCACCGGCCACGCGGTCAGCCAAGCCGTGCCCCAGCTCGATGAAGATGTCCCGACCCTGATCCTGTACGGCGACGTGCCGCTGACCACCGTGGCCTCGCTCAAGGGCCTGGTCGACGCCGCCGGCACCGACAAGCTCGGCATCCTGACCGTAGTGCAGGCCAATCCGTTCGGCCTGGGCCGCATCGTGCGCGAAGGCGGCACGATTACCCGCATCGTCGAGGAAAAGGATGCCAATGAAGCCGAACGCGCCATTTGCGAAATCAACAGCGGCATCATGGTCGCGCCGACCCGCCATCTGAAAAAGTGGCTCGGTTCGCTGTCGAACAATAATGCGCAGGGCGAGTATTACCTGACCGATATCGTGGCCCAGGCGGTGCTCGATGGCGTGCCGGTGGTGTCGGCGAACCCGTCGGCCGAGTGGGAAGTTGCCGGCGTCAACAGCAAGGTGCAGTTGGCCGAGCTGGAGCGTCGTCACCAGCTCAATATCGCCAACGCGCTGCTGGAAAAAGGCGTGACCCTGCTCGACCCGGCCCGCATCGATGTGCGTGGCGAACTCATTTGCGGCCGCGATGTGACCATCGACGTCGGCTGCGTGTTCGAAGGCAGGGTGGAACTGGGCGATGGCGTGAGCGTGGGCGCGCACAATGTGCTGGTCAACGCGCGCATCGCGGCGGGAACCAATATCAAACCGTTCTGTCATATTGAAGACGCGGTAGTGGGCGCCAAGTCGGTGATCGGGCCTTACGCACGCTTGCGTCCGGGCACCGAGCTGGCGGAAGATGTCCACATCGGTAACTTTGTCGAGATCAAGAACAGCCAGATCGCGGCGCACAGCAAGGCCAACCATCTGGCCTATGTGGGCGATGCCACGGTCGGTTCGCGCGTCAATATCGGCGCGGGAACGATCACGTGCAATTACGACGGCGCCAACAAGTTCCGCACCGTGATTGAAGATGATGCGTTCATCGGCAGCGACAGCCAGCTGGTGGCGCCGGTTACCGTCGGTAAGGGTGCAACCCTGGGTGCCGGTACCACCTTGACCAAGGATGCGCCAGCCGGCAAGCTGACCATTTCGCGCGCCCGGCAGATGACGATCGACAACTGGTCGCGTCCGGTGAAGGTCAAGAAGTAGGTCTTATCCAAGGCCCTCCCGCGCAGGCGCGAACCGTGCGCGGGAGAGACTGCAAGCGGCAGTAAGTACTTGGGCTCCCGCCTCGCGCGGGAGCGACGGTTTCCAGGCAAGCGGCGAGTTTCAGGGTTTCCAGGCAAACGGCGAGCTTCAGGGTTTCCAGGCAAGCGGCGAGCTTCAGGGTTTCCAGGCAAGCGGCGAGCTTCGGGGTTTCCAGGCAAGCTTCAGGCGGCCAACGCCGACGCCACATTCGCGCGTGCCGCCTTGAATGCCGGCACCAGCGCCGCCATCAGGGCGACCGCCAGCACCGTCACCACCGCCATCAGCATGCGGTTCAGATCCAGCTCCACCGGCATCGGCAGCGAAAACGCGCGCTGCGCTTCCGCCTGCACGGTCACCCTGTTGATGATCCACGCAACCACCCCGCTCGCAATCAGGCTGACAGCCACGCCAGCAACCGCCATCCCCAGCGCTTCGGTCACCAGCATCAGGAACACGGAATGGCTGCGCATGCCCAGCGCGCGCAAGGTTGCCACTTCGCGGCGCCGTTCCAGCGCGTTGATCGACATGGTGGCGGCAACGGTCGCCGCGATGACCGCAAACACCATTCCTGCAATGCTGTCGAACGCCAGGTCGGACGCGCTGCGCGCCCGTATGTAGGCCTGCGACAATTCCTGCCAGGTGCGCACCTCGGTGCCGATGCCCGCCTTGCGCAGCGCCGCCGCCACCACCGTGCGCTGCAGTTCCAGCAGGGCCGGGTCGGACAAATACACCACGAAGCGCTCGGTGCGGTCGGTATTGAGCAAGTCCTGCGCCAGTTCCAGCGGCATCAGCAGCGAATGGAGGTGATCATCGTGGCCGGGCAGCGAATATACATCGACCACCTGGGCGATGACTTGCCTGGGCGCCGAATCGGCCACCGCCGCGGTCAAGGTCAGCGGGCTGCCGACCCGCAAGGCGAGTGCGCGGGCCTTGGGCTGGCTGATGGCAACGCCGTTGCCGACCGGGGATTGCAGCTTGCCCGGCGCACCTTGCAGGCCCGGTACCAGCGGCTCATCGGGCACGCGCACGCCCTGCCCCGCGAACGTGGCCGAATGCCCGCTGCTGGCGGCAATGCCCGCCACACTGATTTCCGGCACGACCAGCGCGATGCCTTTCATCCTCGCCAGCAGCGAGCGCGTGCGCTCCGCTTCTTCCGGACCGAACAGGCGCACATCGCCAGCGGAAGCGGCGGGAACCACGCTCAGGTGGCCCATCCGTTCGCGGATCACGGCCTGGTACTCGATGCCGGCGCGGGTGCTGGCGATATTGCCCGCAAATAAGTCGAGCACGCACAGGCTGGCACCGATCAGCACGATCGCCAGCACGCTGCGCGCGCGGCCCAGCATCAGGGTGCGCAGGGCCAGCCGGTAGGGACTCATAGCTGGACCCGGAAAGGTTCGCGGCCGGCATCGGCCAGCACGGCGTGCAGGCGGCCGTCGAGCAGCTGCAAGGTGCGCGTGACTCGGTTGAGCTGGCGCTGGTCGCGGGTCGAGATGATGAAGGCCGTACCGTGCTCGTGCTGCTGCTGGGCGAACAAATCCATCACCAGGCGGATGCCGGCGCTGTCCAGGCGCGAGGTGGGCTCGTCGGCCAGCACCAGGCGCGGCTTGGCCAGCAGCGCCCGCGCGATCGCCACGCGCTGGCTCTGGCTGGGATCGAGCCGCTGCGGATAGGTGTTGGCGTGGGTCGCCAGGCCAAGCAGGCCGAGCAGCTCGTCGGCGCGCGCATAGGCGGAGTGCAACTCCTTGTGCGCCAGGCGGCCGCGCAACATCAGCGGCAGCAGCACGTTTTCGCGCGCGGTCAGCACCGGGATCAGGGTAAAGGCCTGGAACACGAAGCCCATCATTTCGTTGCGCAAGTCGGCGCGGGCTTGTTCGGGCAGGCGGGCGATCAGCAGGTTGGCGATCACGACACTGCCTTCGTTGGCAAATTCGAGCATGCCGATCAGGTTCAGCAAGGTGGTCTTGCCGCTGCCCGCCGGACCGCAGATGGCGACCATTTCCGCCATGCCTATCTGCAGGTTGATGCCGTCGAGGGCATGCACGGCGGACAGCCCGCCCCCGTAATACTTGTGCACACCAGTCAGGCGCACCAGATCGCCATGCGGCTTGGGCGCCGGCCCCGCGTGTTCCAGGATGTCATTCATCTCCACCTCCCGCCTCGTCTCGCCCGGCGTCCACCGGGACGCGCAGCAGCTTCGAGTAGAACCTGTTTCCGCCGGGCCGCCGTTGAGATTGCTCAAAGGAAATATTCAGACGGCGATACGGGTTTCGAACTTGCTGCGGAAGGTAGAGAAATAGGCTTTCACGTTACGCACATTGGTGCGCGTGGCAAACAGGCGGTGCGCCAGGGCGTGGTAGGCGGGCATGTCGGCCACCTGGACGATGAGCACGAAATCCGGCCCCGGAGCGACCCGGTAGCATTGCAGCACGGCCGCTTCGGCCGCCACGTGCTGCTCGAACTCGTCCATGCGCTCGGCGGCCTGGACATCGAGGGTGATCTCGACGATGGCGGTCAGGCGCGCGCCCACCTTTTCCGGCGCCACGATCGCCACCTGGCGCTCGATGATCCCGCCCTCGGTCATGTATTTCACGCGGCGCAGGCAGGTTGGCGGCGACACGTGGACCAGCTCGGCGAGCTCCGCATTGGTATGCGATGCGTCAAGCTGGAGGATATTCAAAATGCGACGGTCGACGTCGTCGAGATCATTGTCGGTCATGGATTGCGGTGATTCGAAAAGAAAATTGTCAATATATGAAATATAAATTCATGTCTCATGAGTGATGAAATAATTAATCAATATGACATTAAATTAGAAAGCATATTTCATGGTAGCTCAACTACGATCTGCGCATTCAATAATTTTCAGATCGAGGTCATCATGTGCGGTATCGTCGGAGCAGTAGCACAACGCAATATCACTCCCATCCTGGTCGAGGGCTTGAAGCGGCTTGAATACCGCGGCTACGACTCGTGCGGCGTCGCGCTGCATGTCGACGGCAAGCTGCTGCGTTCGCGCAGCACCTCGCGCGTGGCCGACCTGGAAACCCAGATCGCCAGCGCCGGCCTGCAAGGCTTCACCGGCATCGCCCACACCCGTTGGGCCACCCACGGCGCGCCGGCATCGCACAATGCGCACCCGCACTTTTCGCCAACCGAAGAGAATGCCCGCATCGCCCTGGTCCATAACGGCATCATCGAAAACCACGACGAGCTGCGCGCCGAACTGACCGCGCTCGGCTACGTGTTCCAGAGCCAGACCGATACCGAAGTCATCGCCCACCTGGTCGACCACATGTATAGCGGCGACCTGTTCGAGACCGTCCAGCTGGCCGTCAAGCGCCTGCATGGCGCCTACGCGATTGCCGTGTTCAGCCGCGAAGAGCCGCACCGCGTGGTTGCCGCGCGCCAGGGTTCGCCGCTGATCGTCGGCGTCGGCAAGGGCGAGAACTTCGTCGCCTCCGACGCCATGGCGCTGGCCGGCACCACCGACCAGATCATCTACCTGGAAGAAGGCGACGTGGTCGACCTGCAACTGGCCAAGGTCTGGATCGTCGACGTCGACGGCAAGCCGGTCGAGCGCGAAGTCAAGACCGTGCACGCGCACACCGGCGCGGCCGAGCTGGGCCCATACCGTCACTACATGCAGAAAGAAATCTTCGAGCAGCCGCGCGTTATCGGCGACACGCTCGAAGGCGTCACCGGCATCATGCCGGAACTGTTCGGCGACAACGCCTTCAAGGTCTTCAAGCAGATCGACCGCGTGCTGATTCTGGCTTGCGGCACCAGCTACTACTCGGGCCTGACCGCCAAGTACTGGATGGAATCGGTGGCCAAGGTCCCGGTCCAAGTCGAGATCGCCAGCGAATACCGCTACCGCGACAGCGTGCCGCATCCGAACACCCTGGTGGTGACGATTTCGCAAAGCGGCGAAACGGCCGACACCCTGGCCGCGCTCAAGCATGCGCGCAGCCTGGGCATGGTGCACACCCTGACCATTTGCAACGTCGCCACCAGCGCCATGGTGCGTGAATGCGCGCTTTCGTACATCACCCGCGCCGGCGTGGAAGTGGGCGTGGCATCGACCAAGGCCTTCACCACCCAGCTGGCCGCCTTGTTCCTGCTGACCCTGACCCTGGCGCAAGTCAACGACCGCCTGTCCGACGAGGAAGAAGCGACCTACCTGAAAGAAATGCGTCACCTGCCGGTGGCGATTTCCGCGGTGCTGGCGCTGGAACCGCAGATCATCGCCTGGGCCGACGACTTTGCGCGCAAGGACAATGCGCTGTTCCTCGGCCGCGGCATGCACTATCCGATCGCCCTGGAAGGTGCCCTGAAGCTCAAGGAAATTTCGTACATCCACGCCGAAGCGTATCCTGCGGGCGAACTCAAGCACGGCCCGCTGGCGCTGGTGACCGATGAAATGCCGGTCGTCACCATCGCACCGAACGATGCGCTGCTGGAAAAGCTGAAATCGAACATGCAGGAAGTACGCGCTCGCGGCGGCCAGCTGTATGTGTTCGCCGACGTCGATTCGCGCATCACCTCGGGCGATGGCTTGCATGTGATTCGTTTGCCGGAACACTATGGCCTGCTGTCGCCGATCCTGCACGTGGTGGCGCTGCAATTGCTGGCGTATCACACCGCGCTGGCCAAGGGCACGGATGTGGACAAGCCGCGTAATCTGGCCAAGTCGGTGACGGTCGAATAAAGACTGCTGTCTTGGTGACTCGACTGTGCACGAACAATTAAGTTTGACACACAACAATTAAGTTTGACACAGCGAGAATAACGGTGAGTGCAACCAAGAAAGTCAGACGGAAAACAGTAAGGTTCATCCGGGTCCACCGTCCGGCCCATTGCCGGAGGGTGGAGCCGTTGAAACAATTGTAGAGTGAGTACCTTGATCGTCTGCTTTCCGCTGCGAGGAGGCGATCGACCTTTCCTCTGTAATTACCTCCAAAGCTTGCTAGCGATCAGTGACTGACTGCGGTATCTCGTTAGCTTTTAGCCGCAGATACCCCCAGCTTCCGGCAGGGACCAGGGACCGTCGTTCACCTGGTGATATTCAAAGTCAGGTGACCAACTCTTGAAGAAACTCCGTAAGCGCTTTTTCTGGGTCGTCCTCTTCCGAAACGATCATCTGGATTCCCCAATGGCTCAGGATTTCCTGCGCCACCGGGTTTGGTCGATTGGTGAAGATATATGACCTCGGCCTTGCGGACGCAAGGGTAGATCGACCCCACATCTCGGTCAGGCGATAGAACAGGAGGCGAATGTTCAGATCGTTCAGGCTGTAGCCAATGAAGAGAACGGAACTGCCCAGCACGTCATTGCGGAGCTTGATATCTAGCGGCGTATCGAAATTCAGCCGCTGGAAATAGCTGGTCTCGTCAAGGACGATCGAGTCGTCTGCATCGAAGTCACCATGAAACTTGATGATTTGCCGGCGACCATCGATTACGGAAGCAAGATCGGCCACACTGGCGACCTTGTGGTACTTTACGCCAAACGCATCGTGAGCGTACTCCAGCCATCGGTCGTAGTTGGTGGTGTAGATGCGGGAGAAATTACCCTGTGTGATCAGTCGGTGAATGTCGGACATGGAGATGTTCGTTGTTGGCTTATGCCATTCACGGTCCATCCAGCTGCGCAGCGGCCCGAGCCCGCCCTTTTGCTTCTTGTAAAATTCAGCAAGGGCCAAAGGAGTCCCGTAGGTAGCGAAGATCTTTGGATCGTACCCTAGCTCCTCCGCGATGTGCGCTATCAAAGCGTTCCAAGTGGGCAGACCAAGGTTTGCAGACACTCCTGCGCCCACAAACAACATCAGCTTGCCCATGCGATGCGCATCAAGCAGTTCATCTTTCATTTTGTACCCTTTGTAGACTTGAGGTGAGCGGCAAACAAGTCGAGTGCTTTGCCCCCTGTGTCAGACTACTTGTCGGGTGTGTTTTTGAACAAATTATGTCCTGATCTTGATCGTTGTGGTGGGGTTTAGGGTTCGTTCTTGTGCCTTATTTCTAACATCGTTTCCGGGAGCGGGGGACGGGTGTTACGGGTGAAGCGCAGCGGAACCCGTTCCCTCAAGACGTCAGGTTTTCGATTTCTTGTTCGAGCAGGACGGACTCCGATGCTTGGCCCACGGCCAGCGACGGAACTAGTTATCGCCTCTAATTTTCAATATATAGAGGCACCAATGTCATCAAAATATCCCGAAGCATTTATCGAACAAGCCCTGGTCAAAGTGTATTCACGAGGCCACCGGTCGGTCAAGTCGGTCGCCGAAGACCTGAATGTGAATCACCACACGTTAAAATATTGGATGAAGAATAAAGTTGTGACCATTAAGGACGCGCCGACGGCGCGCGAGAAGCGCCCTCAGGACTGGACTGCCGCGGAGCAGTTTGCCGCATTGCGGGCCACCCATGGCTTGTCCGACGAGGCTTTGCAGGCGTGGTGCCGCGAGCACGGCATATTCCCCCATCATCTGACCAGCTGGGAGGCGGCCTTCTGCGGAGAGGTAAAAGAGCCCGCAACGGGCGTGCGCGAAATGCGCACTTTGAAGGACAAGGTTGCAAAGCTCGAGCGCGAGATTGTGCGCAAAAATGGCGCGTTGGCGGAGGCGGCCGCGTTGCTGATCCTGCAAAAAAAGTTCCGCGCGCTGTGGGAGGACGAGGAATGATGACCGACCTCCCGCAGCGCGACCAGGTGATGGATTTGGTGGCCGAGGCGGTCGGTTCCGGCGCGCGCCAGTGGCGGGCCTGCGAGGTGATTACGCTGAGCGAGCGGACCTTGCAGCGCTGGCAGAACGACAAAGCTGAGGGGGCTTGTGATCGACGGCCGGCACGGGTGCAGACACCCAAGAACCGCCTGAGCGATCTGGAACGCAAGCGCGTACTGGAGATCGCCAACTCACCCGAATTCGGCCACCTCCCACCAAGCCAGATCGTGCCACAACTGGTCGACCGGGGCGAGTACGTCGCCTCGGAGTCGACGTTCTATCGCTTGCTGAACGCGGCAAACCAGCTCAAGCACCGTGGGGCCGAGAAGCCGGCAAAACCCCGCCACAAGCCCCGTGCGCTGGTGGCAACAGCACCGGGCCAGCTGTTTAGCTGGGACATCACCTATCTGCCGACGACGGTCATGGGCATCTATTTCTATCTCTACCTCTTCATGGATATCTACAGCCGCAAGATCGTCGGCTGGCAGGTCTACGAATCGGAAAGCAGCGAGCTAGCCAGCGAGGTGATGCGCGATATTTGTTTGCGTGAAAATATCGCGCCAAAACAGGTGGTGCTGCACTCTGACAACGGCAGTCCGATGAAGGGTGCCACCATGCTTGCAACGCTGCAAAAGCTCGGCGTCGTCCCATCGTTCAGTCGGCCCGCGTGTAGCAATGACAACCCCTTCAGCGAAAGCCTCTTCAAAACGCTCAAGTACCGCCCAGCCTACCCGCAGCGCTCATTTGAAAGCCTCATGGCCGCGCGGCAGTGGGTCGGCACGTTCGTGCGTTGGTACAACGAGGAGCACCGTCACAGTGCCATCCAGTTCGTCACGCCGGCACAGCGGCACGCGGGCCTGGATGGCGAGCTGCTGCGCAAACGTACGGAGGTCTATGAGGCGGCCAAGGCCGAGCGCCCGGAGCGCTGGAGTGGCGACACGCGAAGCTGGGCGCCAGTCACGACCGTGCACCTCAATCCGGAAAAAAGTGTCACGGAGACCGTCACCAAAAAGGAGAAAAATCCAGAACTCAAAAAAGCAGCATAGAAACCGCGTTTAGGCGACAACTAGCTTGCAAATTTCCGTTTGCGGCGCATCGAGATCTCGTCCTTCGCCGCTCCCATCTCAGCGAACGTCTGAGTGTAACCATCCGGGATGAAGACGCAATCCCATTGGAAGTCAGAGGGGCCGGCAGGATTGCGAGGTACACTTCCGTCGATCGTAATCACATCAAATTTCAAAGGAGTTCATTGTGAACCCATTCTTAGATGAAAAACGTTGGACCGAAGTGTTCTCGGATTTTGAAATCGTCGATCTGGCGATCCAGGAAAAGGGCATCCTGCAAATGTGTGCCAGAAAAAAAACCCCCCTTCATGAGGCATCGCTCTTGTTCGATTCGCAGATTCCCACGCGCATCATTTCACTGTTCACCGGACGCCCGACTGGGGATAATTGCGGCTATCAGGAGTTGGAAGGGATGGCGTATCCGGTGGTCGGTGTTGCTCGCGCACCGTTTCCGCGCCCTAGCGGCCTTGTCGCTTCAAAGAACCGCGATGGTGATGTTTGGCCGCGCGGCAACGGTAACGGCCCGTTGGAGCATATTGCGCCCGGCAAGTCGCCATTTCCGGAGAAGCTCAAGTGCATCGGCAGCGTCACCTATTCGGTTGGCGCTGGCCGTGCCGTATACAAGCGCGTCGAAGTCGGAAAATGGGTGCCGTTCCAGGACGGTTTTCCAACGGTTGAGGTCACGACAGGCCAAGGATTTCGTGATCTTGACGCGTTTTCCCCATCCGACATGTATGCAGTGGGTGGGCATGGCGATGTATGGCATTACGATGGTGCACGATGGAAGCAGATGGGTTTCCCCAGCAATGTGCAGCTTGCCACAGTGACCTGCGCAGGTGACGGCAACGTGTATATTTCGGGCGAAGGGGGCAGTCTTTGGATGGGAGAAAAATCGACCTGGAAATCGATTTACCACGGCACCTCCAGCATTCTCTGGAATGACGTCTTGTGGTTTCAGAACCGGCTGTGGTTATCGTCCGATTACCAATTCCGTCAGTGGGACGGCAAGGAACTCATTCCGGTCGAGCACGAGGGAAAAACCGTATCGATCTGGGGACATATGGATGTGTTCGATGGCTTGCTTGCCATCGCGAGTCCGCAGCACGTTAAGAGCTTCGATGGACAGGCATGGACAAATTTGGTTTCTCCTTTTGCCGCCTAAGCGCGCAGGCCGAGTGCTCTCCCAATGACGACACTACCCATTCCCAGAATTATTGCGCCACTTATTCGGCGGCATGCCGAAGACGCGGCATTTTATTGGGCGCTGCTTGATGGCTCCGTGATTACGCCACGCTTGAGTCTCGATGGCTTGACCCGGTTTGGCGACATGCTCGATGCCCATCTCGAGGGCCTGCAAGTCGCCGGGCAGGACGGCTTGGTGCCTTGCCTGGCCGCTCTTGAACGTTGGAGAAAGGCCGCTGGCGCTTTCGTTTATGCCCATCAGGTTTTTTGTCTCAACGAGCCTGTCGCCATGGAGGCATTGTTGGTGCAGGTTCGCGCACGCCCGGAGGAACTGCTACGCGGCGTGATCAGCGCGCTTGCCTGGCGGCCGCCAGAACAGGTAGCAAGCATCGTCCGGCGCTGGACCGGTGCCGATGTTGAAGTCATCCAGCAGGTCGCGGCGCTGCGCGCGGCCGCGCTGCTGGATGCCAATGCTGTAGGCCTGCTTGGCCAGCCTGTCGAGGACTTCCTATACAGTTCGGATGCACATATCTGTGCCGCTGCGTGCCGTGTTGCCGCGACAGTGCCGCATCGCCCCCTGCTTGAAGCGGCGCTGACACGTTGCATTGTCAATCCCGCCATGGCAGTACGCGCCGAGGCTGCCATCGCGCTCCACGCTCTCGCCCGTCAGGCACCCAGGGGCAACGACGAGGGGAATATTGCGCTCGCAAACACCGTCTGGCAGTGCGTGGTCGAGCAAGTCGTTGTGTCCAACGAATCAACGGGCTGGTACCGCCACCAGGCACTACGCAGGCTCCGGCGTTGGGTGCGAAACCTGGCGACGATGATTCCGCTCGGGCACGACAAAATTCCCGCTCTGCTGGACTTCATGCCGCCTCGGATCAGTTTGCACTTTGTTGCCTATCACGGCGATTCGGCCCATCTGGCGTACGCAATCGCCAAGATGTCGCACCCGGACACCAGCCGCTATGCCGGCTGGGTATGGCAGACCATCACCGGCGTGGACCTGGAATCGGCAGGTTTGACGCTGCCTGAACCTGCGCTATCGGGTGATAGCGCAGGGATAAGCGAAGCACGCTCGGATGCGGATCACGGGTTGCCGCTGCCTGATATGGAGGCGATTGCGCGCTATTCCACGGCCCATCTGCCTGCCCGCCAGCGCTGCCTGTCCGGTCAGGGTTTGACTCCACTATTCGCTGTCGCGGTGCTGGAAACGGCACCGCAGGCCCACCGTAGCGTGGCCAGTCACTTCCTGCGCCAGTGTTATCCGCAAATAAAGCTGGCGCCGCGTGGACGGATCGAAGATCAACTTGCAACCATCAAGCAGTTACGACGCCTGTTAATCGACGAGGAAGTGCGATGAGTAGACCACTCAATCCTTGGGACGATGCAAGTATCCTGGCGCAGCGCTTGCAGTGTACGAACGCCCGTGTCTACATCATTATCGGCGCTACAGAATGGTGCTCCCGGTGCCGGGACGTCCGCGTACAATTCGACCTCTACGCTGACCATCCCTTGTTAGACGAAACGTGGCTGTGGCTGGATCTGGTAGAACATGGCGAATTCATCGGGGACTATCAACCAGAGAATCTGCCTATGCTGATTTTATATCAAGGCGCCCAGCTGTTGGCTTGCCTTGAGATTGAAACCGTAGGCCATGGGTTTGAAGCCACAGTCGATCTTTTGAGAACACCTAGTCTTAGCTCTGGTGAAAAAAAGCATCGCTCGGCAATAACCGATCCAGGCATCCGTGAACGTTTGCTGGTACAAGATTGGGCGGTCGAATAGCCGACATTGGATAGAACGGGCCTGATAGAAGCCGACCGGTAGCCGCTTTTGGAACAACTGAACCACTCCACTACAACTGCAAGCGAATTAATTCAGCATTGGGCAATCTGCCGCCCGCTATCTACGAACGAAAAAGGACAGCACGGGAACCTATCGTGGTGTCCGAAGTTACTTGACCACAGCAGTCAGAAAGAGCTGAAGTCACAGGAAAAGGGCGCTCCTATCGCTGACTTCGGGCGGCTTGAACTGCTCAACCCACTACGCTCTCTGGCCGAGTGAAGCGAGCGAATAGAATAAGGAGGAACACGTTCGATTTCATTTCATCCGTGTCCGTCGGTGAATCGAAATTGCAAGGGCGTGCACCCAACCGTGCTTCGGAAGAATTTGCTGAAATGCGTGGCCTCCTTGAATCCGAGCTTGCCGGCAATGACGCCGACGGGCCAATCGGTGTGTATGAGAAGACGCTTGGCCTCTAGGCTCAGTCGCCTCAAAACGAATTCCTTGGCACTGATGCCCTTGGCGTCGAGCACCGCACGCGTCAGGCTTCTTTCCGTGCAGCTCAATTCGGCGGCGTAAGTGCCGATGTCCTTCCACTCAGTGAAGTGTTGCTCCACCAGTTCCTTGAACAGATGGAAGCGCTTGAGCGCCGGCCGCTTGCGTGGTTGCTCCAGGTGTTCGTCGCCGTAGGCCACGACAAGCCAGGACACCAGCGCGTAGAGCGCGTGGCGCAGATGCGCCTGCACGGCCTCGACCCATTCGGCAGACCGGCCACGATCTCGCCGCGCTGGACCCGAGCCATCCGGGTCATGAGCTGCGGCGTCCTGCCGCATCCACTCGATGGCGGTTGTTGCGCGCGTCAGGCCGTCGGTATCGACTTCTAGGCACGTCGGTAAGCGCTCAATGTTGAACTCCGAACGCAGGCTCTCGTCCGATGAGGCGGGCCAGAGAAACTCCGGGCGCACCAGCAGTATCCAGCCGTCCCAGTCCTCACGTTCTCCGAAGTTATGGGCCTGTCCTGGGCGAACCACGACCAGGCTACCGGCCTGGCCGGCGCAGGGCTCGAAGTCCAGCAACTGGATGCACTGTCCCTCGGTCACCAGGATCAGCATGTAGAACGTATAGCCGTATGTTCGGCGCATTCCCTCTCGGCTGGTCCTGCGCCGGAGCTCCGAGACCCGGAAGACCTCCAGGTCGTAGGGATACGACCCTTCGGGCTGGTAGCGGATTTCCTGTACGTGCCGCCCCGATCTTTTCATCGGTTCACTTCACAACAGCTGCGAAAGATGTGCATTGGTTTCCAAATATGTCCGAAAAGTGTCTTAATATGGGCTTATTTTGTCTTGATTCACCAAGTCCATTGTTAGAGAATACCATTTTCAGCTACTGAAAGAAATTCGTAATGGGCAGCAACCTTCAAACCATCAGTCACGAATTGCTTGAGTTGGAGCGTTCACTCAACGAACGCTGGAGCGTCGGCGACAGCCACGGCTATCTCGACAATTACCACGAGGACATCAGCTACTTCGACCCCGCGCTGGAGAGGCTGCTGGTCGGGCGCGATGCGGTCGCCCTGCACATTCAGAAGCTCTACAAGAACCCGCACATCGTGCGCAACGAATACCTTAATCCCCATGTCATCGCCAGTGAGGCGGGCGACTTGGCCGTGCTGAGCTACAACCTGCGGACCTATGTTGCTGGCGACAACGGCGGCGAGACCCTGCTGCGTGCCTGGAACGCGACGGAGGTCTACCGCATGATAGCCGGCGCGTGGCGCATCGTGCATTCGAACTGGGCCATCACGCAGTCCATGACGACGGCCTCGGCCTCCTGAACGCAGCATCGGCTCCCTGTCGCGCTTGATGGAGTGCCAACTGACTGGGAGAGACCATATGGACTCCGGCGCACTATTCGATTGGGCCGACAAGGCCGCCCGGCCTCGGCTTGGCGTAATCGTTGATAACTCGTTCGGTGCAGACTGGCACGCCTACAAGGTGGGTGGTCGGGTCTTCATGCTGGCGAGTATTGTGCTGGACCATGAAGCGCGGGTGATCGTCAAGGTCGACCCGATTCGCGCGGAAGTCTTGCGTCTGCAGCATCCGGACATCACCGCGGGCGGACATCGGCTGAGCAAACGCCACTGGATCTCCATCGCGCCCGGCAGCACCATCACCCGGGCACTGGTCGAGACCGAAGTGCGCGAGTCCTACCGGCTGGTTCAGGAGGGGCTTCCAGATCAGGAGCCAAGTGAGAAGAAGCTCTCTGAGCGGCAGTTCCAGCCACTCGCCCGCAAGGTCGCGCTGTCGCTGCCGGAGGTGAGCCACGGACGCCCCTTCGTGGAGAAGCTGGACGTCTACAAAGTCGGCGACAAGGTCTTCATGATCGTCACTGACGACCCCAACGAGCAGATAATCACCCTGAAAGCCGATCCGCAGCAGGCGCAAGTCCTGCGCGAACGCTTCGACACGGTGACCGCAGGACGCTACCTCGACAAGGGCCACTGGATCTCCGTTGGCGCGGGCCGGGGCATAACCGAGCGGTTGGTCACCGACCTGGTCAAGACTTCCTACCGGTCGGTCGTCGAGACGGTGTCGGCCCACGATCGGCCCAAGAAGGGGGGATCGAAGAAAGGCGGATCGTGACCAGGAACCAAGCGGTGACCGGGCGCTACCGGCGCAACGCCACAGGATCATCGAAGCCGACCCACTCCCGCCAACAGGCCCGAAAGACAATTTCAAGGAAAGAACCCAGGCAATGACTGAGCAATCCCGCAAGACCCAAGCAATGGCAGATTACTACGTCGACCAGCTCTCGCCTTGGGCGAAGACCACCACGCGGCAGATGTTCGGTGCCGTTGCACTCTACCGGCACGATCACGTCTTCGCCATGGTTTGGCATGGCGGCCTGTACTTCAAGGTGGATGACGACTCGCGCAAAGACTACGAGACTGCCGGCTCGCATGCCCTGGGATATGTGAGCGAAGGCGAGCAGCATGCGCTGAAGTCCTACTGGGACGTGCCCGCCGACGTGGTCGAGGATCGCGAACAACTGCAGCAGTGGGCCGAGCGTGCTTACCACGCGGCGGTCAAGAGCGCGAAGGACTGATCCACGATGATGGAGCTTCCGGACACAGCGAAGGCCGACCCGCTCGGACACTTCGCGCCCGCCACCCGCGCCTGGTTCGGCTCCGCGTTCCCGTCGCCCACGGCCGTACAGGCGGCGGCGTGGGCGGCTATTGGCGGCGGCCAGAACGCGCTGGTAATCGCGCCCACGGGTTCGGGCAAAACGCTGGCAGCGTTCATGCAAGCCATCGACCAGCTCTTTCGGGAGCGCGAGGCGCAGGACGGGACCGCGGCTGGCGTCACCAAGGCGGCGACACGCATCCTCTACATCTCGCCGATCAAGGCGCTGGGCACTGACGTACAGCGCAACCTGAGCGACCCGCTCCAGGGCATCACCGCACAGCGCAAGCGCCGTGGCGATCCCCCCGTAGAGATCAAGGTCGGCATGCGTACCGGCGACACGCCACCGTCCGAGCGCGCGCGTCTGCTGCGTCGGCCACCCGACATCCTCATCACCACGCCCGAGTCGCTCTACCTGATGCTCACGTCCAAGGCGCGGGAAACCCTGCGCGGCGTACGGACCGTGATCGTGGACGAGGTCCATGCAGTCGCGGGCGGCAAGCGCGGCTCGCATCTGGCGCTCAGCCTGGAGCGCCTCGATGCCTTGCTGTCGGCGCCGGCGCAGCGCGTCGGGTTGTCGGCGACGGTGCGTCCGGTGGACCGGGTCGCGCAATTCCTGGGCGGATCGCGGCCGGTGGCGGTGGTGAACCCGCCCTCTTGCCGCCAGTTCGACCTGCGCATCGTGGTGCCCGTGGAGGACATGGCCGACATTCCACCCCGCAACAGCACCACTGCCAGAGATGGCCTCCCGGACAGGCAAGGCTCGATATGGCCCCATATCGAAGCCAGCATCCTCGAGCAGGTGCTGCGCCGGCATTCGACGATCGTGTTTGCCAACTCGCGCGGCCTCGCCGAGAAATTGACCGCGCGTCTCAATGAACTCTATGCCGAGCGCCTGGCTGAGGAGGACGCCTCCCCACCGGCAGCGCCCGGCGATACCGCCATTCACTACCCATCTTCCGTTGGCGGCACTGACAGCCGGTCCGCGGGTGTCGCGCCACTGATCGCCCGCTCCCACCACGGCTCGGTCTCCAAAGAGCAACGTGGCGAAATAGAGCAGGCGCTGAAGTCGGGCGAACTGCGTTGTGTGGTAGCGACCTCCAGCCTGGAACTGGGCATCGACATGGGCATGGTCGAACTGGTGATCCAGGTCGCCGCGCCCCCTTCAGTGGCGAGTGCTCTGCAGCGTGTCGGCCGAGCCGGCCACCAGGTGGGCGGCACCTCGGCCGGGCTGATCTATCCCCGCACCCGGCGCGACCTGGTCGACGCCGCCGTCACCATTGACTCCATGCTGGCCGGACGCATCGAGGCCATCGATCCGCCACGCAATCCGCTCGACGTTCTGGCGCAACAGACCGTGGCTGCGGTTGCCATGGAAGAAGTCAATGTCGATGACTGGTATGCAACGGTGCGGCGCGCAGCACCGTTCCACACCTTGTCGCGCAGTGTGTTCGATGCGGTGCTCGACATGCTGGCTGGGCGCTATCCCTCCGACGCATTCGTCGAGTTCCGCCCGCGCCTGGTGTGGCACCGTGAAACGGGCCAGCTGAGCGCGCGCCCGGGCTCCAAGCAACTGGCTGTCACCAGCGGCGGCACCATCCCGGACCGGGGCATGTTCAGCGTGGTCCTGCCCGAAGGCGTGGAACAGGCCGGTTCGCGCCGGGTCGGCGAGCTCGACGAGGAGATGGTCTACGAATCGAAAGTGAACGACATCATCACCCTGGGAACGTCCTCCTGGCGGATCCAGCAGATCACCAACGACCAGGTGGTCGTGGTGCCAGCCCCGGGACGCTCGGCCCGCCTGCCATTCTGGCGCGGCGACGGGTTGGGTCGGCCGGCCGAACTGGGTGAGGCCATCGGTGCCTTCCTTGCGCTGCTGGAAGGCGCTGCCAGGGCCGATGGCAGCCTGGACATCGACCCCGCGCTGAAGCAACGTCTGGAGGCGGCCGGGCTCGACCGCAATGCGATGAACAACTTGCTCAAGCTGGCCGGCGAGCAGCGCGAGGCGACCGGCATGTTGCCCACTGACCACACCCTGGTGTTGGAGCGTTGCCGCGATGAGACCGGGGACTGGCGAGTCATCCTGCACTCTCCCTACGGGCGGCGCGTGCATGACCCCTGGGCGCTGGCCATCGCCGAGCGCATCCGCCAGCGCTTGAAGGTCGATCCTTCGGTCGTCGCCAGCGACGACGGCATCATCGCGCGCATACCCGATACTGCCGGCCGTGTGCCCGGCGCCGAACTGTTCCTCTGCGATCCGCAGACCCTGCGCAAAGCCGTCACCGATGCCGTGGCTGGCTCGGCGCTGTTCGCCGCACGCTTTCGCGAATGCGCAGCGCGGGCACTGCTGCTGCCGCGCCGTATGCCCGGGCGCCGTTCGCCGCTGTGGCAGCAACGGCTGCGTGCCGGGCAGTTGTTGCAGATCGCGCAGGGCTACCCTGATTTTCCGATCCTGATCGAAACGGCGCGCGAGTGCCTGCAAGACGTCTATGACCTGCCGGCACTCGATGCACTGATGCAGCGTCTGCAGGACGGTGCGGTGCAGATTGCCGAGGTCACCACGGAAGTACCTTCTCCTTTCGCCGCGAGCCTGCTGTTCGGGTACGTGGCGGAGTTTATGTACGAGACCGACACCCCGCTGGCCGAGCGGCGCACCTCGGTTCTTGCGCTCGACAGCGGCTTGCTCGCCGATCTTCTCGGCCAGGTCGACTTGGGAGAACTTCTCGATCCGGTCATCATCAATCACGTAGGGGGCGAACTGCAGCGGCTCGTGCCCAGCCATCAGGCCAAGGGCATGGAAGGGGTTGCGGATCTGCTGCGCCTGCTCGGGCCACTGACCACGGAAGACATGACGCAGCGGCTCAGCGACGGGGAAAATGCCCGGGCCTACCTCGCCGACCTGGAGCGCGAGGGGCGCGCCATTCGCGTAACGATTGCCAGCCGCGACCACTGGGCTGCCGTCGAGGATGCCGCCCGGCTGCGCGATGCGCTCGGCATCACCTTGCCAGCCGGTCTGCCCGAGGTCTTCCTGGGGCCGACGCAAGCGCCACTGCGCGATTTGGTCGCACGCTACGCCCGCACCCATGCGCCGTTCAGCACCGGCGAAGCCGCGCGCCGTTTCGGCCTCGGCGTCGCCGTGGCGGACGAGGCACTGGAGCAGTTGTCCGGCTTGGGCAAGCTGCTGAAAGGCAATTTCGGCGTCGAGAGCCGCCTCGAAGCGCAGACGCCTGAGGGCAGTGTCCATCCGCTGGCACGCCATGAATGGGTGGGCGACGAGGTGTTCAAGCGCCTGCGGCTGCGTTCCTTGCAGGCCGCCCGCGAGGCTACCCGGCCGGTGCCGCAACCGGCCTATACACGCTTGCTGTTGGAGCGCCAGGGTCTGGTGCCCGAGGTCGCGGGCAATGTAGCGGTTTCCGGCCGCGATGCGGGCGGTGGTGCACTTGTCGGAATAGACGGGGTGACCCGCGTTATCGAACAACTGGCCGGCGTGGCGCTTCCGGCGTCTCTGTGGGAACGCCAAGTGTTTCCTTCCCGCGTGCGGGACTACGCCCCGGGCATGCTCGACGAGCTGATCGCCACGGGCACGGTGCTCTGGTCCGGACACGGACGGCTCGGCGAGAACGATGGACTCGTCGCGTTTCACCTCCAGGAATGTGCCGCCGAGACCCTGTCGCCATCGCCTGACGCCGCCCCGGCAGCCCATCTGCCGGCCCTGCAACAGGAGCTGCTCGCCAGCCTGGCCAACGGCGGCGCGTACTTCGTGCGCCAGCTCATGGCGCTGGCGGCGAGCCGCCTGCAGTCTGGAGAGCCGGCGCCTACGCCTTCGGAGATCCACGAGGCGCTTTGGAACCTGGCCTGGACCGGTCATATCACCGCCGACACTTGGTCGCCCCTGCGGGCCTACTGCGGTGCACGTTCGGCACCGCGGCCACGCCCCATCCAAGCCTCGCGGCGACGCAGAGGGCTGCGCGGGGTGTCCTACAACGAGCGCATGTCCGAGGCGACATCATCTGTGGCGTCTGTGCCGACACTCAGCGATCCGACCCTCGCAGGCCGCTGGTCGCTGCTGCACCCCGAGCCGGTGAACGACACCACCCGGGCGCTGGCGCGGGTGGAGGGGCTTCTCGACCGCTATGGCGTGGTCACGCGCAGTGCGGCGATGACCGAGGACATCCCCGGCGGTTTCCCGGCGCTGCGACCGGTGTTGCGCGGCATGGAGGACGCCGGCCGGGTGCTGCGCGGACGTTTTGTCGAAGGCCTGGGGGCAGCCCAGTTCGCCGAGCGCGTCACCGTCGATCGCTTGCGTGAACTCGCCGCTGCGCCTCCGGGGGAACCCGTTGCAGTGCCGCTGTCCGCGGCAGACCCCGCCAATCCCTTCGGAACGTTGCTGCCTTGGCCCTCTCATCCATCGAACGTGCGCCCGGCGCGTCGCACCGGGGCTTTCGTCGTCTTGGTCGACGGATGCCTGATGTTCTACCTCGCTCAGGGCGGGCGTCACTTGCTCAGCTATGGTGATGCGGATGCCGTCGACATGGCCAGGCCGCTTGCCGCAGGCCTAACCGCACTGGCAATTGCACTGAAAAGGGAACAGCATGGAACCTTCACCCTGGAACTCGTGGATGATCAATCGACTTACAAGAGCCCTCTTTGCGCGGCGCTTCGTGCCATTGGGTTCTCCAGCGCGCCCAAGGGGCTGGCTTGGTAGTCAACGGTTTGATGAGCACTGGACATCGACAAGCCAGTGTCCCCCGCCGCACGTCGCCTCATCGCGCAACCTCAATGGAAGAAACAACCACATGACCGATACGGATACCGCTGCCCGCTCGATCCGCTCCTGGCTAGGCATCCCTTACGCCGCCGCAGAGCGTTTTCGTCGCCCCACCTTGCTGCCGTTCAACCCGGATCTGCCTTACGACAAAAAGGGAGCTGCCCCGATGCAAGCCGGCGACACTGGCTGGCTCGAGGCCGACAACGGTTTCAGCGAGGACTGCCTGAACCTGAACGTCTGGGCACCCGAAGACGTTGGCAATGAACCGCTCCCCGTGGTCGTCTATATCTTCGGCGGTGGCTTCGAGCTCGGCGCAAACACCCAGACCACCTCGAACGCCTCGGGTCTCGCCACGACCGGCCGCGCCGTCGGGGTGTCCTTGAACTACCGGCTTGGCCCGTTCGGGTGGCTTTCGCTCTCTCAGTACGGGGGCGTCTTCGCGGACGCCACCAACCTCGGTCTGCAGGACATCATCACCGCACTCCAATGGGTAAGGGTGAACATCGCCCGTTTCGGCGGCGACCCGGACAACGTTACCGTCACCGGCCACAGCGCGGGCGCTTTCGCCACGCTCAGCCTGCTCGCGGCGCCGTCGGCCGATGGCCTCTATCGCCGCCTCGCTGCGTTCTCCGGCATGGCGTCACGTCTGGTGCCGGCGTGGGGGGCGGAAGAACGAGCGCTTGAGGTGCTCACCAGGCTGGGAATTCAAGACGATCCCGAGCAGCTTTTGAATATCGACGCAATGTTGCTCGCCGAGACGATGAGCAAGACGCAACTTGCGGATCCAGGTGCACGGCACGGCATCGATAACACTGTCATCGCCATCGTCGACGACCACTCCCAGCCGGGCGGCGTTATCGCGCACCATCCCCTGCGGGTCCTCGAGTCCGGACGTCACCGGGACATCGACATCTTTTTGAGCAGCACCACCCATGAGACCGATTGGTGGGTCCTGCACAAGACCGACGACTTCGATCCCGGCAGCATCAGCGAACTCGTCAAGGAATTTGCTGCGAGGAACCGGATCCCACGCAGTCGCGCCCGTGCGATCATCGCCGCGTACGACATCGATGGCCGCACTCCCATCGAAGTCCGCGGGGCACTACTCACCGACTTCTCCTTTACACTGCCGCATGTCCGCGCCGCGCTGGCGCATGCCGCGGCCGGCGGAAACGCACACCTGCTTTCGGTCGGCCCGGTCGAAGGGGCGCACGCGGTGCACGGCACCGAGATGTACGGCATTGTCGGACAGGAGCGTCCAGGCGCAAGTGCGCAGCAGATTGTCCGCGACACCTTCATCCGCGACACCCTCCTGGATTTCGCAGAAGGAAACAGGGGCCGCCTTTGGACTGCTGTCACCACGAAACCAACCACCCGGGGGATCGGCAACTTGCCCTATGACGCGACCACCCATGCGGTCGAGGTCCTCAAGACCTTCGAAGGCATCGAGAGACCCTGATCGCGCTCAGGCCTTGCCGGGGCTGCCGATGGCCGCTCTGATCCGACGGACGTCGCGCGCTGGCGGCGCGCCGAACTGCCGGAGATATTCGCGACTGAACTGCGAGGCGCTCTCGTAGCCGATGGCGTAGGCAACCTCCGATGCGCTGTCACCGGCGAGCAACAGCTGTCGCGCTTCCTGCAACCGAAGCTGTTTCTGATACTGCAGCGGGCTGAGCCCGGTCAGCGCCTGAAAATGGCGATGCAGACTGGCGCGGCTCATGCCGGTTGCTTCGCATAGCGCCTCGATGCGCAAGCGGGTGTTGTGATTGTCTCTTATCCATCCCGCCGCTCGCCGGATGCGATCCAGCGTACCTTCGGGTTGGGCGATCTGGCGCAGCAGACGACCTTGCGGGCCTTGCAGGAGACGATAGAGTAATTCGCGCTCCGCCATGGGAGCGAGCACGGGGATGTCGACCGGGGTGTCCAGCAGCGCCAGGAGCCGCAGCAAGGTGTCGCGCAGTGGCGCTGTCATCGGATTGATCGCGATACCGATACCCTGCGGCTCGGCATCGCGCACCTGCGGCATGGTGGCCGCGACATCGGCCAACTGGCCGGGGTCCAGAATCAGCGACACTGCGACATAGGGGCGACCGTCCTTCTCATCGAGGATCTGGCCGGTCAGCGGCAGCTCCAGAGCGCTGATGAGGTAATGCGCAGGGTTGTAGCTCAGAAGAGCATCGTTGATCTGCACCTGCTTGGAACCCTGGAGGATGAAGCAAATCATCGAGCGGTATAGGCACGGCGCTTTGTCGGTGCTCGCCTGCCCCACGCTGATCTCCAGGCGTGGGATAGGTGAAATGGTTACCGCTGATGGCGCATGGCGTAGCGCGATGTCGAGGTGTTGGGCGAAGTGGTCAGTCATTTCCAAATAATGCCATGGTCTACCCGTTCGACAAAGTGGATTGAGACAATCGGGCAATATATTGAGCGTATCTGGCCTGTCGGTCGCGCTGTCGACAACTTAATATCGAAGCAAGCGCGAGGGTGCCTGGACGGCACCGATTGCAGCGTAACTTTTCATCAAGGCAACCCAATGACCCAGCAAATCGCACTTATCACCGGCGCCAGTCGTGGCCTCGGCCGCAACATGGCGCTGCATCTCGCCAAACGTGGCGTTTACATCATCGGTACCTACCGCAGCGGCGTGTCCGAAGCCGACGCACTGCGTCAGGAGATCGAGGCGCTGGGCGGCAAAGCCGCCATGCTAGCGCTCGACGTCACCGATACGGCGAGTTTTCCTGCATTCGCCGAAAAGGCGGCGCAAACCCTGAAGGCCGATTTTGGCCGCGAGCGGTTAGATTTTCTCGTCAACAACGCTGGCAACGGGCTTTTCTCCAATTTCGCCGAAGCAACCGAAGAGCAATTCGAGTCGCTGGTCAGCACCCATTTGCGCGGACCGGTGTTCCTGACTCAGAAGCTGCTGCCGCTGATCGAGGACGGCGGGCGCATCCTGAATGTCTCATCCGGCTTCGTACGCTTCACATTGCCTGGATATAGCCTTTATGCGGCGATGAAGGCTGCGGTTGAGGTATTGACCCGGTACATGGCGGTCGAGCTTGGTGCGCGTCGGATTCGGGTGAACGCGATCGCCCCCGGTGCAATCGCGACCGACTTTGGCGGTGGCGCGGTGCGCGACAACGACGATGTGAACGCTTATGTGGCGCAGGGCATCGCTCTTGGCCGCGTCGGCCTGCCGGACGATGTCGGCGGCGCGGTGGCCGCCATCCTTTCCGACGACATGGGGTGGGCAAACGGCACGACCTTCGACGTTTCGGGTGGGCAGTTGCTGTAGCGCGATCGAGACTGTATTTTTTCCGGAGAACCCATGCCCCATACCAGCCTCACCCTTATCAGCCATCCACTTTGCCCGTTCGTTCAACGGGCGGCGATCGTTCTCCTGGAAAAGGGCGTGCCGTTTGAACGGATCGATGTCGATCTTGCGGCCAAGCCAGACTGGTTCCTGGCGCTGTCGCCAACCGGCAAGGTGCCATTGCTCAAGGTAGCGCAGGCAGATGGGGCGGACTCCGTCCTTTTCGAAAGCATGGCGATCTGCGAGTATCTTGAGGAAACTCAGGACGGCGCGGCGCTGTATGCAGTCGACGCACTCTCTCGTGCCCGGCAGCGGGGCTGGATTGAGTTCGGCACGGCGACCCTTGCCGACGCTTGGCAGTTTCTGAACGCATCGGAACGCTCGACTGCGAATGCAAAAAAGGCGGCGTTCCGGGACAGGCTCCAGCGGTTGGAGGCGGTGCTTGCGACAGGGCCATATTTCAATGGGATAGCCTTCAGCAT
This sequence comes from Massilia antarctica, assembly GCF_015689335.1. GTDB lineage: Bacteria > Pseudomonadota > Gammaproteobacteria > Burkholderiales > Burkholderiaceae_D > Telluria_A > Telluria_A antarctica. The sequence continues at coordinate 1,747,631 of NZ_CP065053.1, read as the reverse complement.
GGTCGATGCGGTGTTCGCACCTCTTTTTCGGTATTTTGACATCGTGGATCCGACGGTGTCGCTGCCGATATTCGAGGGCCTTCCACGCGTGTTGGCGTGGCGGGCAGCACTGGCGGCACGACCGAGCGTTGCCGCCGCCGTGACAGAAGACTACGCCGAGCGATTCCGCCAGCATCTCCGTGGACATCAGGCGCTCACCGCAGGCTGACCAGTAATCACAAGGCTGCACTACCTCTGCTTCGTACCCCCTAGTTCAATCATCACATTTACCTCATAGAAAAGGTGCTCCACCATGCCCACACCGATCGAAACTTTATTTCGGTGGCGGCGCCGCAAGAAATTCGCAAGTTGTTGTTTTTGTTAAGGCGGTTGTGTCAAACTTTATTGTTTGTGCACATCGAAACAATAAAGTCGGTCGGTAAACAATAAAGTTGGTCGGCGGCTGGCGGTAACTGCTGATCTTTCGCTTGTTGGTAACGCAACATTATTCCTTACATTGGACGGCAGCGAGGAACCACAATTGGCCGAGTCTGACCCAGAGCAGGCCTAATCAGCTGTTGGTGGCAGGCGAGTACCTGGAAATCGTCATCAAGCGCTACCAGGGATCGGCAAACGCCCCATCGTGTGGTGCACACCACTAGTTACCGCCGGGGGGCAGACTACGCTATACTTTTGAAGTCGGAAAAGGCAGGCTTGGTTATAGGTAGGCCCAAGCCCTTTCGGAAACGAAAGCTCTGTTTCATGTTCCTAACATGCGAACCCTCGACGAACACTGGTGCCAGTTGGCGCCACCTGTTCGTCAGTGTGGTCGTCATGTCGATGAACTGCTCCTGTCGAACAGTCGATATAGGAGCAGTACATGGCCGTCTCGCCATCCAAATTTCCCTCGGTCTTTGCCGGTTTTAACGGGCGTACCGCTATCATTGCGGTGTCTGTTTTCCTCAACTTTGCCGGCTTCACACTGATCATCCCGGTGTTGCCATTTTCGGTTGCGCGCTATGTCGCGGCGCAGGATATCGCCCTATGGGTATCACTGACGCTGGCCTTGTATTCCCTCTGTTCCTTCGTCGCCGCACCAGTATTGGGCGCGATGAGCGACCGTTTCGGACGGCGTCCCATCATGCTGTTTTCACTGTGCGGTTCCGCTCTGGGATTTGCAGTGTTCGGCATAGGCGGCTCGTTATGGATTTTGCTTGTGGGCCGTGTGATCGAAGGCGTCACTGCTGGCAGCATTTCGGCGCTGTATGCGTACGTAGCGGACACGCACAGTCCGGCTAAGCGCGGCCAGGCCTTCGGCATGCTTGGCGCTGCCGGCGGCCTCGGCTTCATGCTGGGGCCTGTTCTCGGTGGCACTCTTGGACAGGTCTCGCTGTCGGCGCCTTTGTATGGCGCGGCTGGACTCGCAATGGTAAATTTTATCCTGGTCTGGTTCTACTTGCCGGAGAGTCATCAACGCGCCAACCGCCGCGCGCACCTCAGCTGGCGCCAATTCAATGCGATCAGCCAGCTGGTGCGTACGCTGCGCGACCGGCGCCTGCGCCTACTGTTTGCGGTCGTGTTCTGCTTTACCTTGGGGGGCGCCGTGCTTCAGGCGAACTTGACTGTGCTGCTCATGGATCTGTTGGCATTTCAACCTACCAGCATCGGTCTGGTACTGGCCGGCGTTGGCGTCATGGACATCGTCAGTCAAGGGTTCGCCGCGCCCCGGCTGCAGTCGCTCTTTGGAGAGCGACGCGTCGCCACCGCTGGCCTTGTGATCAATGGCCTCGGCTTAGTGTTGCTTGCGCTGCTTCCCCTTCACGCTGCCGCGACGCTTCTGGTGGCCGGGATCGCGATCTTCACATTTGGGGACGGTCTGTTTCAACCATCTGCAAGTGCCTTGATCGCCAACGCCGCGCCGGCTGAACGGCAGGGCGAGGTCCAGGGAGCCAACCAAGCGCAGCAAGCGATCGCCCGCACGGCGGGGCCATTGGGAGCTGCCTGGCTGTATGGGGTTTCGCCAAGTGCGCCCTATGCCGCCGCGGCAATCGTCGTTTTGTTGGCGGCAGCACTGCTCACCCGAAAATAAGGAATCTGCCTGACATCGCTGTTGACATGGATACTTGGCAGGCCAGGGCCCGCTTCAAGGAAGTGGTTGGGTTGACGGTTTTCCGTGGTATTTGCGTGCGCGTGGTTCATCTTGGTCGCTTGAAATAGTCGATGATAAAGACATTGATCCAGAGCAGCTGCCATGTGTTGGTGTGCTGTCCGGTTGGCTCGTTGAAGAGGATTACGGTACATGGCCGGAGGCGGGGTATATGACGCCGATGACTGCTTGGCCACTGATTGAAAAATGCATTGAGAAATTCCGCGCGGGCCAATTGCCGTATATATTCCCAGAATAGGCGGCGTGAAACACCGGAGCTTAGCGTCAAACCAGGTCGTCTTCACGAGCCTTCGTGATGTTTCGTTGACTTGGGATTGAGCGGGTGGGCTCGGAATCGACACCATTCATGTGGAGGTGTCGTTCAGCGAGTAGCTAACTTAGCCGATCTATTCCATGAACATGCACCCCCCAAAAACGGCGACGCTAAGCGGATTTGTTGTTCTTGTTTCCGGCCGCGCGCTTGGCTCGGGCGAGCCTTCCGTGTTATCCGCCTTGTATGTATTCTTTTAGTCGCAAACGAAGCGGACATTCCGGGCGCAGCGTGATGTTGAAGGCCGGCCGGGGCGCCGCCATCCCTTCGGGAACGCTCACCGTGAAGCGCTGCAACAGCATTGCCGCGATGACCGTCATCTCCGTCGTTGCCAAGTGCTGGCCCAGGCAAACTCGGGGACCTGTGCCAAATGGCATGAAGGACCCACGCGGCAAGTCTGGCGCGCCACAGTCAAAGCGCTCGGGGCGAAACGCACTCGGGTCCAGATACCAGCGCGCATCGTGCTGCATTAACTGTAGGGGCACCATGAACATCGTTCCAGCGGGAAGCTGCCAGCCGCCCAGCGTCATCGCCAGCGTGGAGCGGCGCGACAACAGTACCGGCGCGGCAGGATACAGGCGCAGCGTTTCTTGCAGCGTCGTGGCCAGGTAGGCAAGCGAGGGAAGATCCTGCGCCGTGGGCAGCCTGCCTTGCAATACCGTCTCCACCTCGCGCCGCGCCAGCTCCTGCGCCTGCGGGTTTGCCGCCATGCACCAAGCCCACCAGGTCAGCGTTGCCGCCGTCGTCTCGTGGCCGGCCAGGAAAGCAGTCATGCATTCGTCGTGCACGGCCTTCAGTGGCCAGGCCGCAGGATCGTCGCGGTGCAGAACCAGCAGCCGGCTGAGCAGATCTTCCGGCCATGCATCAGGCGCCAGCGCCAGCCTTTTCTCGACGTGTCCGCTGATCAGGCGCTTGAGCAAGGCGATGCCTCGCCGCTTGGCGCGTTTCCACGGCATCCAGTCGGGCAAACTTGCTGGCCAGTACATCTCGGCATTCGCGGCTTTGGCAGTGTCGTTCAGCGCACCTTCCGCGGCGCGCGCGTCCTCGTCAATCTCACTGGAAAACATCATGCGCAAGATGACGTCCATCGTGAGGGAGGTAAGAGCGCTTTCAATAGGCCAGTCTGCCTCGCCCCTGGGCCAGAGTGCAAACGTCTTCGCGGCAGCACCCGCTATAGCCGGAACGAAGGCTTGCACCGCCTTAGGCGAAAAACTTGGCTGTAAGGCGGAGCGCTTGGCGCGCCACGCTTCCCCCTCGGCGGTGAGAACGCTGTGTCCGTGCAGCTGCGAAAATACGCTGATGCCTCGCTCCCAGCGGCGCAATTCCAGGTGATGGCCGACCAACAGATCACGCACCAGTTGCGGGTCGGTCACCACAATTTGGTGTTCAGGCCATATGCGCAGATGGACCACGTCGCCGTATGCCTGGCGCCATTCCGCCACCGAGCCCAGCAGGTCACGGGACATGCGGCGCAGCACGGTCCAGCCGGTCAGTCCGGACGCTGGTCCCGGGGGCCACACTCCCGGCGGATGGAGGGAAGGCGCGGCAGCGTTTTTGCCGTGCCCGTATGGGCATTGTGGAGGCGAGGTCGTATTCATGACAGCATTGTCGACCTCGGCTGGCATTGTGTATTGAACCGAAACGACATCACCGCTTGGGGAAGCTGCTTGCTATACTGGCAAGCGATGAGCTCCATTCAACCACCGCTGTCAATGCTTCCGCCAGGGCCGCTGGAGCGCGGTCCGCGCGCCGACGGCCACGGCGCTCCGCATGCATGGCTGCGTCTGGCGCCTCCCGCATTGCAGGGTGCGCTGGTCGCCCTGGTCGGCCGCGATACTCGCTCGCTGGCCTTGACGAGTGCCCAGCGCCTGTCCCACTTTCCCGCGTCACCCCTGGTGGCGATTTCCTGGTATCGCGGCCTCGATGCGGGATTGATTGGGGACAGCGCAAGCGGGCCATGCTGGCGCCCGTTTGCGTCGCCGGTCGTCATCTCGGGCAGCCAGTCGCACCCTACAGTGAGCTGGACCCCGGGCACGGGCCGGGGCTATATGGCTTGCTTCAATGCGGACGCGGCCCAAGCCCTGTTCGGGTTTGACCTCGCCGCCATTCAGGATCGCTTTGTTCCAGCAGCCGAGCTGCTGGGCGCGCAATGGGCTCCTCTCTGGGATGCACTCCTGGCCAGTGAAGATGACGCCCTGCTGTCGGTGTTGGAGAACCATCTTGCTGTGCCGTGGCAGGCTTTGCAGGGCAGGACGGGCGCACAGCCATCGCTGCGCCAGATGGGCAGGCACTGGGTCGAGCGCCTCGCGTGGAAGGCCCAGCAATGGAGCGGCGTGCACAGTACGCGTCATGTGGAACGGCGCATCAAGTCATTTAGCGGCCGCTCCCTGCGCGAGTGGCAATCGCTGGTCCGCACCGAGGATCTGTTCTTCGCCGCGCGCGATCGCTACGAGGCCGGGCAGCCGCTGGACTGGGCCGGCCTGGCGCAGTCCGGGGGCTTTGCCGACCAGGCGCACATGAGCCGGGCGACCAAGCGGATTACCGGTTTTTCTCCCGGCGAATTCGCGCTGCGGTTCATCATGGACGAATCGTTCTGGATGTATCGGCTGTGGGTTTGAACGCGGCTTCGGGTGGCGCTTATCGGGCAGATGGCAATATCGTGGCATGTGTGGCGGGCTTGGCGCGGACATTCATGCGCGAACCCTTCGGCGGTATGCTTCGATTGCCAGTCCATGCCCTCGATCATGCACCGGTATCGTGGCAACGGAAGCGAGAAATAGGTACGCAAGTGCCACGCTGCGATTGAGCATCTTTTATTCGATTGAGGGTAGCTGAACGGAATCTACGGGCTACTACACCTAACCGCCCGCGTTGGCGATCACGTCCGGCACCACCAGCACGCCGTTATCGCGCAGGATATCGTCCGCCTCCGGCGTCGTCGGTCCATTGGCGCCCTCAAGCATGATGTACGCGCGAATCTGGCCGGCGTTATCCTTGGTGATCTGCTGCCCCAGCGCGGCCGGAATCAGGATGTCGCAAGCGACGCTCCAGAAGCGCTCTGGCGCAATGCGGTCCTCGGCGCCGGCAAAGCCCACCACGCTGCCCATGCGTATTGGCGTCTCCACTTCCGCATGGCGGCATTTCCGGTCGGATCAGGCAGCGTGATGAATTGCGCCGCGCGCGCCGGTGGTCACAAGGCGTTTGCGCCAGTAGTGAACGGTCACGTCCGTGACACCGTTGAAGGCGCACCAAGCGTGCATCGTTTGCCCGGATTCGGCCTGTGCCTGCAGGCACGCTGGCCAGCGTTCCTGCTTCGTTGGCTCTTGCATGTCCGTAACTCCTGAGTCGATGGAACCCCGATTCCAGCTGCCGAAAATGCGCAATGGAAGGTGGGTCAATAGACCGCCTACTTCCTGGATCGGGAAGTTATGTACGTTATGCGCCTGAACAGGGCGAAAGGCGCATAGATACAAATGGTCAAACTGGTTAGGCTACATTCGCCGAAGCAATTTTCGTAACCATGGCTTCGGCATGCATCAGCTATGGCGCGTTCAGTCGGCTAAAAGCACGCACTTCGCGACGCTACTTGGCACAAGCGGACCAACGGCTTGGAATCGACATATGTATGCATATTGCATATATCTATAAGCCCGGCATGCCATTCACCAAATACTGACGGACATAGCCGGACAAACTCAGAAATTAACTAACCAAATGTTGGGGAGACACCCTTGAAAGAGAAATCGATTTGTGCAGCGATACGACTTCTATGTATGACAGGTCTGATCGGCGGCAGTACCGCATTTTGCCTGAGCGCTAACGCTCAGGAGGCAGAAATACAGCGAGTGGAAATCACTGGCTCGGCGATCAAACGCATCGCCAAGGAAGGGGCGCTGCCAGTTCAATTTTTAAGCGCGGCGGATATCCAAAAAACGGGCGCTAAAAGCGTTGAAGAGCTCGTTCAATCGCTCTCATCGATGCAAGGCTTTACCACGGCATCGGAGTCCGTGAACGGCAGCGGCGGCGGTGTTCAAAACGCCTCGATCCACAGTATCGGAGCCGCTTATACGCTGGTATTGCTGAATGGTCGCCGGATGGCGTCCTACGGATCGGGCAGCGCCGTTAACCTTGCCAGCATTCCGATGAGCGCGGTCGAGCGCGTGGAAATTCTGACCGACGGTGCTTCAACCTTATACGGGTCCGACGCCATTGCAGGCGTCATCAATTTCATTCTCAAAAAAAGCCAGCAGGATTTTCGATTTGATGCTGGCGTGAATCGGCCAGGAAAAACAGGTGGAGGAAACTCCAATTTCTCGCTATCCAAAGGGTTCGGCGACCTCGACAAGGATGGGTACAACCTCCTGGTGACCTACGCTCATGACGCTCAACGCGAACTCAATGCGAAGGATCGTGATTTCGCAAAAAGCGGACTGAAGCGCTTTAGCGAAAACGGAAAGAATTATTCCACTTACCTTCTGGCGGCCAATACCGCACCGGCGTCGGCCACCTTGAGCCTCAAGGACAACACGGTGAAGATATTTTCGCCTTCTTACTTTAAAACCGGCGCCTGCGGTCCTGACACTGCATTTGTTGGTACGGCAGATGACAAGTCGTGCTGGTACGACTACGCGGGGACTGTTCAGCTGGTTCCGAAGTCTGAGCGGGACAGTCTCTTCTCGTCTTTCAACATGAAGCTCAATCCTGACCTGAATGTTTTCGGCGAGCTTGTCCTCTCAAAATACAAGCAGACGGCGCGCTATGCGCCCGCTGCTCAGCGCCTGACTCTGCCGGTGACCGGGACTCTCTATACCAATGAAGTGTTGCCGTATCTTGGTAAGATCGGTGTGTCGCCAGGCGACGTGGCATCCGCGTCGATGAATATCCGGTTCACGGACGCCGGAGGCAGGACCAGAGACTATATTACCGATGCAAGGCATCTCGCCTTCGGCGCGTCAGGCATGAAGAATGGGTTCGATTACTCGGCATCGTTTACGCACTCGGAGAATAGTCAGGAATCAAATTTTGTGGGCGGCTTCCTGAGCAAGAATGCCTATAACGACATTGTCGCTTCCGGTAAGTTCAATCCATTCGGTCCATCGGGTAGTTCGTCTGCTGTTCTCGCGCCGGCAATTCTGAATACCAACGAAAACAAGACCGAAGTCAAACTGGACAGGATTAGCGGGACGCTCAGCCACGCATTGTTCGACGCACCTGGCGGACCTTCTCAGTTGGCGCTCAGCGGTGACTATTCGCAGCAACGCTACGATTTCATGCCGAGTCCCATCTCGCAGGGAGCGAACGCGCAACAGCCCAATTTTACCGACACCCCGTTGGGCGACTCGGCCGATCACCTGCCTGTCGCGGCCAAGCGCAACAACTGGGGCGCTTCCGCCGAGTGGATGACGCCAGTCTTGAAGACCTTGGAAGTGACGGCCGCGGCCCGCTACGATGCGTATGCGGCCGTGAAAAACAGCATGGTCTTCGATCCATCGGACGGGAAGCTTCTGCCTCCGGCGGAACAGGGCAATTCCAACAAGAAGGCAACCTACAAGCTCGCTTTCCGCTTCACTCCCGTCGATAATTTGCTGTTCAGGGGATCGTATGGGACGGGCTTCAAGGTGGCGAATATGGACTCGATCGCTTCGCCCACCGTTCAGGCCGGCAATACGTCCGGGGCGTATGCTTGCCCTGTCAAAGCCCCGGATCCGCGCGCGGCGTACTGTACGGGAACGACGCAGCAGTATTTGCTCAACGGTGGAAATAACCTCACCGGGCCAAGTGGGTTGCGGCCTGAGACGTCTCGCCAATACGCAGTCGGTGTTCGCTTCGATCCGGTCAAGAGCTTGTCCTTAGGTCTGGATTTGTGGTCGGTAAACATGAAGGACCAGCTGACGACCCTTCCGGAACAGTTTCCCTTCGCGGATCCGGTCAAATTCAACAAGAATTTCTCCGTTGTCTATGATCAGGGTATCGGCGCCAACAAGCTGGTCACGCTGCTTCCGACATTTAACCTAGCCGCAGCGCGCTACCGCGGGATTGACTGGGACAACTCGTATTCAATGCGAACCGGCGTGGGCAAGTTCGACTTCAAGTGGAATGGCACCTACATGTTGAAATCCGAGGTCGACGTGCCTGGATCTGCCACGGAAAGCAGCGTTGGCCGGTTTGATGCATACAACAACGTCACCGCGCGCATTGTTTCGCGGCTGTCGGCCAGCTGGGCCAGTCTTGATACCTACACCAACACCTTGGCGATCAATTTCCGCTCTGGTTATCACGATCAGGTGCTGACGGAGAACGACAACGCGTTAAAGCTCGTCAACGCTGACGGCACCTTGCCGGTCGGGTTCACCGGTCTCAAACGTGACGTGAAAGCGTTTACGACCGTTGACTGGCAAACGCGAATTCAGCTGAAACAATACGCTAACCTGGGCATTTCCCTGGGTATTCGTAATGTGTTTGATGCAGAACCACCTCTCAGTATTCGTACTGCGGGCGGCGGAAATCAGGCGGGATTCGACGCGCGCTATGCAAGTGCGTTGGGACGTCAGTTCTACGTCACTGGCGGCGTGAGCTTCTAAAAACGAAGGGAAGTGCTCCAGGAGCACTTCCCGCGTCAGTGAGCTTGTGGATCGTAACGGTTTTGGCAAGCTGAGCTTGCGCCGCCGAAGTAGACTGCCCCCCGCTCAGTTCATCACGGATACAAGCCGCGCACCTCGCGCGCCTGCAGCACGCGCGTGCACGCCACGACGAACGCGGCCGTCCTCAAGGACACGTCCTTGTCCTGCGCCACCTGCCAGATGGCCGCGAACGCATCGCGCATGATGCGGGTCAGGCGGGCGTTGATGTCTTCCTCGCTCCAGAAAAAGCTCGAAAAATCCTGCACCCATTCAAAGTAGCTGACCGTGACACCGCCCGCGTTGGCGATCACGTCCGGCACCACCAGCACGCCCTTCTCGCGCAGGATGTCGTCGGCCTCCGGCGTGGTCGGTCCGTTGGCGCCCTCAAGGATGACGCGCGCGCGAATCTGGCCGGCGTTATCCTTGGTGATCTGCTGCTCCAGCGCGGCCGGAATCAGGATGTCGCAATCGACGCTCCAGAAGCGCTCGGGCGAAATGCGGTCCTCGGCGCCGGCAAAGCCCACCACGCTGCCGGTCTGCGCCACGTGCGCCAGCAAGGCTGCCACGTCCAGGCCGCCTTCATGCACGATGGTGCCGCCGTGGTCCTGCACCGCCACCACCAGCGCGCCGGCCTCCGAAAACAGGCGGGCGGCGATCCCGCCCACATTGCCGAAGCCCTGTACCGCGACCCTGGCGCCTTCGATCTGCATGCCGCACTTGAGGGCAGCCTCGCAGCCGGCGACGTACACGCCGCGCCCGGTGGCGTCGCGCCGTCCCAAGCTGCCGCCCAGCGAAATCGGCTTGCCCGTCACCACGCCGGTGGCCGTGCTGCCCTGGTTCATCGAGTAGGTATCCATCATCCACGCCATGGTCTGCTCGTTGGTGTTGACGTCCGGCGCGGGAATGTCCTTGTTCGGCCCGATGATGATGCCGATCTCGCTGGTATAGCGGCGCGTCATGCGCTGCAGTTCGCCCTGCGACAAGGTTCTCGGGTCGACCCGGATCCCGCCCTTGGCGCCGCCGTACGGCACATTCACGGCGGCGTTCTTGACCGTCATCCAGGCCGACAGCGCCATCACTTCCGACAAGGTCACGTCCTGGTGGAAGCGCACGCCGCCCTTGCCGGGGCCGCGCGACATGTTGTGCTGTACGCGGTAGCCCTCGAAGTGGGCGATGCTGCCGTCATCGCGCTCGATCGGTACGTCGACCACCAGGATGCGCTTGGGCCGCTTGAGCGTCTCGACCCAGCGCGCCAGTGCGCCAAGGTGCGGCGTAACGCGGTCGATCTGTTCGAGGTAAACGCTCCAGGGGTTATCTTCCTTGGGGACGAGGTAGGAGGGAATGTCGTGCTGGCGTGTCATGCGGCGGCTCCGTTGTTGTAGTGTGAAAGTGGTATGTGTTAGTGGATGATCTTGGCCAGGAAGTCGCGCGCGCGGTCCGAGCGCCGGGTGCCGAAGAACTCATCCTTGGTGCAGTCCTCGATGATCTTCCCCTGGTCCATGAAGACGATGCGGTTGGCCACCCGTTTGGCGAAACCCATTTCGTGAGTGACGACCATCATCGTCATCCCCTCCTGCGCCAGGCCGACCATCACATCGAGCACTTCGTTGATCATTTCGGGGTCGAGCGCGGAGGTGGGCTCGTCGAACAGCATCGCGATCGGATCCATCGACAAGGCCCTGGCAATGGCCACGCGCTGCTGCTGGCCGCCCGACAGCTGGCCCGGAAACTTATCCTGCTGCGCCAGCAGGCCGACCCGGTCCAGGTACTTCAGGCCCTTGGCGTTGGCCTCGTCGGCGCTGCGCCCCAGCACCTTGATCTGCCCGATGGTCAGGTTTTCCCGGATCGACAAATGCGGGAACAGCTCGAAATTCTGGAACACCATCCCGATCCGCGCGCGCAGCTTGGACAAATTGGTTTTCGGGTCGCCCACGGCCACGCCGTCCACCGTGATGCCCCCCTTCTGGAAGGGCTCCAGGCCGTTGACGGTCTTGATCAGGGTCGACTTGCCCGAACCCGACGGGCCGCAGATGACCATCACATCGCCCTTGCTGACCCGCGTGCTGCACTCGGTGAGCACCTGGAACTTGCCGTACCATTTGCTGATATTGTTAAGTTCTATCATTTATCTTCTCCAATTAGAAAGCGCTAGCGGATGATCGCCACGCGCTGCTGCAGGCGGCGCACCAGGGACGACAGCCCCAGGCCCAGGACGAAATACACCAGCGCCACGAAGCTGTACATCTCGACCAGGCGGCCGTCGCGCTGGGCGATCTTGCTGGCGGCGCCGACAAAATCGGGAATCGACAGCACGTACACCAGCGACACGTCCTGGAACAGGACGATCGTCTGCGTCAGCAGCAGGGGAATCATGTTGCGAAACGCTTGCGGCAGCACCACGTGGCTCATCGTCTGCCAGTAGGTCATGCCCAGCGCCCGCCCTGCCCATACCTGGCCGCGCGCGATCGAGCCGATCCCGCCGCGCATGATCTCGCAGTAGTAGGCCGCCTCGAACATGATGAAGGTGATCAGCGCGGACGTGAAAGCGCCCACCTGTACCGGCGAATCGGCGCCGATGATCCAGGCGGCGATATACGGCACCAGGAAGTAGAACCAGAAGATCACCAGCACCAGCGGGATCGAGCGCACCAGGTTGACGTAGCCGGAGGCCAGCAGCGACACCGCGCGGATGCTGGACAGGCGCATCAACGCCAGCAAGGTACCGAGGACGATCCCGCCGGTCATGGCCAGCGCGGTCAGCTTGACCGTGAACACCATCCCGGTCTGGAACAGATAGACCCACGAGCGGGCTATCACGTCGACATCGAAATCGAGCGCCATCTCAGTGTCCCCCCGCCGCGCCACCGGCGACGATCAAGCCAGGAATCGCCACTTTTTCCTCGATCCGGTGCATGATGAACACGACCACGGCGTTGACCAGCACGTAGACCAGGGTGGCGGCGCTGAAGGCCTCGAATACCTGGAACGAAAACTCCTGGATCGCGCGCGCGCTGGCAGTCAGTTCCATCAGGCCGATGGTCAAGGCCACCGAACTGTTCTTGATGATGTTGAGGAACTCGCTGGTCAGCGGCGGCAGGATCACCCTCGCCGCCATCGGCAGCAGCACGTAGCGATAGGTCTGCGGCAAGGTCAGGCCGAGCGCGGTGCCGGCCATTTTTTGCCCGCTCGGCAAAGCGGCGATGCCGGTCGAGACCTGGACCGCCACCCGCGCCGAGGTAAACAAGCCCAGGCACAGCACCGCCGTGACGAACGGCGCGTTGGGCAGGGCCTTGATCCAGTCGCCGGCGGCTTGCGGCAGCACGTCGGGAGCGACGAAATACCACAGGAACATCTGCACCAGCAGCGGCACGTTGCGAAACAGTTCGACATAGCCGTTGGCCAGGCGGACCAGCCATTTGTTCGGCAGGGTGCGCACGGTGCCGACCACCAGGCCGAGCGCCAGCGCCATGATCCAGGCCGTCAGCGCGGTGGCCAGGGTCCACATCAGGCCTGAGAATAAGGTGTCGAAATAAGTACCGACACCATCGGGCGCAATCTCCCAGAAGATGCGCCAGTTCCAGTGATAGTTCATAGTATTGTTCCAGGCTGGGCTACAGAAAAATTAACGCTTTTTGGAGGCCGCTTTTTGCGCGTCCGGCACCACCGCATACGCGGCCGGGTCGGGCGAATCGGTCGGCCGGGCGAGCACGTTGATCAGCTCGGGCGGCATCGGGAAGTGCAGGTTGATGTTCTTTGGCGGAATCGGCGACAGGAACCACTTGTGGTACAGGCGATACACGTCGTCGCCCGACTTGTAATAGGCGATGAGGGCGTCGTCGACCGCCTTCTTGAAGGCCGGATCGTCCTTGCGCAGCATGATCCCGTACGGCTCGACCGACAGCGCGTCGGCCGTGATCAGGTAGTCGTCCGGCTTCTTGGCATTGGCGCGTTGCGACGCCAGCAGGATGTCGTCGTTGGCCTCGGCCGCGGCGCGCCCGGTCTCGACCATCAGGAACGATTCGGGATGGTCCTTGCCGACCACGATGTTCATGCCCAGGTTTTGCTCGCGGTTGAGGATCGTCATCTGCTTGAGGGTCGAGGTGCCGGCAGTGGCCACCAGGGTCTTGCCCTTCATGTCGGCCAGGGTCAGGATGTTCGAGGTTTTTTTGGCCAGCAGGCGGTTGGCGACCACGAACATGGTGGGGGCGAAGGCGACCTGCTGCTGGCGCTCCAGGTTGTTGGTGGTCGAGCCGCATTCGAGGTCGATCGTGCCGTTGGCCATCAGCGGGATGCGGTTGGCCGAGGTCACCGGATTCATCGCCACCTTCAGGGAGGCCAGGCCCGGCTGCTTTTGCAGGGCGGCGACCACCTTCATGCACAGGTCGATCGAATAGCCCTGGTACTGCTGCTTGTCGTCCAGGTAGGAAAAGGGAATGGAACCGTCGCGCACGCCCAGGGTGATGACGCCGTTTTTCTTGATCTTGGCCAGTGTGCCGGTCGGTTCCTGCGCCTGCGCGGTGGTGCCGAACAGGGTTGCACTGAGCAGTACAACGAGATAGTTTGCATAGTTCATGTCAGATAATTCCAAAGAGGTGAAGAAGGCACGAAGCGATAAACCGGCCGCGCGGCGGCCGGGGGGAACTCAACAGGATTAAAAGATGTGGCGGATGCCAAGGTTGGTCCCGGTGTTGCCGGTGCCATCCGTGGTGGCGTTGCCGACCTTGAAGGTGGCGCCATTGCGGTTGCTGATGCGCGCATAGGCCGCGTACACGTCGGTGCGTTTGGACAGTGCGTAGGTGTAGCCGAGCCCCCATTGGGAAGCGTCGCGGTTGGCGTTTGTTGCGTCGTCATGCCGGACATACGAGGCGTACACCTTGTGCGGGCCGAAAGGCACGGTCGCGCCGATGATCGCGTCTTCGCTGCGCGCACCGAGCAGGCCCTTGTTGCGCACGTAGCCCAGGTGCCCCTCGGCCACGCCAAAGTCGTACTTGGCGCCGAGCAAGGTATTGCTGCTGCTGTCGGTGGCCAGCGCATTTTGCTGCTGATGCCAGCCCAGGGTGACGACCAGGGACTTGGCCGTATACGACAGCACCGAGCTGTAGGCGCGCTTGGCGGCTGAATTGCCCGCCACTTCACCCAGGCCCACGGCCAGCTCCGCCGCGAAGCCATACAGTGCCGGCGAAGAGTAGCCGACCATGTTGTCGAGGCGGGCGTTGGAGGCCGTGATGTTGCCCGCCTGGCCGGCCAAACCGTCGCAGAACGGATCGACGGTGTCGCGCATGGTGCGGTAATACGGCGAATACTGGCGCCCGAAGCTGACCGAACCGGGCGTGCCGGACAGGCCCACGTAGGCCTGGCGTCCGAACAGCAGGCCGCCCTGGCCCGCGCTGCCGGTATCGATCTTCATGCCGTTTTCCAGGACGAAGTAGGCCTTGTTGCCGCCGCCGAGGTCTTCCGTGCCTTTGAAGCCCAGCCGCGAACCGGAGGCGACACCGCTGCCCAGTGTATTGACCTTGCCCTCCGCGCCGCCCGTTTCGCGCACAAATCCGGCGTCGACCACGCCATACACGGTAATCGCCGACTGCGCCATGGCGGCTGCCGGAACCAGGCTCGATGCCATGATGGCGATAATGATCTTATTCATTCATTTTCCTCAGTTATTAATCGTTTTTATATTTGATCGGCAATACCGGTCCATTCCACGCCGTGCATGGAACAGGTGAATTGCCGCGCTGGCGAGTAAGTTAAATGCCGCCGCCGGGATAATCCGGAGCGTGCCGCAGGATATGCTTGGCCTTGTGGACCTGTTGCATAATGCCGAGTGCGTGGCCGCGGAATACGTGGCCTGCCGGCGTTAGCGAGGGAGGATTGCAGCTGCGGTCCACGAGCGTGGCGCCGAGCCAGGTTTCAAGCGAGCGGATGCGCCGGCTGAATGCCGGTTGGCTGGAGTGCCGCTCACTGGCGGAGCGCGAAAAGCTTCGCGTATCGGCCAGGCAAAGAAAGTCTTCGACCCATTTCATATCCACTGCTGTCTCCCGCTTTTATATATTTTTAATGGGCCGGCGCGAATGACCGTCACCCATTGCACTGCCGATTATTCGACATGTGTTTCCATCCCTGCCTCCTATCCATAGCAGTTTGCATGCCAGCAATGTAAATATCTCAAGAAACACTCCACCGCCTTGATTGACATGGATATTTTCTATCATCCAGAAACGCCGATCAGCAGCGTGCGTGCGGCATTCCACACAAACCCGTTTCCCGGCGTGTGGATTTAGAAACCCGACTTTCTGCTTATTGCCGAAATTAATATCCGACAGAATTTTCTGGGGTAAGATAGACCGCAGTCGCCTCCCCTTGCCGGACCGCGCCAACACTAACCACACGCGCCGAGGTGAGCATTGCAGGCGTTCCGACAATTCGCCGTTTCCCGCTCCGCGGGCACAGTCGCGGCATGGGCCGCGATCATCGGCCTGTGCGCCGCCGTCGTCTTCGTGTATGCATGGAGCGAACGGCGCGGCTATGCGCAGCTTGGCGAAGTCCAGGCGCAGCAGCTCGAGCTGTACGCGGCGGCCCTCGAAAGCGAACTGGGCCGGCATGAATACCTGCCCGCCATCGTCGCCCTCGATCATGACGTGCACGCCCTGCTGAGGAACCCGGGCGGCGCCGGCCTGCGCGAGCGCGCCAACAAGCGCCTGACCAGCCTGAACGCGCGTGCCGGCTCGCTCGCCATCTTCGTGCTCGACACGGCGGGCCTGGTGCAGGCGGCCAGCAACTGGTACCAGCCGGAGACCAGCGTCGGCATGGATTTGTCAGCCCTGCCGTATTTTTCCGGCGCCATGCAGGGCGGGCCTGCGCGCCATTTTTCGCGCGCGGCGGCGCGCAACTCGCCCGAGTATTATTTCGCCCAGCAAGTGCTGCAAGGCGGCATGGTGCTCGGCGTGGTGGTGGTCAAGATCAGCCTCGACCCGATCGAGTCGACCTGGGGCGCCTCGGCCGCGCAGTCGCGCAACGATTTTTTCATGGTGCTCGACGCCGACGGCGTGATCGTGCTCTCCTCCGCGCCCCAGTGGCGCAACCGCAAGGCCGACCTGCAGGCCATCGACCAGGGCAAGCCGGTCGTCGCCTGGCGCGCGCTGGACCCGGCCGCGCCATCGACCCGCTACGCAAGCCAGAGCCGGCCGATGGCGCGCCAGGGCTGGCGCCTGCTCACGCTCACCAATGCCGCGCCGGTCAAGCTGCAGGCCGGGCAAAACGCCGTGGTCGCCGGCCTGTTGGCCGGCTTCCTCGGTTTGCTCGCGCTGTTCGTGGCGATGCGCCGGCGCGCGATCGCGAGCCGCCTGCACGCGCGCGAAGCGCTGCAGCGCGCGCACGACGAATTGGAACGGCGGGTGGCCGACCGCACCGCCGAATTGCATGCGATGAACCGCGCACTGCTGCATGAAATCGGCGAACGCGAACACGCCGAACAGGTGCTGCGCGCTTCCCAGGACGACCTGCTGCACGCCAGCAAACTCGCTCTGCTCGGCCAGATGTCGGCCGGTATCACGCACGAAATCAGCCAGCCGCTCACCGCGTTGCGCTCGCTTTCCTTCAATGCCCAGCTGCTGCTCAAGCGCGGCGACCTGGCGCGCGTGGAAAAAAACCTGCGTTCGGTCAGCGACCTGACCGAACGCATGGGCCGCCTGACCGAGCAGCTCAAATCCTTCTCGCGCAAGACGCCCCTGGCCATGGCCCCGCTCACCCTGTCCACGGCGCTCGACAATACCTTGCAGCTGCTGGAGAACCGGATCCGCACCGAACACGCCTGCGTGCAGCTGGACCTGGCGCCGTCGGTGCGCGCCATGTGCGACGCCAACCGGCTCGAACAAGTGCTGATCAACCTGTGCGCCAACGCCCTCGACGCCATGCTCGATGCGCCGGTCAAGAACCTGGCCATCCGCCTGTGGAGCGCGGGCGGACGCGCGCACATCCAGGTCAGCGACAGCGGCGCCGGCATTCCGGAAGCGGTGATGGCGCGCCTGTTCGAGCCATTTTTCAGCACCAAGCTGCCGGGCCAGGGACTGGGGCTCGGCCTGGCCATTTCGGCCGACATCGTGCGCGATTTCGGCGGCACCTTGCGCGCGTCGAATGGTCAAGGCGGCGCCGTCTTCGAACTGGACCTGATACTAGTGGAGGAAACGAGTCATGTATGAAGGCTTCACCATCGTGTTCGTCGAAGACGACCTGGCCGTGCGCAGCAGCGTCACCGAAACCCTGGAGCTGGCCGGGTTCGAGGTGGCGCCGTTCGAGTCGGCCGAGGACGCGCTCGGGCAACTGGGCAGCAGCTTTGCCGGCGTCGTCATCAGCGACGTGCGCCTGCCTGGCATGGACGGATTCGAACTGCTGCGCCGGGTGTGCGCGTTCGACACAACCATCCCGGTCATCATGGTGACCGGCCATGGCGACGTCTCGATGGCGGTCGAGGCAATGCGCTGCGGCGCCTACGATTTCATCGAGAAGCCGTTCGCGATGGAGCGCCTGGTCGAGGTGGTGTCGCGCGCCATGGAAAAACGCGCGCTGCGCCTCGAAGTGGACACTTTGCGGCGCCAGCTGCAGGACCGGCGCGGGATCGAGGCGACCTTGCTCGGCAACTCGCCGGCGATACGCGAACTGCGGCGCCAGATACTGAACCTGGCCGATACGCCGGCCGACGTGCTGGTGTTCGGCGAAACCGGCACCGGCAAGGAAGTGGTGGCGCGTTGCCTGCACGAGCACAGCAAACGCAGCAAGGCCAACTTCGTCGCGATCAATTGCGGCGGCCTGCCCGAAAACCTGTTCGAGAGCGAGATCTTCGGGCACGAGGCGGGCGCGTTCACCGGCGCCAGCAAGCGCCGCGTGGGCAAGATCGAGCATGCCCACGGCGGCACCTTGCTGCTCGATGAAATTGAAAGCATGCCGATGGCGCTCCAGGTCAAGCTGCTGCGCGCGCTCCAGGAACGAAAGATCGAGCGGCTCGGCTCGAACCAGGGCGTGCCGGTCGACTTCAGGATCGTCGCCGCCACCAAGAGCGACCTGAAGGAACTGAGCGTGCAGCAGAAGTTTCGCAGCGACCTGTATTACCGGCTCAACGTCGCCGTGCTCGAACTGCCGCCGCTGCGCGAACGGCGCGAGGACATTCCGATCTTGTTCGAACATTTTTCGCTGCAGGCGGCGCTGCGCTACGGGCGCGAGGCCCCGGCCCTGGCCGCACACGACATGCTCAGGTTGATGGCCGGCGACTGGCCCGGCAACGTGCGCGAACTGCGCAACGCGGCCGACCGTTTCGTGCTGGGACTGCCAGGGATGCACCTGGACGCCGCCGATGCGGCTGCGGCCCCGACGACCTTGGCGCAGCAGATGGAGATGGTCGAAAAGACCCTGGTGGAACAGGCGCTCAAACAGCACGGCGGACGTCCGCAAGCGATTTGCGATGCGCTCGGCATCGGCAAGAAGACCTTGTACGACAAGCTGCACCGGCACGGCATCGTCATCGACGACTTCCGGCCGGCGCCGGGCGGCGAGCGGGGAATGGGCGCGCTCTAGCCGCCTGGGCAGGGGGCCTGGCTTGCAGGACAGGCTCCCCGGTTAGAACTTAGTAGGTGTAAAACATCCGCTGAATCTCCTTGGTGCTGGTGGTCTTGGTCAGCGCCAGCATCAGCAGGATGCGCGCCTTCTGCGCATTGAGGGTGTCGGCCACCACGAAGTCCAGTTCGTCGTCATTGGCTTCGCCGTTGCGCGCCAAAATGCCCTGGCCCACGCGGCTGGCCCGCACCACGACCGCGCCCTTGGCATGCGCGGCAACCAGCGCCGGCTTGACCTTGTTGGCCAGGCTGCCGTCGCCCACGCCGGCGTGGATGATGCCCTTGGCGCCCGCGGCCATGAACGCATCGACCGCTACCGGTCCGACGTTCGCATAGCCATACACGATGTCCACTTGCGGCAGCACCTGCAGCGCGCTGATGTCGAATTCGGTCTCGCTGGTGTGCTTGCGCATTTGCTGGCGATAGAAGAATGGCTTGCTGCCCTGGATATAACCGAGCAGGCCCAGTTCCGGCGTGCGGAACGAGTCCAGGGTCGAGGTATTGACCTTGGTCACGTCGCGCGCCGACTGGATCTGGTCGTTCATCGCCACCAGCACGCCCTTGCCGACCGCCTCGGGGCTGGCCGCCAGCAGCACCGAATTGTACAAATTGATCGGGCCGTCGGCCGAGATCGCGGTCGATGGCCGCATCGCGCCCACCACCACCACCGGCTTGCGGCTCTTGACCACCAGGTTCAGGAAGTAAGCCGTTTCTTCCAGGGTATCGGTACCGTGGGTGATGACGATGCCGTCCACGTTCGATTGGGCCAGCAGGACGTTGACCCGCTTGGCCAGGGTGAGCCAGTGCTCGTTGGTCATGTTCTCGCTGGCGATCTGGAACACCTGTTCGCCGCTGACATTGGCCACCTTGGCCAGTTCGGGCACCGCCGCGATCAGGCGCTGCACGCCGACCGTGGCGGCGGTGTAGCCGACCGTGGTGGTGCTGCTGGCGCCGGAGCCGGCGATGGTGCCGCCGGTGGCCAGGATGGTCACGTTGGCCAGCTTGGGCGCGGCAGTTTCCGCCTGCGTGGCCGAGGCCATGCAGAACCAGAGGGCAAACAGCGCGATCATCGATTGCGCGGGATTTTTGTGAAGCATGCGATCTCCTAAAGGGACGATGGTTTTTTATGGACGGCGCCATTGTTCATGACGCGTTTTACTGCTGCGGGACGGCGAAAAATCTGTTCGGCGATTATTCCTATGATAACGGGCGAAGGAAGCCTGCCTTGCAAGGCAGGCTCGTTGCGCAGGGGCGCGGTAGGCCGCGCCAATTGCCTGCTTCACCGGTAGGCGGCCGGGTCGCCCGAATCGGTGGGGGCGGCAATCGCCTTTTTCAGCGCCGGGCTCATTGGAAGCTGGAGTGGCGCGAACCACTTGCGGTAGATCTGATGCACTTCGCCGGACTTGAACAGCGCGACGATGGCTTCGTCCACCAGTTTCTTGAATTCGGGGTCGTTCTTGCGCACCACGATCCCGTACGGCTGCACCGGCAAATCTGTGGCGACGATGGCATACATGCCCGGGTCCTTGGCGGCGGCGACCAGCCCGTGCAGAAGCACATCGTCCATCACGAACGCGACCGCGCGGTCGGCCTCGACCAGCGAAAACGCTTCGGCGTGATCCCGGCCCGGAATGATGTGCAGGTCGAGCCCCTGTGCCTGGGCGGTTTCGCCCAGCGCGTTGATGGCCGTGGTGCCCGCCGTCGACACCACGGTCGAGCCCTTGAGCGCTTGCAGCGAATCGATGCGGGCCGTCTTTTTCGCGACCAGGCTGGTGGCCGCGACGAAGGTCGTCACCGAAAATGCCACCTCCTTTTGCCGCTCGAGCGTGTTGGTGGTCGAGCCGCATTCGAGGTCGACGATGCCGTTGACCATGAACGCGTTGCGGTTGGCGGAGGTGACCGGGCGCAGCATCACTTCCAGGCCGGGCGCCTTGAGCCGGGTGCGGATGGCGTCGACGATGCGATAGCACAGTTCGATCGAATAGCCGGTCGGCCGCTGCTGCTTGTCGAGATAGGAAAACGGGATCGATTTGTCGCGAAAGCCAATGCTGATGACGCCCGTTTCCGCGATTTTGCGCAAGGTCGGCGACTCCTGCGCCGCGCCATGGGGGGCGAGCGAGAGCAGTGCGGTAAAAGCGAAGAGCAGGTGTCTGATGTTCACGTCGTTTTTTCCTTACGGCCCGGGAATTCCAGCCGTCGCATGTTGCAATATACCCATGAACGGGTGGTGACGACAATGCTTATGCAAAATTCACATGGGAGGGGAGCTTGCTCTGAGCAATAAGAACAAGGGGACCGCCGGGTTCATTGCCGGGCTGCCTGAACGCGCGAGGCCCGGATGGCTGCATGCGATCATGTCGCGGCCGGCCAGTGCTGAAAAGTCGTTTTGCCATTGGCGCAACGGTAAGAACGCGTGGGGCAACTGTGCTAACGTCGTGCACCTTTGACATGTTCAAACAAAGACGGCTTGACCTTGGGGACTTCGCGCGCAATAGCCAGAAGCTGGTTGGCCTGGGCGCAAATATACTTGGCAATCTGAGCGACAAGTGCACGCTCGTCGCCGATGTAGACGTCCATGGCTGCTTGCTCCGGCGCGAGGCGCAGCACAGCACGTGCAATGAGTGTGACTTCACGTGCCATCTGAGCTGGTGGTGTTCCGGTGCGATGAGCGAAGTCGGCAAGCGCATGCGGAGTTATTTCCTCAGGTATGAACACGTCCCCGTACGCCAGGGCCATGTCCCGCTCGACGTGGTCGCCATAGGCGTTCACCGATACGAGGTCATACATTGGCGCGGGCACCAAGCCGGCCGGTCGAACGAAGAAGGAAATGTTTTTCCCGTGAGCGTCGCTGTTGCCAAGCATGAGTTGCAGGATTGCCCATCGAAGCAGGTAAATGCGCGCTGCTGCTGGCACAACCGTCTGTTTGAGCAGGCCGAACAGCCGTTCGAAACTCACGCCGTCTCGTATGTGGCGCACGTCCTTGCCGGCGCCCAAGTTCCGCTCATATTTGAAGGTCGAGGGGAGGTCCAGGGCTTGGCAAGCGTCGATGATGTGCGTCCGCGTTACCGTCGTCGCGGTATCAGGAGCTTCCGGGTTCCACGCTACTGCACGGTCGAACCGTTCAATGAGCAGGATAGGCTCCGGCAGGCGTCTCATGCTGACCGGTGCGACCGGCAGGTTCAGTCGCGCTGCCAGATTGACGCGTGCTGCAAGGCTCATGCAATAGTGTTCGTTGGCTACCATGCATGGCATGTACGGATTGCGACTTTCTGGCTTGAGCAGATGTGTCGAACTCAGCGCGCCATCGGCGAGCGATAAGCGCTCGCCCTCAATGAGGACCTGTAGTTTATCTTGGTAGCCCGCCAACGACAAGCGCACTTTGCCGTCCCATACCGGGAAGGGAATCGCGTCGCGTTCGCGGATGCGCTGGCTCAGCTCGTCGCCTGAAATGGGGCGGCGAACAACGTCACTGAACTGCTTTTGTGCTATTTCCGCGGCCTCCTGGGGTGAAGCGTCCAATGCCAGGAAGCTGAAGGCCCCGACCGGTTCCTTCCCAAGTAGCTGGACCAATGCGAAAACATTACTCTTCGAGACCTGGCTCATGCGGGCTGCAATGTCCAGCGCGCGGCCTTCCGGCAGCAGATTTTCCAGGAAGCGCTTGACAGAGCCCGGGCTGTGCGGAGCGGCGTTGAATGGAATTGCAGGCGCCAGGTAGTAGCCTGTTGTCGACCGGGCCCAAGCATCGTCATACTGGAACCCATAGTTGTCATCCTGAGAGTCAAAAATGATCTCCCCAACTGGAGCACCCAATGTAGCAACATGCAGGCGATGGGTCACAATGGCCCTCCGGAATATTGGTCGCTGGCCGGAAGAATTGAATGGGCATGCTCTTTTGTCGTGACCAGCATGGTCAGTCCGAGACCAGCGAGTACAAGCAAGAGTCGGTCAGCGCCAATGGGCCCGCCATTCTCGAGGCGAGAAAAGACGTTCGCAGCCACACCACACGCATGGGCGGCGTCATCAATTCGTAGTCTGAGCTCCAGGCGGCGGTTGCGGACCAGGTCGCCGAGGTCTGCAAGGCTACTCATACGTGGTCCAACTGGCGTGCCGGGAACCGATAGAGTGCGAGCCATTGTTTCCCTTTTTGGAAATTATGATGCAGAAGTATCTTTACACTGGAATGTTTCCCTTAAAAGAAATAATACGCCCCAATTGCGTGTTGCGCACGAAATTTCTCAATAGAGAAACAATGGGGTCTAGTGGGGTATCTTCATGCGTGACCATAAATTGTCCCAGGGTTCGAGGCAAACTGCGCCCGCGCGTTGATCACTTCCCTGGACAAATTCGTCGAATGTGTAAATCGTGACAATAAACATGCTAGCCTTGCTGCAGTTCCCAGCCAGGAGGCACTATGCAAGGATGGATCACTCCCCTTAAATTGTTTGCGTACCTGGTCATCCTGCTGATGCTCGCAGCCATCGCTTACGCAGCGATCATCGTGGTGCGCTACTGGCCCGCCATTTCAGTCTAGGGAGGTGCCATGAACAAACGCCAGGCGCGTCTGTTTGCCATCGGCTCCACCGTGCTCGCCACGGTCGCCTTTCTTGCCCTGACACTCGACAGCCACCGCCAGTTCGGCCGCCTTACCAATGCCGACAAGATCACTGCCCAGGTCACGCGCGGCAAGGATGTGTGGCACGAAAATAACTGCATCAACTGCCACACGGTCTTTGGCGAAGGGGCTTACTACGCCCCCGACCTGACCAAGATCACCAAGCTGCGCGGCAACGCCTACCTCACCGCGTACATGAAGGACCCGTCCAAGTTTTACGACGAAACGCGGCACCGGCGCCTGATGCCCAAGCAGGATATCAGCGACACCGACATTGCGGCCCTGATCGCTTTCCTCGACTGGGTCTCGAATGTCGACAACCAGGGCTGGCCGCCGCGCCCCATCCTGGTCACTGGCGCCACCTTCCCCGGCACCGACGCCGGCGCGGCCGCCACCGGTGCGCCAGCGGCGGCGCGGCCCGCCACCAGCGACGACAATCCGATCGCGTTGGGCGAACGCCTGTTCCGCAGCGCGGTGCCGGCGTGCACCGCCTGCCATTCCACCGCCCCCGGGGTCAACCTGGCCGGGCCGTCGCTGGCAGGCCTGGTGGCCCGCACCACGGCCCTGCTCGCCAGCGGCGGCTACCACGGCAAGGCCACCGACGTGGAAGGGTATATCCGCGAGTCGGTGATGACACCCAGCGCGCACGTCGTGCCGGGCGCCATGTATTCGGCCAACGGCCAGTCCTTCATGCCCGACACCTATGGCAAGAGCCTGACCCCGGAGCAGATTGCCCAACTGGCCGCCTACCTGTCCTCGCTGAAATAAGCGTCATTGCCCAGCAACGCTGGAGCCGAATTGTTTTGCGGAGCTATTGCCATGAGATATAAGTCGCAATCTGTCGCCTATTGGTACTTCGCCGTCGCGCTGGCCCTGTTCGGGCTGCAGCTGGTGTTCGGCCTGCTGTCGGCCACCAAGTACCTGGGGCCCGATCCCTTGCTGTACATCCTCCCTTTCGATGTCACCAAGGTCATCCATACCAACCTGCTGATCGTCTGGGTCCTGTGCGGCTTCATGGGCGCCACCTACTGGGTGGTGCCGGACGAATCGCGCACCGAGCTGCACAGCACCAAGCTGGCCTACATCCAGCTGGTCCTGTGGGTGCTGATGGGCGTGACCGCCATCATCGGTTATCTGTTCCGCTGGGGCACCGGCAACAAGCTGCTGGAGCAGCCTTTGCCGCACAAGATCGTGATCGTGATCGTCATGCTCATGTTCCTCTACAACATCGGCATGACCATCAAGAAATCGGGCCGCCTGACCACCACCGAGGGCGTGCTGCTGGGCGGGCTGGGCCTGGCCGCCGTGCTCTACCTGCCGGCCCTGCTGCACTATGAAAACTACACCGTCTCGATCTACTATCGCTGGTGGACCATCCACCTGTGGGTCGAGGGCGTATGGGAAATGATCCAGGGCGGCTTCCTGGCCTATCTGCTGATCCGCCTGTCCGGCGCCGACCGCGAGGTCATGGAAAAATGGCTGTACGTGATCGTCGGGCTGGTCTTCATTGCCGGCATCCTGGGCACGGCCCACCACTATTACTGGATCGGCGTGCCATCCTACTGGCTGCCCATCGGCGGCGTCTTCAGCGCGCTCGAACCGGTGGCCCTGGTCGGCATGGCCATGTACGCCTACTCGACCATCAAGCGCTCCGGCATGGCTCATCCGAACAAGCTGGCCTTGCACTGGACCGTGGGCAGCGCCGTGTTCACCCTGTTCGGCGCCGGCCTGCTGGGCCTGGCGCACACCTTCCCGTCGGTGAACAAATGGACCCACGGCACCCTGATCACGGCCATGCACGGCCACGCCGCCTTCTATGGCGCCTATGCCATGATCGTGCTGGCCATGATTACCTATGCCATGCCGGGGCTGTCGCGGCGCCCGGAAGAAGGCACCGCCATGGGTTACTGGTCGTTCTGGCTGCAGCTCGGCGGCATGTTCGGCATGACCTTGTCGTTTGCCACGGCCGGCATCGGCCAGGTTTATCTGGAACGCATCATGGGCCTCGGCTTCCTGGATGCCCAGCTGAAAATCCAGATTCACTTCGTCATGCTGCTGGTCACCGGATCCTTGTTCGCGATCGGGGTGGCGCTGTTCATCATCGACTTCTTCCGCTTCGCACCGCGCCTGGGACCGCTTGAGGAAGGCGATCCGGCGGCCCTGGCGCCAGGGGTGCGGGCGGCGTGAGCAAGGACGATCCGGCGCCAGACGCGCCCTATTATCTGGAAAACGGTGGCGAGGTAGCCTTGTTCGAGCAATGCCACCGGCGCCAGCTGGCGGTGATGCTCAAGGGCCCGACCGGCTGCGGCAAGACCCGCTTTGTCGAATACATGGCCTGGCGCCTGCAGCGCCCGCTGATCACCATTTCCTGTCACGACGACCTCAGCACATCCGACCTGGTGGGACGCTTCCTGATCGGCGCCGCCGGCACCGCATGGCATGACGGCCCGCTGACCCGCGCCGTGCGCGAAGGCGCCATCTGCTATCTGGATGAGGTGGTCGAGGCGCGCCAGGACACGGTGGTGGTGCTGCATCCCTTGAGCGACCACCGGCGCATGCTGCCGATCGACAAGACCGGCGACACCGTGGCGGCCGCGCCCGGCTTCCAGCTGGTGGTGTCCTACAACCCCGGCTACCAGCGCATGCTCAAGGACATGAAGCCGTCCACCCGCCAGCGCTTCGTCGCCTTCGATTTCGATTTTCCACCGCCCGAACGCGAGGCCGCCATCGTGGCGCACGAGGGACAGGTCGAACCGAGCCTTGCCATCGCCCTGGTCACCTTGGGCACCCGCCTGCGCCAGTTGCGCGACCGCGGCCTGGCCGAGGTGCCCAGCACCCGCCTCTTGATCGCCGCCGCGCGCCTGATCGGCGGCGGCATCCCGGTGGCCGACGCCTGCTACGCCGCCATCGTCGCCCCCCTGTCGGACGAGCCGGCCCTGGTGGGCGCCATGCGCGACCTGGTCGGCGCCAGTTTCGTCTAGCCGTGGCGGAGGCGGAAGACCTCATCACCGATGCCGCCCGGCATGCCACCGTCTTCGTGCAAGCGTACTGGCGGCGCCACCGCCCGCGTCCCGGCCCGGCGCAGCTGGAATTGTGCGACGTGGCCGCGCGCCTCGACCTGCTGGCCCACGCCGTCTTCGGCCGCAGCTTCCGGCTGCGCCCTTCCCAGCCGCCGGCCCCGCGCACCTTCCTCGACAAGCTCCTGCGCCGCCATGAAGCGCCCCCCGCGGCCACGGCGCTGCCGGGCACCGATGGCGACAGCATCTGGCTGCCGCGCGCCATCGGCATCGACGGCCTGGAACAGCGCGCGCTGAGCCGCTATCGCCTGTTGCTGCTGCAGCAGGCCATGCGCGCCACGCGCGCCAGCGCGCTGCACTACCCGCGGCGCGAGAGCCCCTGGGTGCAAGCCTGCTACCACCTGCTCGAAGCGCGCGCGGCCGACGACGCGCTGGCGCGGCTCCTGCCCGGCATGGCGGGCGCGCTCGACGATTTTCGCCGGGCGGCGCTGGCTGCGCGGCCTCCCGTGCACACGCTCGCACCATCCCTGCGCGCGCTGGAACAGGCGTTGCAGGACGTCCTGGCGGGCGCCCCCGCCGATGCCGCCACGCCGCTCCAGGTGCTGGAGCAGGCGCGCCGCATGGCGCCCGGCCTGGCCCCGCCGGCCGGGCAGGCGCAGCGCCGGGTCCTGGCAGGCGACGACTGGCTGGGCGAATTCATGCCGGCGCCCGCCAGCGCTGCGGCAGCTTCCCGCGCCGGCGAGCGTGACGATGAGTCCGGGCCGCGGCGCAGCGCCCGCCTGGCGCGCCGCCCGCGCGCGCGCCGGCAGGACCAGGATGACGAGCAGCCGGCCGGGCCGATGATGGTGCAGACGGCCCAGCCGCACGAGCAGGCCGAAGACGCCATGGGCGTGCAGCGGCCCACCGACCGCGATACCGGCACCGCCGCCGAGGACTTTGCCGACGCGCTGTCCGAACTGCCTGAAGCGCGCATGGTGTCGACACCCGGCGCGGCGCGCGAGGTGCTGCTCTCGGACGACCCGCCCGACGCCCAAGCCAGGCAGCAGGGCATGGCGCCCCCGGCCGCCGACGGCGAAGCGTGCGCGTATCCGGAATGGGACTGGAAAACCCGTTGCTACCGCGCTCCCGGCGCCATCGTCACGGTGCGCACCGCGCTGCCCGGCGCGCAGGCCACGGTGGATGCCATCTTCCGGCGCCAGGCGCCCATGCTGCGCGCGGTGCGGCGCCAGTTCGAACTGCTGCGCGCCCAGCGCACCCGGCTGCGCCAGCAGCTCGACGGCGACACAATCGACCAGCAGGGCTGGATCGACAACCAGGCGCAGCTGCTCGCCGGCGGCAACCTCGACCAGCGCCTGTACGAAGCCGAGCGGCGCGGCCGGCGCGACCTGGCCGTGATGCTGCTGGTCGACATCAGCGGCTCGACCGACAGCTGGGTGTCCGGCCAATGCCGCGTGATCGATGTCGAACGCGAAGCCCTGCTCATGGTGTGCGAGGCGCTGCGGGGCCTGGACGAGCCGTTCAGCGTGCTCGGCTTTTCCGGCGAGGGGCCGGGCGGGGTCGTGGTGCGCGCCATCAAGCGCTTCCCCGAACCGTATGGCAACGAGGTGGCGCTGCGCATCGCCGGACTGGAGCCGGAAAACTATACCCGCGCCGGCGCCGCCCTGCGCCACGCCAGCGCCGCCCTGATGACGCAGACGGCGCGGCACAAGCTGCTGATCGTGATTTCAGATGGCAAGCCGAACGATATGGACCAGTACGACGGGCGCTACGGCGTGGAAGACTTGCGCCAGGCCGTCACCGAGGCGCGCCTGCAAGGCATCTCGCCGTTCTGCCTGACGATCGACCGCCAGGCCGCGGCCTACCTGCCGGCCGTGTTCGGCGAGCATGCCTACGCCCTGCTGCAGCGCGCCGAGCTGCTGCCCACGGTGCTGCTGGGGTGGTTGCGCAAGCTGGTCGCTTGCTGAGGCGCCCGGGCACTGATCGCACATCATGCAGTGCTCTTCATGTTCCTTCGAGCGGCGGCCAGTTTGAGAAACTGCGTGTTCGCCACAGGGCGCGGTCCCCGGCTATCACGGCGACAAGGCCATCAAAGAGAGACCGACGTTGCCACTGGTTTTCGAATGACAAGGCTGCCTGCCGGCGCAGCACGCAGTCATATCACCCGGCTATAGAATATCGCCGGAGTTGCGACGCTGTCGCTTATGGGGGCCACCCTCAGGCCTGCGGTATGGACGAAAAGCGCTCGGTCGCGCATGAGATTGGAGTGCATTGTCGCCCGTCGGCTCCGTGCTGCCGAATCCGGAAGCGAATGGCGATGTCGTGGGCGGCTGAGAGCTGGATAACCAAGGCTGAGCTTGCGTGAACGGCGCGCCGCCCATGGCGAACCGGTAGCTGCCATAAGGCATCGCGCCCGGATGAAAGGACATGAACGGGGTGTTGAAAAGCACGGGCTGAGCCATTGAAGCACCCGGGTAAACGAATGGATGTGGCTGGGGCTGCATCGCAGTACTCGGGAAATTGAACAGATTTGATTGCATCGTGCTGTACGAGGCGGATCGAGGCATGGCATACGTCGCGCCGGAAGCATCCGGTGTCGTCGGGTAGAAACTGAACGGCACCGACGGTGCGGACCAGGCGAACGGCGCGCTCATCTGAGGCGCGCCGCTGAACGCCGGGTGCTCCGGTTGCCGCGCCGGGTCGGGGTACTCTTCTTCCATCATCATCGATTCTTCGGCTACCGCGGCAACGAGCAGGTCCAATCCATTGAAAACATCAGCATTCGGATGCGAACCGGGCACCGCGCCCGGATGCGCGGCATGGGACGCAATGCCATCGGGTGCGCCCCGGGGATCGCCATAGAACATCCGGTCCATGCGCTGGCGGTATGCGGCCGGTAGCGGATGGGCGGCAAACTCGGCGATGGGCGCGATGATCTCCTTCGCCAACGCCACGAACGCCTCGGTGCCGACGGCACTGAGCCTGCCCATCGTGAATTTGTCCGCCCCCAGCTGCTGGTGTTTGGAGAGGCTTTCCGCGACGAAAAAATTCGCGTATCCCGCGCCGAGGTTCAGCTTGTCCACCGCGCCCAGGGAAGCGTTGGTGATATCGACGATCGGTATGGTGGTCGAATTCTTTGCCCCCTGCTTGCCGGCGAGCTGGCCGAAGACGGCTCCCGGCGATGCTTGCGTTTCCCCCGAACTGGCCTTGTTCAGGACGGGATTCAGATCGGCGGACACGATGCCCGGGGTTCTCGTTTCCAATTGCTTTAATAGCGCATGCTCAGGGACATAGCTTCCGTCGCTACCTCGATTCATCGCATTCATTCGCAAATTTTTCTTGTCAATACTCGCGTACTCGAAGTAGCTGTTCAGGTCGACCGTTTGCAGGCTGTCACCGTTGAACACCTTGGCCTTGTCCTGGCTCGCCAGCTTCTCCAGCCATGCCCGCGCGACGAGGTGGGCGCACACCAGCGCCTGCATGCCGCTGTCCAGATAAAACGTCGCCTGGTGCATGGCGCGCTGGTTCAGCTGCAGTGTTTCCTGAAGGTAGCGCGGGTAAACGTCTTCCTGTTGCACCGGTTCGTGCAGCATGGCCTCCAGCAAGTAACTGTATTCCATCAGGTTTTCGATAATCCCGGCGATCTGGACGTAGTCATGGTCGGCAGGCATGCCGGGCGCATGGCCCTTCAGGCAATAGTCGGCCTTGAGCAGATTCTTGCGCAGCCTGACACGCACCCACTCCACCAGCCGCGCCGGCCCCAAGGCCGAGTGCGCCGTGCTCATCGTGTCCTGTGCGTAGCGCACGGCCGTCTTCAAGGCCTCGATGTGCAGGATGGCCTCGCCCCGCGCGCCCCCTGTGCCGCTGGCACTGGACGTTGCAGCTTCAGGCATGCGTGTCGCCGCAAATGGCCGCTTCAGGGTCTTGGCCTTGGCTTTCGCGGTTGCGGCCACCTTCTTCACATCGTTCAGGCTGAGAAGCGTGTCGACGACGATCCGCTTGAACACGTCTTTGGGGGCCAGGCCGGGCCAAATGCGCACCGGACCGCCGACGGACGACGCGGTTGGATAGGGAAAGCCGAAACTGGCGCGATGGGTGATCCGCGTGAGCAGCTTCGCCTCGGCGGCGGCCGCGTTGAACTTGGCGAGCAGCAGCTCGCGCCACTGCGCCTCGCTCAGCTTCCTGTCTTCCGGGTAGTCGTCCGGATAGCGCAGGTCGAGAATCAGGCTGGCGTGCGACGACGACTGTATCGGGAGCACGCTCAGATGGATGTCCGCATCGGCATACAGTTGCCTGATCGCGGCGGCGGTCTCGAACACCAGCTCGGCCCTGTCGGCGAGCAGGAAGTCATGGTAGTTCTGGTCCGTATTGGGCTGTAGTCTTTCAGCTGAAACGACCGGGCGCCAATCGTTCGCGGGAAGTGGCGTCGGTTTCCATTCGTCATGCCCTTTGCCGCCAAATGCCTTGCGCTCCGGGTCGCTTTCCAGATAGCCGCCAACCTCGAGCGTTCGGTGCATATTCGGAATCAGGCCCAGGGAGCCGGTGTGGCTGCCCGCGCTGCTGGTGTATTCCGAATAGGCGAGCCGCGCTCTATCCGTATCGCCGTAGTGCGTCATCGCCTCGATATTGGACGACAGCTTCGCGGCGCGCACCAGGGCGGCATGCAAGGGCTGATTGGTGACCTGAAAGGTTCGTCCGGCGGGGATCTGCTCGTCGTTCTCTGCATACGCCATTGCGCCATCGTTGCGCAGGTGTGTCGAGTTGCCGCTACGCACCGGGGTCATGCTCGTTCTGCTGTACTGGCCATGCTCGACGCTTCGTATATCACGCCCCTGCATCTCGACGGGCACGAAATTGGAGGTATGGGTGAACAACAGCTTCAATGCCACGTGCAGCGCGGGCGGCAGTTCGGGTTCGCTCAGGATCATCGGCAGGACCGAAGCGAACTTCTTGTCGGCCGTCATGCTCTTATCGCTATGCATCTTGCGCTGCCACTGCGTCAGGTAACCCGGCAGCCCGTCTGCGGTGGGCTCCGGCTTTGCCGCACGCTGTTGATAATCGGGCTCCTCAGACGGGATGTACTCAACCGCGGTGCGTTTCAGGCCAGTATTCCAGGTGTTGGCGAAGGATGCATGAATCCTGTCGACCTTGGCAACCGCCAGCCGGATTTCGCCTCTCAGGGTGTGGAACGCGGGACTGCCGGCAGTAACGGCGTAATAGGTGCTGGACAGGCGCCTCGTATTCGCCAGGATCTGTTCCAGTTGTTGCTTTTCGGGGGCGTGCGCCGGGAGCGATGCGATGGCGGCGTCCGGCGTACGCTGCGCGACCGCGCCGTGCGGGTTTGCCGCAGCGCTATGCGTGCCGCCAGGGAACGCCCGACCATCGTCCGGATCAGGACGCGCCGCACTGGTCGACGCCTCGTTCGCGCTGTCGCCGACGCCGGACGACAAGGCCAGCGCGCCCATGGCATCGGCTTCCCGTTCCAGCCCGGCATCGTCGTTGATCGCATGCCCGGCCGCACGCATCGTGACCCCGACCCGGCCTTGCCTCTGCTGCACCAGATGCCAGGTTTCGTGGGGGAGCAGTTGTTCCTCTCCCGGCGCAAGATGAATGTCGTCGCCCTGGGCAAACGCGCGCGCTTGCAACTGCGCCGGCCGGGCCGAGTTCCGGTAGACCCGTACGCCATGCATGCCAAGACCAGCCAGTCTTTCGATTCCCACCCGCAGGCGGCGCGGCAACTGCGTACCGTCGCTTTCTACGGAGGATACAAATGCCGGCTCAGGCGACGCATCCCCCCTGTCCGCGCCGGCTACGCGCTGCGCCACCGGCGGCACGGACGCGCCGGTGCTGCGCGCGCTCTGCGCAACGCGCGTCTGCACTTCCCGCTGTCCGGCAAGGCGTGGGCTGCGGTTGGCAAGGTCGGCGAGATCGCGCTGCTCGGCGGCTTGCCGCCGCAGGTCGATGAACTCATCGGCCGGGGTGGCGGCAGCACGCTGCGGTACGGCAGTGACGTCGGTGCCCCGGGTGCTTCTCTCGGTCTGCCCCATGCGAAATCCCCTCATGTTTCCGGCCTGAATGAGTCCATCGTACGCAAAAAACCGGCATCGGCCCAGGCATGGCTGAGCGAATTCCCGCAACCGTTGTATCGTCGCCCACCGGCGCATGCGCGACGCATAGTTTGTGAAGCAGCGCTGCCGACGCCATGCCGCGCGCCAGGCGTGGCAACCATGTCACACGGACCGTTGCGATTGATATGGCAGCCTGCGCTTGTCGCGCAAAGGCTTGCTGTTTTATCGAAATGGATTAATGATTATCGAAAGAATTATTTGCGTCAGCGGCAGCTCTCCAGTTGCACAAGGGCCACCCGGGGTTCGGAAATGTGGCGGCCGCCATGGCCGCCATGATCGGATTGGTACTGATGGGGATGGCGTTCATGTGCTATGGCATAACGACATGGCTGGATCCACCGTCCGCCAAAACAGAAGGCAGGTAGCAGAATCGCGCCCTTACAGTGCGTTGAGCGCCGCCAGTGCCGCTGCATCGAGCGCCAGCCCGCCCGCCGCCACGTTCTGGCGCAGATGCGCCACCGACGACGTGCCAGGTATCACCAGCACATTCGGCGCGCGCTGAAGCAGCCAGGCCAGCGCCACCTGCATCGGACTGGCCCGCAGCGCCGCCGCCACCTCGTTCAACGTGCTTGACTGCAGCGGTGTGAAGCCGCCCAGCGGGAAAAACGGCACATAGGCGATCGCTTGCGCGGCGAGCGCGTCGATCAGCGCATCGTCGCCGCGATGGACCAAGTTGTAGTGATTCTGGACGCACACGATCGGCGTAATCCGCTGCGCCTCGGCCACCTGCCGCGCGTCGACGTTACTCAGGCCGATATGCCGCACCAGCCCTTCTTTTTTCAGCTCCGCCAGTACCGCCA
The DNA here is from genome assembly GCF_015689335.1 of Massilia antarctica. Taxonomy (GTDB): domain Bacteria; phylum Pseudomonadota; class Gammaproteobacteria; order Burkholderiales; family Burkholderiaceae_D; genus Telluria_A; species Telluria_A antarctica. Next base: position 1,714,399 of record NZ_CP065053.1, on the reverse strand, counting down.
GCGCTTCGCCGATCGACGATCCATCCGCGCCATCGAGCCCCGGTGCGCGGAAATTGACCACGTCGAGCGCTTCCAGCTCCAGCTTGCGCAGATTGCTGTGCACGGCGTCGCGCAGCTGCTGCGGTGCCGCCGCCGGCATCCACGACTGGTCGGCCCCGCGCACAAAGCCGACCTTGGTCACGATCGTCAAGCCGTCGCGATACGGATGCAGCGCCTCGCGAATCAGCGCGTTGGTGACATGCGGGCCGTAAAAATCGGCCGTGTCGATATGGTTGATCCCCAATGCAATCGCCTCGCGCAGCACGGCCACGGCGGCGGCATGATCCTTTGGCGGGCCCCAGACATGCGGTCCCGCCAGTTGCATGGCGCCGTAACCGACGCGGTTGAAGTGCAGGTCGCAGTGCGCCGGGGTGAATTGGTCGCTGGATGGTGAGTAAGTGTTCACGAGGATTCCTTGGATGGTGGTGGACGGATGACTGTGCAGGTCGCATGTATCGGCGGCGGCTGACAGGCATGTGCACAGTCTAGCGCCGAAGATTGCATGTGATAATCGGGGTAATGGCACACAGCCTGTACGTAATTACGCACAATGAGGATCACATCATCATGAGCACCGAGCTGCATTCCATGGCCGATTTATCGACGTTTGCGCTGGTGGCCGAACAGCGCGGTTTTCGCCAGGCCGCGCGCGTGAGTGGACAGTCCGCATCGACCCTGAGCCAGGCGGTGCGGCGGTTGGAAAAGCAACTCGGCATCCGCTTGCTGGAGCGCACCACCCGCAGCGTGGCGCCGACCGAGGCCGGGGCATTGCTGCTGGGCCGGCTGCGGCCCGCGCTCGACGACGTTGCCAATGCACTCGACGTGCTCAATGTGCTGCGCGACAGTCCCCGTGGCACTTTGCGCCTGAACGTGCCGGTGAGCGCCGCGCGCTTTTTCCTGCAGCCGATCGTGGACCGGTTTCTCGCCAGCTACCCGGACATCCGGCTCGATATCGTCGTCGACAACAATTTTGTCGACCTTGTCGCCAGCGCTTGCGACGCCGGCATCCGGTATGGCGAGCGCCTGGAGCAGGACATGATCGCGGTGCCGATCGGACCGCGTACCGAGCGCTTCGCGCTGGCCGCCGCGCCGGCCTACCTGGCGCGGCGCGGGGTGCCGCAACACCCGCGCGACCTGTTGCAGCATGCCTGCCTGCGCGGCAAGTTCCTCAGTGGCCTGGTGTATCCATGGGAGTTCGAGCGCGACGGCCAGACAGTGACCGTCGATCCCGGCGGACCCCTGATCGTCACGCCCACCGTGGCCGACCTGGCGGTCCACGCCGCCGTGGCGGGACATGGACTGGTGTATTTGTTTGAAGAGTGGCTGGCGCCCTACATGGCGTCGGGCCAGTTGGAGCCGGTGCTGCAGGAGTGGTGGCTGAGTTTCCCCGGCCCGTTTTTATACTACGCGGGCCGGCGCCACCTGCCGGCACCGCTGCGGGCATTCATCGACTTTATCGGGCAGCCGCCGACAAGCCCATAGCATCGGCCGTGCCGGCTCATATCCCTGCGCCAATGCGGTGGCGCCGCGCATCGCCGGGCTGGAGCCGGAAAACTGTACCCGGGCCGGCGCCACGCAAGCACCCCGGCTGCCCACGGTGCTGCTGGGGTAGTTGCGTAAGCTGGTCGCGTCGTGACACTCCCGGCAACTGCTAAAATAGCCTCGGTAATCTCCTGTTTCCTGACCCAGCCACATGCGGGAAAAGAAGCAAGATTGCCCTCCTCCGATCACTCTACGCACCACCGCTCACCATGCACTAGGATGAACATCCCGGCACACGGATCCGGTATGTCGTCTTTGGCTCCACTCTGACGCTTGGCACGATGGCCTTGATCCTGAGCACGCGGTGGAGCACCTTTCCTCAGGGCGATATCGTCTTTAAAGCCTTGTTTCCTTTTCTATCTTTGTGCTGGGGCGTATGGCTGGTGACGGCCGCGCTGCGCTTTCGGCTGACATTGACGCCGCATGCCCTCATCCTGCGCCGCACTTTGACCACCCGGATCATTGCTCGCAGCGACATCGAGTGCTTCAAGAAGGTATTTAATCGCAACTACGGCGCGGTCTTGTGGGTGCAGTCTCGTCGAAGAAAGCGGTCCAGCGTCGCTATCTCGCGGGTCTTCAAGGAAAAAGACGCCGTGTTGGCATGGTTCGAGGGCCTCCCGGATTAGCTGCTGGAGTGACATGGCTGCGGCGGCAGGTCGGCAGCCAGCGGGTGCCGGGACTCGATGCCAGCCAGATTTCCAATGACGTCATCAAGGCGATGCTGTTTGACTTTCTGCCTGCCTGGGATGGCAATGCCGCTGATTTCTCAGCCGGCGCCTGATTGCGCCCAGCCAGCGAGGTGATCTACATGGAGTACAAATTCTACTGTGCCCATAACGCGGTCAGAAGTGCCCAGCTGGGTCGCGCCACCGTGCCCGCGGGTTTCGACACCGTCACGCATGGCGGCACCGTTCACGAACGCCGCCACGCACTCCACGTGGGCGCTGGCGCCAGGGGATGACTGGGTCGATACCGACCTGAGCACCTGACGCACGGACGCGGCGCGTCGATGGCGCCGGGAGATCAAGGCATCCGGGCGCGCGCGTCCGGACGGTGTCGACCGGCCAGCGATCCGCCCGCTGACTATTTGCCGAGAATGACAATCGGCTGATTTTTTCCGCCACATAGGTGGCCAGTTCGAAAGTGATGCCGGTTCCGGTATCTCTGCCGGGTGCGCCGCGCCGGCCGGATACCTTTTTACCATTTTCACCACTGTGACAATCGGTGAGATTGTCTGTAAATACACTACCTATACTGATTTTGGTCAATCGTTCTTTGGTTCTGTGGAAGGATGCAACATGGACTCTCTACGCTCGCTCCCGCGCCGCTTTCCGCTGCGCCCACTGCTCGCCGCAATCGCGCTGCTGGCAGGCAGTTGCCCCCTCCTGGCGGCGGCTGCCCCGGACACCCGGCTGGTGGCCACGGGTCCCGGCCCGTCGGAAGTCGTGTTCCCATCGATCGAGACCCCGAACATCAAGCCCGGCCGCGCGCCGGCGGTGGATTTGCGCGCCTTGCCCAAGGGCGCGCAGGTATCCTTGCCCAACCAGGACATGGGCCACGTGTTCATGCGCGTGCCGCCCACCGAAGTGGTCACCCTGTCGGGCGCCGAGGTGGCCGATAAGGTGATCGTGCCGCTGCTGAGCGCGCTGCATTTCGACGGCGGCATGCGGCGTCTGCGGCGCGCTCCGGAAGCCGGCCTGCCGCAGACGCGGCCACAGCTCGACGGCGTTGCCCAGCTGCTTGCCCTTGAATACCAGGGCAATGAAAAAGCCACGCGCCCGCGCACCCTGGACATGGTCGACGCCTTCCTCGGCAAGCGCGCCCCCACCGACGATGTCGAGCGCAACCTGTTGATCGCGCGCGGCCTGACATACGCCCAGTACAAGGCCGATATCGAACGCCAGGAAATCATCTATCCCTTCATGCAGGTCGACGGCGACGTGCCGATCGAGCACACCCTGCTGCTGGCCTCGCGCTGGGAAGGCCAGGGCGTCACCAGCGTGCGAGGCTCGCTGATCCACCGCTATTCGATCGCCAACCTGCGCCCGCAAAGCGCCGACGGCGCCGACCTGCGCGCGTATGCCGCCTTGAGCAAAGTGCGGGGCATCGACAGTGTCGACGGCAAGCGCGTGCTCGACGGCCCATCCCTGGTGCTGCTGCCTTATGGTAACGACAGCGCCGGCGGTGTTTCCCTGCGCTACGCCTGGCGCATGGTGGTCGAAGCCATCAGCTTTGGCCGGCCGGTGCCGTTCAGGGTCTGGTCCGATGCCGCGACAGGCACCATCTTGAAGATGCGCCCGCTCGTCTCCGACGTCACCGCCACGGGCAATGTGTGGCGGCGCGATCCCGGCACCGGGGCCACGCAAGTGCGCAGCTTCACGGTCGACCCCGCAGTCGGCGGCCAGTACACGCTCAAGCTGGCCGGCGTGGTCTCGCGCGTGGACCACCAGGGCGACGGTTTCGATGCCGAGGACGTGTCGATATCGAGCACCCTGGGCGGCAGCAGCGCAACCCTGGCCAACTTCAACCAGGCGCCGATCAACAACGGCGCCAGCGCGGTCTGCGCCAGCGGCGCCAATCCCAGGTTCCAGCAGGTGAATTACTTCGGGGTGTTCCATGTGAACTGGAAGCAGTCCCTTGCGCACGGAATCTACACGCCGTTTCCGACCAGCCCATGGAATCCGCGCATCGAGTCGGCCTCGGCCGGCTGCAATGCCTGGTCCAGCATGAACTTCGGGGCTTGCCAGGGGTACTTCGACGCAGCCTGCCCCAATTACTCGGACGGCACCACCAGCACCACCAACTTCATGAACTTTGCCCACGACAACACGGTCGTCGGCCACGAGCTGGCGCACAACGCCGTGCAACGTTTCACTGACGCTCGCCCCGCCAACTGGTGTGGCATGGCGCCGTGCGCCATTCCGGTCGGCATGAGCAAGATGCACGATCTGGCCGACGCCTGGGCCGACCACTTCGATAACACCAACTGCACCGCCGGCTGGGCCGCCAAGAATCTGGGCGGCGTCAATGCCAGCAATAACTGCCAAGGCAGCCGCGGCCACAGCGAGGGCGGCAGCCTGCCGCGCCTGCATGAAGTCACGACGCCCTTCAATCCCGCCATTCCGGGCGACCATTTCCCTGAACACCGGGACCTGTCGAGCATCGACTACGCCGACATGCAGATCGGCTCGGCGATCCTGTGGCAAGTGCGCGAGGGCATGCGAAGCAAGTGCAGGCCATCCGGCCACCCGCAGTATTTTGTCCGCTTCACGCGGGCGCTCAAGAATGCCGGCTTTGCCGGTTCGCCCGGAGACGGCGACCGCGGCATCTATAACGTGCTGCACGACCTGGAGCTCGAAATGGTCGAGCAATGGGCCACGTCCGGCTTGCCGGGCGGGCCGCCGGCCTTCGCGCACAACGGCAACCACACGACCAACAAGGTGCTGGCCGGGTTTGCCAAGGGCGGCATCTTCGCCATGCCGTCGGCCTGTATCGACGGCGACCCCGGCACGGCCGATGCGGCGATCTGTCCCAGCGGCGAGAACGGCGGCGATGCCGTGATCGACATGAACGATAACGATCCCGCCGACGATCTGGTGGTGGACGGCATTTCGCACCGCGAAACCGACTTCCTCAAGCTGGGCGGCCCCGCACCGACCTTCCAGGTCTGGACCGGCCCGCGCTTCCGCTTTACCGGCACCGGCGCGCGTCCCGTCAGCGGCACGGCGATCTGCAATGCCAAGTACATCGTCGAAGCGTCGACCGATCCAGCCTTCTCGCCGGCCTCGACCATCAACAGCGGCTGGCGCGTGGTCGACCTGAACACCGCCACGCCGGCCTCGCCGGAATGCTCCGATACCTGGACGCCGAACGCGGCCCAGTGGACCACCTTGCAGAGCGGCGGCCACCTCACGCGGGTGTACTACCGCACCCGCACCCGCGACGCCCTCGATGGCAACGAACGCATCTCCACCTCCCCGGGCGCCGGCTTGTGGACCGTGCCGCCGCCGTATGCCGTCATCACCACCACGGGAGGATCGGACTATTGATGCGCATCCCACCTGAGAGCCGGCGCGCCGGGCGCCTGATCGCCGTCCTGGCGGCCGCCGCGGCGTTCGGGCACGCGCTGGCCGCCGGCTTGCCGGTGGCGCGCCGGGTGCTGGAGCCGCCCCTGGCGGGCGCCGCCATGGCCGTGGTCGACGGCCGCTTGTGGGTGGCCAGCCGCGGCGGCGGCCTGATCGGGTTCGAACGCGGCGCGCCCGGCATGCGCTTCGATCTCGGCCGGGGCTTGCCCTCGGCCGTCGCGCAGGAACTGGCCGCCTTGCCCGATGGCCGCCTCGCCGTGGGCACCCAGGGCGGGCTGGTGCTGGTCGACCCGCGCGACGGCAGCAGCACGGCGATCGCGCCGGCCGGCATGGGCCGCGACAGCATGGCCGCCGACCTGGTGCTGGCGGCCACGCGGGGCAATTCGCTGATCTTCCAGCTCGCGCAGCGCGACCCCGATGGCGACGAGGGCCGGACCGGGGCATCGCTGTGGCAGTGGGACGGCACGCGCGTGCAAGCCTGGGATGCGGGGCTGGGCGGCGCGCTCGTGGCCACGGCCGGCCTGGTCGAGCGCAACGATGGCTGTTTTCACCTGGCCGGCATGCAGGTCGAGGGCGCGGGGCAGCGGCCCTGGTACGCGCGCCAGTGCGGTGGCGAACTGCGTAGCTGGCGCCTGGCCGCCGGCGCGCCCGCCGGCACGGTCGGCATTGCCGCCATCGCCAGGGCGCCGGATGGCCGCTCCACCATCCTGGTGATGGTGACCCAGCCGGCGGCCAATCCCGCTTCGCGCCGCCATGTCGTGATGAGCCTCGACAAGGATGGCCGGCTCAGCCCCCACTGCTCGCATGCCAGCTTCACCGAGCCGGTGACCGGTCTCGTGCAATCGGGCCCGGACCTGATCGTCGCGCGCGCCGGTGCCGGCGTGCATGTACTGGGCTGCGGGCCGCTCAAACCGCTGTCGGCCGATCCGCGCGTGAGCAACGCCACCGCCTTGCTCCACGATGCCCGCCTCGGCCTGCTGGTGGCCACCGATGCCGCCGTCTGGCAGCTCGGGAAAGACGGCACGCCGCTGGCCCTGACACCGGTGCCCGGGCGCGCGCTTCCCATCGATGCCCTGCCGATGGAATACCAGGCCAAGGGTGCGCTGGCGCTTCTCGGTTCGCCGGGCGCCGGCATTCTGGAACTGGCACGCAGCGCGGACGGCTGGCGGCTGGCGCGCCAGTGGCGGGCCGGGATCGACCTGCCGGCCGGCGTATACGGCGCGGCCGCGTACGCGGAGCCGGACCAGATCATCGCCGTGCAGCTGTCGCAGGGCTTGCTGCGTCTGCGGCCGGGAGGAACCCAAGCGGTGGCGCTGGAGCAAGGCACGATGCCGCTGGATGTGGCGGTCACACCAGGTGGCATGTGGATGGCGGCCGGCGCCCCGCCTTTCGGCGGCGCTGGCGCCGGCCTGCACTTCCTGGCCAACGATGGCAGCGCCCGCTTCGTGCCCTTGCCCGACCGCCAGGCGCAGCCGAGCGGCCGGCTGTTGGCCTGGCCTGACGGCCGGGTGTGGGCCGGCACGCGCCGTGGCATCATCGAAGCCGATGCCACGGGCGCCATGCGACGCATCTCGGCGGACCGGGTTGACGTGTTGTACCGCAATGCGTCACGCGATATAGTCGGTGCGGTGGGCGCCAGCGTGCAGTACTGGGATGGCGCGCGCATGCTGCCCGTGCTGTTCGCGGTCGAGCCCGCACCGTCGCGCCCGCTGGGGCATCCGGTCGATCTGGTCATCGACGATGCGGGCCGCTGGTGGATTCTGTTCTCGGCAGGACAACTGGTGCTGCTCGATGCGCAGCGGCGCCATGTGGCGACGCTCGATGAGCGCGCCGGCATTGCGCCATCGAGCCGGCGGCTGCTCTACTTGCCCGGCTCGCGCGAAGTGCTGATCGGCTCGGCCAGGGAAGGCTTGTTTTCGCTCACCTGGCCTTGAGCCTGCGCTTGCCGGCGCATGGGCCGGCATGAAAGGCGCCGAGGATGTGCGCTTGTTAAGCATTCGCTAATTATCCTTCCCTACACTTGGCGCCAGTCAATCCCATCCGGAGAACCGTATCCTTCCCGCCACCCTGTTGCGCTTTCGCCTGCGCTGGTATGCCGTCAGCACGGCGCGCGTCCTGCTGCGGCGCTGGCAGGCGCTGGTGCTGTTGTGCGGCATCCTGGGGTCGGCGAACATGTCGCTGTTCTCGAATATCGATTCGCTCGCCACGCCGCTGCTGGCGCTGCTCTCGCCCGCGCATGGCGCCGCCTGGCGCTTCGCTGATCTCATCGGCTTGCATGCCATCGCGGTCATGTGGGCGCTGATGCAGCGCGAGCAGATCGCCGGCGGGGCCTTCATGGCCTATGCAGGCTCGCTGCCGTTCACCGGGCGCTACCGGCGCCGGGTCGACACCATCGTGCTGGTGCTGGCCGACAGTCCGCTGCTGGTGCCGCTGGTGTGCGCGCTGCTCGTCGTTGGCCCGGGCCGCGGGCAAGGAGCGAACTTTCTGCTGATGCTCGTGGTCGGCCTGCTGGCGCTGGCAGCCCAACTGGGAGCGCTGGACCGGCGCCGGCTGGCCTGGATCGCGGTCGCGGCGGGCGACCTGCTGCTGGCGGGCGTCGTCAACACCGGATTGCAGGCCGGAGGATGCCTGCTGGTGGGCTTGGGTGCCTGCGCGCTGCTGGCAGTGCGGTTTCCGCGCGCGGGCAGGCGCTGGATAGACGCCGCCGGGCGTGCCGGCGCGCCGTTCGCCGCGCTGCTGCTGGCGATGAGCCAAGGTCTTCATCCCGCCATCCTGGTGTCGGCCGGTGTCCTGTTCCGTCAGCGCCGTTCCGAGGTGGCCGGCAAGGCCATCGGTGCCGGCTGCGTCGCGGCGGCCGCACTCGCCTTGATGACCGTGTTCGGCCATGACGGACGCGCGCTGGGGGTGGCGGTGATCGCGCAGACGATCATGGCGCTGTCGATCAGCGGCCTGTATCGCGGCTTGCAGATGGCGCATGTCGACGCTGCCCGCTACTTCGCGGCGCTTCCCCTGCGGCGAGCGTGGTGGCGCATGTCCGACATCGCGGTGGTGGTGACCTTGGCGCTGCCGTTTCTGGCGATTCCCGGCGTCGCCCTGCTGGTCCATCACGCGGCCTCGCCGCTGAGGATCGTCGCCGGCGCCGCGTCGGGCCTCGCGCTGCTGTGCGTGCTGCGCCTGCCGCAGCTGTTCAATGAGCGGCATTCGGTGGTGCTCAGTTCGATCGTGGCGGGCACGTGGGGCGCCTTGACGATGGCCTTGATCTATCAGGAGAATTACCTTGCTGCGCTTTGAACAGGTTTGTAAGTCGTATGGCGCCAAGAGCGTGCTGCGCAATGTCAGTCACCATTTCGCCGCTGGCGCGTTTGCGTTGCGCGGCCCGAATGGAATCGGCAAGTCGACCCTGCTGGGCGTGCTGGCAGGCGCGGTGGAGGCCGACAGCGGCACGGTCTGGATAGACCAGCTGTCCTTGCGCGACGCGGCCATCGCCGCCAGGTCGCGCCTGGCCTACGCGCCCGATGAGTGTCCGGTCTATCCCTTCATGACCGGGCGCGAACTGCTCGCCTTCGTGGCGTTCGCCAAACGCTGTGCGCTCAGCGCGGAGGTGATGGACATCGTCGCGCGTTTCGGCCTGGGGAGCCATCTTGACACGCGCTGCGGCGACATGTCGCTTGGCACGCAGAAGAAGTTGATGCTGGCGGCGGCGTGGATCGGCGAGCCGTGCGTGATGCTGTTCGATGAACCGTCGAACGGGCTCGATGCCGCCGCGCGCCTGGTGCTGATCGAGCTGCTGCGCTCGCGCAGCGGCGCCAACGTCATTCTCGTTTCCACCCACGACCATGAATTCGCGCACGCGATCGGCGCCACTGTCATCGAGTTCGAGACTTTGCATGCTTGATCGGCCTGACTGCGGCGGCGATTGTCGTCCTGGCTATCGCACTTGGTTAAACTGTACACGCCAGCTATCCTGATAAAGCCGGACCCACTTGAAAAAACCATGAAAACACTCAGCGGCGACCTCCTCCAGCTGGCACTCGATGGCACCTTCGATGTCATCGTACATGGCTGCAATTGCCAGTGCCAGATGGGCAAGGGGATTGCCCTCTCGATCAAGCGCATGTTTCCCGAAGCCTTCGCAGCAGATCAATCCACGCCAAAAGGAGATGTGTCGAAGCTCGGAACGATCTCTGTCGCGGAGGTCAATCGACACGGACGAAACTTCTTCATTGTCAACGGTTACACGCAGGATCACTGGCGCGGCGTTGGCAACAAAGCCGACTACGCGGCGATCCGGCTCGTGATGAAAGCGGTCAAATCCAGGTTCCCGGGCAAACGCATCGGCTATCCCAAAATCGGGGCCGGTCTGGCCGGAGGGGATTGGGCCCGCATTGTTCCGATCATTGAAGAAGAACTCGATGGCGAGGATCATTGCTTTGTCGAGTTTGTTCCTGATGCGGGAACCTGAACGGTCGCAGGGATGCATGCTGATGGCGCCATGTGCTGGCGCCCTGTTGCGGCAGCGACCGGTGCCGGGCGGATCACGCCCGGCTGGTATCGAGGAGGGCTGACTCAGTCGCAGTCGTATTCGTCCATGTTGTCAAACTTGAAGCATTTCGGTACCTTCTCGATGCCGACCATCTTGGCCAGCGCGGTGCAATAGGCATATTTGTAGTTGTTGCCCCATGCCTTTTGATTGGCCTGCTCTCCCAACAGGTCCAGCTGCTGCTTGAGGGTTGTCCTGTCGTTCGCCAGGCATGCGTACATCGCGTAACCGTTGCGCGTTCTCGGGTCCGAAAAAAGGTTGAGATAATCCTCGAAACCGGTCTTCATTCTTTCCCAGCTCACGTTGCCATTCTTGAAGATGGACCACGATTCCGATACCGTCCAGTTAAGACGCGCGTACATTGTCTGCCCGAGCCGTTCCTTGGTCAGGTCCGCAGTCCTGCTGATGGCGCTGTCCCGTTCTTCGTCGGAACCGTACCATTTCTCGGCATGGTATTCGATGTTGGTGTAATGAACGTCGATGTAATAGGGATCGAGCTTGACCGCTTTTTCGTACAAGGCGTCAAATTTCGCAGCTTCCCATCCCTGGGCCAGACCGATGGTCAGCATCCCCGCATACCAGGCCGGATTGTTTTTACCGACGGCAGCGAGCTTGTCGAACTGGCGTTTCGCACCATCCATGCGTTGCACGAACAGTTGTCGCGATGCCGGGCTGACGGTCGAGGAAACGCCGTTGCCGCGCGCAAACCAAGCGTAATCAACGGAAGACAGAGCGAGAGCGAGTTTGGCGCCGGTCGACTTTGGCGACGATTTAATCCAGGCTGCCAAGGTAGCTTGATGGGCCAGCCAATCTTCTTCCGTGGGTTTTAGCTTGGCACAAATATTCACCGACTGCGCGATGCCTTTGAAAAAGACGGATAGTGCGGCGATGCCATCCGGCGTCGCAGCCCTTTCCTTTGAATATTCCTTGTACAACTCGTCGAGTTTTTTGTAGTTCTTTTCTTCCAGGAGGGTATGAACGGCATCGGATGCAACGTCCGCCGGTCGGATGTGATTATTTTGCGTACAAGCGTGCACCGACTGAGCAGTGGACAGCATTGCGAGGGAAAACGCCGAAATGATCGTTATTTGCTGCCAGTTTCGTTTCATATACAGTCTGATGTTTAAAAGTTAATATTCGAATAAGAAATAGAGCGCTGGTGTTCACGTTTACGCTTCATGAAGGAGGGAACTTTGCATGCCCTGGGATCGCATCCCGGCCGGCGAGTCAGCGTCGGTAATCCGACCCATTTGTGACGAGCAGTATTAAAAATACGCTTAATCCACATGGCACTGATCGCGGCGCCGTTCTTCCGCGCATCATCAGCCACAGGTGTTCGGATGCACCACCCACCGCAGGCGTCGTCGCGGGCGAACCTGGCCTCGGAATAGTGTCGTGCAGCGCTTGCGAACGCCACCTCGACAGGCCGTTTTGGCGCAAGGGCGTTCATCTTGTCCGAAGGGCCGCATTAACGCAAATCAAATCGTCGAACGCCTCACAGAGCAGACACCGTCATCGCGCCATTGAGCCTTACGCCGCCGGAGTCACCCGCAATGCATCGAGCACCTGCGAAAACACCGGCGAGGATTGCCGGCGGCTGGGGTAGTACAGGTAATAGCCGGCGAACGGCGGGCACCAGTCTTCCAGCACGCGTACCAGGCGCCCCTGCCCGATATGCGGCGTGGTGTTGCCAGGCCAGTGCCGCCATGACAAGATGAACTTTTGATTCACTACATCGAAAGGCTCGTGCCGGTATGTTTTCCTTTACATGCAGTTCCTGTAACGAGATTCACGAAGGCATGCCGAGTTATGCCGCCAATGCTCCGCTCAGTTATGACCGCATCCCGGAAGCTGAACGGGATGCCCGATGTGAACTGGGCAGCGACGATTGCGTGATCGACGCGTCGATGTTTTTGGTTCGGGGTTGCATTGAGATCCCGGTAGTTGGAGAAGCCGAGCCGTTTGTGTGGGGAGTGTGGGTTTCGCTGAGCGAGGCCAGTTACCGGGAATGGGTGAACTGCTTTGACCTGGACCAGCGCTCCCATATCGGCCCGTTTTTCGGTTGGCTCAATACGTCGTTATCGCCTTACCCGGCTACGCCCAGTCTTAAAACGATGGTGCACATTCGGGATGGAAACCTGCGCCCTTACATCGAACTGGAACAGACAGACCACCCGCTCGCCGTTGAGCAGCGAGAGGGCATCACACGGGAGCGGCTCGCGCAAATCTATACCTTCATGATGCATGGCCAATGAGCGAGAGCGGCCGGAAACGAGCGGTCTCGTCACCGCTGCCATGAAAGCAATGCCGGGTAAACGCGGCTGCGCGCGAGGCCCGGCTACTCCCGCGCGCGCAATGCTTCCGCCTCGGCCCGCAAGGCGCTGCGTTCGGCATTCGACGCATCGAGCCGCGCGCGCAGATCCTTGATCTCCGCCTCGAAATTATCGCGCGCGGTCACGGCCCCGATCAGCTCCATCTCGGCGGTCAGGCGTGCATCCGATACCGCCGCCTGCGACGCCACGTTGCGCTCGATCTGCAAGCGCAAGTCCACCAGCTGCTCATTCTTGCCTTCGATGGCCAGCTGGTCTTTTGCCTTGCCCACCAGCGCCTCGGTGGCCACCAGGCGGGCGTTGCGCAGCTCCACCGTCAGGCGCTGGATGTCGTCGTCGCGCTCGCTCACCGTCGCCAGAGCCTGGTCGCGCGCGATCGTCATGCTGCTCAACTGCGCGCGCAAGTCGTTGCGCTCGGCTTCGAGCTGCTGGCTCGCGGCGAGCAGGTCCGCCATGTCGCTGCCGGACTGCGCCAGCGCGTCGCGCACGCCGGCCCCGGCCTCGTCCGCGAACTGCTGCGCCCAGTTGCTCAGGACAGTGGCGACCGACTCCGGAATATCCGCACTGGGCAACTCCGGCGGCGCAGCCTCGTTGGCGCGCCAGGCAAGCAGATGCTGGTGAATGGTGTTGGGGGAACCGGCGCCGAGCGCTTCGCGCACCGTGTCGATGCTGATCCGCGTGCCGTCGTCCTGCAGGCCGATGGCCGCCGCAGCAACCTCGTCGTAGGTGACTTCCTGACGTGCCATAGCGTCTCCGGTAAGGGTAGCGTTGTAGATAGCTAACATCATACGCCGCGGCGACAATCCGCCGCGCCCTTCTGTCTGATTGCCATTCGCGCCTGCGCAAGGCTTGGCCGGACGTGGTCGGCATGCAACATCACGCACAATGTCGCGCTGCCCGCTTGAAATGATGATGTAAAGAGTTCTTTACATTTTTCTTGTAAAGTTCTACAGTCTGCGTCGTGGCACACCGATATCCCGACCCAAGCAAGGAGCCGTATGCAGACCAGCACTTTCAGTGACCCGATGTACCTGACCAGAATCCTGGCCGCTGCCGGCCTGGGGGCCGCGCTCATGGCCGGCGCCGTCGTCAGTGGCGACAGCGATCTCGGCGCGCCCCTGCGCAGCGCGCTCGCCGCCCTGCTGATCCTGCCCTTCGCGCTGATCTATCCGCTGGTGTGGCGCTGGCATCGCCGGGTCGATGAAATGCTGCAGATGGTGCATTTGCGCGCCTGCGTGTTCAGCGTCTGCACCAGTGCCAGCCTGTTCGGGGCGGCCGGCGTGCTGCAGGCTTGCGGCCTGATCGGCCCGCTGCACGCCTTCCTCGGTTTCATCAGCGTCGTCGCCACCTGGTCGCTGGGCCTGATGCTCGCCGACCGCAGCCAGCACTGATGGCCACCATCACCGTCACCGGCGCCGCCGGCTACCTTGGATCGTGGGTCGTGGCCGAAGCACTGGCGCTCGGCCACCGGGTCCACGCCACCGTGCGCGACCTTGCCGACGAGGCCAAGACCGCGCATTTGCGCCAGCTCGGCGCACGCCATCCCGGCCAGCTGCATCTGTTCGCGGCCGACCTGCTGCGCGACGGCTCCTTCGACGCCGCCCTGGCCGGGGCCGACTACCTGATCCACACCGCCTCCCCCTACACCCGCGCCGCCTTGCGCGACGTGCAGCGCGACATGCTCGGCCCCGCCGTGGACGGCACCCGCAACGTGCTGGCCAGCGCCAACCGCTGCCCCACCTTGCGCCGGGTCGCCCTGACCAGCAGCATCGTCGCCATGATGAGCAGCCTGCGCGAGGCCTACGCCCATCCCGCCCATACCCTGGACGAATCGCACTGGAATACCGGCAGCACCGCCGACGACGAACCCTACAGCTACGCCAAGACCAGCGCCGAGCGGGCGGCCTGGGACATTTGCAGCGCGCAGGCGCAATGGCAGCTGGTGGTGCTTAATCCCGGCGCCATCTTCGGCCCCTCGCTGTCGCGCCGCAGCGACGCCGAAAGCGTGAAGATGATGCAGCAGTTCCTCAAGGGCGCTTTCGCGGCCGGCGTGCCGGCCCTGCATCTTGGTGTGGTCGACGTGCGCGACGTGGCGGCGGCGCATGTGCGGGCCGTGCTCGACCCGGCCGCGCAAGGACGCTATTTGCTGGTTGCCGAAAGCTGCCCGCTGCTGCGCATCGGCACCACCATCAGCGACTGCTGCCCCGCCTACCGGAACAAGATGCCACGCCGCGAATTGCCGCGCTGGCTGATCTGGCTGGCGGCACCGGCCATCGGCATGCGGCGCGACTATGTGCGCGACAACGTCGGGTTTGCGGCGCTGTACAATACCGCGCGCAGCCGCAGCGGGCTGGGGCTGAGCTATCGCAGCATCGCCAGCACCTTGGGCGACCATGTGGAACAATTGGAGCGCGACGGCCTGCTGGCCTGAGCGCGGGGAGCCGGGAGCGGCGATGAAGAACCGGATAACTGAATTGCGCAAGGCCCGTTCGATGAACCAGTCCGACCTGGCGCAGGCGCTCGACGTCAGCCGCCAGACCGTGCACTGCATCGAGAACGACAAGTACGACCCCAGCCTGCCGCTGGCCTACAAGATCGCGCGCCTGTTCGGCACCACCATCGAAGACGTGTTCGAGCTGGAAGCGCCGCCGCACTGAGCGGCGACGCGTTTGCGCATCTTTCATCAAAACGGGCTTGAAGATGAGGCCAATGAATTACAATCTGTTTAGTAAGCCATTTTATGTCTGATCGCATGTCATGATTTTCACGACACCCAAAAAATGACCGATTCCACTAACAGCGATGTCACGCTGACCCTTACGTTGGATGAATCCATCGTCCTGTTCGAATTTCTTCAACGCTTCAGCCACTCGGATCAGTTGACGATCGAGGACCAAGCAGAGGCGCGCGCACTCTGGAATCTCTGCTGTCTCTTTGAAAAGACCTCGTTCATTCCTTTCGAGAATACGTATCACGAGTCGCTTCAGGCCGCCCGCGACCGCTTGCGCGATAAAGACGACTGATGTTCACGGTGACAGCTGCATCAATCCGGAGGACGAGGACGGGTCAACGTGTGGGATGATGGGGGATTACGTGAAGCGTGACTCGTCACGTTAAGCACGTTTTTCCGCTCTATTGTTCGGCGCTTGAATGAGGGCCGCGCCCTCCGGACGGCGCGCGCAACGCCGGCCAGGCCCACACCAGGCTGCCCAAGGTGGCCATCAGCATGTCCTTGTGCGCATCCCACATATCGCCCTGTTGCCCGTTGTACGACTCGGCGTCGTCCGACGACAAGGTCATCGCCACCGCGAATTCGAACCATTCGTACCAGAGACTGGTGATCATCACCGCCGACACGGCGATATACAAACCGAGCCGCACCGACAAGCCGCGCCGCTTGCTCAGGTAGGAGATGGCGCCTGGCGTGAAACACAGGCCGAACAGGAAGTGCACGAGCCGGTCGAAATTATTGCGCGTCCATCCGAATGCCTGGTCGATGGAAAAGTGAAACAGCGACTGTCCCCATGCATCGTAAGGCACGTTGGAATACAGCCAGCGCGCGGCAATCGAATGCACCGACAGGAACACGGCAATGAGCAGGAAATCGAGGTCGGTGAAGCCGCTGCGTCCGGAAAACTTCCACAGGAGCCCAAAGCCGATCAGGGTGAGCGAACTGTGCAGCGCCTGTTCCACCGGCCACGGCGGATTGATCCAGGTAAGGGCGAAGATGAGCAGCATGATGACAGTGGACGTGCGCTTGGAAGGGTACATGGCTGTGAAGTAAAGATGAAACAAGAACTGGTCCGTTCCCGGCAGTCCGCTTGGGACGCTATGGTATGCGATGAACCACATGGCTTGATAAAAATATATCTTGTTCGCCATTGCCGATAAGCTGTGCTGGCGGCCGCGTTTTTCATTTGCGTTCTTGTCAAAGCTCGCGTCCTGGAAAACCGGCATGTGGCAGCGTTACGCGCAGCCCGGCGCGGCAATGCAGGATGCGCCCGCAAGCGGCTGGAAGCAGGGCCGGCCGCGGCTGCGGCACGACTGGGTTATCATCGTCATCCCACTGCCTTCATTGCCCTGCTCATGCTCATACGCCGCCTTGTTCCCGCCGATGCACACGCGTTCCAGTCGCTGCGCCTGGCGGCCTTGCGCGAGTGCCCGTCCGCGTTCAGCTCCAGCTACGAGGAAGAGTGCGACACGCCGCTGTCGGTCATCGAAGCGCACATGGCCCCGGATTCTGGACGCAACCGATTCGGCGCCTTCGACGGCGCGCAACTCGTTGGCATCGTCGGCGTGGGGCGCGAGAGCGCGCCCAAGCTGCGCCACAAGGCCTTCGTGCGCGGCATGGTGGTCGCGCCGGCCTGGCGCAACCAGGGCGTCGGCCGGCAGCTGCTGGCGCACGCGCTGGCCTTCGCCGATGCCATGCCAGGACTGCGCCAGGTGACCCTGACCCTCACCGCCAGCAACGCGGCGGCGCTGGCGCTGTACGAATCGATGGGATTTCGCCAGTTCGGCCACGAGCCGCGCGCCTTGTGCGTGGACGGCGTGTTCTACGACGATATCCACATGCTGCGCGACGTCGGCGCGGGCTGATTGCGCGGCATGATCGATGTCGAACTGGCGCCCTTCGTCAGCGCCCCGCAAAACGGAAGCGGCAACATGACCTTTCAACTCCTTGCAGCATGCGTCACAGCGGCCCTTGCGGCCGCCGCCACGCTCACTTTCCTCATGCGGCTGCGCCAAAGCTGGGAGGCCCGCTCGTGGCCCTCCGCCAGCGCGGTCATCCTCACGTCCGAAGCTGAAAAACTCGACGCCGATGGTGCCTACCGGGCCGCAGTCACGTACCGTTACACGGTCGACGGATGCGATTACGTGGGCACCCAGCTGGCCTTCACTGGAATCATGGACAACAAGACGCAGCCGCGCGCCGAACGGGTAATCGCGAAGTACCCGCCCGGCGCTACCGTACCTGCTTACTATTGCCCGCGACAGCCGGCCGATGCCGTGCTGGAACGCGGTATCAATCCTGCCGTCACCAGGATGTTTGTCTTTTCCATCTTTATCGTTGCTATTACCTGGATCAGGTACCTGCACCTGCTTTGAGCGTCCGATGGCACTCCCGACACGAGCAATCACGGCGACACGATGAATGTGAACGTTCCCCTCGTCTCCGCCATTGTCGCCGGCGTCGGCGCCCTCGTCATGACATTTATCTTCCTGAATGCACGGAAGAAAGATATGCAGCTATGACAAACGCCATCATTTTTCTCCTGTGCGTCGCGGCTGTGCATGTGCATCGAGCGGGGGATGATTGTGCATGATTTTCTGCGCCATGCATGCGTCAGCGAAATCCGGCAAGCCTGGATCGACAGCGGCGAAGTGTCTCGTCCGCCCATCGTCTGGATCGCCGAACACATGCCCGTTGCGCTGGTGGATGCTGCACATAATTACCCGTCCCCTGTGGCGAACGCTTGGCTGCTCAATGACCATGGCGTGGAGAGGCGCGATCCGCAGGAATATGTCCGCTTCATGACAGTGCATTCGGGATATCACTGGGCGCGGGGACGCCCGCCCAGGGGCATCTTCAGCAACACGGGATCGCACCCCATCGGCCTTGCGGGCTTTGCGCCAATCGTGGACACGGATCTCGTTGCCCTGCATTTCATATGGGGAGGCTTGTGGGGGCGCGGTTCGCATTATCGCTACGATTCATTTGCCAATACCTTGGTGTGCGTGGCGGACATCTGGGTTTCCTGACACCGCGACGCGGGGCGCGCGCCGTGTAGAATCCGGCACACAGTCAACCTACAGAAGGACATCGTGAAGGCAACTCACCTCAAGCTCGGACTCGCCACGCTGTGCCTCGCCGCCGGCGCGGCGTACTGGTACTACTCTCCCCTGATCGCGCTGCACCAGATGCGCGCGGCGGCCCGCGAGAACAACGCCGAAAGCTTCAACGAGCGCGTCGACTACCCGCGCCTGCGCGAAAGCGTCAAGCTGCAGCTCAGCGCCGTCATGAACGAGGAAGTCGGGCGCCGGGACACCAGCGCGCTTGGCGAGGCCGGTACGGCGATCGGCAAGATGCTGGGAATGGCCATGGCCGACAAGATGGTCGACGCCATGGTGCGCCCGGAATTCGTCATGCGCGCGATGGAGCAGGGAACCTTGCATCCGCGCCCGCATGGCGCGCAAGAGAATGCGCCGAAGAAGCCCGCTCCGAAGTACACGTCCGAACGGGTCGGCCTCGGTCAGTTCATCATGCACCTGGAACCGGACAATCCGGGCGAGCGGCGCATGTCGCTCGTGATGGAGCGTCATGGCCTGGCATCGTGGAAGCTGGCGGAGGTGCGCATGGGCGCGCCCACCGCCAGGTAAGCGCCCGCCGGACTACGGTGCGATCCAGGCGTCCTGCCAGTTGGCGCCCACACCCGGCTCGTAATTCGGCGATGCCGCGCTCCACTGCGTGCACCAGCCGCTGTACGGGAACGGCTTGCAGGTATAGACCTTGCCGTTCTTCGATTGCAGCACGCGGGTACCGGCCTTGTAGCTGGCCAGCGACGCCGGGAACACATGATCGTAGGCCGCGCTGCCGCCTTCTTCCGTCAAGGTCAGCGCGAAGGTCTTCTGCAGCACCGCGCCGCCCTCCTTGACCACCGCCTTGAGCACCAGCTGGTGCGCGCCCGCCTTGGGTGCGTTCAGGTTCACCGCCAGCGCCGCGCTGTTGTTGTTCAGCGGCGCCGTGGCAAAGCCCTTCGACACGCCCGCCTGGTCGTACACATACGCGCTGACGTCCATGTCGGCATTGGCGCTGACGCTGAAATTGATCGTCAACTGGCCGCCCTTGATCACATACGAGGTGCGCAGATCGCTGACGCTGAAGTCGGCCGGCGGCGGCGTCTGGTCCTTGTTGATCTGGACTTCGACCCGGGTCAAGGTGCTGGCGGTTTTCGCATACACGGTGTTTTGCCCGTACACCGGGGTGATCTTGCCATCCTGGCCCAGCTGGCCCGCGTGCAGCTGCGGCTGTTCGGCGTTGATGCGGGTGGCCAGCAGATACGCCCAGTTGTTGCGCAAGCCTTCGCTGGCGCTGCCGATGGTGACCTTGGTTTGCAGCTCGGGATGCTCGCCCGCCGCGTCGAACACGCGCGTGGCCACGCTGTCGCCCGCGGCCAGGTCGACCGACGGGTAAATCGCGCCGCGCTGCGTCCATTCCGGCACCGGCACCGTGCCGCCATCCTTGAACAGCACATCGACCATGTTATAAAAACTGTTCGGCGTATCGGCGATCTCCCACACGCCGAGGATCACCTGGTAGCCGCTGCGCTGCGGTACCGTGCAGTTGTGGCTGACCTGCGCCGGCGGCTGGCGGTTGCCGCCATCGATCACGCAGAAAGGGGTCAGGTCGAACGCGGCGCGGGTGAGCTTCTGGTTCGGATTCCAGCCTGCCTTGGTGATGTAATAGCGCCAGTTGCGCGTGGCGTGGTTGGCCGTGAACTGCCACTTGAAGACGTTCGCGCCGGCCTGCATGGGGCGCTTGGTCCAGCGGCTGCTGGTCTGTTCATTGAGTTCGCCGAATTGCGCCAGCGCGGCCGAGGCGATGACGCCGTCCGCCGGTCCCTGGGCCGGAAAACCGGATGGCGCTTCCAGGCTTTGCGGCTCCCACTGGATCGCGCCGCAGGCGCTGTTGCCGCCTTGCTTGCACAGCAGGCTGCGCGATTCGGGCTGGGTGATGTAGCCGTGTGCCATGGCACTGGCGCTGCACAACAGCGCGCAGGCGCCGGCGATGGTGGTAAGTGTTTTCATGTTGATTTACCTTTCGGGCAGGACGAGGTCGGTAAGCACGCATACAGCCGGGCCGGCCGACATCGCGCGCTCGCTTGCAGTTCAAAATCAATCAGGATGCTGCCCGTAAAAGTGGTAGTCAACTGGTTTTCAAAATTGCCGCCGAAAGCAATACCAGTGCGTGAAGGAAGGTTCCGTTGCAGGCGCCGCGCCTGCGTGCCGGGCAGGTTCGGGCGATTGACTTGCCGGTGTGTTTACCGCACAATCCAACAAGCAAAAAGTTATTTATTTACTAATGAAAACGTTTTCATGATTCCTTGCATTTAATGTTGCAACCTATAAAACCATTCTGGAGATCCGATGCGCTTTACTTCCGCCACTTTCAGTGTATGCCTGCTCCTTTCCGCCTGCGGCGGTGACGCCGACCCCGGCAGCCCCACGGTCACGCCTGCGCCACCGGCGGTAGCCGACGCGGTAGCCGACGCGGTAGCCGACGCGGTAGCCGACGCGATTGCCGACGCAGTTCCGGCAGCGGACGATGCGCGCCCGCCCGCCATGGCGAGCGAGGCGGACGACATGATGACCGGCTTCGATTCCGGCTCGTCCGAGAAAGCCAGCGGCACCGCCGTGAGCAGATTGAGCCGGCTGGCCAAGTTCCCGGTCGGCGTGTCTCTCTCCTATGGCAATGAAGCTTTCAGCTACAACAACAACCCGGCGCAGCAGGCGGCCATCAAGACGCATTTCAGCCAGCTCACCGCCGGCAATATCATGAAGATGAGTTATCTGCATCCGGCCCGGGATACCTACAACTTTACCCAGGCCGACGACTTTTTGAAGTTCGCCAAGGACAATGGCAAAACCCTGCACGCGCATACCCTGATCTGGCACTCGGACTATCAGGTCCCTGCGTTCATGAAAAACTATCAGGGTGACAAAGCGGCCTGGCTGGCGATGCTCAAGACCCACGTGCAAACGATTGCCACGCACTTCTCCGGCAAGGTCGCCAGCTGGGACGTGGTGAACGAAGCCATTAACGACGGCGGTGGTTACCGCAATTCGATTTTTTACCAGAAGACGGGCGCCGACTATATCGAACAGGCGTTCATCAATGCGCGCGCGATCGACAAGAAGGCCGACCTGTACTACAACGATTACAACATCGAGGCCGATACCGCCAAGCTGCAAACCCTGACTAACATGCTCGATGGTTTCAAGGCGCGTTCGGTGCCGATCAGCGGGGTCGGCTTCCAGATGCATATCTTCATGGATTATCCGTCGGTGAGCACCATTTCGGCGGCCTTCAAGCGCGCCGTGGACCGCAATCTGAAGGTGAAGATCAGCGAGCTCGATATCCCCATCAATAATCCATTCAGCGCCCAGTACAAAGCCGGCGACATCAAGCGCGAACTGACGCCGGCACTGGCGCTGGCGCAGAAAAAGCGCTATTGCGAGGTCGTGAAAGCATACATGGACACGGTGCCGGCCAAGCTGCGCGGCGGCGTGACGGTGTGGGGCGTGAGCGATCCAAGCAGCTGGCTGATCGCCGACCTGTTTAAAAACGCGCATGCCGACTGGCCGCTGCTGTTCGACGGCGGCTATCAGCAAAAGCCGGCCTTGCGCGGCGTGGCCGATGGCTTGTCCGGCAAGGCTTGCACCAATACCTGAGTTCAGGGAGGCTGGCGGCAAAAGGGGCGCCATGCGCCCCGTTTCATGCATACCAATTTTGCAAGCGCAAAAAGTGGTATTAACACCCCGCCGCGCGCTTAGCGCCCGGCGGCCGACAAGGTAAAGATTTCGACGCCGCTCTCGGTCACCGCCACCGAGTGCTCGAACTGGGCCGACCACTTGCGGTCCTTGGTCACGGTGGTCCATTTGTCGGGCAACACCGTCACCTGGTGAGTGCCGACGTTGACCATCGGTTCGATCGTGAAGATCATGCCCGGTTCGAGAACGATGCCGGTGCCGGCGCGCCCGTAGTGCGTCACCTGCGGCGCATCGTGGAACACCTGGCCGATGCCATGGCCGCAAAAATCGCGCACCGATGAAAACCCCTGCGCCTTGATGCAGGCCTCGATCGCCGCGCCGACATCGCCCAGGGTGGCGCCCGGACGCACCGTGCGCACGCCCGTCATCATCGCCTCGTAAGCCGTATCGACCAGGCGCCTGGCCAGGATCGATACCGTGCCCACTTCGAAGGTGCGGCTGGTGTCGCCGAACCAGCCATTGAGTTTGGGCGTAACGTCGATGTTGACGATGTCGCCCTCGCGCAGGATTTTTTTGTCCGACGGAATACCGTGCGTGACCACGTGGTTCACCGAAATGCAGCTGGCGTGTTTGTAGCCGTGGTAATCGATGGTGGCCGGAATGCTGCCGGCGGCGCGCATGAATTCTTCGCACATTGTGTCCAGGGTTGCCGTCGACACCCCCGCGCGCACGTGCGGCGCGATGAAGTCGAGCGTGTCGGCGGCCACGCGGCCGGCCGCGCGCATCGCTTCGAAGCCCGCCTCGTCGTACAGGGGAATCGGTTTGCCGTGTTCTGTTTGGGTGGAGTAGCGCATAAGTTCTCAGTGAGGTGAGGCGGCCAGCGCGCCGACCGCGTCATGCGAGGCGCGCAGGATCGAATCGAGCGTGGCGGGAATCGGCTTGTTCTGGGCCAGGTAGGGTTTGACGATGGCGATCGGGGCGTCGATCAGCATGAAACGCAGGGTATGGGCGGCATCGTCGCCATCGGCGCCGCGCCGCCGCAGGCAGCGCTCGAAGCAGGCATCGAGGCGCGCCTGCTCCGCTTCGAGCAGCTCGTTCAGTTCCTCCGTGGGCGGCGCGCCCAGGTCCGGGCAGTCTTCGTACTGCAGCAAAAAGCGCGCGTACACCGGTTTGCCGCGGCACCAGTCGAGCAGCGCCGCCACCGCTATCCAGGTGTCTTCCTCATCCCAGTGGCGCGCCACCTGTTCGCGGAAATCGGCTTTCACCGTCAGCCACGCGTGCGCCAGCAAGGTGCTGCGCGAATCGAAGCGGTGATACACCGACCCGATCGGCGCCCCGGCCCGGATGGCGATCGCCGACATCGACACCGAGCCGATGCCGCAGGTGGCGGCGATGCCGATGGCGCCGTCGATAAAGGTATGTGCGTTGTATTTTGCGAGTCTGACCATTCAAATAGAATATAGATTCTATTTGAATCCGTCAAGCCCACCCTCCTTCAGCAACTGCTCAAGGCGCCGCAATTGCTCCTCGTCCTGCGGCGTCCTTGTGCTGTTCGCGCGCAGCAGGGCGGCGCGCTCGCCCGCCCACAAGCGGGTCAGGCCGAGCGAGGTTTTTTCCTGCGCCGGCTGGGGGCCGGTGCCGCGGCGGCGCTCGGCCACGACCTGGCGCGCCGCCGGTTTCCAGCCGCCGAGCAGGCGTACCAGATCGTCGTGCAAGGATCCGATGCGCGGCACGCGCGACAGTGCGGCCACGCCATCCATCTCTTCCCACAGGACGTTGGTACCGGTGACCGCTTCCAGGCCGATCATGCGCACCCGGTCCGGGTGCTGCCGGTAATGCTGCAGCAGCGCGTCCGCCGTGCCGGGCATGGCCGGCTGCGGCCCGTGGATCCACACCACCGCGCCGTCGCTGGCCGCCGCCGCCCATTCCCACGCCGCCAGCAGCGCCGCGCTGTTGTCGTGACCTCCTTCATAGGCGATGTCCTGCAGGCGCCGCACGCTGGCCAGCGTGTCGGAAGGATCGTGCAGGAACACCTGCGGCGCCTCGTCGCCGGCCACGATCACGCCCACTTCAACGTTGCCCGGGAAGGAGGTCGCGGCGCGCGCCAGCTGCTCCCGTTGCGCCGCCAGCGCGACCGAGCCGTCGATCACCAGTGCCACGCGGCGCGGAATGCGCGCGCTGTTGCGGCTGATGGTTTGCACGATCACGCCGCCCGGCGTTGTCGGGTCGAGGCTCCACGCCTGCGTGTCGGCCGGCGCGCGCACGGCGCCGATGATGGCCGCGCCGATGCCCGGCAGCGGTTCGGCGATGTCGCCCCGTACCGCGAACGGCAAGTGGGCGCCGGCTTGCTCGCGCATGCCGGGTGCGCCCCGCAGCGCGCTGGCCGATTCCACCGACACCGCATGACGCAAGGCCGGCGCGATCTCGACATTGCGTTCGCTGAACGAGGGCAGTTGCAGATAGCCCAGGCCTGGTTCATCGAGCATCAGCGGCGCGCTCATCGCAATGCGCACGGTCAGCTCGCCCTTGGCCGGCACGGACCGCAGCTGGAGCATGATGTGGTCCTTGCCCGCCGTGCTCACCAGCATCGGAGCGCGCTCGGACGAATTGACCTTGTGCCGCGCCTCGCGTGCCTCGATGCCGCCGGCGGGCACGGTGTTGTGCTCTCCGCTCTCGTCCCACAGCGTCACCCGCGCCACCACCGCGCCGGCCGGCACGGTGATGCGCGCGCGTGCCTCTTCGGCTTCGCGTGAATCGTTGCGGATCACCATGGTCCACTCCAGGTAGCCGAGCGCCGCGCGGGCATCGAGCGTGCCATCGATGCGCGAACTGGCCAGCGTCAGGCCGGGCACGCGCGCGCCAACCTGCGCTTTGCCGGCATCCCGATCGTAGGAGCGCCACGAGGCGGCTTTCTCGTTTGCGGACACCGGTACGGCGCTGAACGGGGTGCCGGTGAGGCGGTAATAGACGACGCGCGCATCCTCGGCGTCGGTCGAGACCCGCTTCATCAGAACGAGGCTGGTCACGTCGAGTGGGACGTTGCCCTCTCCGTAGCACAGGGCCAGCATGATTTTTTCGTTGCCGAGGTAGCGCAGCAGGCGTAGCCCGTTCGCGCGGGTGGCGTGCGACTCGTCGGCCGCCACGCGCACGCCGATGCGCGTGATGGCGGACGGCAGTTCCATGGTGCCGACGATGGCCAGCGCCATCAGCGCGCCGGGCCAGGCCGAACGCAGCGGCGCGCCGCCGCCTGCCAGCACCCGGCGCCCGAGCAGGCGCCGCGCGGCCACGGAGGCCACCAGCGACAGCAGCGGCGCGAGCATCAGCAAGCCGATGCCAAAGAAGATGATGGTGGCCAAGCCGTCCGGCGTGAGCGGCAGGAACAGCACGGTGAAGAAGGCGCTGATTCCGGTGGCGAAGCCGTGCAGCAGCGCCAGCGGCCATGACAGCGCAGGCTGCCCGCTCTTGAGGGCGATCATCATCAGGGCGTTGGCCAGCGGGACGCTGGCAATCAGGAACAGGTGCACGGCGAAGGTGTCCGACAGTCCCGTCCCCGCCAGGTGCGTGCCCGCGAGCAGGACCGCCATCGCGATGAGCGGCAGGATCACGCCGGCGAACCAGATCGCTGCGTGGATGGAAAAACGCACCGGGTGGGGCGCAGCTGAGGTAACGGTGGGGTTGAGGTGGTCGTGATGCTCGGTCATGGCGTTCCAGAGGAAACTTGTCAGGCCATGAGCGTAGCAAGCGCGTGTGCGCTGGGAATGTGCTGAGTGTGAAGCGGGCCGGTGCTACACTGCGTCGGATTCATTTCTGGACATCCGACCATGCAAGCTTACGAGTGGCAATGCCACGTCTGCAGGCGCAGCAATAGCGCCGCGCACGATACCTGTACCGCCTGCGGTTTTCCCGCGGCTGCACGCGGCGAAGATATTCTGCTGGAACGCGCGGTCTGGGCCGGCACCGCCGCCGCACCGTCGGCCACATCCTCCGCCAGCGCGGATCTGGCCGGGCTGCTTGCCGGCTTGCCCCTCTGGCGCAAACTGCTTGTCTACAGCGGCGTGATGGTCTGCGGGGCCGGCGGTATATGGTGGAAATTGGCCTGGACCCTGCAGTCCATCGGCATCGCTGCCCTGATGTCCGTTGGCGGACTGCTGCTGGTCGCACTGGCAGCCGGACGGGACGCCGCGCCGTCCCCACCCCCCTAAACCGCCCCCAGCCCCAGCGCGCGTCCCGCTTCCAGCCGGAAATCGGCAGCCTGCTTCTTGTCCGGAATATCGGCCGCCAGTGCCATCACCAAGATGCGCAGGTCGCTCGCCTCGCTGGCGTGTTCGGCGCAGACAATGGTCGCCATCGGCCCAATGTGCACGGCCAGCATGCGCTCGAGCTTGAGCAGATCGTCACGCGCAAACGCGGCCGGCGCCGCACGCGGGCGGGTCGGCTGCGGCCCCGTCCGCGCCGCCGACCTGACATGCGCACCCAGCGGCGCCGGATCGTTGAGCAAGTCCATCAGGTTCACGCCGGCCGCCCTGGTGCCCGTCTGCTTCGCCACATAACTGTCGTCGAAGCGCACGCTGGCGCGCAGCATGGTGCGCATCGCCGCCACCGCCTCTTCCCCGCGCTGCCCGCGGCACAGCAGCATGACGATATTGCCGCTGTCCATATGCACCTGGGCCATGCGGTTGTCGTCGCTGACGATGAACGCGGTGCCGGTGCGGCGCTGGTCGCGGAAATGCCGCAACTGGTCCACGATGCCGTCGAACGGCATCAGCTCCTGGTGTGTCATGGCGTCTCCCTTGCGTGCGTCATGCTCTGCGGCTCAGCCGGCTGATGGCCATCTGGATGCTGATGCCCAGCCGTTCGATGGCGCGCGCCAGCGAACCGATTTCATCGCCGCGCAGGGTGCCGGGAATGCTCTCCGCGAACTCGCCCTTGCTCAGCTGTTCCGCCACCAGGATCAGCTGGTTGATCGGCATCGTCAACTGTTTGGCCACGAAGGCGGCCACGCCCACCACCAGCACGGCGGTCAGCACGATCAGCACGCGCGCGCCGGTTTCGATGCGTTCCAGCGCGGCGTAGGCTTCGGCATAATCCTGTTCCACCAGCAGGGTCCAGCCCTGCGGCAGTTTGCGCGAGTAGCCGACCACCCGCTTGTCGCCCGACACGTACACGGTCGGCTGCTCGCTGATGCCATCGATCTTGAGGGCCGCATAGTTGCTCATGTCCTGGACCGCGTCGGTGGCCTGGTCGGGCCGGCCCGAGGCGATCACCTTGTTGTCGGCGTCGAGCAGGATCGCATAGCCGGTCTCGCCGATGCGGGTGTCCTTGATAACCCGGGAAATATCGTCCAGCTTCATGGCCATGGCCAGCACGCCCACCGTGCCGCCCATGGCGTTGCGGATCGGTACCGCCACGGTCAGGGCGGGACGGCCGGTCGACTTGCTGATCAGTACCTGGCGGCTCGATACCTCGCCCTTCATGGCCGCCTGAAAATAGCTGCGTTCGCCGAAGCGGGTCAGCGGCTTGTCGTCGCTGCGCGCGATGTTCTCGCCGGTCGGCTCGATGGTGAAGACCACGAAGGCCCATTCGTAACTCTCGCCCATGGTGCGCAGGATGGGGGTCTGGCGCACCGGGTCCATGCTGCGGATGTCGTCGAGCTTGGCGGTCTGGCGCAAGGCGCGCACGTTGGCTTCGTCCCAGCCGGTAATGCCGGTGGCGATGCCGTTGGCGGTCATCATCAGTTGCTGCGAACTGGTCGCGGCCGCGTCGGAGCGCGCCTGGCTGCTGCCCGCGTACCAGACGCCCAGCAGCGGAATGAGCGATACCGCCAGCAAGGTGATCACCAGCTTGTGAAAAATAGTCAGGCGGAACGATTCGGATTTCATCGGGAGTTTCCTTTTCTGTGGACAGCCCGGCGTCCCTGCGCACGGCGCGCAAGCGGAGAGGGGATATCGACAGAAGACCATATTTCCACAAGACAATGGTTGAGATGCGACAAGGCATCGTGGAGAATGGCGGCTCTGCAACACCGTGCCGTGTCCATTCCACAACCGAAAGCTGCCATGACTTCTTCGCTTCTCTTTTCGCCGCGCCGGCGCGCCTTGCTGGCTGCTGGCGCCTGCGCTCCCCTGCTCGCGGGCTGCGTTTTACCGTACTGCCCGGTCCCGGTATCGGCCCCCGTCACCGGGGCGCATCCGCGCCTGGCGGCGCTCGAAAAGGCTGCCGGCGGACGCTTGGGCATGGCCGCGCTCGATACCGGCAACGGCCGGCAGGTCGGGCATCGCGCCGACCAGCGCTTTCCGATGTGCAGCACCTTCAAGGCGATCGCCGCCGCCGCCATCCTCGCGCATGGCAAGAACGTGCCCGGCTTGCTGGCGCAGCGGGTGCGCTACACCAAGGCCGATCTGGTGACCTATTCCCCGATTACCGAGCAAGAGCTGGAGACGGGCATGACGGTGGCCGAACTGTGCGCGGCGACCATCCAGTACAGCGACAACGCGGCCGCCAACCTGCTCATGAAACTCATCGGCGGCCCGGCCGGCGTGACCGCGTTCGCGCGCAGCGTGGGCGATACCACGTTCCGGCTGGACCGCTGGGAAACCGAGCTCAACACGGCGATTCCGGGCGATCCGCGCGACACCACCACGCCGCAGGCGATGGCGACCCTGCTGCGCCGCGTGGCGCTCGACGACGGCTTGGCGCCGGCGCAGCGCGACCAGTTGCAGGAATGGATGCGCGGCAACACGACCGGCGCGGCACGCATCCGTGCTGGTGTGCCGGCCGGCTGGGCGGTGGCCGACAAGACCGGTACCGGCGCCTATGGTTCGAGCAACGATATCGGCATCGTGTTTCCGCCCAAGGGCGCGCCGGTCGTGCTGGCCTTGTACTACACCCAGGCCGCGCCGGACGCCAAGGCCAATAGCGAGATCCTGGCCGCGGCAACCCGGATCGTGATGGAGGACTTCAAGCGCGTGTGACAGCGCTTGCCACGGGCCGTCAGGCGTTCGACGGCGTCTTGCTGCGCGGGCGCTGCTGGAACAGGTGGGTGCGGCGCAACCGCATGCCGCGCGAACGAATGCCGCTGATCGCGCCCCACGCCGAGGCCCAGCGCGCGGCGCGCGCCTTCTCTTCGCCGGATTGAGAGTCGATGGCGCGGTCGATCGCCTTGACCATGCGGAACATGCCGTAGGCCTTGCGTTCTGCCTTCCCCCGGTATTTCATGTGCTGCCCGTTGTAGCTTACTTGCATTCAGGGTATGCCTACATATCGAGCAACACTGTTCGCCACCGCACGCCCGGGTTTTTTAACTGAATGGCAATATGAAATCCTTTACTTCGGTAGAGCTCTGGAGCGCCGCTTATCCGTGCAAGGCAGCGATCCGGTCAAGTTCGCGTTTCAGGGCATCGGGCGCGCCGTCCAGGGTCGCCGCGGGCAGCGCCAACAGCGCCTCGATGCGCGCGCGCAAGGTGGCATACGCCCGCATGAAGCTGGCGTCGATCTGCGCTTCGCTGCCGCTGGCATGGGCCGGATCGTCCACGCCCCAGTGCGCGCGCAGCACCGGTCCCAGGTAGGCGGGACAGCTTTCCCCGGCCGCGCTGGCGCACACCGTGATGACGATATCGGGCGTGAGCGCCAGGCTGTCCCACGACTTGCTGTGATACCCCGCGCTGGCGATGCCTTCGCGCGCCAGCAGGGCCAGCGAGCGCGGATGCACCTCGCCGGTCGGCTTGCTGCCGGCGCTCATCGCATGCCAGCCGGGCGGCGCCAGATGGTTGAAGGTCGCTTCGGCCAGGATCGAGCGGCACGAGTTGCCGGTGCAGAGGAACAAGACGTTTTTCATGGCATTTTCTGAAAAGTGAAGATCAAGATGAGGCGGCATCGGGCACGGTCCGGTATAGCCAGCGGAACAGCAAGGTTGCCGCGCCCGCGCCCGCCAGTTGGGCCAGGATGAAAGCGGGCGCGTCGGCCGGCCGGATGCCGGCGAAGGTAGCGCTGGCCGCGCGTGCCAGGGTCAGCGCCGGATTGGCGAACGAGGTCGATCCGGTGAACCAGTAAGCGGCCGTGATGTAGGCGGCCACGGCGAACGGCGTGGCGCCCGGGCGGCTGCGCGAACAGCCGATAATGACCCCGAGCAAGCCGAAACTGGCCACGAATTCGCTCCACCACTGGGACGGGCCGGTGCGCACATGCAGCGACGCGGACAGCAGCGGCAGGTCGAACATGGCATGCGCGGCCATCACCCCGGCGAAGGCGCCGGTCAGCTGCGCCGCGATGTAGGGCAGCACCTGGGCCGTCGGCAACTGCCCTTGCCAGGCCGCCGACAAGCTCACCAGCGGATTGAAATGCGCGCCCGAGACGGCGCCGAAGGTGAGGATCAGCGCCGCCAGCCCGGCCCCGGTCGCGATGGCATTGGCCAGCAGCGCCAGCGCCACATTGCCACCCGCCAGGCGCTCGGCCATGATGCCGGAACCGACCACGAGCGCCAACAGGAAGGCGCTGCCCAGCCCTTCCGCCACCATGCGGCGCCCCAAGGCGGGCCCCAGGGTCATGCCAGCGCGGGGCCGGCGTCCGGCCCGCAGGGATTGCCGCCGCAGCAGTTCTCGGTCAAAAAGCCGATCAGCGCATGCATGGTCGGCATATGGGCCGCGTAGATCAGGTAGCGCCCGCTCTGGGTCGGTGCGATCAGCCCGGCATGAGTCAACTCCTTGAGGTGGAACGATAGCGACGATGGTGGAATGCCGAGCCGCTCGCCAATCTGCCCCGGCGCCATGCCGCCCGGCCCCGCCTCGATCAGCAGGCGGAACACCGCCAGCCGCGATTCCTGGGCCAGCGCGGCCAGGGCCGCCAATGCATTCTTGTTTTCCATCTTGTACTCCATATTCGATATTTCCATGATATTGGAAACGTGGAAGATGCACAAGCACCCGCTTTACAAAACTTTACCGGCCGCACACGAAGCAGACAGGGGGACGCCCTACAGTGGAACCATGCGAGCCCACCCTGGTCCCGCGCTCACGAAAGGCAAGCCATGAATTTCCATAAACATTCGCATCACTCCCACGCCCATCCTGAGGGCGAGCACGGCCCGAAACGGCGCGGCCGCCGCTGGCTGATCGGCGCCGCCTTCGGGCTGGCCGCCGGCGCCATGTCCCTGGCCGGCGCCAGCTTCGCCAGCGAAGGGCGCGGCATGTGCGGCCATCGCGGCCATTTCGCGGCGATGGACCCGGCCGACGCCGCCAAACACATCGACAAGATGGTCGAGCACCTCCTGAAAGATGGCACGGCCGAGCAAAAGGCGCGCCTGTCCGCCATCGTCAAATCCGCCTTTGCCGACCTGCAACCGACGTACCGCGAACACAAGGCCAGCCGCGACAAGGCCCACGCGCTGCTGTCGGCCCCCACCGTCGACCGGGTTGCCCTGGAACAGTTGCGGGTGGAAGAAGTGGCGCGGCTCGACACGGCCAGCAAGCGCATCCTGGACGCGGTGGCGGACGCGGCCGACGTGCTCACACCAGAGCAGCGTGTGCGCTTTGCCGGGCACATGAAAAACCGCATGCAATGAGCGCCTGTCTCGAACCCGCCGAGCCATGTATCCTTGGGCCTTTCGACACTTTGGACGACAAGTCAGCTCCAGCATGCTTCCACGCATTTTGATGATTGAAGACGACGAGCGCCTGGCCGGCATGGTCGTCACCTACCTCGGCCAGAACGGTTACGCGGTGGCGCACGCCACCACCGCCGCCGCCGGGCTGGCCGAGCTGAAGGCGAATCCGCCGGCCCTGGTCCTGCTCGACCTGATGCTGCCCGACGCCGACGGCCTGGAGGTGTGCCGCCGCATCCGCGCCCTGGGCGCGCCGCTGGCCTCGGTGCCGATCGTCATGCTCACCGCCAAGGGCGATCCGCTCGACCGCGTGGTGGGGCTGGAACTGGGGGCCGACGATTACCTGCCCAAGCCGTTCGAGCCGCGCGAACTGCTGGCGCGCCTGCGCGCCGTGCTGCGCCGTCCGCAGCTGGCCGAAGCCGAGACCAGCGTGCGCCAGTTCGGCCGCCTGGCGATCGATACCGGCGCGCGCAGGGTCAGCATCGACGGCCAGGCGCGCAGCCTGACGTCTTACCAGTTCGACCTGCTGCTGGCGCTGGCCGAGCGCGCCGGACGCGTGCTCTCGCGCGAACACCTGATCGACGCCGTCAAGGGCGAGTCGCTGGAACCGTTCGACCGCTCGATCGACGTGCATATCGGACGCCTGCGCCAGGCCATCGAGGACGATCCCAAGCAGCCCAAACGCATCATCACCGTGCGCGGCGCCGGCTATGTGTTCGCCAAGGTGCAGGATGCGTAGGCGCGAGCGCGAGCGCGAGGCCGCAGCCGATGACGGCAAGGGCCGTCGTGGCCGCGAGCGTGGCTGGAAGCGCGCAGCCGAGCCCGACTGCGCCCCGCCCCGGGAGCGCGGCCGCGGCCGGCACGCGCGGCGCTTTTCCATGGCCCACCACCTGTACCTGCGCATCTATGTGGCGCTGCTGGTGAGCCTGGGACTGGCCGCCTGCCTGTTCGGGCTGGTGCACTGGGCCTACGATCCGGAACACCTGAACTCGGGCAATGAGGCCATGACCGAGCTGGCGTCCAGCGTGCTGCCGCCCGCCAGCGCGCCGGCGGCGCTACAGCAAGCCGTGCTGACCCGCTGGGGCAAACGCCTGCAAACCGACCTGGCGCTGTACACGCCCGGCGGCGAGCCGGTGGCGGCCATCGGCAAGCCCTTGCCGCCCCTGTCGAAGGCCCAGCGCAACACCAGGCTGTTCGGGCCGATGGCGGTGTTCACCTTGCAATTGCAGGATGGCCGCTGGCTGGTCGGCCAGCGCGCCTACGGCAAGAGCGCCTCGTTCGGCTTGCTGGCGGTGCTGCTGCTGGTCGCCATGATGGTGGCCGCCGCCGCCTATCCGGTGGTGCGGCGCCTCACGCGGCGCCTGGAACGCTTGCAATCGAGCGTGGAAACCTGGGGCGGCGGCCAGCTTGCTACCCGCGTCGCGGTCGAAGGCAAGGATGAAGTGGCGCGCCTGGCCACCAGCTTCAACCAGGCGGCGGCGCGCATCGAAGCGCTGGTCGGTTCGCAGAAAAGCTTGCTGGCGAATGCCTCGCACGAACTGCGCTCGCCGCTGGCGCGGATCCGCATGGCAGTCGAACTGATGCAGGATCAGGCGGCGCCGGCGATTCGCGACGAACTCACGCGCAATATCGGCGAACTCGACCAGTTGATCGATGAAGTCTTGCTGGCCAGCCGGCTCGACGCTACCGCCGAGCTGGCGCGCAGCGACGAGCAGGTCGACCTGGCCGCCATCGTGGCCGAGGAGTGCACGCGGATGGGAGCGGGCTTCGAGGCGGCGGCGCTGACCGTGGCGGGCGACGCGCGCCTGCTGCGGCGCCTGGTGCGCAATCTGCTGGAAAACGCGGCGCGCTACGGGGCCGGCTCCTCGGTGCACGCCAGCCTGCGCTGGCAAGACAAGGAGACGATCGTGCTCGATGTGTGCGACAGCGGCCCCGGCGTGCCCGAGGCGCAGCGCGAACGCATCTTCGAGCCGTTTTACCGGGTGCCGGGGGCGAGCGAGTCGGCCGGCGGCGTCGGCCTGGGCCTCAGCCTGGTGCGCCAGATCGCGCGCCATCATGGCGGCGACGTGCGCTGCCTGGCGGGCGCGGCGGGCGGCTGCTGCTTCCGGGTGCAGTTGCCAACACCTTGGCCGGTCGTTTAAGGCTGCTTGCCGGCGTAGGCATCGTGCACATGCTGGCTGATGTAGGTGGCCAGGCCCCGCCCCGCCCGCGCCAGCAGCTTCATGGCTTCCACGTGCTCGCGCCCGGCGCTGGCATGGGTGTACACATACTCCGCGCCGCCGGCGAAGCGCACCGTGATCTGGCGCGCGCCGATGCGGTACGCCCGCACCCCGGAGTCGCCGGACAGATTGGCGTACGCGATCATGGGCGCGCTCATACGGGTTTCGACACCATCAGCCAGAACACGATCACCAGCGCGAAGAACGCCGGAATCCCCAGCACCACCCAGAAGCGCAGGTAGCGCCAGTACAGGGCCGGCAGCTCGCTGCTGTCGCGCGCGGCCACCTGGGCCATGTCGCGCATGCGCAGCTGCATCCACACCACCGGCAGCCAGCAGGCGCCGGCAAAAAAATACAAGCCGACCGACCACACGATCCAGGCGCTGGTCCAGGGATAGCCGGCCAGGTGGATCATGTACAGGCCGGTGACCGGCTGGACGACGATGGTGGTGGTGGTGAAAATCCAGTCGGCCAGCACCACGTGGCGGCTGACCACGGCGATGGCGCGCACGTCGCGGCTCAGGCTGGTGAACAGCATGTAGAAGGCCGAGCCGATGCCGGTGCCGAACAAAAACGTCGACGACAGGATGTGCAGCCATTTGACGATCATGTAATCCATTACTTTTCCTCAAGTTCGAACAGCAGCCAGATGGCGGCCAGCATGGGCAGGTTCTTGCTCAGCGGTCCGTACGGATGGAGCAGGAATTCCGGCAGCCTGAAGGCAATCACCAGGGTATAGAAACCGATCAGCAGCAGTTGCGCGCCCCACAGCCAGCGCCGCCGTTTCCGGGTCAGGATGCCGATCCCGATCAGCAGGTCGAGCGCGCAGGCGCCGTACAGCATCAGGGGCGCCAGCGCGGCTGGCACGCCTGTGCGTTCGAGCAACTGGACACTCTGTTCGACCGGGTACAGCCCGGCCGAGACCGCCGCCGTGGCAATCCACACCGCCGCGATGCTGACGCGCAGCACCGGCATCAGCCAGTGCAGCTTGGCTTGCATGCGCTCGGCGGCGGGGTCGTCGATGAAACTGCTGACCGGACGCGGCAGGCGGCCAAGCAGGCGCACCGTCATGCCCGGATCGGCGCTGTTGCCGCGTTCGAGCATGCGCAGGGCGTCGCGGTTGAGCAGGCTGCCCGGCACCAGGCGACCGATGCCTGCCAACGCGCTGCCGCACCAGAATGGCAAGCGTAGCACGCGCAGCTTGCCCAGGCCCATGCCGCTCCTCAGCGCCGCCAGATAATCGGTGAACGACAAGGCGCTCGGGCCGACCAGGGCGATGCGCTGGGCGGTGGCGCCGCCGGGGCCGACCGGCAGCGGGCGCCGGATCAGGCTGGCGATGGCGCTGGCCACGTCGTCCACATGGATCGGCTGTACCAGTTGCGGCGCATCGCCGAAACGGGCGCACAACGGCAGGCTGGCCAGGGTGCGGAACACGCGCGCGCTGACGCCATCCTTGCCGTACACCAGGGAGGGCTGCACGATGGCCGAGCGCAGCGGCAGCCGCGCCAGGTAATCGTCGGCCGCCTTCTTGCTCAGGTGATAGGCGCTGTCGGCCTGCTGGTCGGCGCCCAGCGCGGACAGCTGGATCACCATGCGCACGTCGTCCGACTCGACGCAGGCGGCGAACAGGGCGCGCGGCGTGTCGCTGTGCACCGTGGCGAAGGTTTGCTTGCCGTGCTCGCGAAAAATGCCCACCGTGTTGATCACCACGTCGATGCCGTCCAGGCGCGCCAGCCAGACCGATTTATCGGTATCCTTGACGAAGTCAGCCTCGATGTAGCTCAGGCGCGCACGCGCGGCGGCGGGCGGCTTGCGCACGGCGGCCACCACGTAATAACCCTCGGCAAGCAACACGTTCAGCAGATGCCTGCCGATAAACCCGCTCGCTCCTGTCAGCAAAATGCGCATCCGACCTCCTTACCAGCCATACCAATCGAGCCTTTTCCACCATAACGCGTTTATTCTTCCACAAGGACATCATGGATACCTGGAAATCCGCAACCCAACGCGGCCTCGTCTCGGGCGCCACCGCTAGCCTGCTCTCGACGGCCGCGCTGGCGGCCCTGGGCGAGCTTACCGATGGCAGCAGCTTCGGCCCGACCAATGCCATCAGCCACTGGCTGTGGGGCGACAAGGCCACGCGGCGCGACGGCGCCTCCCTGCGCTACACCCTGACCGGTTACCTGATCCACCACGCCAGCGCGACCTTCTGGGCCGTGCTGTTCGAGCGCCTGATGGGCCGCCAGCAGGGCAGGAAAGACGCGCTGGCCACCCTGCAAGCCGCTGCGGCGGCGTCGGCCGTGGCCTGCTTCGTCGATTATCAAATCACACCGGAGCGCCTCAAGCCGGGCTTTGAAACACGCTTGTCACGCCCATCGCTGGCGCTGGTCTACGCTGCTTTCGGACTGGGCCTGGCGGCGGGCGCCCTGCTGCTGCGGCGCGACTAAGCTGCAAGAGTCGGGATGATAACGGGTTTTGCGTGCGCGCTCACCGGATGTGGCGGATCTGGGGAAGGTATTTCTGGAGGGAGGGCGAACCGGCCGGCTGGCGCCGGCCTTGCCGCCGTCGTTCCCGCGCTGGCGCGGCAACGACGGCTTGCAGGACTGATGCGTGCTTAGAACGCGTAGGTGGCGCGCGCGTACACGAAGCGCCCGCCACGCCCGAACGCGGCGTAGTTCGGGAAGGGCGCATTGCCGCTCGGATTGAGCGCATTGCCGACCGATTCAGGATACTTGTCGAACAGGTTTTCCGCGCCGAATGCCAGGTTCACCTTCGAGGTCAGGGCGTAACGGCCTTCCAGGTCGACCACGGTTTTCGCGCCCAGGGTCACGTCCAGCGCCGGCGAGGCGTTCGGCGACAAGACCTTGCCGTAGCGCGTGGCGCGCAGGGTGGCGCCCATCTGGCCGAGTTTCCAGTTGGTGCTGGCGTTGAACTTGTTCTTCGGCTGGCCCTGTTCCAGGGACAGCACGTTGAGGCGGTCGAACAGCGGGGTCGGGGTCGGCAGCGCCGCCAGTTGCGCCGTGGCCGGCACCTTGGTGACTTCGGTCTTGGTGAAGTTGCCGGCCACCGTGAAGTCGAACTTGCCGATCGCGCCGCCATTGGCCGCCCAGTTCACCACCATGTCGACACCCTGGGTGGTGGTATTGACGCCGTTGATGAAGAAGCGCCCGCCGCCCACGCCGATAAAGCCTTGCTTGGTGAGGAAGTTGCGCACGTCGGCCGAGGTCAGGTTTTCCGACAGCACGATGCGGTCGCGCACCTTGATGCGGTAAGCGTCGATGGTCACGTTGGCGCCGCCCAGACGCATCACGGCGCCGAGCGAGGCGTTGACCGATTTCTCGGCGTCGAGCGGCTTGGCGCCGAGCGCGATGGCCACCGAATCGGTCGGGCGGAAGGTGGTGATTTCGAACGGCACGCCGGTGATGAAGTTGGTCGCCGTCGAGGTGAAGTTCTGCTGCTGCGGCGAGGGTGCGCGGAAGCCGTTCTGGACCGATCCGCGCAGCGCGAACGCCTTGCTGAAATCGTAGCGGCCCGCGAGTTTGCCGGCCAGGCTGCTGCCGAAGTCGGAATAATGCTCGCCGCGGATGGCGAACGAGGTCAGCAGCGCCGGGGTGATGTTCGCTTCCAGGTCGATAAAGGCGCCGACGGCGGTGCGGTGCGTATCGGACTCGTTTTGCGGCCGAAAGCCGGAAAACACTTGCGCACCCGGCGCGGTCGGCTGGCCGTTGGGCAGCAGCTGGCCGCCGAAGCGGTACGAGTCCGGCTCGCCCGCGAACAGGGCGTAGCCTTCGCGGCGCGCTTCGGCGCCCACCGCCACGTTCAGCGGCGACGACAGGGCCGCCAGCGCTACCTGGCGCACCCCGGTCAGGTTCAGCACCAGCTGGTCGTAGGAAAAGCCGCCGGCGTCGAAGGAGGTCTTGCTGCTCGGGCCGATCGAGCGGTTCAAGGTGTTTTCGATGGTGAAGGCCATCTTGTTCTTGCCGTAGCCGAGCGAGGCATCCATTTCCCACTCGCCCATGCTCCAGCTGGCGCCGCCGGTGGCGGCCATGTCGTCGACCACCGGGGAAATGATCGGCATGAAGCCGTCCGGATAGATCGATGGAATATTGCGCGGATCGTTGGACCAGCGGAAGAAGCCGGCCGAACTGGCTTCGCGTTTCTGGTAGCTGGCCCAGCCGTAGATCTTGACCCCGTTGCCGAGCGTGTCGCCGGCATTCGCGAACACGGTCGACTGCTTCATTTCCGGCTCGCCGTACCAGGTGTTGAAGCGGTTGATGGTGTTTTCGCGCGGGTCGAAGGCGCCGCCCACGAGGGCGTACTGCTGGCGCATGTCGTAGCCGCTGCGTTCGGTGTGCTTCTGGTCCTTGTATTCGCCGGCGATGGTCAGGTAGCCGGTCTCGCCCAAGGCCAGGCCCTTCCACAGGCTGACCGTGGCGGTCTGGCCGTCGGTGCGCTTGCGCGAGTTCTGCGCCTGCCAGGTGGCGTTGGCGGGGGCCGGGCCGGTCAGGAAATCGTATTCGGTCACGCGGGCGCCGTAATTGACGGTCGCTTCGCCGCCGTCGCGGTTGCTGCGCAGGCGCAGGTTGACCACGCCGGAAATCGCATCCGAGCCGTACTGGGCGGCCGCGCCATCGCGCAGCACTTCGATATTCTTGACGATCGCGGTCGGGATCGTGTTCAGGTCGACGGCGGCCGAGCCGCGCCCGATGGTGCCGTTCACGTTTACCAGGGACGATGCGTGGCGGCGTTTCGAGTTCACCAGCACCAGGGTCTGGTCGGGCGCCATGCCGCGCAGGGTGGCGGGGCGGATGGTGTCGGTGCCGTCGGCCAGGCCCGGGCGCGGGAAGTTCAGCGACGGCAGGGCCACGGCCAGGGCCTGGTTGATTTCGGTGGTGCCGGAATTCTTGAGCGATTCGGCCGAGATGATGTCGACCGGGGAGGCGGTGTCGAGGGCGGTGCGGTTGGCCACGCGGGTGCCGGTCACGACCACGGTATTTGAAGTGTCATTCGGTGCTGCGTCCTGGGCGATCGCCGCGCCAGTGGCGAACAGCGCTGCAATCGATAATGCCAATACGTGCTTCTTCGGTGCGAATGTTGTCTGCATACCTGCTCCCATGGTGAAATATTAATTTGTTTTAACTCAACCTATCAACTCAATCATGTAAATAGCCGAAATCTTACCGGACCATACTGGGACGAAGATTTGCCAATGTCAATTCCGAAAAGGAGTATGCAGAGCTGATAACAACAGTTTGATGGCAGCTGTCAGTTCCGCGTAAGTTCGGGCAGTGAGCCGCCCCGCCGCCTAATCATCCTAATGAAGATTGTTCGCGGCGCGGGCCTGGTCTATGGTGGATCGGGATGCCGCGCGGCCGGCGCGGCGCCATCGATTCTTACCCATGGAGGCTTTATGTCAGCGACAGCGTCAACCTGCGCCCATTGCGGGCGCACCTATTTCGGTCATCTGGCCCAGCATCGCTGCGGCTTCGAGGCTTTGCCATCGGGCCTGGTCAGGCAAATCGGAAGTTATCTGGATTTGCCTGACGCGCGCAATCTTGCCGCGGCAAGTGTGCGCGCGCACGCAGCGCTGCACGATGTCCGCGCGGCCGAGTTCACCTTGCAACACAACAATTACGCCAACAAGCGCGGTACCGGTGCCGCCACCGCCTTCGGCGAGGCCATCGCCAGCCGGGCAATGTCTCTGCATGATCCGCACTATCGAAACTGGGATGACCTGAGCGGCGAAGAGCAGAAACCGTGGCTGGAACGGGCCATCAACGACGAGGGCGCGCGATGCTCGCTCAGCGCCACCCCCGACTTCATCTTTCACGGCCGTATCGCCGATGCCTTTACCGTCAGTGTCTCGGACAAGGCGCCCGACATGGCCGCCGCGGCCAGGCGTGCCATCGTCCAGAGCCTGGTTCCGAATACGGTCACCAAGTGGAATACCTACGGAAAAACCTCGATTGCCATCGCCAATATCACCTCGTTTCCGCCCCAACTGCTGAACGACGAGGTGAGCAAGATCATTCATGGCACGCTGCTTTTCGAGAAGATGAAGGCGTCCGGCGCCGCCAACCGCCTGTTCCTCGTGCGTCACCTGAGCGTGACGGAAATCGTCGGGTGAGACGGGCGGCGCTCAAGCCTGCCCGCTAGCCTTTCCTTTTGAACAGGCGCTGGCCGACGGTGACCCCGGCCAGCACCAGGGCGCCGGCAATCACGCCGATGACGGCGTCGATCAGGGTCGGCACGACCGCCTTGAGCACGGGGCCGATGCCGGCCACCGCGCCGGCCGCCTGGGCCGCGTTCTCGACCACATGGTGGAGCACGCCGAAGCCGTGCTCCAGGATGCCGCCGCCGACCATGAACATGGCCGCCGTGCCGACCACCGACAGGGTCTTCATCAGCTTGGGCGCGGCCGCCAGCAGCAGGCGGCCGACGGCGCGCGCGGCCGCGCCGTCGCGCTTGCTCAAATACAGCCCGGCATCGTCCAGCTTGACGATCCCGGCCACCAGCCCGTACACGCCGACCGTCATGATGAACGCAATGGCCACCAGCACCGTGACCTGCTGCCCGAACGGCGCCCCTTCGACCGTGCCGAGCGAGATGACGATGATCTCGGCCGACAAAATGAAGTCGGTGCGCACCGCGCCCGTGATTTTTTCCTTCTCCAGGGCGACCAGGTCGACCGATTCGTCGGACAGCGCCTTGACCAGCTGCTCGTGGTGGGCCGCGTCTTCATCCGGGCTGTGCAGGTATTTATGGGCGATCTTCTCGAAGCCCTCGAAGCACAGGTAGGCCCCGCCGACCATCAGCAGCGGCGTGATCGCCTGCGGCAGCAAGGCGCTGATGGCCAGCGCGGCCGGCACCAGGATCGCCTTGTTCTTGAGCGAGCCGAGCGCCACCGCCCACACCACCGGCAATTCGCGCTCGGCTTTCACGCCCGTGACCTGCTGGGCATTGAGCGCCAGGTCGTCGCCGAGCACCCCGGCGGTCTTCTTGGCCGCCACTTTGCTCATCACGGCGACATCGTCGAGGATGGACGCGATGTCGTCGATTAATGCCAACAAACTGCTTGCAGCCATCTTTCCTGCTCCACATTGGTCGAAAGCGTGCATCTTAACCCGAGTCCGTTCAGCCCCGCTTTTTGCATTTCACCCCCCGGAATCTGCAACTCGTCGCTTTGCCGGACTTGCCGCCGTGTCATGTACGTATAGTGACATCAGTGCCAGGCCCGGCAATTTTCGATGCAACCCGGGCCTGCCCTGAGCGATTCCCAGCACGCAAGCCAACCATACGATGTAAAGCGAGGCAACCCATGAAATCCGAGTACGATTTTTCCACCACCGCCAATGCCGCCCGCCCGGTCAAGCGCAAGACGCGCATCACCATCTACCTCGACGACGAGGTATTGCAGCAGTTCCGCTGGCTCTCCGAGCAAAGCGGCAAGGGGTACCAGACCCTGATCAACGCCGCCCTGCGCACCCGCCTGCCGCAGGCGCGTCCCGAGGCCGCGCTGGCCGAGTAAGCGCCGGCGCCGCCGCCCGCTGCGTGCCGCCGCGCAGCGCGGCGCGGCCGATTATCCATCGGCCACATGCTCGCGCCGCGCTTTTCCGGGCGCGCACGCCAGGCCCCGATATCGTCGTGATCCAGTCACAGCGGGGCTTACTTTTGCGCGTACTCTTCGGAATTTATTACACTAGGCAATAATTATGCTAATCTTCCCGCTCTTTTAA
The DNA here is from genome assembly GCF_015689335.1 of Massilia antarctica. GTDB lineage: Bacteria > Pseudomonadota > Gammaproteobacteria > Burkholderiales > Burkholderiaceae_D > Telluria_A > Telluria_A antarctica. The sequence goes on along the minus strand of NZ_CP065053.1, from coordinate 1,672,824 downwards.
CACGGGAGGATTTTTATGAAAAAAGGCGAACTGATTGCGGAATTTGCGAAGCGTACAGAAATGTCCGGCGCAGCTGCCAACAGCGCGGTGAACACGATCATCGATATCATCACCGAGCGTCTGAAAAAAGGCGACACGGTCGGTATCACCGGTTTCGGTACGTTCTCCGTTGCCAAGCGCGCTGCGCGCAAGGGCCGCAATCCATCGACTGGCGAAGCGATCAAGATCGCTGCGTCGAAGTCGCCTAAATTTTCGGCTGGCGCGACCCTGAAGGCTGCGGTCAACCCGAAGAAGAAGTAAGCGGCAACGCAAGCGACTCTGCGCGCGGCCTGAAGCGGCGGCGTCGGTCCCGGACCGGCTTCGCCGCTTCAGCTGCCGCGTGTTTACCCTCCTGCCACACCCTTCTGCATCCCGCCGTATCTTGTTGTATCCTGTTTGTCTCCCCATTCTCCGCACCACACTCCCCATGCCGCTTGCCACCTGGATTGCCTTCGTCATCGCCGGTTCGCTGATCGCCATTTCGCCCGGTTCCGGCGCCGTACTGGCGATGTCGCACGGCCTGGCCTACGGCTTCAGGAAAGCCAGCGCCACCGTGGCCGGCCTGCAATGCGGGCTGCTGCTGGTATTCGCCATCGCCGGCGCCGGGGTCGGTTCGCTGCTGCTGGCGTCGGAACTGGCGTTCAATATCGTCAAGACCGTCGGCGCCCTGTACCTGATGTATCTGGGCGTGCAGCAATGGCGCGCTCCGGTGGTCGCCGGCGCCAGCCGCGCCGAGGCGCCCGTGCTGGCCCATCCATCCTGGCAAAAGCGCCTGCTGACCGGCTTCCTGACCAATGCCACCAATCCCAAAGGCATCATTTTCATGGTCGCGGTGCTGCCGACGTTTATTTCGAATAGCCTGCCGCTGCTGCCGCAGCTCGCCATCCTGGCCGCCACCATGCTGACCATCGATACCATCGTCATGCACGGCTATGCCTTCCTGGCCTCGTCCATGCAGCACTATTTCCGCGATGCCGGCGCCGTGCGCAAGCAAAACCGCTTCTTCGGCGCCGTGCTCGCATGCATCGGCGGCGCCCTGTTCTTCGTCAAGCGCGGCAACCACGCTTGAGTTTCTCAGCTGCTCAGTTGCTCAAGAGGTAACAGTAGCGCAGAATGTGCAACTGTTTGTAACCCGTGTCGTCCGCTCGCGCCCTCGTGCGTTACAAGTGGACGACGTCCTTCGTCCGTCCCTGGAGCATGTATGACCCTTCCTTTCCGTAAAACCGCGATGCTGCTGGCGTTTTCCGCCATGTCCACCTTGGCGCTGGCCGACACACCAGCGCGCGTGGGCCGCATCGCCCTGACCCAGGGACCGGTCAATGTCAGCACCGACGTGGGCGACGAAGCCACGGCCGCGCTGGTGAACTGGCCGGTGACGTCGAAAAGCCAGATCAACACGGGGCGCGACGGCCGTACCGAAATCCGCATCGGTTCGACCTCGGTGCGGCTCGACAGCGATTCCTCGCTCGAAGTCATCGAGCTCGACGACGATTCGGTGCGCCTGCGCCTGCATTACGGCAGCGCCAGCATCCGCGTGCGCAACGCCGAGGTGCTGCGCGGCCTGGAAGTGAGCACGCCGCAAGGCCAGGTGCACATGCGCGACGTGGGCCGCATCCGCATCGATGCCGAAAGGGTGCGCGACACCACCAACGTCTCGGTGTTCGAGGGCGTGGCCCAGGTCGACGGCGGCGGCGCCAGCCTGACCCTGCGCGCCGGCAAGCGCGCCGACATGCACGAGGACGACGTGCGCACCGCATTGGCGGTACGCGACGGTTTCGACGAGTGGGCCCTGCAGCGCGATCAGCGCGACCAGCGCACCACATCGGACCGCTACGTCACCAGCGAAATGACCGGCTACGAAGAACTCGACCAGTACGGCGTGTGGCGCGACGACAGCGAGTACGGCCCCCTGTGGACCCCGCGCCGCGTGGCAAGCGATTGGGTGCCCTACCGCGACGGCCGCTGGACCTACCTGGCGCCGTGGGGCTGGACCTGGGTCGACAACGCCCCCTGGGGCTACGCGCCCTCGCACTACGGGCGCTGGGTGATGGTCAGGCAGCGCTGGTCGTGGGCGCCCGGGCGCAATATCGGGCGCCCGGTATGGGCCCCGGCGCTGGTGGGCTGGGTCGGCGGCAGCAACTGGAACCTCAGTTTCAACGACCACGGCGTGCGCCGCGCCGCGCCCGCGCAGGGCTGGTATCCGCTCAATCCGGGCGAAAACTTCGTGCCCGGCTACCATTTGCAGCCGGAACACCTGCGCTACCACAACCGCTACGCCCGCCCCGACTATCGTCCGCAGCGGCGCGATGGCTTGACGGTGGTCAACCTGAACCTGTTCGGCGGCCGCGAACAGATCGTGGTGCCGCGCGCGCCGCGCCCCGTGCTCACGCCGCAGGCCACGCAGAACGCGCCGTTCGCCGCGCCGCCTCGCCCGCAGGGCAACTGGTCCAACCGTTTCGACCGCGATGGCGATGGCCGTCCCGACCGCAACGGGCCGGGCCGCGTCATCACGGTGCCGCCCAACGGCGCCCAGCCGGTGCTGCCGTTCAGCCGCCGCGATGGCCGCCCATCCGATAACGAGCGCCTGGTGCGCACCCCGCCGCAAGTGCCGCGTCCGCTCGTCACGATGCCGGCGCCGCAAGTGCTCACGCCGGGCGAACCGCAGCGCAGCCTGGCCGAGAAGGAGCGGCGCCAGCGCGAAGCGGAAATCGAACGGCGCGAGCGCGACCTGGCCAACGAGCGCCGCCAGCATGACATGGAGGCCGACGGCCGCCGCCTTACCGAGGGCCAGCAGCGCCAGCGCGAAGCCGAGCAGACCAATCGCCAGCGCGAGGCCGAGATGGAGCGCCTGCGCGGCGCCGAAGGCCAGCGCCAGCAAGCGATCGCCAACGAGCGGCACCAGCGCGAAGCCGATGCGCAATTGCAGGCGCAACGCGACATGAGCAATCGCCAGCAGGCTGAACGCCAGCAGCGCGACACCAATCTGCGCCTGCAGGTAGAGCGGGTGCAGCGCGACGCCGAGGTCGAACGCCGTCTGCAAGCCGAGCGGCAACAGCGCGACGGCGACAACGAGCGCCGCCAGCAAGCCGAGCGCCAGCAGCGCGACGCCGACAATGCGCGGCGCCAGCAGGCCGAACGCCAGCAGCAGGATGCCGAGAATGCGCGGCGCCAGCAGGCCGAACGCCAGCAGCAGGTGGAACGCCAGGCGCGCGACGCCGACAATGAGCGCCGCCAGCAAGCCGAGCGCCAGCAGCGGGAGGCCGCCGCGGCAGCCGCGTCACGCCAAACTCAGCAGGCGCAACCACCGCAAGCGCAGCAAGTGCAGCAGCAGCTCCAGAAGCAAGCCGAGCAGGCCGAGAAGCGCGAGCGCGCGAAGGAGGACCGCCAGGACCGCCAGGACCGCCGCAACAACGTCCAGCAGGAAATTCGCTGAAGCGCCCGGCTTAGCACCAGTCTCACCTGTTCCCCCCCGGGGAATAGTTTAAGGCCAGCCGAGTGCTGGCCTTTTTTTGGCTACAATGTCGCATACGGTATTCCCATGCGGGGAATACGGCTGTGTTGTCATTTTTTAGAACTGGATGGTGTATGGACCCGACTGAATCCCTTATCGAATACCCGAGCGACTTCCCGATCAAGGTCATGGGCCCCACACACGAGGACTTCGCCGCGACCATCGTCGACGTGGTGCTCGAATTCGACCCGACCTTTCACATCGGCCGCTTGGAAGTGCGCCCTTCGCCGAAAGGCAATTTCACCGGTCTGACGGTGACGGTGCGCGCCATCAGCCGTGCCCAGCTCGACGACCTGTACCGCGCGCTGCACGGCCATCCGATGGTCAAGATCGTCATGTAGCGCTCATCCGGACGTGCCCGGCGCCTGCCGCTGCATGCCCCAGCGGCGCACCGTCACGCGCTCGAGGGTCTGGAACACCAGGCCTTCGACCAGTAAGCCAATGGCGATCACCGCCGCCAGCCCGGCGAACACCTTGTCGGTGTCGAGTTCATTACGGCTCTGGAAAATGTACCAGCCGAGCCCGCCCTTGCCCGAGGTGGTCCCGAACACCAGTTCGGCCGCGATCAGGGTACGCCACGCAAAAGCCCAGCCGATTTTCAATCCCGCCAACACGGCCGGCAAGGCCGCCGGAATCATCACGTGGAACACCAGCCGCGCCCCGTTCAGGCCGACATTGCGGCCGGCCATGCGCAGGGTCTCCGGTACGCTGCCGACACCGGCGTAGGCGTTCAGCGCCAGCGGCGACATCACCGAATGGACCAGCACGAACACCAGGCTGGCGCGGCCCAGGCCGAACCACAGCAAGGCCAGCGGCAGCAGCGCGATGGCCGGCAGCGGATTGCACATCGCGCTTAGGGTTTCCAGCAGGTCGCGCCCGATCCGGCTGCCGATCGCGAGCGAGGTGAGCAGCAGCGCGCCGGCCACGCCCAGCGCGTAACCCTGCACCAGCACCGCCAGCGATGCCGCCACATAGCCGGGCAATTCGCCCGATACCACGCCGGCCGCGAAGGCGCGCGCCGTTTGCAGCGCGCTCGGCAGCAGCAGCGCATTGTCCTGCCAGCGCGCCAGCGCTTCCCACAGGCTGGCCAGGAGCAGCAGCAAGAGCGATTTGCGCAGCCAGCCATGGCGCAAGGCGCGCCGCAGCGGCGCCGGCGTGGCGGCGCCGACGGACGATGGCGGCGCGCCGGGTGGCGCCAGCGGCACCACGTATTCGGGGCGGATCGGCGGCAGCGGCCGGGCGCTCATGCGTGGACCGCTTCGGGTGCCTGCACGGCCAGCGCGTCGTCGCCGAACAGCAGGCGGTGGATGCGTTGGCTGGCCGCCTGGAATGGCGCGCTGCCGGCGCTGCCCAGGTCGAACTGGTGACTGTTCAATTGAGCGCGCAGGCGGCCCGGATGGGGCGACAGCAGCACGATGCGGTTGCCCACCACCAGTGCTTCCTCGATCGAGTGGGTGACGAACAGCATCGTGAAGCGTGCTTCTTCCCACAAGGTCTGCAACTCTTCCTGCATGCTGCGGCGCGTGAGCGCGTCGAGGGCGGCGAACGGCTCATCCATGAGCAGGATGGCCGGCTGCATCGCCAGTGCCCGCGCAATCGCCACGCGCGCCTTCATGCCGCCCGACAGGGTGTGCGGAAACGCGTCGGCGAACGGCGACAGGCCGACCTTGTTAATCCAGTGCAGGGCGCGCGTGCGCGCCTCGGCCCTGCTCACGCCGCCGGCCAGCAGCGGAAACATGACATTGCCCAGCACCGACTTCCACGGCGGCAACTGGTCGAATTCCTGGAACACCACGAAGCGGTCCGGCCCGGGACCGACGATCGGCTGGCCGTCCAGGGTCAGGCTGCCGGCGCAAGGCTTGATGAAGCCGGCAATCGCCTTGAGCAGGGTCGACTTGCCGCAGCCGGATGGCCCCAGCAGCACCAGGCGGTCGCCCCGGTGCACCTCGAAGCTCACGTTCTCAAGCGCGCGCACGGTGGCCGCGCCGCTGCGGTAGTCGAGCGTGATGGCGTCGGCGCGCAGCAGCGCTTCGCCGGGCGCGATGGGGAAGCGGTGCATGTCCATGTCAGCTCCCCGAGGCCACGGCCGGGCTCTGGAAAAAATAATCGCGCCAGCTGGCCGGCTGCTTTTTCAACGCGCCGGCCTGGAACAGGAATTGCGCCAGGCCGAAGGTGTTTTGCGGCGCCACCTGGAACCGCGCTTTCGGATTCTTGATGACTTTCAACAGCAGGGCGCGGTCGATGCTGCTCTTGTTCACGCGCAAGTAGGCGTCGGCGGCCGCCTCCGGGCTGGCGCTGATGAATTGCGCGGCCTCGGCCAGCGCATCGACAAAGGCGCGGGTGGTTTTCGGGTTGTCCTTCAGATATTTCTCGGTGGCGTACAGCACCGTCGACGACGCCGGGCCGCCCAGCACCTCATAGGAATCGAGCACCACGTGCGCCCTGGGATTGGCGGCCAGTTCCTGCTCCTGGTAGGGCGGGGTGGCGAAATGGGCATTGATCTCGGTCTGGCCGGCGATGATGGCGGCGGCCGCGTCCGGATGCGGCAGGGCCTGGGTAAAGCGGTCGAGCTTCTTGAACTCGGCCGTGCCCCATTGTTTCGCCGCCGCCATCTGCAAAATCCGCGCCTGCACCGACACCGTGACCGCCGGCAGCGCGATGCGGTCCTTCTCGCCCAGGTCGGCGATGGTCTTGACGTTTGGATTGGTGCTGATCAGGTAATACGGAAAGTTGCCCAGTGACGCCACGCCCTTGACGTTCTGCTTGCCGGCGCTGCGGTCCCAGACGGTGAGCAGGGGGCCGATGCCGGCGCTGGCGATGTCGATCGAGCCCGACAGCAGCGCGTCGTTGATCGCCGCCCCGCCCGACAGCTTGACCCAGTCGACGTCGATCTCCACGCCCTGCTTGCGGCCATGCTTTTCGATCAGCTTCTGGTCCTGCGCCACGTTGAGCAGCAGATAGACGATGCCGAACTGCTCGGCGATACGGATGCGGCCTTCGGCTCGCGCCGGGTTGACAGCCAGGGTGGCGGCGCACGCGAGGGCGAATGCGGCTTGGTTCAACAGCTTCATGGTCAGTGTCCTTTGGCGTGGGTCAGAACGGCGCATTGCCTTCGATGGTGGTGCGGTACAGCAGGCGGCGCTGGTGGTCCGGGCAACCGGCGGCCAGGTGCATGACCGAGCGGTTATCCCAGAACACCATGTCGCGCGCCTGCCACTGGTGGCGGTAAACGAAGTCGGGCCGGGTGCTGAACGCGAACAGTTCGTCGAGCAGGGCGCGGCTGTCGCTGTCGGGCAGGCCGATCACGCGGGTGGTGAAATGCTCGCTGACGAACAGGGCGCGGCGCCCGGTTTCCGGATGGGTGCGCACGATCGGATGCAGCGCCGGCCGTACTTCGTCGATCTGGGCGCGGGTCAGGTCGGGGCGCCACGGACTGCGCTTTTGCAGTTCGGCATATTTGGCGAGGTAGCTGTGTTCGGCGCTGCGGCCGTCGATGGCGCGCCGCAGGTAGCCGGGCAGCCTGTCCCAGGCCAGGTGCTGGTTGGCGAACAGGGTGTCGCCTCCATCGAGCGGCAACTCCTGCGCGTGCAGCATCGAGCCCAGGCTGGGTACGGCCTTGTACGACAGGTCCGAATGCCAGAAATGGCCGGCGTCGCCCAGGCCGAGCGGCTGGCCGTGTTCCTTGACGTTGGAAATGATCAGCACTTCCGGCTGGGTGGGCAGTTGGAACTGGCGCAGCACATGGATTTGCAGCGGGCCGAAGCGGTGGCTGAAGGCCACCTGCTGGGCCGGCGTGATGTGCTGGTCGCGAAACACCAGCACATGGTGGTCGAGATGGGCGCGGTGGATCAGGGCGAAGTCTTCCCGGCTCAGCGGGACGGACAGGTCCAGTCCGGTGATGGCCGCGCCCAGCGGAAGGTCGAACGGCTGTATGTCGAAACGGGTGTCGAGGACGGCGGCCATGGCGGTGAACGGGTGATGATCGAGCACCCAGCTTATCGGCGCGCGTTTGGCGCAGCAACGAAGCATTTCAACGATGCTAATGCGGCTGGTGGCACGCCGTGATCCCGATCGCCGAGCGATTGCTTTGTTCGGAATCAAGGCGCTCAACTGGCTTTCTGCACTTGGACAGATGGGCTGGCGTTCAATCGAATCGCCGTTTGCGGCGACGCTCCGCACGCGATAACATGGTCTTGAGATGCACAATCAGGGAAGTCATCATGACTGCTTCAACGACGACCACAATACGCGTCCGTGTGGACCAAGCGACCAAGGCGCAGGCGACCGAAACACTGGCGGCGATAGGCTTAACCCTTCCCGATGCGGTGCGCATGTTCCTTAGCCACGTTATCGACGACAAGACACTGCCGTTCAGGTCCAGGACACCTAACGCCGCCACGCTTGCGGCAATGGCCGAGGCCGAGGAGATTATCAAGAGCAACCGCGCCCGCTTTGCCACCGCCGACGAGCTCTTCGATGACCTCGAAAAAGCCAGCGGCAAGTAAACGGACGACACTGCCCCGGCAATCGAGCTACACGAAGCGCTTCCTTCAAGACTGGTCGGCGCTGTCTCATTCGGGCCGGTACGACATGACGCGGCTAAAAGAAGCGATGACGCTTCTGATAGCAAATGATGGGCCGCTTCCGGCTCAATGGCGTGATCATTCACTCAGCGGCACGTGGGAAGGGCACCGGGAATGTCACATTGGCGGCGACTTCCTGCTTGTGTATCTGCTCGACGACTCCGGGAAGTGCCCATCATTGGTTTTTTCGCGTTGTGGTACGCACGCCGACATCTTCGGCTAAATCCCAACAAACGTCGGCATTGTTCCAGACCTCGATACCAAATGAGCGAATGCTGCACAGGCGCCGAATATCAGCCATGCTCATGCGGCCTCCGACCAGCACCCGGCTGAGCCCTCGCTTATAATGGCAGGGCCCCCTTAGCCCCGATTGACGACCCCATGCTCCCCATCCGCCCTGCGCAGGCGATCATCCGCGACCTCGGCCGCGCCGACTACGAGCCGGTGTTTGCCGCCATGCGTGCTTTTACCGACGCGCGCGACCCCGACACCACCGACGAACTGTGGATCGTCGAGCACCCGCCCGTGTTCACCCTGGGCCTGGGCGCCGACCGCGCCCACCTGCTGGCCGGCGCCGACACCCCGGCCCACGAGGTGCCCGTGGTGCAGACCGACCGCGGCGGCGAAGTGACCTTCCACGGCCCCGGCCAGGTGGTGATTTACCTGCTGATGGACTTGCGCCGCAATAAGCCGGGCGGCAAGTTGTACGCCCGTCAATTCGTCGAAAAAATCGAGCAGGCGATCATCAATGTGCTGGGGGCGTATAATCTTGCAGGCGAGCGCATCGTCGGCGCGCCCGGCATTTATATCGCCGGCGGGCCGCGCAAGGGCGCCAAGATCGCCGCGCTCGGCCTCAAGGTGCGCGGCAACGGCTGCACTTACCATGGCGTGTCGCTCAATGTGGCGATGGACCTGGCGCCGTTTTCCTGGATTAACCCGTGCGGTTATGCGGGCCTGGAAACGGTGGACATGCGCAGCATGGGCGCCGACGCCGCGCTGGCCGACGTGCAGCAAGCCCTGGCGCGCGAACTGGTACAGCAGCTCGGGTCAGGCAGTGCATCGCAAAGTACATCGCCGGACACCTCGAATAACACCACAGAGCCCCACGGGCAAGCAGCCAAATGACTTCTGACACCGATACCAGCACCGCCCCAGTCTACAACGCCAGCGACAAGCAAAAAGGCGCCAGCAAGACCTCGCGCATTCCGATCAAGATCGTGCCGATCGGGCAAGTCGAGCGCCTGAAAAAGCCGGACTGGATCCGGGTCAAGGCAGCGTCGGCGTCGTCGCGCTTCTACGAAATCAAGGACATCCTGCGCGCCAATAACCTGGTCACCGTGTGCGAAGAAGCGAGCTGCCCGAACATCGGCGAATGCTTCGGCAAGGGCACGGCCACCTTCATGATCATGGGCGACAAGTGCACGCGCCGCTGCCCGTTCTGCGACGTCGGCCACGGACGTCCCGACCCGCTCGACGTGAACGAGCCGCACAACCTGTCCAAGACCATCGCCGAACTGCGCCTGTCGTACGTGGTGATCACCTCGGTCGACCGCGACGACCTGCGCGACGGCGGCGCCGGCCACTTTGTCGAGTGCATCAAGCAAACGCGCGCGCTCTCGCCCAACACCCGCATCGAAGTGCTGGTGCCGGACTTCCGCGGCCGCCTGGCCAAGGCGCTGGCGATCTTCGCCGACGGCTTGCCGGACGTGATGAACCACAACCTGGAAACCGTGCCGCGCCTGTACAAGGAAGCCCGTCCCGGTTCCGACTACACGCACTCGCTGGAATTGCTGCGCGACTTCAAGGCGCTGTATCCGAACGCGGTGACCAAGTCCGGCATCATGGTCGGCCTGGGCGAAACCGACGAGGAAATCCTGCAAGTGATGCGCGACCTGCGCAGCCACAATGTCGACATGCTGACCATCGGCCAGTACCTGGCGCCGTCGGGCGATCACCTGCCGGTGCGCCGCTACGTGCACCCGGACGTGTTCAAGATGTTCGAGGAAGAAGCCTACAAGATGGGCTTCGTGCACGCGGCGGTCGGCGCCATGGTGCGCAGCTCGTATCATGCGGATGAGCAGGCGCATAACGCGGGTGTGGTTGTGAACGGCTAGAAGGTCATGCGGCTTGCGCTCCCGTCCTGGCGGCGGCGAGCGTCACGCCAAACCCTGGCGCCACACAGTAGCCGCCGCTGAGCCAGGCTCAGCCGCCCGCATCGATGATGGTCGGTGTGATGACAAACACCAGCTCGCGCTTGACCGAGGTGGTGGCCTGGCGTTTGAACAGGCGCCCGATCAGCGGCAGGTCGCCGATCCACGGCGTCTTTTCCTTTTCATCGGACTGCACCGCGCTTTTAAAGCCGCCCAGCACCAGGGTTTCGCCGTTTCTGAGCGTGACGTTGGAGGTCACCTGGTTGGTGTTGATGGTCGGGCCGACTGCCGAGACCGCGCCGACGCTGTCGTCGGTCAAGGCCAGGTCCATGGTAATGAGGCCGTCAGGCGAGACCAGCGCCGTCACCGCGATACTCACCTTGGCATCGATAAATTCGGTCGTCGTCACGCCCTGCACAATGGAGGGACGCGAGTAGGGGATGCGCTGGCCGGACGAGAGTATGCCGGGGCGCGCGTTGCTGAGCACGAGCTTGGGATTGCTCAGCACGGTCGAATGGCCGGCTTCCTCCAGAGCGCTGATTTCCACGCCGATGTTGATCCCGGCAGGCAGCTTGTAGAAGCCGACGGCCAGGGTGCTGGGTATGCCGGCCGTCAGCGAGTTGGTGGCCGGCAGCGACACCATAGCCGGGAAGGCCGAGCCGCCGGTGTTGGCAACGGTGTTCAGGTCGGCGCTGGTGGCCCCCACCTGCACGCCGCTGTGGCGCGGGTTGGCCACGCTGAGCATGTGCGAGGAGGTGATGCCAAAGCGGGCGCCGAGGCTCTTGCCGAAAAAGTCGTCGGCACTGACGATCTTCACTTCCAGCAGCACCTGGCGCACTGGCTTGTCGAGGCGGCGGATCAGGTTCTCCACCAGCTGGTGCTCGGCCGGCGTGCCCTTCAACAGCAAGGTGTTGCTGCGCGGGTCGGCCACCACGCTCGACGTTTCGCGTTCCAGCAGGGGCGTGCTCACATCGGCGATGAGGGCGTGCAGTTCGCTCACGCGCAGATAGGTCAAGGTGTAGGCGATGGTCAGGGTGCCGCTGGCGGTGCTGCCCAGTACCTGGGCGATGTCGCTGGCGCCGGCGGACAGTTGTGCGGCGGGTAAGGCCTGGTAGTTGGGCGCGGCGCGGCGCCCGTTGTCAGCCGGCACGCTCAACTGCAGCGGCACCAGGATATTGCTCAGATTGGGGGGAGTGGCGGCTGCGGCGCCGCTTGCAGTGCCTGGTTTGGGGACCGGGGGAAACTCGCTGGCAGTGCTCTGGGCCAGCGCCGCGGCCTGCGCTAGCGCCACGAGGGTGGCCACGACCCAGGACAGCCAGCGACTGGGGTGGCACCGCCGCAACGTGCTGCGCTGATGAAAACGAACAAACATGGGATGGCTCCAAGCCGTTCAAGCGGGGCCCGGCGTTGCGCGAGGGATTTGGCAACGCCGGGTTGATGTGCTATTTACCCTGCAGGAAAATCGAGTTTACTTCTTCCCTGTATTCCCGGCAATCGCCGTGGCCATCAGCGTCTTAAATTGTGTCTCCGTGACAAACGTGTTCCAAGCCGTAATCAGACTGTTGTACGCGCCCCGTTCGACGGTTTTGGCGCTCATTGCTGCGGTAAGCGCGGCATTGAGCCTGCTTAACTCGGCGTAGCGGGGGTAATTGGCGCTCTTCAGCTGGGTGACGGCATAGTTGCTGTAACCCCACATCGTGGTGAGATTATTCCATTCACCCGAGCCAGGAGCAAAATGGACTGGCGGGGCGGGCGGCACCGTCACGGCCGGCTTGGCGGGCGCCGTGGGTTCGGCTGGCTTGACGGCAGGCGCGCTTGCCACCGGGGGGGCCACCGGCGCCGCACCGCAGGTGCCGGCAACGGTAACGCGGATCCATTTGATACTCGGCGCGGCCGATTCGGCGTTGACGACCACCTTCACGTTGTTGAGCCCAGGCGACAGGTAAGGCTGGGTCCAGATGGTCTTGAGCACGCGTGCGCTCAGATCGATCTTGGTGTTCTGGGCGACGAGCTTGTCGTTGCTGAACAGCCGGTTGGTGGTGCCCACGGCTGCGGTCGCGGAAATTTCATCATATTTGACATTGAAAGCGCACTTGCCGGCGCTGACCAGGAACGCATCCTTGTCGCTGACGTTGATCGCCGTGCCGGTCAGCACATTGCTGCCCATGGTGCCCTGGCTGATGATGCTCACGCCGTCCGGTTTGACAATCCGGAATGCCTCCGCTGCCTGCGGGCCCGCGGCGGGGGCGGGGGCCGCCATTGCCGGCGTACCCACGTTCACGCCGGGCGCAGCCGGCGCGACTGGCGCGCTTGGTTTGGCCACGACAGCGGCGCTGCCGAAATTTTCAGCGGAGACATGGGCGCTGACGGTAGCAGCGAGGAATGCAGCGATGAGAGTGCGATGATTCATGTGGAACTCCAATAAGGTTGTGATCCGTTTGAAAGCATCCGGCCGTTTGGCTGGCAACCCGGCTGTCATATGAAGCGCAGTGCGCCGCACGTAGACCCGTGGTTTTGCGTCGCCCGCTTTCGCGGGGTTTGCCCTTTCAATCTGTTGGTGGGCATCGCGGTCCGGTGTTACACGTCGGTACCGGCGATAGTTGGATATGAGCAACCTTCGTGCCAGAGCCTTTCACCGGCTTTTTACATGACAAAAAGGTATTCACTGTTAAAAAATTGTCGCTTGTTTTGTGTTTTTTGCCATGGTACTGGCAAATATTGTCAGCGTGCGATCGCCCGGATCGCCTTGCCGCGCCCGCGGCCAGCTTGGCGCCGCCGTCGTATCGTCTCCCCATTGAAGTTGACGCCTATAATTGCGCTAAACGTTGTCATGGAAGCTGGGAGAGCGTGCCGAGGCCACGCGCGCAATGCTTGCTAAAAGAAGATGTTGACATGAACCGCAATGACTGAGCATCAAGGTCCGCATGCCGCCATGGCGACCTTGGTCCTGCTTCCTGGAATGGATGGAAGCGGCGACCTGTTCGCCGGCTTCGTTTCCGCGCTTGGGGACCGGGTCGAGGCCATTGTCATCTCGTATCCGCCCGCGCTGGCGCTCGGTTATGCCGGCCTGACCGAGCATGCGCGCGCGCAGTTGCCGCTCGACCGTCCTTTCGTGCTGGTCGGCGAATCCTTCTCCGGCCCGGTCGCCATTGCACTGGCTGCGGCGCGCCCGCCCGGATTGATCGGGCTGGTGCTGTGCTGCACGTTTGCGCGTACGCCGCGCCCGCTCCTGGCGCCGCTCGGACCCCTGGTCAGCCTGCTGCCGATGTCGTCCAAGTTGACTGTCCTGATTGCTCCCTTCCTGCTCGGCTTCGGTGCACCCCTGGCCTTGCGCCGGGCTTTGCGCCGCGCGCTCGACCAGGTGCCGCAAGCGCGTCTGCGTTCGCGTTTGCGGGAAGTGATGGCGGTCGACTACACGGCGCGCGCACGGACCATCGCGGTGCCGGTGCTGTACCTGCAAGCGACGCGCGACTGCATCGTTCCCGCCGCGGCCGCACGCCTGCTGGCCTCGCTGTGCCCGGACTGGCGTCTGGTTGCGCTACGCGGGCCGCATCTGCTGCTGCAAACCTGCCCTCGTCATTCAGCTAGCGCCGTGCGTGATTTTGTGGCGGACGTCACGTCAGAGACGCGACAATGAACCATTAACCCGGCATCAGGTCCAATATTGCGATGGACTTCCTGTTCAGTTTCTCGACGCGCCTGTGTTGCGAGCCGAGCAGCCTTGGCTAATGTGGAGACGGCATGAAACCGAAACGCGTGTCATGGGGAAATCTGGACTACCGCGCCACCACTACCGGAGCCGCAAGCAGGGTCGGTGAGCGTGGCGGAAGGGTGTGTGGGGCCCTGGCCGAGATCCAAAGCAAGGCCGGCGCCTTGTCCGATTCGGCGTGCGCCCTCCTCGCTTCCATGCCAGCCCGGGCGGATGTGTTAAGCGCAACCCTGGTCGACGCGTATGCGGACCAGCTTAATGAAATCGAACACCTGCGTGCCAGGCCGGCGAACTGGTCGACTGCGCCGGTTGCCGCACCTGATACGGCCCGTACCAACGCCGCCCAGCGCGGATTGATCATGCTCTTGTTGGCAGGCATTCCCGCGCCGACGCTGATGTTATTGAACGACGGAACAGTGGCGGCCTTCTGGCGCCATGCCGATGCGTACGCGAGCATGGATTTCGATGCCGATGGCGAGTTCGCCTGGTCCGCGGCAAATGCCGGCAAGGTGACATCCGGTACCTGGACAGGCGGCGTGCTGCCCGCGCCACTACATGAAATTATCGCGGCGTAGACCTGCATATGGGCTGTGAAGCGATCGGCAGCTATCGGGGAGCGCGGCGCGACTTCGTTGACTTTGTCCTTGGCATCGATGCTGACGGTAGTTGCCAGCAAGTCCGCGTCAGCAGCAGTTCTTCCGGGCCAGTGCACGATGACGAGACGCTCGCGCGATTTGTCTTCGCGCCTGCCCACACCACGCCAACGGGAGACATCGATGAGACGTTCGTTCTCGATGCATTCAAGTATGGTGCGTCGGTACAGCGCCTCCAGGTCGAATTGCAGCAAAGCCTGCCAGCGCTGCACCGGGACGGCGAAGCCCACGCCGAACGTATCCGGCGCGGTTCGCCAGACCGGGCACCCCAGCCCGAGCGGACCTACCTGGGGGTTGTCACCTTCGTAGCGGCGCAAGTCCGTGCCGTACATGTGGATGTGACCGCAGCGCGCATCCGCGTGTACGACACGGCCTTGCCCGACGACCAGCTGCATGCCGACATCGTTGCCAGCGACATCGGCTTGACGAAAGCGCTCAGGAAGGAACTGCGGGTCCGCCTTTTCCTGCTCGCATGGAAGTCGGGCCTGTTTCCTTCTCCTGTCGCCGAAGGCGGGACACCGCCCGTGGCGGGCCGAGGGTGTTGATGCTTACGCCCGGCGCCGCGCCGCCACCACGATGCCCAGTCCGGCCAGCAGCATGGCCCAGGTCATCGGTTCCGGTACCGGCGCCGGTATATTGGATGTGGCGGTCGTCCAGGAATTGAACGACACATAACTCACCATGTCGTTGGCAACGCGGTTCTCGTAAGAGGCGTTCAGGATGCCCGGCCCGGCCGTACCCTGCATGTTTTCGCCGTACATATAGGTGGCGCCGTCCGCCACACCGATATAGTCGCCCGGCGGCGTGACCACAAACGTGAATGCCACGCTCGAGTAGATCTGGGTATATGTCAAGCCGTCCGGCAAGGGGGCGATCGCGGAGTCGAATGCGTAGTCGATCGAGAACGTGATCGAGGTCATCGGCGACAGGATAAACGGGGCCATATTGACCTGAGCCCCGCTGGTCACGTGCAGGTAGCCCACGCTGGCGTTATTGTATGCCGACGTCTCCAGGGTCATACCGCTCAGCGACCCGCCCTCGACCTTCGCCGCCGAATCCAGTTGCGTCAGCGGCCTGCCGTCGGGGGCACTGAGGTAGGATTGGGCGTCGGCCACGGGGGCCATCGGCGTGTCGCCCTCGAGCGAATGCGGGGAGTACGCGTGGCGCAGCCCGTCGTAAGTCTCCGTCGTGACCAGCGACGTCATCGCCAGCGGCGCGCTGGCCAGCGGCGAGAGCGACGGCGCAATGCCATCGTTCGGGTCGAGGTCGGTCAGGATGTAGCGCACATTGCCGATGCTGGTGCGCGCGCCGATCTGCGCCAGCGCCGGGTTTGCGCACGCGAGTGCGCAAACGACGGCCAACAGCGATTTGCCTCGATTCGTCATGACGGTGTTCTCCGGTGGTGTCGATGGGGAGGCGCGGGCGATCCGGACCGGAATACCAGCGTTGCACAAATATTAACACCATCGAAACACGCTCCGGCTTGCTGCTCACCCGCGCACGACCCCGGCCTTAACGCACCTGCGTGTAATTGACCGGCACCCACTGATACGATTTACCCGCGCTGCGCACGTGGCCAATGCCCGGGAATTGCAGGTGCGACGCGCCCACCAGGCTGCCGTCCTTGGCCGCCGCGCTGAAGGTTTTCAGGCGCTGGGCCAGGGCGGCTTTCTCGTCCGAATCGAAGGCGATCGTCACACCAGGCTCGTCGAACTGCACGGCGCCCACGTGGATCAGGTCGCCCACCACCAGCAATTTCTTGCCGCCGCTCTCGACCGCATAACTGCTGTGGCCGGCCGTGTGGCCGTAGGTGGACGTCGATTTCACACCAGGCACCAGTTGCGTGTCGCCTTCGAACGGCTGGAAACGCTTGGCATCGATGTAGGGCTTGAGCGAGGCCATCGCGCCCTGGAAGAAACCCTTGGCATCGGCCGGCGCCTTGTCCATATTCGCCTGGCTCAGCCAGAAATCGGCATCGCGCTTGTCGGCCCGCACCACGGCGTTGGCAAACATCGCCGCGCCGTCTTTCGCGATGCCGCCCACGTGATCGGGATGCAGGTGGGTGATGTAGATTTCATCGACCTGCTCCGGCTGGTAGCCCGAGGCTTTCAGGTTCGCCACCAGCTTGCCCAGGTTGGGGCCGAACAGGCCGCCCGCGCCGCTGTCGATCAGCACCAGCTTGGTTCCGGTGTTGATCAGGTAAGCGTTGAACGAGGTTTCGACCGGGCTGGCCAGGAAGGACTTGGCCAGCGCCTTGTCGATCTTGGCCGGGGCGGTCTTGAGCAGTTTGTTGACTGGCAGATCGGTGGTGCCGTCGGACAGCGCGGTTACTTCGAAGTCGCCCAGCATCATGCGGAAATAGCCGGGCGCCGATACCTTGGCCATCGGCGCGGCGGCGTGGACAGGGCTGGCGGCGAAGGCGGCTGCGCCAAGGGCGGCCGCCAGGATCAGGGTGCGCGGGGTGCGGAACAAGTGGGTCATGGCGTCTTTCGGGTCAAGGTGATGGGAAAATGCTAAGCAGCAGTATGCAAGCTTGCGCTGCGCGGAACAATATGGCAATGTGCAAACTATCTTTGCGCTGTGCGCAAACCCACCGGAGCCCTTCCCATGTTCGACGCCCTGCACTGCTTCCTGACCGTGGTCGAGGCCGGCAATCTGTCGCGCGCCGCCAAGACCTTGCAGGTGGCGGTGTCGTCGGTGTCACGCCGGATCGACTGGCTTGAAGAGGATGTCGGCGCCAAGCTGTTCGTGCGCGGTTCGCGCCTAGTGCTGCTGACCGATGCCGGCGAGCGCTTCCTGCCGCGCGCGCGCCACCTGGTGGCCGAGCTGGCCGAAGCCAAGGCGGCCGTCACCGCGGTCGATCCCGAGCCGCGCGGCGTGCTCACCGTCACCGCCCCGCGCGCTTTCGGGCGCCGCCACATCGCCCCGGCCGTGGGCGATTTCCTGCACCGCTATCCGCTGATGGAACTGGAGCTGCAACTGAACGACGACGTGGTCGACCTGTCGGCCCAGCGCGTCGATGTGGCGGTCCGGCTCGGCCCCCTGCCCGACAGCGACCTGCTGGCGACGTACCTGGCGCCGCGCCGGCGCATTGCCTGCGCCAGCCCGGCCTACCTGGCGCGCAACGGCACGCCGGCCACCCCGCTCGATTTGCTCGACCACAATTGCATGAACTATGTCAGCCGCAGCGCGCTGGCTTGCTGGTGGTGCTTCGATGGTGTCAACCGCAACAAACCCTTGCCGGTGAGCGGCTCCCTGCGCAGCGACGATGTCGATTTCATGCTGGACGCGGCGGTCGGCGGCGCCGGCGTCGCCCATCTGCCGAGCTGGCTTGCGAGCGAGGCGCTGGTCGCCGGGCAGCTGGTGCCGCTGTTCGGCCCGGCGAGCCAGGGAGAGGAAAGGGTGACTGACGGCATCCACGCGGTGCGTTTGCCGGGGCGTTCGCATCCGGTCAAGGCGCAACTGTTCATCGCTTACCTGCGCGACCATGTGGGCACGCCACCGTACTGGGAACGGGCGCTGGCCGCGCACGAAACGATCGCCGCCTGAATGCGAAAACGCCTGCGGATGCAGGCGTTTTTACGACGGCTTACCGCGCTGTGACAGGCTTATTTGGAGATGGCTGCACGGAACTTTTCGTCACCCAGCAGCTCGCCGATCAGCTTGCGGTACTGCAATTCGTACTCGCGCGCCGCCAGCGGGATGGCGGTCGCGCCGATGAACGACGACTCCCAGCTCGACTCGACCTTCAGTTCGCGGTCGTAGCGCACTTGGGCGGCACGGGTGACGACGAAGCGCGCGGCCAGCACGCCCTTGCCGGTACCGATCGCGGCATCGACGTCGGTCTGGGTCAGGGTGCCGGTGATCACGGTCGGTGCGTTGGCGTCGAGCAGGCTGGCGGACAGCAGTTCGGCTTTCAGCGTCTCGCCCAGGTACTGCGCGAACGAGCCGCCCGGTGCGACCACGGTGCTGGCGCGGATGCTGTGGCTCTTGTCGAGGCTGGCGTTCTTGCTGGCGTCCAGGGTGAAGCTGCCGACGGCAACCTTGTCAAAATCAGCGTTACGCAGTTTGACGGCATTTTCCATCGTCGCGGCCGGCACGGACATGCTCATCGGCGCGCAGCCGACCAGTTGCACGGCCAGGGCGCCGGCGGCGACGAGGGAGGTAAGGCGAAAAATCGAGGTCATGGAGCTTCCTTGTTTATGGGTTGAATGCAGGGTCGAGCGACAGATCGCGCAGCGCATTGCTGAGCACTTCGTGGGTCATGGTCTTGATGGCCAGCTCGTGTTCCATCGGCTTGCCGGCGGTCGCTGGGGGACTGGCGTTGCCAATGGTGACGTGGATCGCATGGCGCGCCATCTTGACGATGGGTTTGCCCTGGCCTGCCGGAAGGTAGGAGACGGTGCATTCGTAGCCGTCGGTCACCGCGGTGCCGGCCAGGCCGAAGGTCATGCCGGTCACGAAGGCTTTGCCGGTCGGGTCATCGCCGATTTTCACATTGTTCAGCGAGATCATCAGAATCCCGGCCGGCGTGCCGCTGCCGGCGGGCGCGAACAAGCCGCTTTCCGCGACCTGGGTCGTGACGGCATCCTTGAGGAAATTCGTCACGGCCGCTGCCGGGGCGCCCCGGGTGAGAAATTCAAAGTTGAGCTGGACCGGTTTTGGATTGGCCACTTTCTTCATGTCCGCTACCGGAACTTCCTTGGTGGCGGTGTCGAGATACATCGGGCTGACGCAGCCGGTCAGCAGGGCGGAGCCGGCCAGCAGGCAGGCGGCGAACAGGGCGCGCGCGGCACCTGCGCGAGGGGTAAGAGGGACGGTCATGAGTATTTTCCGAAAATTAATTGCAATTTTAATTTCCAAATGGAAATCAGGACGAAAGCCTAACCGACGCTTGTTCAAGTTGCAAGATATTCGTTCCCTTGCGCTATATTGTTGTAAATATGAAACTAACGCATCGTCCATCGGCCGGTTTAACCCCTTTTTCCGCCCCCAACCGTTTCAATGCCAAGCGTTCTTCCTTCTCCCTGTTTTGAAAGGCACATCATGCGTTACCCTGTCCTTGCCGCCCTCGCCTTGCTCAGCCCGGGCATGGTCCTTGCCAATGCGCCGGTCACGGCCGTTACCCTGTATCCCGCCAGCGCCACCGTGGTGCGCACCGCCCAGGTCGCCGCAGGCGCCACCGAAGTCGTCATCGATGGCTTGCCCGCCAACTTCAACCTGGAAACCGTGCGCGTGCAGGCCGCCGCCGGCATCCGCGTGGTCGATGTGGTCGCGCGCGACGCGGCCGGCAGCGCAGCCGTCAACCCGGCCGAGGCCAAGCTGGCGGGCGATATCGAGCGCCTCAAGGACCAGAAGGCCGTGCTCGACGCCGAGGCCAAATCGGCCGCGATCGTCAAGGGCTACCTGGAACGCTATAACGGCGGCGCCGCCGATGGCGCCAAGCCCCAGGGGGCCGACAATGGCAAGGCGCTGGCCGGCGTGATCGATACCCTCGGGCGCGGCGCCAGCGAGGCGCTGCTCAAGATCCAGAAGCTGGCCGTGCAGCAGCGCGAGCTGGACAAGAAAATCGCGGCCATGGAGCGCGACCTGGCCGGCCTCAATTCGGACGAGAAGGATGTGCGCAGCATCGTGGTGCGCCTGGCGGCGGCCAAGGCCGGTGCCCTGACGGTGAGCTACCAGCGCGACAATGCCGGCTGGAAGCCGGGCTACCGCGCCAGCCTCGACTCGGCCGCGTCGCGGGTCGACCTGGAACGGCTCGCCACGATTTCGCAAAGCACCGGCGAAGACTGGAGCAACGTCAAGCTGACCCTGTCGACCAGCCAGCCGCGCCTGTCGCCCACGGGCCGCGAACCGCAGCCGTGGCTGCTGGGCTACCGCCCGCCGCAAGCGCCCTCGGGCATGATGGCCTATGCGCCGGCGCCGGCGCCGGCGCTGGCAATGGACAGGAGGGAAAAGGTGCAGATCACCGGCTACTCCAGCAAGCCCGGGGACGCCGAGATCAGCGAAATGCAGGGCGTCTTCGCCACCGAATTCGAGGTGCCGGGCCGGGTCAACCTGGCCGCCGACGGACGCGCCACCTCGGTGGTGCTGTCGACCCTGGCGCTGCCGGTCACCCAGCACCTGCGCGTGACGCCGCGCCTGGAAAAATTTGCCATCGTCATGGCCGAAGCGGCCCGTCCGGAAGGCGTGTGGCCGGCCGGCACCATGCAACTGTTCCGCGATGGCGGCTACATCGGCGCCACCCAGTGGAACCTGCAAGATGGCGAGCGCGCCCTGTTCTCGTTCGGGCGCGACGACCTGGTCAAGGTCGCGCTCGATCCGGTCGCCGGCAAGACCGGCAGCAAGGGCATCTTCGGCGGCCGCGCCACCAGTGTGCGCGCCGATGTGTTCACCCTGGTCAACCGCCACAAGACGCCGGTCGAGCTGCTGGTGTTCGATTCCTCGCCCGTCAGCACGGCCGAGGAAGTCAAGGTCGAGGCGGTGTTCGATCCGAAACCGTTCACCGATACCTGGGAACAGCGGCGCGGCGTGGTGGCCTGGAAAAAGACCCTGGCGGCGGGCGCCACGGCCAAGTTCCAGGTCGAGTACCGCATCGATTATCCGAAGGAAGGCTCGGTCAGCGGCTTGCGCTGAGCCCCGGCTGGTCGGCCGGCTGCCAGCGATAGTGCCCGCTGAGCGGCCAGGCGAACAGGCGGTCCTCGACCTGGGTGCCGTTGCCGATGTTGTGGATCACCAGCGGCACCCCGGCGCCGCCGCGCTGGCCGGACACGATGCCGATGTGCGGCAGATTGCCCGGCAGCATCCACGTGACGATGTCGCCGGTCTGGTAAGCGGCGCCATCGCGCGAGGGGATCATGGCCTTGCCGTGGCGCTTGAAATAAGTGGCCAGGTTGGGCACGCGGCGGTGGTCGATATTCGGATCGGGGCGCTTGAGTTGCCACAGGTGCGGATAGGCATCCCAGGCTTTCTTCATATCGTTGTGCACCAGTTCCTGCAAGTCCGCGCCGACCTTGCGGTAAGCGCGGATCACCACGTCGGTGCACACCCCGCGTTCGATCGGCACGTCGCCGCCGGGAAAGGCGATGCGCTCGTAGCGCGGATCGTAGCGGGTGGTCAGGCCCACCTGCGCGCGCGCGGCGTCCGCCAGGCGCGCCGGGGTGGCGTTCTGCGCCCGGGCCGACAGAGCGGACAGCAGCAGGGGCAGGCACAGCAGTGCAAGTACACATTTTTTCAAGATCGGACCTCGGTTAACCGGGCAGGGAATAAAAACGTACAATCGTGCTTATTTCAATCGCGAACGAGCACATCATGACGCAGCAACAACAGTTTACCCCTGAATCGATGAACAGTTTCGGCGCCGGCACCTTGCCCGGTTACCTGGGCGTGGAAATCACCCGGGTCGGCGGCGGCGAAGTGGCGGCGCGTCTGGAAGTCAAGCCGCACTTGCTCGCACCCAACGGCTTCCTGCACGCCGGCACTGTCATCACCCTGGCCGACACCGCCGCCGGCTACGCCTGCGTGGCCAACCTGCCGCAAGGGGCGAACAGCTTTACCACCATCGAAATCAAGTCGAACCACCTCGGCACCGCGCGCGACGGCGCCATCGCCTGCGTGGCCAAGGCGGCCCACCTCGGCAAAACCACCCAGGTGTGGGATGTGGTGGTCACCAATGAAGCCAATGGCAAGACCATCGCCCTGTTCCGCTGCACCCAGATGATTTTGTATCCGGCATAAGGATGCGCTGCCGGGCCTCAATTGCTGACTGAAAGTATTACATCCGACTACTTGCGTTTGACAATGATCCGGAAAGGCGCATGATGGCCGGACCTTGCGCCGTGCGTCCTCATCCGTCCCGGCGCCACTGTCCACCAGCCGGAGAGTCCGGATGACCATCGACTTCGATCAGCTCATACTCGCCGAGGCGCCCGGCGGGGTGATTGTCACCACGCCAGGCCACATCGTGCTGCGCTGGACCAGGGGCGCCGAACGCATCTTCGGCTACACCAGCGAGGAAGCCGTGGGGCGCGACCTGCGCGAGCTGATCGCGCTGCCCGGCAAGCAGGAGCTGGACCTGGAAGCGCAGCGCCAGCTCGAGCAGCACGGCGCCTTCGACTACGAGACCCTGCGCCGGCGCAAGGATGGCGCGCTGATTTACGTCGACTCGAACAATAAGGCGATTGTCGACGAACACGGCAAGATCGCCTACATTGTCTCCAGCAAGCGCGACATGACGCAGTCGAGAGCCATGCGCGACACCCTGCTGATCGAAGCGAAATTCCGCGACCTGCTCGAATCGACGCCAGACGGCATCATCATGGCCAACCCGACCGGCACCATCGTGCTGGCCAATACCCAGGCCGAGCGCATGTTCGGCTACGAGCACGGCGAACTGAACGGCAAGCTGATCGAAGTGCTGCTGCCGGCCCGCTTCCGCCCTGGCCACGTGGACCACCGCGCGCACTACTTCGAGCAGTCGCGCACGCGCACCATGGGCGCCGGGCTGGAGCTGTACGGGGTGCGCAAGGACGCGGTCGAGTTCCCGGTCGAGATCAGCCTGTCGCCGATCAGCACCGAGGCTGGCGCCTTTGTCATCAGCGCGATCCGCGATGTGAGCGAGCGCAAGAAGGCCGAGCAGAAATTCCGCGGCTTGCTCGAATCGGCGCCGGATGCCATCGTCATCGTCAACCGCGAGGGCGACATCGTGCTGGTCAATTCCCAGACCGAAAAACTGTTCGGCTATCCGCGCAGCGAGCTGCTCGGCAAGAAGGTCGAGATCCTGATCCCGCAGCGCTTTGCCGAACAGCATCCGCATTTCCGCGCCAGCTTTTCGGGCGAGCCGCGCCCGCGTTCGATGGGTGCGGGACTCGAACTGTACGGCTTGCGCCGCGACGGCACCGAGTTTCCGGTCGAGATCAGCCTGTCGCCGCTGGAAACCGAAGACGGGGTGCTGGTATCGGCGGCGATCCGCGACATCACCGAGCGCAAGCGCATCGAGCGCGCCCTCAACGACAAGAAGGTCGAGCTCGAACGGGCCAACCAGGCCAAGGACTTGTTCCTGACCAGCATGTCGCACGAGCTGCGCACGCCGCTCAATGCCATTCTCGGCTTCACCCAGTTGCTGGCCAACGAGTCGCTGCCCTCGACCGAGCTGCAAAAGCGCGCTTTCGTCCGCAATATCCTGACCGCCGGCCAACACCTGCTGGCCCTGATTAACGAAATCCTCGACCTGGCCAAGATCGAATCGGGCACCCTGAGCGTGTCGCTGGAAGCGGTGAACCTGGCCGGCCTGCTCGACGACGTGCAGGCCATGGTGGGCGACAGCGCCCGCGAGCGCAGCATCCGCATGGTGTTTCCGAAACTCGACGCGCTGGTGGTGGTGGCCGATCACACCCGGCTCAAGCAGATCATGCTGAACCTGCTGTCGAACGCCATCAAGTACAACCGCCAGAACGGCGTGGTGGTGGTCAACGCCAACCCGATCGGCCCGGCGCGGGTGCGTATTTCGGTGCAGGATACCGGCAAGGGCTTGCGTCCGGACCAGCTGGCCGCCCTGTTCCAGCCGTTCAACCGGCTCGGCCAGGAAGGCGGCAGCGAAGAAGGCACCGGCATCGGGCTGGTGGTGACCAAGCGTCTGGTCGAACTGATGGGCGGCAGCATGGGGGTGTCGAGCACGGCCGGCATCGGCAGCGTGTTTTGGATCGAGCTCGACATGAGCGCCGACCAGCAGCTCAACCAGAGCCTGGCGGCGCACCCGTTGGCGCCGGCGTCCGCCAGCGCTGCGGCGGTGGCGACCTTGCTGTATGTGGAAGACAATCCCGCCAACCTCGTCCTGGTGGAACAAATCGTCGGCTTCCGGCCCGATCTGGCGCTGATTTCCGCGCCCAGCGCCGAGCTCGGCATTGCGCTGGCGCAGAGCTACCTGCCCCAGGTCATCCTGATGGACATCAACCTGCCGGGCATGGATGGGCACGAGGCGCAGCGCCAGTTGCGTGCCAACCCGCGCACGGCGCACATTCCGGTCATTGCGCTCAGTGCCAATGCGATGGAGCGCGACGTCAAGCGCAGCCTGGCCGCCGGCTTTTTCGCCTACCTGACCAAGCCGATCGATATCGACGCCTTCACCGCCGCGGTGGACCAGGCGCTGGCGCTGGGCGCCGGATAGACGCGGTTTTGCGGCACGCCGGTGGCGGCGCGTGCTTGTTAAGTGCGATAGTCTTTCAACCATGATCGGAGCGGGAATGACGACCTTGACTCGGCTTTTTTGCATCGGCACCTTGGCGCTGGCCACCGGCTGCGCGCACGGCCCCGCCACCGACGACTCGGTCTATCAGGGACTGGGCGGCCAGGGCGGGATCAGGAAGATCGTCGACACTTTCGTGCCGATCATCGTGGCCGATGCGCGCATCAAGGAATCGTTCCGGGAGTCCGACCTGAAGAAGCTGTCGATGCGGCTGGAAGAGCAGTTTTGCGAGCTGTCCGGCGGGCCGTGCAAGTACAAGGGCAAGGACATGAAGGATATCCATGACGGCCTGAACATCACCAATGCGCAGTTCAACGCCCTGGCCGAGGATTTGCAGGTGGCGATGGACAAGAACGGCGTGGCCCCGGCGGTGCAGAACAAGCTGGTGGCCAAGCTGGCGCCGATGCAGAAGGATATTGTGACGAAGTAGGAAGCGCCGATTCGTCCGTCGTTTCCGGCAGTAGCGGAAACGACGGCGCCGACATGCATTACAAGCTCACCCAGTTACCCTTGTACACGATCGGTCCGGTCGGCCCATTCGGGTCGGGCGAGCCGCCCTTGGGCTCCAGGGTCACCGCCAGCACCGCCACATCGTCGCCGATCGCATTATCCGGCAAGGCAAACTTGCCCTTGTTATCAGCCAGTACCCCCAGCGAGCGCGGCTTGCCCGACTTCGGCACGGCCCACAGATGCAGGCTCTTGTCGGGGGCGACCTGGTCGCCGCCCACCACCCGCGCATCGAGCGCGTGGTGCTTGCGGTCGGCGGTGAGCACCATGGCCGGTTGCGCCTTGTCGTCGCTCAGGGTGGCGACATGGGAAATGACCGGCGCATCGACCGGACGATTGCTCAGCACCACGACCAGCAGCAGGGCCGCCATCGCGGTCGAGACCATGCCGAGGCTGCGCCAGAACGCCAGGTTGTCATTGAGCCAGAAGCGCCAGCCGGAAGCCGGATTCGCCTTGAGGTTCAGGCGCCGTTCGATGCCGCGCCACACGCTTTTCGGCGGCTGCACGCCGCCGGCGAATTCGGCCATGGGCGCCAGGCGCTGCTGCCATTGCGCGGTGATGTCGCGCAGGTCCGCATCCTGGTGCAGCCAGAGCTCGAAACGGCGGCGCGCGCCGCCCCGCAAGGTGCCCAGCACGTATTCCGCCGCCAGTTTCTGGCGCAGGACGATGTTATGTCGGATGTTCATGTTTGCTCCCGTTTCGCGAGACAGGTACGCAGTTTTTCCAGACTGCGCCTGATCCAGGTTTTCACGGTTCCGACTGGTAGCTTCATCTGCTCGGCCACTTCGCTATGCGACAGGTCGTGGTAATAGGCCAGCGCAAGGACCTGGCGATGCATCCCTTCCAGCGCGGACATGCACCACGCCAGCGCTTTCGCATCGCCACTCATTTGCAAGGCCTCGATCGGCGTCGCTTGCGGATCCTGTAGAGCATTCATGACTTCACTATCAAACTGTTCCGCATCGATTTCAACCGCGGTATCGCTGCGCCGGAGGTGGTCGAAAGCCTTGTTCCGGACAATGGTGGCCATCCAGGTCATCGGCGCTGCAAGATGGCTCTGGTAGTTGGCGGCATTGTTCCAGATCGCGACATAGCCCTCTTGTAATACCTCTTCAGCGAGCTCGCGCTTGTGCAATATACGCAGCGCGAAGCCGAACAGTTTCGGAGAAGTTGCATCGTAGAGAGAACGGAAGGCGCCGGCATCGCGCTTGCCGGCTGCCAGGAGCCAGATTCTCAGTTGCTGCGGGTCGAGCGGGTGGACATCGGTGGACACAGCGCGCCTTGGAAGTGGGTTCGGGTGGCCGCGTATGGCGCGGAGAGCCCGGTAAGGTTATCGCAAAGGCATACCAGAATACAACGAACTTATTTGCAAAATAGAGCAAAATAATTGAATCCAATCGCGCGCCGTTTGCGTACGCAGTACCGTAGAGACGGCTTGTTTCGTTCAGCTTTTCAAGGAGGGCACATGCAGATGGCGCGTTCGGTTGGCTTGTTTCTGGTGGCAGGCATGGCAGCGGGTGGCGCGCACGGACAGGGCCGGCCCGACATGGGCAAGCTGAGCGCGACAGGCGGGGTCAGCCAGCTCGAAGGGGCCGGCGGCGGCGGCCTGGTGCCGTGGGCCCTGATCACCGGCTACGGCAGCCGCGACAGCTGGGGCGCGAACCTGCACTACACCGGCGTGCGCACCCAGGATTACACCTTAGCCACGGCCGGACTGGCCGTCGGGCTGGCCGACCGGGTCGAGCTGTCGCTGGCGCGCCAGCACTTCAAGGGCAGCCTGGCGCCGCTCGACCGGCTCGCCATCCGGCAGGATATCGTCGGGGTGAAGGTGAAACTGGCGGGCGACGCCGTCTATGGGCAGGATGTGTTTCTGCCGCAAATCGCCGTCGGCGCGCTGTACAAGCGCAACAAGGGCGTGGACGGGCTGGGGACGTTGGGCGTGAACAAGGTGACCCAGCTGGGCGCGAAAGATGACAGCGGCACCGATGTGTACGTGGCCGCGACCAAGCTGTTGCTGGCGCAGAGCCTGCTGCTCAACGCGACCGTGCGCGCGACCAGGGCTAATCAGATGGGTTTGCTGGGTTTCGGCGGCGACAAGGGCAACGCTTACAAGGCGATGCTGGAAGTGTCGGCCGCGTACATGGTGGACCGCCAGATGGTGGTCGGCGTGGAATACCGCCAAAAGCCGCACAACCTGGGGGTGGACCATGAAAAGGCGTATGACGACGTGTTCGTGGCCTGGTTCCCGAGCAAGCAGGTGTCGGTGACTGCGGCGTACGCGGTGCTGGGCGACATTACCGTGTTCAACCCCAAGCGCCAGCGCGGCGCTTACTTGTCGGTACAGGCGGGGTTTTGAGGTCGGCGCTTGTCCGACTGAACGACCCGGAAGTTTATCCCGAAATCGTTTTTTGCAGCAATTGATGGAGCGCCGGGAAATCCGGTTCGCCCACATAGCGCTTGATGATCTTGCCATCCTTATCGATGACAAAGGTGGTCGGCGTCAGCGCGACGTCGCCGAAGGCCTTGGCGAGGTCGCCAGCGCTGTCGAGCGCCACCGTGAACGGCAACTGGCGCGTCTCGGTGTAACTGAGCACGTAGTTGGGCGGGTCGTACTTCATCGCCACGGCGATGAACTCCATGCCCGCGCCCTTGAACTTGTTGTAGGTCGCGACCATCTGCGGCATTTCCTTCACGCAGGTAGCGCACGACGTGGCCCAGAAATTGACCATGACCACCTTGCCGCGCAAGCTTTGCGAGCTGATCTTCTGTCCCTTGATGTCGATGAAGGTCACGTCCGGTGCTGGCGTGCCGCGCGTCAGCGCGACATAGCCAGCGCCGGCAATGGCCAGCACAGCCGCGCCGATGAGTGCCGGTTTGAGCCAGGAGGAACGGGGCGGGGTGTGGGTGGACATGACTGTGGGGACTGGAGTAGAACGGAAAGTCATTATAGCCGCGCTGTCGAAACGCCGCCCGCGGCCTACCCGCCCCGGCCCGGCGCCCGCCCGAGGCACGTACTTACATCACACTACAACTGGACCGAGGTCGAACGTGGCGAGATCGCCCTGAGTTCGTCTTCGCTGATATATTCCAGCACTTTGACCACTTTCTTCACGCCCGACACGCCGCGCGCCACATCGGCGCCGACCTGGCCTTCGCGCTGGGTCACCCGGCCCATCAGGAACACGGTGTTGTTCTCGGTGATGACCTTGAACGAGGTGGCCGAAATGGTTTTCATCTCCACCAGGCTGGCCTTGACCTTGGTGGTGATCAGGGCGTCGTTCGAACGCGAGGTGTAGGTGGCGGGTGAACCGACTTCCAGCTCGTTAATGACCATCATCACGCCATCGACGTTGGCCACTTCGCGCTCGACCGCCGCCTTCATGGCGTCATCGCGCACTTCGCCGGTCAGCAGCACCTTGCGGTTGAAGCTGTTGACATTGATGTGCACATCTTCGCCGGTGATTTTCGGCAAGCGCATCTCGGCCTTGAGCGCAATCGCCTTGTCGTCGGCCTGGGCGCCCAAGGTGCGGCGGTCGGCCGTGGCCACGGCGCCGGCAACGGCCCCACCCACGAACAGGCCGACGCAGCCTTGCAGGCTGCCCAGCAAGGCGACGCAGACGAGGGCCTTGGCCAGCGGATGCAGCAGGGGGCGCAACAGTGGAGCAGGGGAATCATTCATTGACATCTCCTCCGAACAGGGCCACATCGATGCCGTCGCAAATGCAGTGGATGGTCACCAGATGGACTTCCTGGATGCGCGCGGTGCGCGCGTGCGGCACGCAGATATGCACGTCGGCATCGGTCAGCATCTTGCCGAGCGCGCCGCCATCCTTGCCGGTCAGGGCGACGATGCGCATTTCGCGCTCCAGCGCCGCTTCGACCGCGGCAATCACGTTGGCCGAGTTGCCCGAGGTGGAAATGGCCAGCAGCACGTCGCCGGCTTGGCCGAAGGCTTGCACCTGCTTCGAGAAAATCTCGCGGTAGCTGTAATCGTTGCCCACCGCCGTCATGATCGAGGTATCGGTGGTCAGCGCCAGCGCCGGCAGCGGAAAGCGTTCGCGCTCGAAGCGGCCCACCAGCTCGGCCGCGAAGTGCTGGCAGTCGGCAGCCGAACCGCCATTGCCGCAGGCAAGAATCTTGTTTCCATTCGATAAAGCGAAGAACATCAGTTCGATCGCCTGCGAGATGGGTTGGGCCAGGGCAGAAGCCGCCTGAATCTTGAGTTCGGCGCTTTCGTGGAAGTGAGCGAGGATGCGTTGAGTATTCATGTGGGGATTATAGTGCAGCAGCCGGAGAACCCGGCCAAGTACGATTAAAATTGCTTACAACTCGATGGCGTTGCGCAGCCAGTCGAGTCGGTCGCCATCGATGGCCACCACGTCGAAGCGGCACGGCGGCACGGGCGAGCAGCGCAGCAGGTAGGTCTGGGCCGCGCGCACCATGCGGGCGACCTTGGCGGGGGTGATGCTGGCGGCCGCGCCACCGTGGCTACGGCTGGCGCGCTGGCGTACTTCGACGAACACCAGCGCCTCGCCATCGCGCAGGATCAGGTCGATTTCGCCGCCGCGGCAGCGGTAGTTGGTGTCCATCAGGCGCAAGCCCTGGCGTTGCAGGTAGGCCAGCGCCCTCTGTTCCCACAGCTGGCCCTGGCGCTGCTTGCCGCTGAGCCGGGCCGGCCACATATCAGTTCACGCTGTCGGACGGCTTGAAAGTGCCGCCCTGGTAGACCGCAGTCGGCTGGACCCGCTCGAAGCGCGCCGGACCGTCGCCAAAGCTGACCGACAGCCGTCCCGTCACCCCATCCATGGTGAACGAGGCGCCCGGGTGCAGGCTGATTTCGCGCGCCACGCGGAAGGCATCGATGCCGAGCGCGTACAGGCGGTCGAGGTCGAGCGTGCGGCGGCTGGCGTTCCAGCGCGGGTACACCATCACCGCCGGATGGTCGGGCTGCACTTCCCATGGCAGGTCGAGCAGGCGCACGCCGTCCAGTTCGGCCAGGGCGGTGCCCGGTTCCGTGCCCGGATTGACCGACGAGGTGCCGTAGGCAGGCACGTTGCTGCCGAGCGAGGCACGCACCTGGCGCAGCTGGTCGGCGTCGAGCGCGGTAAACAGTAGGGCTGGCTGGTCGGCATCGACCCGGCTTTTGAGCTGGGCAATGCCCGACTCGCTCAGATAGCCGTTCGAGGCCGTCAGCTCCACCGTCTGCGACTGGTTGCCCAGCTGCTTCCACTGGGCCGCGAAGGCGTTGGCGATGCGGCGCTGCCAGGCATTCGCGCCGGCCACGACCAGGGCGCGCGCGCCCGGATGCTCGCTCGCGGCCCACTGCGCCACCTGGCGCGCCTCGTCTTCGATCGACAGGCCCATGACCAGCATATTGTGCGGCAGCGCTGCGTTGGTGCCGCGCCCTTCCGGATGGTTCAGGGCGATGGTCGGCTTGCTGACCGCCACGCCGGCGGCCGCGATCGCGCTTACCGCCGAGCGCGCCAAAGGACCGACCACCATATCGTTCTGCGCCAGCGCGTCCGTGTAGGCCGCCAGCACGTCTTGCGCGCTGTCGCCGGTCTCGATCAGGTTGACCACGAAACCGCTGCGGTCGCGTTCGTAGGCGGCCATGAAACCGGCGCGCAGGGCACCCGCCGGCGGACCGAGGGCGTCGGAGCGGGTCGGCAGCAGCAGGGCGATGCGGGTGGCCGGCTTGCTGCCGGCAGCGGCAGGCACGGCGGCGGGCACGGCGGTAGGCAGGTCGGCCGCGTGCGGATGGGCAGCCACGGCGCCGGGAGGCGCATCGACCGCCATGGTCTCGACCTCGGCTTCCGGCACGACCGGCTCCTGGACCGCGATCACGCGCGGCTGGGCCGGTGCGACACTTGTGTTTGGTTCGATAGGCGCGCACAATCCCCCCGGCCTGTCGCAGGGCGTGCTGCAGGCACTCAGCATCGCGAGCGCGCCGGCGGCGAACCAGCCCATCAGACTTTTAATCAGCATTACCACTCCCACATGACAGAATTCCAGACCAGTTCGATCGCCCAGCTTCCCGCCATCGGCGAGGCGGCGCATCAGTCCTATCCTACAGCAACCCTGTATATCGTGGCTACTCCGATCGGCAACGTCACCGACATCAGCGTGCGCGCCTTGCACGTGCTGTCGCTGGTCGACGCGGTCGCCTGCGAGGACACCCGCAACACCGGCAACCTGCTGACCCGCTTCGGCCTGTCGCGTCCGATGATCGCCGCGCACCAGCACAACGAACGCGAAGTGGCCGACAAGCTGATCGCGCGCCTGCAGGCCGGCGAGCGCATCGCGCTGGTGTCGGACGCCGGCACGCCCGGCGTGTCCGACCCGGGCGCGCGCATCGTCGACGCCGTACGCAGCGCCGGCTTGCGCGTGGTGCCGGTGCCGGGCGCCTCGGCGGCGGTGACGGCGCTCTCGGCCAGCGGCCTGGTCAACGACCAGTTCTATTTCATCGGCTTCCTGCCGGCCAAGGCCAAACAGCGCGAAACCGCCCTGCAAAAGCTGCTGACGGTGAGCGCGACGATGGTGTTCTACGAAGCGCCGCACCGCATCCTGGACTGCGTGGAAGCGCTGGCCGGCGTGTTCGAGCCGGCCCGCCAGGTGGTGTTCGCGCGCGAGCTGACCAAGCTGTTCGAAGAAATCCACCGCTGCCCCTTGTCCGAGGCGCTGGCCTGGGCCAGGGCCGATCCGCACCGCGAAAAGGGCGAGTACGTGGTGCTGCTCGAAGGCGCCCAGGCCGAGGGCGACGCCGAGGATGCCGAGGCCGAGCGCATCCTGAACATCTTGCTGGCCGAGTGTTCGGTCAAGCAGGCCGCCAACCTGACGGCGCAAATTACCGGGCGCAAGAAGAATGCCCTGTACGACCGGGCGCTCGAGATCAAGGGCCGGCAAGACTGATCCAGATCAATCGCACTTTTGCGCCCGCGCCATGGTCCAAGCGAAACGCGCGCTGCTTCGGACCATCCGCCGTGCAAGCCGTATCGGGGGACTATGCCCGGCGTCTGGCGCGGAGCAGCGCGCGTCCCGCCAGCGGACAAAAGGCCGGCAAGTAACAAAATTAAAATATAGCTTGCGATTATGTAGTGCGCTATTTATACTGCTTCACATGGACGACAAACACACACCGAACGACGAAGTCCCCCAGCTCGATAGCCAGTTGTGCTTTGCGCTGTACTCGACTTCCCTGGCGATGAGCAAGCTGTACCGCAAGTTGTTGCGCAAGCTCGGTCTGACGTACTCGCAGTACCTGGTGTTGATGGTGCTGTGGGAACAGAATGAGTTGACGGTGTCGGAAATTGGCGAGCGCCTGTTCCTGGACTCGGCAACCCTGACTCCCCTGCTCAAGCGGATGGAACAGGCTCAATTGCTGACCCGCATCCGCGCCGCCAGCGATGAACGCCAGGTCATCATCTCGCTGACGGAAACAGGCAGCCGCCTGCGGGAAGAAGCGAAGAAGTTTCCGCCGCAACTGTTGTGCGCCCTTGGTTGTGAGCTGGACCAGGTCGTCAGCATGAAGCAGCAGCTGGACGTACTGCGCAGTAATCTGGGCAAGAATACGTAAGCAGTCTTCAGTAACAAATCGCACCCGGGGCGGACGGTCGCCGTCTGTCCCGGCCGATATGAAATGTAGTGCGCTATATAATCGCCAACTAACTTTAATCCCTTAAAAGGAAGCACCATGAAAGCCATCAACACCATCGCCCTCGCCCTGTCGATCAGCGCCGCCGCAGCAGCAGCGCCAGCAATGGCTGCATCGGCCCCGCTCGCCGCCGTCAAGCCGACCGTCATCCTGGTGCACGGCGCCTTTGCCGACGCCGGCAGCTGGAACGGCGTGGCCGCCAGGCTGCGCACCGACGGCTACACGGTGATCGGCGCGGCCAACCCGCTGCGCAGCGTCAAGGGTGACGCCGCCGTGGTGTCGGACATCGTCAAGAGCGTCAAGGGTCCGGTGGTGCTGGTCGGTCACTCCTACGGCGGCGCGGTTATTTCGACTGCCGCCAACGGCAACCCGAACGTCAAGAGCCTGGTCTACGTGGCCGCCTTCGCCCCGGACGAGGGTGAGACCGCGCTCGAACTGTCCGGCCGCTTCCCCGGCGGCACCCTGGGCCAGGCGCTGGCCGAGCCGGTCGCCCTCGCCAGCGGCGGCAAGGACTTCTACATCCAGCAAGACAAGTTTCATCAGCAGTTCGCCGCCGATGTGCCGCAAGCCCAGGCCCAGCTGATGGCGATCAGCCAGCGCCCGATCGCCGAAGCCGCGCTGACCGAAGCATCCGGTGCGCCGGCCTGGAAAAACGTGCCGTCGTACTTCATCTACGGCAGCGGCGACAAGAACATCCCGGCCGCCGCCCTGGGCTTCATGGCCGAACGCGCCAAATCGCGCAAAACCGTCGAGATCAAGAATGCGTCGCACGTCGTGATGACCTCGAACCCGGCCGCCGTCGTCCGCCTGATCGAAGACGCCGCAAAGGGCAACTAAGGCCAAATAAGCCGATTCAATATATAGCAAGCTACTTAATAGCCATCAATTAAAAGGAATACCATGAAAGCCACCCTCGCCCTGACCCTGCTTGCCGCCTCGCTGTCGACCGTTCACGCGGCCAGCCTGCCCGGGGTCGAACGCAACACCGCGCAATTTTTGAAAGCGATCGACGGCGGCAAGCCGCTGAACCAGATGACGCCCGAGCAAGCGCGCGCCGTGCTGGTCGGAGCGCAGGCGGGCAGCAAGGTGGCGCTGGCGCCGGCCGATGTCAGCGAAAAAACCGTCATCCTCGACGGCAAGCCGCTCCGGCTGACCATCGTGCGGCCGGCAGGGACCAAGGGCAAGATCGCGGCCTTCATGTTCTTCCATGGCGGCGGCTGGGTGCTGGGCGACTATCCGACCCACGAACGCCTGGTGCGCGACCTGGTCGCCGGTTCCGGTGCGGCCGCGGTGTTCGTCAACTACACGCCGTCGCCCGAGGCGGGCTACGGGGTGGCGGTCAAGCAAGCCTACGCGGCGACCCGCTGGGTGGCCGAGCACGGCGATGTGATCGGCATCGACGGCAAGCGCCTGGCCGTGGCCGGTAACAGCGTGGGTGGCAACATGGCGGCCGTGGTCAGCCTGATGGCCAAGGATCAGGGCGCACCCAAGCTGCGCGCCCAGGTGCTGATGTGGCCCGTCACCGATGCGAACTTCGATACGCCGTCGTACAAGCAGTTCGCCGACGGCCATTTCCTGACGCGCGATCTGATGGTCTGGTTCTGGGACCACTACACCACGGATGCCGGCGCCCGCAAGGAGATTTACGCTTCGCCCCTGCAAGCGAGCCTGAGCCAGCTGCAAGGGCTGCCCCCGACCTTGATCCAGACCGCTGAATTCGACGTGCTGCGCGACGAAGGCGAAGCCTATGCCCGCAAGCTCGATGCGGCCGGGGTGGAGGTCAAGAGCGTGCGCTACAACGGCATGATCCACGATTTCGGGCTGCTCAATGCACTGTCCACCTTGCCAACCACGCGCAGCGCGCTCGACCAGGCGGCGCAGGAATTGAAGCTGCGCCTCAAATAAGCAATGACGGCCGGGCTTGCGCTGAGCGGGCCCGCGCCTGACGTTGCTGCGGGTCCGGTGTCATCCGGGCCGGTCTGCGGCACGGTGGCCGGTGGGAATGCCGGCCCCGCCGATCACTACCACTTGCACCCACTATCCTTTTTGTCGAGCAGCAGAACGAGTGGCGCCAGCAAGCCGCCCGGAATCCCATCCTTGCAGTTGCTGCGTTTGGCCCCCGCGATCAGGCGTGCCGCCTTGGTTTCGGTGGCGTACGGCTTGGGCGGAATCTGCGCCACGGCCATCCCGGCGCGCGCCGGGTCCGGTTGGGTGGCGATCTCGCGCGCGAACTTGCGGGCCGCGTCGGGATCGAAGCGTGGCGCTCCCGGCGGCGCCACCGTGAACGCCCCGGGCGCGGCCGGCTCATTGGCCTTGTCGTCGGGTAGCGCGATCACATCGGGCGCGGCGGTCCGTGCGGTCGCCGGGCTTGCCTTGCGCTCAACGTGCTCCACGGCGGCCGTCGCCGGCTTTCGTTGCGGCTTCGGCTCGGCCTTCGGCACAGGCGGAGCCTCGGGCACGGGCAATGCCTGCGGCTTGGGTTCCGGCGCGCGCAGTCTCACCACCAGCGCCTCGCGTGGCGCCTCGCGTGGCGCCTCGGCTTCGTTGCGCCAGGGCGGCATCGCCCCCTGCCGGTATGCGAACAGCAGCAATCCATGCGCCACGATCGACAGCGCGATGCCGGCGCCGACCCGGAACAACATGCGGTCCTTATCGGTTTGACCGTGTGTAAGTGCGTAAAAATTCATCTATTTTGTCGAAAATCGCCAAAAAATCATGCTGTCCCTTGACCAGGTTAGTTCCGTCCGTTATTATTCTGGTCCTCGGAGTGTGGCGCAGTCCGGTAGCGCACCTGGTTTGGGACCAGGGGGTCCAAGGTTCGAATCCTTGTACTCCGACCAGTATTTCTTATGCAGGCTGACGAAAAAGACCTCGTCGGCCTGTCATATCTTCTTCTCGCAGTTTCGTCTCGTAACATCATTCCCCTTCCCAGTAGTCGACCGATTGGCCAATGTGGCCTACTGTCCGTTGTGGCAAGGTGTTTGCATCGTCGCTCGCATCGAGCAGCAGTGTCGCATACTTCCCCCACGGCCGGTCTTAGTCTTGATTCCCGTACCCTCAAGACTGTCATTCCTGCCACTGGCAGAAATGACTTTCCGCCACTGGCAGAAATGACTTTCCGCCACTGGCGGAAATGACCTCCAGCGCAGGGCCAGGCGCCCCCACGGCAATCGAAGCTACCTTCGATCCGCAAACAAACGCGGTTTTAAGCTGATGGGTGTGATTCAGCCTGCGCGCTTGGCCGCAAGCGCATTGCCCGCGCGGCTGGAACCCTTGCGGCCCAGGTGCTGCGCAATGAACTGCCCCGCATCGACCACCATATCGAGATCGATCCCGGTCTCGATGCCAAGGCCCTGCATCAGGTACAGCACGTCCTCGGTGGCGACGTTGCCGGTCGCGCCCTTGGCATACGGGCAGCCACCCAAGCCCGACACCGACGAGTGGAAAATCGATACGCCCACTTCCAGGCTGGCGTAGATATTGGCCAGCGCCTGCCCGTAGGTGTCGTGGAAATGGCCGGAGATCCGGTCCAGATGAAACTCCCGCGCCGCGCGCAGCATCACCGCCTGCGTCTTGCGCGCGGTCGCCACGCCGATGGTGTCGGCGATGTCGATCTCGTCGCATCCCAGCTCGCGCATGCGGCCCACCACGTCGGCCACGGCATCGAGCGAGACCTCGCCCTGATACGGGCAGCCGAACGCGCAGCTGATGCTGCCGCGCAGGCGCAGGCCGTGATCCTTGGCTGCCTTGGCCACGCTCTCGAAACGCGCAATCGATTCGGCAATTGAGCAGTTGATGTTCTTTTGCGAGAACGCTTCCGAGGCCGACCCGAAGATCACCACTTCATCGGCCTTTGCTGCCAGCGCCGCATCGAAGCCCTGCATGTTGGGCGTGAGCGCCGAATACATGGTGCCTGCGCGGCGGGTGATCCCGGCCATCACCTCGGCGCTGGTCGCCATCTGCGG
This sequence comes from Massilia antarctica, assembly GCF_015689335.1. Taxonomy (GTDB): domain Bacteria; phylum Pseudomonadota; class Gammaproteobacteria; order Burkholderiales; family Burkholderiaceae_D; genus Telluria_A; species Telluria_A antarctica. The sequence goes on along the minus strand of NZ_CP065053.1, from coordinate 1,635,813 downwards.
CACCCACTTGGGCGACACGAACGACGCCGCCTCGATGTTGGCGAAGCCGGCGCGCGAGAGGCGGTCGACCAGCTCGATCTTGACGGCGGCGCTGACCGACTCCTTCTCGTTTTGCAGGCCGTCGCGCGGCCCGACTTCAACGATCTTGACTTTCTGCGGCAGGGTGCTCATGGCGGTTCCTTGTTCGAAATGTGAATACACGCGCGTCAATACCCGCGTGCGCGGTCGACCACGTCGGCCACCGGCTCGCCGCGTTCGAGCGCGCCGATCTTGCCGGCGATCTGAGCCACGCTCTCGCCGGGCAAGGTCATCGCCGACATATGCGGCGTGATGGTGATGCGCGGCTCCTCCCAGAACGGGTGCGGTCCGGGCAGCGGCTCGTTGCGGAACACGTCGAGCGTGGCGCCGGCGATGTGGCCTGCGCGGATCAGGGTCAGCAAATCCGGCTCGGCCACATGCGCGCCGCGCGCCACGTTGACCACATACGCCCCTTCGGGCAGCTTGGACAGGTTGGCGCGCGCCAGCAGGTTGGTGGTGTCGGGCGTGAGCGGCAGCATGCACACCAGCACCCGCGTGCCGCGCAAGAATTCATCAAGGCCGTCCTCGCCCGCAAAGCAGGTGACGCCCTCGATCTCCTTCTGGGTGCGGCTCCAGCCGCGCAGCGGAAAACCGAAGTGCGCAAGCGCATCGAGCACGCGCCGCCCGAGCATCCCCATGCCCATCACGCCGACCGTGAACTGCGCCTTGTCGAACTGCGGCAGCGGGTTCCAGACGCCGCGCCGCGCCTGGCGTTCGTATTCATCGAAACGGCGGAAGTAGCGCAGTACCGCGTGCGCCACGTATTCGGCCATCTGGATCGCCATGCCGGCATCGCCCAGGCGGATGATGGGCACGGGCGGCAGCGAATCGCCGAACTTGAGAAGGGCATCCACGCCGGCGCCGGTCACGAAGATCGCCTTGACGCCGTCGAGCTGCTTGAGCAGCCCGGCCGGGGGCGACCACATGACGGCGTAATCGCAAGGCGCAAACGGCACGCCTTCCTGCCAGAGCACTACCTCGGCCTGCGGCAGCACGCTGGCGAAATCGCGAACCCACGGCTCGGTGACGCCGTCGGCCCGATGTAGAAGAATGCGCATGCTTGTCTCCACTATGTTTTTCTGGTTTTTATGTAGCCTTGAATGCCAACAGCGGTGCGCCGTCGGCGACCTGGTCTCCTACCTGATACAGAATTTCCTCAACCAGCCCGTCGCTTGGCGCGCCGATGGTATGTTCCATCTTCATCGCTTCCATGATGACGAGCGGGTCGCCCTTCTTGACTTGCTGTCCTTTGGTGGCGATCACCGCCACTACTTTGCCCGGCATCGGCGCGGTCAGGCGCCCGCCTGCCGCTTCGGCTTCGCCGGCGTGCGCCATCGGGTCGTTATAGACCAGCACAAAGTGGCGCCCGCCCGTGAACACGTGGAAGGTGTCGCCGTCACGCCGCACGGCGCCGTGGATCGAGGTCGCACCGAGCTTGATCGACAGCTCGGCACCATCCTGCGCGGTGAGCGCCAGCTCGGCGTCGATGCCGTTGACCGACAAATCCCACCCGTGCGGGCGGTAGGTCAGGCCGACCTTGTACGCCTTGCTTTCCTTCGCCGCCGAATACTCGTCGGTAAACGAGAGCTGGCGCTGGTAGGCGCTGTTCAGGCGCCAGCCGAGCGCATTGCCCCACGGGTCGGCGCCGTTGTGCGATTGTTCGATGGATGCCTGCTTCTCGGCGCCGGTCAAGGCCACCGCGGCCAGCGCCAGCGCGCCGACGGGAGCCGCTTTCGGCGGCGGGAACAAGATATCGGCATTGCGTTCGATCAGGCCCGTGTCCAGGTCGGCCGTCGCGAAGGCGGCCCCTTCGACCAGGCGCTTGAGGAAGGCGATATTCGTGGCCAGGCCGACGATCTGGAACTCGGCCAGCGCCTGCGACATGCGCGCCAGCGCTTGCGTGCGGTCGGCGCCCCAGACAATCAGCTTGGCGATCATCGGATCGTAATACGGCGAAATGGCATCGCCTTCGCGCACGCCCGAATCGATGCGCACCGCCGCCGGCGAACCGCCCGGCGTGCCACCGAGTTCAAAACTCACGGCAGCCGGCGTATCCATATGGCGCAAGGTGCCGATCGACGGCAGGAAGCCCTTTTCAGGGTTCTCCGCGTAGACGCGCGCCTCGATTGCGTGGCCATGGATGCCAAGTTCGGCCTGTTTTTTCGGCAGCGGCTGGCCGTTGGCCACGCGCAGCTGCCACTCCACCAGGTCGGTCCCGGTGATCATTTCGGTGACGGGATGCTCGACCTGCAGGCGCGTGTTCATTTCCATGAAATAGAACGAGCCATCCTGGTTGGCGATGAACTCCACCGTGCCCGCACCCACGTAACCGACCGCGCGCGCGGCGGCCACCGCGGCCTCGCCCATGGCGGCGCGGCGTTCAGGCGACATGCCCGGCGCCGGCGCTTCTTCCAGCACCTTCTGGTGGCGCCGCTGCACCGAGCAATCGCGCTCGTGCAGGTAGACGCAATTGCCGTGGGTGTCGGCGAAGACCTGGATTTCGATGTGGCGCGGACGCAGCAGGTATTTTTCGGCGAGCACCTTGTCGTCGCCGAAGGAGCTGATCGCCTCGCGCTTGCACGAGGCCAGCGCCGCCTTGAAGTCTTCCGATTTTTCGATCACGCGCATGCCCTTGCCGCCACCGCCGGCACTGGCTTTCAACAACACCGGGTAGCCGATGCGGTCGCCCTGCTTCTGCAAAAAGTCCGGGTCCTGCTCGTCGCCGTGATAACCCGGCACCAGCGGCACATTGGCCTTTTCCATCAGCGTCTTGGCAGCCGACTTGGAACCCATCGCACGCATGGCGGAGCCCGGCGGGCCAATGAACACCAGGCCTACTTCGGCGCAGGCATCGGCGAATTCCGCGTTCTCGGACAAGAAACCGTAGCCGGGGTGAATCGCCTCGGCGCCGGTGGCCAGCGCCACGGCGATGATCTTGTCGCCGCACAGATAACTTTCCTTGGCGGCGGCGGGGCCGATCAGCACAGCTTCATCGCATACCGCGACATGCTTGGCGTTCGCGTCCGCCTCGGAGTACACGGCGACAGTCCTGATGCCCATGCGGCGCGCGGTAGCGGCGACACGGCAAGCGATTTCGCCACGGTTGGCGATGAGGATTTTTGTGAACATGCGTGGGTCTCGATCGATGTTGTTCTAAAGGTGGATCAGCCGCCGCAGCTGGCCTTGGGCGCCGATTCCAGGGTCGAAGCGCGCGTCACCAGGCCCAGTTTGGCCAGCAGCACGCGGTCGTCTTCGGCTTCCGGGTTATCGGTGGTGAGCAGCTTGTCGCCGTAGAAAATCGAATTGGCGCCGGCCAGGAAGCACATCGCCTGTACCGCTTCGCCCATCTGGCGGCGGCCCGCCGACAAGCGCACGCGCGCCTGCGGCATGGTGATGCGGGCCACGGCGATGGTGCGCACGAATTCGAACGGGTCGAGCGGGTCCAGGCCGTGCAGCGGCGTGCCTTCGACCTGCACCAGGTGGTTGACCGGCACCGATTCCGGATAGGGATTCAGGTTCGCCAATTGCGCGATCAAACCAGCGCGCTGCAGGCGCGATTCGCCCATGCCGACGATGCCGCCGCAGCAGACCTTCAGGCCGGCGCTACGCACGCGGCCCAGGGTGTCCAGGCGGTCCTGGTATTCTCGGGTCGAGATCACGTTGCTGTAGAACTCAGGCGCCGTGTCCAGGTTGTGGTTGTAGTAGTCCAGGCCCGCTTCTTTCAGGCGGTCGGCCTGGCCTTCTTCGAGCATGCCGAGGGTGGCGCAGGTTTCCAGGCCCAGTGCCTTGACTTCACGCACCATCTCTTCGACCTTTTCCATGTCGCGCTCTTTCGGGCTGCGCCAGGCGGCACCCATGCAGAAACGGGTGGCGCCGTTGGCCTTGGCCTGGCGCGCCGCGTCGAGCACCGTCTCGATGCCGAGGATCTTCTTGGCTTCGACGCCGGTGTCGTAGCGCGCCGCCTGCGGGCAGTAGCTGCAGTCTTCCTCGCAGCCGCCGGTCTTGATCGACAACAAGGTGGCCAGTTCGACGTCGCCGGCCGGGAACTGCTTGCGGTGCACCGTCTGGGCCTGGAACATCAGGTCATTGAACGGCAGCTCGAAGAGGGCCAGCACGTCCGCCAGCGGCCAGGTGGCCGCTTCCGGCAGGGTGATCGCGGCCGCAGGCGGGTGGAAAGAGACAGCTTGGGTTTGGGACATCGTGGTTCCTTCAGGTTCAGTCGCGCGCGGACGGCCAGCCAGGCAGCCCCGCGAGATCAATAAATTTGGCCGCTTCGGCAGGAGTCGGCTGGTCCAGGTACGGGATGCGCCCCAAGAGGCGCGCCGGGATGCGCTCGGCCAGCGCTTCGACATTGTCGTCGGCGAAGCGCATGTCCGGATCGATTTCGTTGACCACCCAGCCGGCCAGCACCAGGCCGCGCGCGATAATCGCTTCGGCCGTCAGCAGCGCGTGGCTGATGCAGCCAAGGCGCAGACCCACCACCAGGATCACCGGCAGGTTGAGTTGTTCGGCCAGCTGGGCGCTGTCGAAATGGTCCGAGAACGGCACCCGGAAACCGCCCACGCCCTCGACCACCACGGCATCCGAGGCGGCCGCGATTTCGGCATAGGCGGCGATGATCGGCACCGGTTCGATGGTCACGCCTTCGAGCCGGGCGGCGATGTGCGGTGCGCAGGCTTCGCGCAGCATGTAGGGAGTGGTGATGTTGACCGGCAGGTGCACGCTGCTTTCGGCGACCAGCATGTCGGCGTCGTCGTTATGCAGTTCGCCGTCGCGCATGGCGGCGCCGGCGGCCACCGGCTTCATGCCGCAGGCGCGCACGCCACCGGCCACCAGTGCGTGGAGGATCGCGGCCGACACCAGGGTCTTGCCGATTTCGGTGTCGGTGCCGGTGACAAAACAGCAAAAGCGCGATGGCAGGCCTTCGGCCGCCAGCGACGGCTGCGGTTCGGCCACCAACACCGGTTCGGCGCCCGGCGCCGGTTCGGTCACCACGGGTACGATGGGATCATTGAGGCTCATCTCACGTCCTTTCCAGGTCGTTGAGCACAGCGGCGAGCTGCGCGACTTCTTCATGCGTGTGCGCGGCCGACAGGGTCACGCGCAGGCGGGCCGTCCCTTCGGGCACGGTAGGAGGCCGGATCGCCGGCACCCACAGGCCGTGCCCGTGCAGTCCGGCGCCGATGCGCAGCACTTCTTCGTTGGTGCCGATCACGATCGCCTGGATCGCGGTGCTCGAGGGCACGCGCTGCCAGTGTTTCAGGTCGACCTGCTCGTCGAACGCCGCGATCAGCGATTGCAAATGGGCGCGGCGCGAGGCACCTTCGTCGCCGCCGATGATGTCGATGCTGGTCAAGAGGGCATGCGCCAGCGCCGGCGGCGCGGCGGTGGTGTAGATGTAGGGCCGGCCACGCTGGATCATCAGTTCGATCACCTTGGCGTGCGCCGCGACAAAAGCGCCGCCGACGCCGGCCGCCTTGCCCAAGGTGCCCATGTAGACGATATTTGGCGAGCGCAGATTGAAGTGTTCAAGCGCGCCGCGTCCGTGCGCACCGAGCACGCCGAAGCCGTGGGCGTCGTCGATCACCAACCACGCATCATGCTGCTCGCACAGCGCCAGCAGTTCGGGCAGGGGGGCGATGTCGCCATCCATGCTGAAAACGCTGTCGGTGACCACCAGCTTGGCCGTCGCGTTGCTGGCAGCCAGCATGGCGCCAAGGGCCGCCAGGTCCGCGTGCGGATACACCTTGACGGCGGCGCGCGCCAGCCGGGCGCCGTCGATCAGCGAGGCGTGGTTCAGCGATTCGGAAAAAATCTGGGCGTCGCCATCGGCGCCGAGCGCGGTGAGGATCGCCAGGTTGGCCATGTAGCCGGTGCAAAAGCCCAGTGTGCGCGGCGATTCCAGATGCGGGCCGACGAAGCCGGCCAGCCGCTCTTCCAGCCGCTGGTGCGCCACGCTGTGGCCGGAGATGAGGTGCGAGGCGCCGCTGCCGGCGCCGTACAGGTCCGCGCCTTCGCGCAGCGCTTCGACCACGCGCGGGTGCGCCGCCAGGCCAAGGTAGTCGTTGCTGGCAAAGGCCAGCAGCGGGCGGCCGTTCACCGTCAGGCGCGGCTTGCAGGGCGTGTCCACCACGCGCCGTTCGCGCGTCAGGCTTTGTTCGTCAAACTGGCGCAGTTGGCGCTCGATTGCATCTATCAACTTCATCGGTCAGCTCGCGATCACGGTGTCGAACACGGCGCGGGTGCGCTCGGCCAGGCCGTCGCTTTCCTCGTCGGAGAGAATATATGGCGGCATCAGGTAGACGGTGCGGCCGATGGGGCGCAGCAGCAGTTCGTTTTCCAGCGCGCTGGAAAAGAAGCGGCGCGAAAAGGTGGCGGCGCGCGCGGCGTCGGGTTCGACCGCATCGAAGGCCCAGATCATGCCGCGCTGGCGGAAATTGCGCACGCGCTCATGCTCGGCCAGGGGCGCCAGCGCCGTCGTCAGGCGCGTGGCGCGCGCGCGGTTGCGGTTCAATACATCGTCGTCCTTGAAAATCTGCAGGGTCGCCAGCGCCGCGCGGCAGGCCAGCGGATTGCCGGTGTACGAGTGCGAATGCAAAAAGCCCCGCGTCATATCGGCGCTGTAGAAGGCCTGGTACACCTCGTCGCGCGTGAGCACGAGCGAGAGCGGCAGGTAGCCGCCGCTGATGCCTTTCGACAGGCACAAGAAATCCGGCCAGATGGCGGCCTGCTCGCAGGCGAAAAAGGTGCCGGTGCGTCCGCAGCCGACCGCGATTTCGTCGAGGATCATGTGCACCTGGAAGCGGTCGCACAGTTCGCGCACCAGGGTCAGGTAGAGCGGGTCGTGCATCGCCATGCCGGTCGCGCACTGGACCAGCGGCTCGATGATGATGGCGGCGATGTGGCCGGCGCGTTCCTCGAACAGCTTTTCCACGTCGGCTGCGGCGCGGCGCGCCACATCCTGCGCGCTTTCGCCTTCCTGCGCATTGCGTGCGTCCGGGGATGTCACCACGCGGGCGGCGCGCAGCAGCGGGCCGTAGGCATCCTTGAACAGCGCCACATCGGTCACCGCCAGCGCGCCGATGGTTTCGCCGTGGTAGCTGCCCTGCAGGCAGACGAATTCCTGCTTGTCGCTCATGCCCGCGTTGCGCCACGCATGAAAGCTCATTTTCAGCGCGATTTCGACCGCCGAGGCCCCGTCCGACGCGTAGAAAGAGTGGCCGAGCACCTTGCCGGTCATCTCGGAGAGCTGCTCCGACAGGCGCACCACCGGTTCGTGCGTGAAGCCGGCCAGCATGGCGTGCTCCAGCCGGTCCAGCTGGTCTTTCAAGGCCGCGTTGATGAGCGGGTTGGCGTGGCCGAACAGGTTGACCCACCAGGAACTGATCGCGTCCAGATAACGCTTGCCTTCATGGTCGTACAGCCACGCACCGCGTCCGTGGCTGACCGGGATCAGGGGAACGGTTTCATGGTGTTGCATCTGCGTGCACGGGTGCCACACGCTGCGCAGGCTGCGCGCTACCCAATCCTGAGGCATGTCGGCCATCACGTCACACCAGCCAGGAAGGCTTGCGTTTTTCGAGGAAGGAAGCGACGCCTTCGCGGCCTTCATCCGATGCGCGTACCTTGGCGATGCGCTCGGCGGTGTCGACCACCATCGCCGCATCGACCGCCTTGCCGGTGATCTCGCGCACCAGCACCTTGGCTTCGCGCACGGCGTTCGGGCTGCTGGTGACCAGCGCGTTGACGATCGCCGCCACCTGGGCGTCGAGCGAATCGGCCGGCACGATGTCGTGCACGAAGCCGATGCGGTGCGCTTCCTGGGCGCTGAATTTTTCGGCCGTGAGGAAGTAGCGGCGCGCCGCGTTTTCGCCCATGGCGCGGATCACGTACGGCGAAATGGTCGCCGGGATCAGGCCCAGTTTGACTTCGGACAGGCAGAAGCTGGCGCTGCCCACGGCTACCGCGATATCGCAGGCGGCCACCAGGCCCATGCCGCCGGCATAGCAGTCGCCCTGGATCTTGGCGACCACCGGTTTCGGGCACAGGTAGATCGCGCGCAGCATCTCGGCCAGCTTGGCGGCGTCCTCGCTGTTTTCGGCGTGCGAGTAGCCGGCCATTTTCTTCATCCAGTTCAGGTCCGCGCCGGCGCAAAAGGCCGGGCCGTTCGCATCGAGCACGATGGCGCGGATGTCGTCGCCGCGTCCCAGTTCATCGAAGGCCAGCGACAGTTCGGCGATGGTGATTTCGTTGAACGCGTTGCGCACGTCCGGACGGTTCAGGGTGACGGTGGCGACCCGGTCGGCGATTGAAACGGCGAGTGTCTGATAGTCCATGCGATTCCTTTACCTAGTGCTTTACATGCGGAAGACGCCGAACTTCGTGTCCGGGATTTCCGCGTTGAGGGCGGCCGACAGGCCCAGGCCGAGCACCATGCGGGTGTCGGCCGGATCGATCACGCCATCGTCCCACAGGCGCGCGGTGGCGTAGTAAGGATGGCCCTGGTGTTCGTACTGTTCCTTGATCGGCTGCTTGAAGGCGGCTTCCTCTTCCGCCGACCACTGGCCGCCCTTGCCCTCGATGCCGTCGCGCTTGACCGTGGCCAGCACCGACGCGGCCTGGTCGCCGCCCATCACCGAGATGCGCGCATTAGGCCACATCCACAAGAAGCGCGGCGAGAACGCACGCCCGCACATGCCGTAATTGCCGGCACCGAAGCTGCCGCCGATGATGACCGTGAACTTCGGTACCGCCGCCGTGGCGACCGCCGTGACCATCTTGGCGCCGTTGCGGGCGATGCCTTCGTTTTCGTATTTGCGCCCGACCATGAAGCCGGTGATATTTTGCAGGAACACCAGCGGGATCTTGCGCTGGCAGCACAGTTCGATGAAGTGCGTGCCTTTCAAGGCCGACTCGGAGAACAGGATGCCGTTGTTGGCGATGATGCCGACCTTGACGCCATAGATATGGGCGAAGCCGCAAATGAGCGTGGTGCCGTAGCGCGCCTTGAATTCGTCGAAGTCGCTGCCGTCGACGATGCGGGCGATGACTTCGCGCACATCGAAGGGCTTGCGCGTATCGACGGGAATGACGCCGTACAGTTCTTCCGGCGCGTATTTCGGTTCGACGGACTCGCGCAGCGCCATCTGGGCCGGTTTGACCCGGTTCAGGTTCGACACGATGGTGCGCGCCAGCGACAGCGCGTGCAGGTCGTTCTGCGCCAGGTGGTCGACCACGCCGGACAGGCGCGTGTGGACGTCGCCGCCGCCCAGGTCTTCGGCCGTGACCACTTCGCCGGTGGCCGCTTTCACCAGCGGCGGGCCGCCCAGGAAGATGGTGCCCTGCTCCTTGACGATGATCGATTCGTCGCTCATGGCCGGCACGTAGGCGCCGCCGGCGGTGCACGAACCCATGACGACGGCGATCTGCGGGATGCCCTTGGCCGACAAATTGGCCTGGTTGAAGAAGATGCGGCCGAAATGGTCGCGGTCGGGGAAGACGTCGTCCTGGTTCGGCAGGTTGGCGCCGCCCGAGTCGACCAGGTAGATGCAGGGCAGCTGGTTCTGGTCGGCGATTTCCTGCGCGCGCAGGTGCTTCTTGACCGTCATCGGGTAGTAGGTGCCGCCCTTGACGGTGGCGTCGTTACAGACGATCACGCACTCCTGGCCGGACACGCGGCCGATGCCGGTGATGATGCCGGCGGCGGGCGCGGCGCCGTCGTACATGTCGTACGCGGCCAGCTGGGAAAATTCGAGGAAGGGCGTGCCGGGATCGAGCAACATCTGCACGCGGTCGCGCGGCAGCAGCTTGCCGCGCGCGACATGCTTGGCGCTGGCGGCCTCGCCACCGCCGGCGGCGGCCGCGGTGACCTTGGCGCGCAGGTCGTCGACGATGCGTTGCATGGCCGCGGCGTTGGCCTTGAAGTCGTCGCTGCGCGGATTGAGTTTGCTGTCGATGTGGGGCATTGCGATCCTTTTTTAGTCCGGGAAACTGCCGTCCAGGTAGTACCAGCGCGCCACGCCGTCGTGGGTCTCGCGAACGAAACGGCTCACTTCGTGCAGGCGGTGCGCGCGCCCGCCAATCTTGTAGCGGGCGACGAATTCTACGGTATCGGCGTCCGGCGATTCTAGCAGGTTTGCTTGACGTTTACGTAAACGTAAAGCGGATTTAATCTCCAGTCCCAGCCAGCGGGTTGCGTCGTTTTCGTTGATGATCGTCCCGGCCGGGACGGTGCTCGGGTGCCAGGTGGCGCGCAGGTAGGCTTCCTGGCCCAGGGTGTAGGCGCTGTAGCGCGAGCGCATCAGGGCTTCGGCCGTCTGGGGCACGGCTTGACCGTCCAGGTAAGGGGCGCAGCAGGTGGCGAAGGTGGCGCCGCCGCAGGGGCAGGTGGAGGGTGAGGGCATGGTTGTTTGCAAAAACGGAATCTTGCAATTATCCGCCATATTGCCGGCATCGACGGGGCGGCGTGCGTATGTGCGTGCGGACAGAGCGCGGATGCGGCGCGGGGGTGGTTTGGAGCGGCCTGTACTTGCTACTTTGCGCCGAAGCCTGCCTTGAACTGTCCCAACAGCCTGGCTGCGTAATCTTCCGGGTCGGCCTTGGTGAGCAGTGCGCGGGCCATGTCGCTGCTCAGGGCATCGGTGCCATCGATGGGGGTCTTGAGTTGGAGTTCAGTTCCCATTTTTCAGATGCTGGTAGATCATCGCGGCAACCTCGAGATTGCGGGGTTCCATGCTGGCGACCAGATCGGCGTAGGCGAGCAGCGGCGGCACGCTGGCTGGCGTTGCGTTGTCGATCGGTGGCAGCTCCCAGAATTTTTCCAGTATTTCGATGTCCCCATCCGGATCGGCCCGCAACTTGTTTTGAATGACCAGCTTGCCCAGGTTTTGCCGCATGCTCGAGCCGTGCATATAGATGGTAATCTTTTCGGGCTTCAGGTAACCGGTCAATTGGTCGGCTGCCACTTCGCCGCCCCACACCGCTTCAAAACGGGCGATATCGACACTCTTCCACCAGTCGCGCTGCGACGCCCGGAAGCGCTGCGGAGCGAGTTTCGGGCGCAGCATGATCGGGTACATCGTCGCCCATTCGCTTATCAGCCTTTCCTTTTCCAGGAAGCGGCGGCCGCTCTTGGCATTGATGATGAATCCCCGCCTTGCGAGGTCCTGGATGATCGCACCGACGGCGCCAAGCGAGACGCCGGCGGCCCGGCTGAGAACGCGATACGGTGCGTTCAGCAGTTCAGGTGCGCAGAGCAGCACGAAGGCCAGTCGTAAAGCGCCGGGGCCGCCGGCACGTACGCCGTCGCTCAGAGCCTCGCTCAGTGCGCTGCCCTTGCCGGGGCGTTGTCCTTTTACGAGTACCAGCATGCCTGGCGCTTGCAGATATGCATTGCCATCGGCATCGATGAACTGCACGCCGATGTCGCGGCATTTGCCGGCGAGTTCGGCTGACATTCTTGGGGCCGCCAGCAGCCACGGGCAGGGTGCCTCGGCGAATTGCTGCTTGACCTGATGAAGCAGCGCCATGCGGTCGATGTGTTTGATCTCGACGAGATAGCGATACGACCTGCCGTCGATGGACAGCTCAAGGTCCGCATCCGCGCGGGTTCCATGGTCATTGCTTGGCTCGAATGCGAGCACTTTCCCGCTAATGCCGGTGGTGGAAGCCAGGGCATCGATAGCCGTCTCTAGTGCCAGCTCGGCGTTTCGCTGCTTGCTGTTATCGAGTGGAGCTGGTTTGTTCATTTTTCTTCTCTGTTCACGTACATCGACATTGGAAGTCTTTGAGCGAGGTGTCAAGGTCTGTTCATGCTTTCCTTATGTTCACGTAACATGAACATGGCATAATCTTGAACAACTGCAATACATCTTGTGCACACTTGCCTTGGCGTCAGGCGTAAACTCATGCTACGTGGCGGCAATAGCGTCCACCTGTTGTCGTCCCGCCGCGCCGATGCAGAAATGCTGCCAGGCGCAAGGAGCCCTCCTGCGCGCCCGGAGCACGTCGTAAAGATCTTGTATGCTGCACCCTCCCCCGCGCTGATGCTTGGCCTGTATTGGAGAACAAGCTTTCTCCGTTACAGGCGATTCGCACGCATTCTTGATTTGGCGCCTGAAAGATCGTTATGGCAAATGGAAAAATTGAATTGAAGATTGCTGAAACGGACCTTCAAGAGGACCCGGAATACGATCCTGAAGACGACAGCCTGGTTGCGTACCTGAGTCTGCCCGATCACCCGGGAGAGAACACATCTGGCTGTGTCAAAAAAATGGTGCGTCTGTCCGACCTCATCGACTATCAAGGCGTGGATATCTACATGGACTTTGACGCTGCCGGACGCCTCATCGGCATTGAAATCCTGGAATAGCGGCCGCGTTTGAGTGGAATCGGGGCGGCTCAACCGCCCCCTTGCGCGCTACCCCATCCATCGTCAACCGCCCAGAGCAAGCCCCTCCAGGCTGATCGGCGGCGCCTGGCCCCGCATCACAGCAGCCAATATGCTGGCCGAGCCGCACGCAAACGTAAATCCCAGCGGCCCGTGCCCAACGTTCAGCCACAGGTTGCTCACCGGCGTGGCCCCGATGATCGGTGCGCTGCTTGGCGTAGCCGGGCGCAGGCCGGCCCACGCAGTCGCCGTCCCGTAATCGGCCGCCCGCGGCATCGTCGCGCGCGCCTGGCGCAGCAGCCCGGCGATGCGGCCCGCATCGAGCGACACATCCTCGCCCACCATGTCGACCATGGCCGCCACGCGCAACTGGTCGCCGATGCGCGCGTACAGCACCTTGCGCTCGAAGTCGGTCACGCTGATCTGCGGCGGACAGTCGCCCGGCCGCACCGGCGCGCTCAGGCTGTAACCCTTGAGCGGATACAGCGGCAGGTAAATGCCCGCCGTGGCCGCCAGGGTGCGGCTGCGGATGCCCGCCGCCAACACGTAATCGTCCGCCGCCAGCATGCCGGCGCTGGTGTCGAGCCATGCCACCCTGCCCTTTTCCAGCAGGAAGCCGCGAGCCTCGCTGCGCACGATGCCGCGAAAACGCGGATGCGCGTGCAGGCGCTGCCCCAGCCCGGTACAAAAGGCGTGGCAGTCGGCCACTGCCTCGCCCCGGTTCAACACGCCGCCGGCCAGCACCGATTGCGCCGCCGCCAGCGCCGGTTCGGCCGCCACGCAAGCGGCCGCCGACAGCACCTCGCCGCCCGCATCGGCGCGCGCCGCAGCCGCATCGAACAGCTTGCCGGAACGGTACACCACCAGCTTGCCGGCCTCCCTCCAGCCATACTGCGCGCGCGGGAAGATATCGTCCAGCTGACCCATCGCGCTGCGGCTCAGCTCGCCAAGCTGGAGCAATCGCGCCGTGGTGCGGCGATGGATGCCGGCATCGCAGTGCGCCACGAACTGCGCCAGCCAGCGCCACTGGCGGCGGTCGGCTTCAGGCCGGAAGCGCAGCGGCCCATCTTTTTGCAACAGCCAGCGCAGCGCCTTGAGCGGCACCCCGGCATCGGCGAACGGCGCCACGTAGCGGTAGCTGAGCTGGCCGCCATTGCGGAAACTGGCGCCGGCGCCCAGCGTCTCCTCGCGTTCGAGCAGGGTCACGCCGAAGCCGGCCTCCAGCAGCCACCAGGCTGATGCCAGTCCCACCACCCCGCCGCCGATCACGATGACTTCCCGCATGCCGCTCCACCTTTGTTGACCTCCATGGCAGCAGCTTACGCACAGGCGGCCGCGCGCGCCAATGATTCCGGCGCCGGTGCCCATAAGCGCGATTCATATGTCTTGTCTATGCGCTAATATGTCTGGCGCCTTTGTCAGCATGGCATAAAATTTCCTCGATGGCGGTGGGAGCGGGGCGGCCAATCAGGCTAGAATGCAAGACGAATGCGGCCATCACGTGCCGGTATGCGCGCCGCCGATCATGTCATGACGGTGCCTGCCGACCGGCGGCGGCATGACGATTACACTGATGCGCACGCCAGCATGGCGGCAGCACAGGATCGATGACCATGAGCGGAACCGTAATGAGCACTACCCACACCGATTTCAAGGTCGATTTGAACGACAATTCCCCGCTGTACATGCAAGTGGCGCGCAAACTGATCCAGGACGTGCGCGACGGGCGCTACCAGGTCGACCAGGCGCTGCCGTCCGAACGGCTGCTGTCCGAGCAGCTCGACGTCTCGCGCGTGACCGCGCGCAAGGCCATCGACCAGCTGGTCGAGCAGGGCTTGGTGGTGCGCCGCCGCGGCTCGGGCAACTACGTGGCGCCGCGCATCGAGCAGCCGCTGTCGAACCTGTCGAGCTTTTCCGAGCAGTTGCAGCAGCGCGGCTACCGTCCCGGTTCGCAATGGCTCAGCCGCTCGGTGATCGTCGCCAGCGCCGACGAGCAACTGAGCCTGGGCTTGTCGCCGAATGCCCGCGTGGCCCGCCTCGAACGCCTGCGCCTGGCCGACGATGTCGTCATGGCCTACGAGGTCAGCGTGATTCCGGCCAGCGTGCTGCCCAAGCCTGAGGCGGTCGGCAACTCCCTGTACGAGCACCTGGCCACCACCGGCCACACCCCCGTGCGTGCACTGCAACATATCCGCGCCATGAATGCCGGCGCCGTGCTGGCCGGCCAGCTCGGCGTGCCGGAAGGCCAGGCGGTGCTGTACATCACGAGGGTCGGCTACCTGGAGTCGGGCCAGGCGGTCGAGCTGACCCATTCGTATTGCCGCAGCGACCATTACGATTTCGTGGCGGAGATGCGGCGCGTCGCGTAGCGCGTCGCCTAGCGCGTCGCATAGGGAAGTGCTGATCAATTCCCTTTCTGGATTTGCGGACCGCGCTTGGAGATTCGGCGCTGTCCAGGCACGGCAGGTGCATGCTGGTCAGCCGGTTGCGCGCGCCGCGTGGCCCCGATCCGAATGACGTCGGCCGGCATTTTCTGCAGCATCTGGCCGCCGCCAAAGCCTTGGGGCGATCGACGCTGATCGGTGTCGGGCCGCTGGACCTCGGCCGCGCAATCTCGTTATCTCGGCTTGGGCAGTTTCAAGTCCAGTACGGCCTCGCCGCTAAGCTGATACGGCATGCGTATTAATGGACTGGTGTACCCCATCACATCACGCGTGACCATGTAGCGCCCCTCTGATTCCGCAGTAGCGAGAACGATAGCATCAGGCAGTTTGATCCCCCTGTTTGGGCCGAGAATGCTGTTGGCCCTGATGTCGATCGCCTTGTCAGTGATTTTCTGATTGATCTGGATAACAAGGAGGCCGGCGAGCTTCGCCATCGAATCAGCAAACTCCGCAGTCGTTATCGTTCCCTTACCAACGTCGCGTCGAAACCCAATAGCAAACTCCATGTAGGTGATGTTGCTTATCGCGATGTCCGTGTCATACAGGAGCTCTTTCCTTGCATCGGGCACCCCGTTGAAGAAGTCGATAACAATATTGGTATCAATTAATGCTATCGCCATTCTTCGCGCATTTCTCGTTGGAACTCCACAGCGTCACCGCCGAAGACACCCTTTCCTTTAAGGCTGCCAAAGGCGCTCATGAACTTCGCCAAGTCTGGCGACTGAGCGGGTTCAGCAACAGCAGGCGCCTGAGCTTCGAGCTTCGCGTTATCCGTCTTTTTGATTGCCTCCTTGATTCGGTTGCGATAAGCATTGCCGCTCAGTTCGCCGAAAATGACAGTGCGGCCGGTAGCCACCTCTTTCATCTTGATTACGAGTCGTCTCTTGACTGAAAGCACCGTAATGTCGTTCACTTCGACCGACGTATCACGAAACATCTGGCGTGGGGACGCTGCGGCCTCACCCCTTAGTCGTTTCCAACGAGATCGACCAAGCGTCTTCACCGGGTCTGTCATATGGCACCTCATTTTGGTTTGATCCTGAGACCAGTTTAGCGCACTTCTGGTCGTTATCGCCTTGCTCAATACGATATACCTGTGAGTCAACGCCGCGAGGAAAACGCTCTTAAAACGGAAAAATTGGCTGGCTCAACGGTCGAGACATCACCGATGCCGCTCTTCGGAAACGCAGCCCCAAAAACTTCGCGCCGCCAGCCAGAATCGTCAATTGATCAGCGCTTCCTTAGCAGTTTGGAATTACACTAGGGGGTCGAAACAGCGGAGCGGCCCATGTTGAACACAGAAACCCCCGACCGGCAGCATGCGGACCTGGATCTGTACCCCACCGCCGAACTGGTCGACACCCTCATCGACGACCAGTTCGGCGCCGTGCGCGCGGTGCACGCCGCGTCCGGCCAGATTGCCGCCGCCGTCACGGCCGCCCTGCCGCGCATCGATGCCGGCGGGCGCCTCATGTATGTGGGCGCCGGCACCTCGGGCCGCCTCGGCGTGCTCGACAGCGTTGAACTGTACCCCACCTTTTCCTGGCCGCACGAGCGCGCGCTGGCGCTGCTGGCCGGCGGCATCGACGCCATGTTCGTCGCCGTCGAAGGCGCCGAGGATGACAGCGCCCAGGGCGCGGCCGACCTGCGCGCGCTCAACCCGGGGCGCGACGACGTGGTGCTGCTGCTGGCCGCCTCCGGCGCCACGCCCTACGTGCTGGGCGCCCTGCGCGCCGCCGCCGCGGCCGGCGCCCTGACAATCGGCTTCGCCAACAATCCCGACGCGCCCGTGGTGCGCGAAGCGCAGATCGGCATCACGCTCGATACCGGCCCGGAAATCATTTCCGGCAGCACCAGGCTGAAAGCCGGCACATCCCAGAAAATTGCCCTGAACACCTTTTCGAGCGCCCTGATGGTGCGTTTACACAAGGTCTACGGCAACCTGATGGTAGACTTGAAGCCAACCAATGCCAAGCTGGTGCTGCGCGCGGTCCGCCTGACGATGTTTGCCACCGGCGCCGACGAGGCCGCCGCCCGCGCGGTGCTGGAACAATGCGATTTCCATGTCAAGGTCGCCATCGTGGCCCTGACCAAAAAAACCAGTATCGCCCAGGCCAGGGTCTTGCTTGAGAGCGCGCGCGGCAGCGTGCGCCAGGCACTGGCCGCCTGACTGTCTGTGCGTGGCTTGCGCGGGGCGGCGGCGGCCGTCCGGCCTGCATGATCACGAAAGAATTATGCAAACTGCGCAACAGAAAAGTCCGTGGCTGTGGGTGCCTTCCCTGTATTTCGGCCAAGCCATTCCCTATGTGGTGGTGATGACCCTGTCGGTCCTGATGTACAAGGACCGCGGCGTGAGCAACGACGATATCGCCTTCTACACCAGCTGGCTGTACCTGCCCTGGGTCATCAAGCCGCTCTGGTCGCCCCTGGTCGACCTGGTGCGCACCAAGCGCTGGTGGATCGTCAACATGCAGCTGGCCATCGGCGCCGGGCTGGGCGCGGTCGGCTTCACCATGCACTTGCCGGGCTGGTTCCAGATCAGCCTGGGTGTGCTGTGGGTGATGGCTTTCTTTTCCGCCACCCACGATATCGCCGCCGACGGTTTTTATATGCTGGGCTTGAAGCAATACCAGCAAGCCGCCTTTGTCGGCGTGCGCAGTACCTTTTACCGGCTGGCCACGATTGCCGGCGGCGGCGCCATGGGCATGCTGGCCGGCCATCTGACCACCCGCACCGGCGACGCGGTCTTTGCCTGGACGGTCACGTTCTCCGTGCTGGCGGCGCTGTTCGTGGGCCTGTTCGCCTATCACAGCGTGGTGCTGGAGCGCCCGGCCGAGGACCAGACCGTGCCTGGGGGCGACAACAAACTGGCCGAATTCTTTGCCACCTTTGCCTCTTTTTTCGGCAAGCGCGACATTTGGCTGATCCTCGGCTTCATTCTCACGTTCCGCCTGGGCGAATCGCAGTTGCTCAAGCTGGCGATTCCCTTCATGAAGGATCCGGTCATCAAGGGTGGCCTCGGCATGACGACCTCGCAGATCGGGCTCGCTTACAGCACCATCGGCATTATCGCGCTGACCCTGGGCGGCCTGCTGGGCGGCTTCCTGATTTCGCGCCTGGGCCTGAAACGCTGCCTGTGGCTGATGGTGTTCGCGGTACACATTCCCGACGTCGTGTTCGTCTTCCTGGCCACTGCCTTGCCGCAGAATTTCATGCTGATCGCCGCCAGCATCGCGCTGGAGCAGTTCGGCTACGGTTTCGGTTTCACCGCCATGATGCTGTACATGATCATGGTCTCGGACGGCGAACATAAAACGGCCCACTACGCCATCTGTACCGGGCTGATGGCACTCGGCATGATGGTGCCGGGCATGTACAGCGGCAAAATCCAGGAATTCCTTGGGTACCAGCATTTCTTCATCTACGTGTGCCTGATGACCATTCCGGCCTTCATCATGGCGGCGCTGGTGAAGATCGATCCGGAATTTGGCAAGAAGACGGACAAATGACGGCGCCAGCCCGCCTTGCCTCGCTGGACGCCTTCCGCGGCTTCACCATTGCGGCCATGACCCTGGTCAACAATCCGGGCGACTGGAGCCACCTGTATTCCCAGCTGGAGCACGCCCACTGGCATGGCTGGACCTTCACCGACTGGATTTTCCCCTTTTTTCTCTTCATCGGCGGGGTCTCGATGGCGCTCTCGCTAGGGCGCCTGGCCGCGGCCGGGGCCGACAAGCCGACCCTGCTGCGCAAGCTGGCCGTGCGCGCCGCCATCATCTTCCTGATCGGCCTGGCGCTGAACCTGATCCCCGGCTTCGACCTGTCCACCGTGCGCATTCCCGGCGTGCTGCAGCGCATCGCCATCTGCACCCTGCTGGCCGCGCCCATCGTGCTGTATTTCAGCTGGCGCCAGCAAGTGCTGTGGATTATCGGCCTGCTGGCGCTCTACAGCGTGCTGATGCTGCGGGTGCCGGTGCCCGGCATCGGCGCCGGCGTGCTCGAACCGGGCCAGGACGTCGGCGCCTGGATCGACCGCCTGCTGCTGGACGGCCACCTGTGGCCTCAGTCCAAGACCTGGGACCCGGAAGGTTTGCTCTCGACCATTCCGGCCCTGTGCAGCCAGTTGCTGGGCGTGCTGGCGGGGCGCTGGCTGCTCTCAAGCCACTCGCGCACCGAACAGACCGTCTGGATGCTGCTGGCCGGCCTGGCCCTGCTGTGGATCGGCGCCGTGCTCGACGTCGTGCTCATGCCGATCAACAAGAGCCTGTGGACACCATCTTTCTGCCTGTTCATGACGGGCTGGGCGCTGATCGTATTTTCCAGCTTTTACTGGCTGCTCGACGCCAATCCCCACCTCCCGTTGCGCAGCGCGGCGGCGCGCTGGAGCACGCCATTGATTATCTACGGCATGAACGCGCTGTTCATTTTCGCGTTTTCCGGGCTGGTGTCTACAATGCTGGGCTTTATCGAGGTCGGCGGTGTGACCCTGGCGCAACGCCTGTATGCACAGGTGAGTGCGCTAGGCGTGTCGCCTGTGAACAGCTCTTTGCTTTATGCTCTGCTGTTTAACGCGGCGATGTTCTTGCTTGCATGGTGGATGTGGCGCAGGAAGTGGTTTGTAAAAGTTTAGATTGGGGAATGGTTTGCAGCCGAACAGGACAAGACGCGCATTCGCGCTAGCAGGGGTAGCCGGCGCCATGGCGCTGGGCGGGTTGATGACAGCGTGTACCACGGCCACGCCGGAGGCGGGAACGGGCGGGGCCGTGGGCGTGGTGCCCAGTCCGGCCACCATCCAGGGTGGCAGCGAGACCGTGCCGCCGCTGGCGCCGCGCGAATTTCGCGCCGCCTGGGTGTCGACGGTGGCCAATATCGACTGGCCCTCGCGCGCCAACCTGCCGGCCGAGAAACAGCAGGCCGAGGCGCTCGCCATTCTGGACCGCGCCAAGGCCATGAACCTGAACGCCATCGTGTTGCAGGTGCGGCCGAGCGCCGACGCCATCTATCCCTCCAAGCTGGAACCGTGGACCGAGTACCTGAGCGGCACCCAGGGCCAGGCGCCGCAACCGTGGTACGACCCGCTCAAGTTCTGGGTCACGCAAGCCCATGCGCGCGGACTGGAATTGCACGCCTGGTTCAACCCTTACCGCGCGCGCCATGCTACCGCCAAGTCGCCCCCCTCGCACGACCATATTTCCAAGGCCAATCCGGCGGCGGTGAAGAGTTATGGGCGCTTTTTGTGGATGGACCCGGGCGAAGAATCGGCGTCCAAACACACCCTGGACGTGATTCTGGACGTGGTGCGCCGCTACGATATCGATGGCGTGCACCTGGACGACTATTTCTATCCGTATCCGATCGAAGCGCCCGGCGCCAGCGGCGCGGAAACGGCTGCGCTCGACGGCGCCTATGTGCCCAAGGCCGAGCTGGAGTTTCCCGACCAGCCCGCCTGGCAGCGCTATCTGCTCTCCGGCGGCAAGCTGGAGCGTGCCGACTGGCGCCGCCAGAATGTCAACAAGCTGATCGAAGCCTTGTACGCAGGCATCCACCGCGAGAAAAGCTGGGTGCGTTTCGGCATCAGTCCCTTCGGCATCGGCCGTCCGGACCGGCGCCCGCGCGGCATCGTCGGTTTCAGCCAGTACGACAAGTTGTACGCCGACGCCGAACTGTGGCTCGCCAGCGGCTGGCTCGACTATCTTTCGCCCCAGCTGTACTGGGCCATCGGCCAGGCCCCGCAAGCGTACGACGTGCTGCTCGACTACTGGGTGGGGCAGAACGGCAAGCGGCGCCATATCTGGCCGGGCCTGTTCACCAGCCGCATCGGGGCTGCCAGCAAGGGCTACCAGGCCAATGAAATCGTGCAGCAGATCGGCGTCACCCGCAGCCGTCCTGGTGCCGGCGGCCACGTGCATTTCAGCATGGTGGCGCTGATGGATAACCGCCAGGGCATCAGCGATCAGCTCAAGAGCGGCCACTATGTCGCCCCGGCGCTGGTGCCGGCCTCGCCGTGGCTTGGCGACGACGCGCCCGGCCCGCCAACCGTCACCGCGCGGCGCGAGGGTAACGGCGTGGCCCTGAAACTCACGGCCGGCAAGTCGAATGCGCAGTACGCGATCTGGTCGCGCCACGGCGGCGAATGGCGCTTCGCCGTGGTGCCCGCGTCACGCGCCGACTGGACCGTGCTGGACGACGCCAAACTCGGCCCTGCCAGCGCCGTGTTTGTCAGCGCGGTGGACCGCCTGGGTAATGAGGGCGAACGCATTCCGGTCCTCAAGCCATGAGTGGAGCGGGCCTCGGCATCGATGCCGGCGGCACCCGCACGCGCTGGGCGCTGGCGGCGGCCGACGGCGCGATCGTGGCCGAGGGCGAGGTGGCCGGTTTGTCCGCCTTGCAGATGGGCAGCGCGGACGGGCATGCCAAGGTGCAAGCCAGTTTTGCCGCGCTGGCGGCCACGGTGCTGGCCCATGGGCGGCCGCAGGCGGTGCGCGCCGGGCTGACCGGCTTCGGCGGCGATGGCGCGCAACTGCGGCAGTGGCTGGCCGGCCCGCTCGGCTTGCCGGATGAAAAGGTCGTGCTGTGCAGCGATATCGAAATCGCCTATCTCGCCAGTTTTGCGCCGGGCGAGGGCTATCTGGTGTATGCCGGCACCGGCTCGATCGGCGCCTGGATCGATGCTGGCGGCGTGTTCCACCGCGCCGGCGGCCGTGGCGTGATGCTCGACGATGGCGGTGGCGGCTTCTGGATCGCGCGCGAGGCGCTGCGCCACATCTGGCGCAATGAGGATGAAGAACCGGGCCGCTGGCGCGCGTCGCCCATGGCGCAGGCGGTGTTCGCGCAGATTGGCGGCGACGATTGGGCGCTGTCGCGCCAGTTCATCTATGGACAGGAACGCGGCGAGGTGGGCCGGCTGGCGCTGGCGGTGGCTGCCAGTGCCGAGGCCGATCCTGTGGCGGCCGCGATCCTGAAGGAAGCGGGATTCGAACTGGCGCGCCTGGCGCTGGCCTTGACGGCGCGTTTTGGCACAAGGCCGGTGGTGCTGGCGGGCCGCGCCGCCGCACTCCATCCCTTGATAGTGAACACGATGCGCGCCGGCTTGCCGGATACGATAGGCTTGACGCAGACGACGGCCCGCGCTCATCATGCTGCGGCGCGGATTGCCGCGGCCTGGACCTGAGCGCCGTCATTCGCGCCACCTCCGTCGCTCCCGCGGAGGCGGGAGCCCAAGTTCGTGCCGCAGCTAACGACTGAGCGGCGAACTTGGGTTCCCGCCTGCGCGGGAACGACGGGGGTAAATTCAACGCTACCGCTACCGTTACCTCTACCTCTACCTTTGCCCATGAAAACCCTGCTCGCCACCCTCCTGATCGCCCTGCTGTCCGGCTGCGCCACCGGCCCCGCCATCGACCACAGCTACTCGGCCAAGGGCCAGAGCAGCAGGGTCAAGTTCGTCATCCTGCACTACACGGCCATCAACCTGCCGCAATCGATCAAGGTCTTGACCGAGCAAACGGTCAGCAGCCACTACCTGCTGACCGACGAAGCCACCCCCGTCGTCTACGGACTGGTCGATGAAACGCGCCAGTCCAACCACGCCGGCGTATCGAACTGGAAAAACTACACCCTGCTCAACGGTAACTCGATCGGCATCGAAATCGTCAATCCCGGCTTCACCACCACCTCGGGCGGGCGCATCTGGTATCCCTTCCCGCAAGCCCAGGTGGACCGCCTGATCGTGCTGCTGCAAGACATCGTCAAGCGCCACAACATCCCGCCGGAAAACATCCTCGGCCACAGCGACATCGCCCCCCAGCGCAAGCAGGATCCGGGACCGATGTTCCCGTGGTTCCAGCTGGCCCAGCACGGCCTGGCGGTCTGGCCCGACGCCGCCAGGGTCGCCGCCGCGCGTCCCGTGTACGACCTGCTGCTGCCCGACGTGGCCTGGTTCCAGGCGCGCCTGGCGACGGTCGGCTACGCGCTGCCGCAGACCGGCCTGCTCGACGAAGCGACCCGCAACGTCATCGGCGCCTTCCAGATGAAATACCGCCCGGCCAACATCGACGGTACGCCGGACGCCGAAACGGCAGCCCTGCTCGACGCGCTGACCACACCCGCCGCCAAGCCAGCGGCATAACAGGACGGGGACCGCATCATGCGCCTGCGCCACATCGACGTGTTCCACGCCATCATGCAGGCGGGGACGATCGGGGCGCCATCATGATCGAGGGCTTGCCGATCGAACAGCTTGGGCTGAGCGCCGACTTCCGGCACTTGTCCGATATTGCCGGCATCGCGGTCGACTTGCGCTATGCTGGTGTCGACAACTTCACCGGGCGCGACCTGTATTCGCCGTTCGACTGCGCCTGGCTGCACCGCGACGCCGCCGCCGCGCTGGAGCGGGTGGTGGCCTGGCTGGCGCACGAGCGGCCCGGCTGCACCGCGCTGATCCTCGACGCGCTGCGTCCGCAGCGGGTGCAGGAAGCGCTGTGGGATGCGCTCGGCGGCACCGGCCTGCGCATGTACCTGGCCCCACCCGAGCGCGGTTCCATCCACTCCTTCGGCATGGCGCTCGATATCACCCTTCTCGGCGAGGATGGGCGCGAACTCGACATGGGCACCGCCTTCGACGACATGAGCGAGCGCTCGCACCCGGCGCGCGAGGCGCTGCTGCTGGCGCGTGGCGAACTGACCCGACAGCAGCTGGACAATCGCCAACTGCTGCGCGCGGCGATGGCGCAGGGCGGATTTGTCGGCATCGCCAGCGAATGGTGGCATTTCGATTGCGGCAACCGCGAGCGGGTAAGGCAAACCTTCCGGCGCGTGCTGTAAGTCACCCCCTTAGACGCACATTGACAGAAGTCCCATTCATTGGCGAAACGTCTTAATGGTGTGCGCAGAGGCAGGGACGTCAGGCACGCCCTCCCCGATATAAGGAACTTCATAATGGGAAGTAAAAATGAGCGATATTGTTCCTGTTTTAAAAGATGAGCACAATCAAGGCCCGATCCCGACTGCGTGGCGCCCTGTCTTTGCCGCCGTAGTGGAGGGATTGAAAGAGGGCGATGTCGATGCGGTGCGACGTGTAGAAGGCATTCGTTCACTTTCGGAAAAAGATGCGATCCGAATTGCCGACAACATACGGCGCTATGGGGCGAAATTGGTCAGCTTGCCAGAAGAGACATGGCAAACCTCGGCATGCCAATGGATGATCGGGTATTGGGATGCCCTGATCGATCTGTACACTGTTGAAGAAGGGGCTAGCGATTTGGCCTTGGCTGTTCGTGTCTACGACGAAGGCACAGCCTACGCTTTCGACATTGTTTCAGTGCATGTGCCGTAAAGATAGCTAGCCGGGGCCGGCTCGGCGGTAGCGGCGGACACGCTGTCCAGCCGCAGCGCGTGCACGCCGGCGCCGTTTGCCTGTTACGATAAGGCATTCTTAATGCGCGGCGCACGCCGCCTCCTGCCCATGAACATCAGCCTGGACGACCAGATCGGCGACGCCGAAGTCATTGCCCTGTACCGCGCCAACGCGTGGTCTTCCGCCGACAAGCCCGAGCAGCTGATGGCCGCGCTGCGCAACTCGCACAGCCTGGTCACGGCGCGTGAAAATGGCGTGCTGGTCGGCATCGGCAACGCCATCTCGGACGGCCATCTGGTGGTGTATTACCCGCATTTCCTGGTCGACCCAGGGCACCAGCGCAAGGGTATCGGGCGCCTGATGATGCAAGCGATGTGCGCGCGCTACGCCGGCTTTCACCAGCAAATGCTGACGGCCGACGGCGAGGCCATCGCCTTTTATGAATCGCTCGGTTTTACCCGCGCGGGCCGTACCGCGCCGATGTGGATCTACGCCGGCAGCGAGCACTGAACCCTCTGTCGCGCCGGCTTCAGAACCCGGTCAGGACTGTGCGCACATGTTCCATGTGGGTCGGCCCGGCCACGAATCCGCCCGCCAGCTTGCGAAATTGTTGGATTTCCTCGCTGGCCGTGAAATGCACGGTGTGGTCTTCCAGTGTTTCCCAGGCGATCACCACTTTGTAGGTGTCGGGGTTTTCTACCGAGCGCTCCAGCCGCAGCGAGCGGCAGCCGCGCGATCGCTGGAACAGGGGGACTGCCTCGGCGATGGCGGCTTCGAAAGCGGCATGGGTATCGGGTTTGATCGGGATCGTCACAATTTCGTAGAACATCGGAGCTCTTCAGGTTGGTGGATGGGACAAACTTGCCCGGTCGGCGAAGGTGAATTTCATATCAACGCCACCGACCAAACCATGCAAGTCTACATTGCTTGTGCCGATGCCGCTGCAGATGCTCATGATGCAACGGCCGAAGGATTGGTGATGAGAAATGGCAGGGTTGTGACAGGCTATTGGAAGAAGTCCCAGACTAGAACAATAAGCAAACAAGGCCGGGAGAACCCGGCCTTGCTCGTTTTTAGGCGCTAGCCAGCTCGGCCTTAGGCTCAGCCGACGCGTCTGGTGGCGGCGTAGTCGAAATCGGCCCATCAAAGACAATCGCGCCATCCTGTAACGCGATCATGCGGCGTGCGGATGCAATGGTTTCTGGCCGATGCGCCACGATGATGCGCGTCATGTCGAGAGCCGCGATGGCGGCGTTGACCTCACGCTCCAGTAGGACATCGAGCGCACTGGTCGCCTCGTCCATCACCAGGATCTTGGGCCGCTTATACAGCGCCCGTGCCAGCAGTACTCGCTGCTTTTGGCCGCCGGACAGACTACTCCCCATATCCGCGATGATGGTTTCATAGTGCATCTGCATGCGCTCGATATCGGCGTCGACCCGCGCAAGTTGTGCGCAGTGTTTGATGTGCGCCATGTCGGGCCGCTCAGCGTGGAAGCAGATGTTTTCCTTGAGCGAACCGGACAGCAACACATCGTCCTGCATGACAGCCGCCAGCGCACGGCGATAGCCGCGAACTCCGAGCTGGGGGATCGGGATGCCCCCATAGCGAATCTCCCCATAGGTTGGCTGCAGGCTTCCCATCAGCAGCTTGATCAGCGTTGTTTTGCCGCAGCCGGAGGCACCCACGATCGCTACCGACTCCCCTGGTTCAATGGTTAAGTTGATGCTGCGCAGCACCCACGGCTCATTGTCGCCATAGCGGTAGCAGACATTGACCAGCTCCAGTTTGGGAATTAGCTGATCGACATCCTGCGCATGCTCCACGTCGTTTTCTCCGGGCTCCAGAACAATATCGGCCAGGCGTTCGCAATGCAAAGACAGCATCTTGTAGTCGACGAACACATTGATCAGGGCGCTCATGCGCGCCGTGAACATGCCGCTGTAGACCGTCAGGGCGATCAGCATACCCACCGTGAACTCGCCTTTCATCACCAGACCGGCGCCGAGCCATAGAACCAGAGCCGCAGAAAGGGCGCCGATCGTGGTGTTGATGTTGCTGAACCACAGGCCCATCACCTGCGTACGCACATGACGGTTGACCGTGTCGGTCTTCATCGAAAGCCAATGGGCGCGGCGGTCGAGTTCTCGCCCGAACAGCTTGATCGGGCCTATCGCTCGGATGGTTTCCATGAGACAGGTCTGTTCCTTGGCTGCGAGCGCCAAGCCTTCCAGGTTGGCATCGCGCAGTGGGCGGTAGAACAGCGCTCTCAGGATGGCATAGAGGGCGACGGTCAGGCCGACCACGCCTGCCAGAAGGGGGCTGTAGAGGATCATCATGCCCATCGTCAAGGTTGCCATAATTCCGTCGAGGACGGCGCTGATGGCGCGCGTGGTCAACAAGTCCTGGATTGGGCCGACCGAACCGAAGCGCGACATGACGTCACCGAGCTGGCGTTTCTCGAACCAGTGCATGGGCAGGCGCACCATCCGTCCGAAGACATCGCTGACCCATTGCAGGTTCAGGTGCGTTGTGAGGTACAGGATGGTGGTGCTCCGCATGTACGAGAGCGCGCTCTGCATCAGGATAAGCAGGGCCAGCCCGAGCATCAGCACATTGCGCAGGCTGGCGTCGTTCGACATCAGTACGTCATCAATCATAAATTGGTTGAACCTGGGTGCGGCCAGCGTCAGGAGTTCCAGCCCGAGCGCAATGGCGAACAATAGACTGAACGATCGCCACCAGCCATCGAGCTTGCCAATCAACGCTTTCACCGATACTTTGCGCCGCTCATCGACGGGGCTGAATTCAGTAGCGCGCTCCAGTTCGAGTGCGTTCCCGGTGAATTCGCGGCTAATTTCTGCGTACGATAGATGACGCACGCCAACGGCCGGGTCGTGTATCACCACTTTCTTGGCCGTGGCACGGCGCAACACTACGAAATGATTTAATCCCCAATGCAGGATGGCCGGGGTTTTAAGATCGCGCAATTCGTCCAGGCTCAACGACAGCGCCCGGCTGGACAGG
The DNA here is from genome assembly GCF_015689335.1 of Massilia antarctica. GTDB lineage: Bacteria > Pseudomonadota > Gammaproteobacteria > Burkholderiales > Burkholderiaceae_D > Telluria_A > Telluria_A antarctica. Next base: position 1,608,521 of record NZ_CP065053.1, on the reverse strand, counting down.
CGCAGCCGGTCCGCGTACTCGGTCAAGGTCAGCATACTGGTCCCATTGAGGGACACGGCAAACCGCCCTCGCAAGGTGGCCAAATCGGTACGCAAGCCCAGGTATGAGGCGACCATGGCCAGGCACGACAGGCCACACTCGGCTACCTCCGTCTGGAGGATCAGCGGCAAGTGCCCGCCGCGAAAGGAAGAGTAGCTCATATCAGTTCCTGAGCTTCCAGAGATTGCCGCGCAAATGCTCGCGCACCGCCGCAAGAATGTGCCGGGGGCCACGCAGTTCGATCCTGTTGTCGCTGTATCGCCATAAATCCACATCCTGTTCAGACCAAAAAATCCACTCATTTTTCACGCTGTGCCGATGCCGAAAATGAACATGCGCTTCGCTGGATTTTTCGTTATCGACGATATAGTTAAAATCTTCGAGCATGCGCTCGGCGACCTCCCGAATTAAGGGGGTCGGATCACGGCGCGTCGTGATGGTCAACTTTTCAGGAAGGAAGCGGTATGGTCCCATCCACAAGCCACCGCTCATGGCGCCTACAAGCGCCCAAGGCAAGACACGGGGATCGGAGGCCCAAAGCAGCACAGCCCCCGACACTGCCAGTGCCCCTACCGCAAGAAGACAAATGACCCATGCAAACATGCGGCCTGTGAGAAAGGGCCAGAAGTAGCGCCACAGACTATGATCCCGCTCGACAGCAGACAAGGTGAAAGGCGGTGGCGGTTGGTCGGGTAGTTCGTCGGTACTTTTTTGATAACCTATCATTACGGGCTCCTGGAAGCAGCCGCAATGTGCATCGCGGCTGCAATTGCTGGATTAGGCGGCCATCTGCATTACGCGGTCATTCCCATACACGGGGTGAGCCACGATCTGCGTTTCAGCAGGCGCAGGCCCCATGATTGGGATCTGGCGCGGATAAGAACCTGGCCCTTCAAAGTGGCCTGTAGGGTGATCGCGCTGGAGCAAATAGTATGTCCCAGCTCCGACGAAGGCCCCGATGACGATGCCAGCAACTGCGCCACCTGGGCCGGCGGCGGCACCAACGCCCATTCCTTCGAGTGCACCTGTGACGATTGCTGCCGTTGCGGCTCCTGCTACTCGTGCAGCGGCACCGATGAGCGCAGTATCGAATGCTTGGTGATCGAAACTCAGCGGCCCTGGCTCAACCCAAGCGCCAAGGTAAGCCCCGCCTTCCCAAGGCGCTTCGCCCGGCTGGTGAACTTGAATCGGTGGCGCCTGCTGTTCCAGCACCAAGGACACACCCTTGATTTCTACGACAGCGTCCGCACCACCTTCGATACCGACCGCCATAATGTCGTAGACGAAGCCACTCCCGCCACCGTCACCGCCCGACCCAGGCAGACCGCCACCACCCTCACCGCCGGGCTGGCCGCCGTCAGGTTCGGACCCACCAACCAGTTGACGCAACACTTCCTTGTCCAGCACTTGCATACACTCTCCCATCATTGGTTTAAATCCGTGCCCCGCGCTGACACGGTGTTGTGGCGTTTGTGATGCTCGCGGCGCCAATCTTCGCCATCCTGGTCTTCACCTCGCTGGGGTTCGATCCCGTGCGACGCTGACGAGCGGGTCGATGAGCCACTCAATTAGTTTTCTACGATCGTGGAAGATATCGGCTTCGAGCGTCAGGCCGGGCTCAAATTGCTTTGGCTTGCCGTACATCACCAGGGAGTTTGTCGACATTGCCACGGTCGCCCGGTACATTGGGGTGTCATGGCTATTCGGGGCATCCGGCGCCCGTGCGCTGTCATTGATTGGATTCAGTTCCACCTGCTTCACCGTACCGGCTACCACACCGTATTTCTGATACGGGAATGCATCGATTCGCAATTGCACCTGCTGGCCCACGGCCACCGACGATTTCGCCTGCGAGGGGATCAGCAGCTTCGCCTCAAGCACACTGCCCTCCGGAAGCACGGTGGCCAGTACCGCCCCCGCCTGGACCGACTGCCCCACGGCATAGCCCAATGCCGTCACGGTGCCCGCTGCCGGCGCCGTGACGCGCAGCGTGCTGCGGCCGTCGTGCTCGGCCGCGTCCTGCTCTACCATTGCCAGGCTCTGTTCAGCTTCGGTAACAGCGATCCTTTCACGCGTGCCAAGTGACTCGGCTTCATTCTGCACCTGGAGCAAAGTGCCGCGTGCGCTGCTCAGTTGAATCGTGAGGGAATTGCGCTTCGCCAGCTCGACATTCAGGGCGTTCTTGTACTGCGCCAGCAGAGCGGGCGCTACGAAGTCCTGTTGAGCGAGCTTGTCGTATCGATCGAAAGAGGTCTGCGCACTTTTGACCAGCTCATCCTGGATGGCGATGGCGCCGAGATGTGTCGCCAGCTCGGCCTTGACCAGGCGCTGCTGATCGGCCAGGGCGGCGGCGCGCAGCGTCAGCTGCTGGAGCGTGGCGTCCCGACGCTGGATGATCTGCTCGCGCCGCACGGCGAGCGAGGCGCCAATACGTGCATCGATAGAGCCTGATTCCCCCACCCGCTCGGCAGAGAGGTCGAACAGCACCTGGCCGGCTTTGACCGTATCTCCCTCTTGGACGTGGCACGTCGTGATCCGGCCGAACTGAGGGACGACAACCTTGATGGCGCCGCCCGCGTAGACCAGTTGGCCGGTCACACGCACCTTGCTGCTGTACTCGGCAAAACCGAGCAGCAGCCCGAGTGCCAGCACGACGGCAACGCCGCAGCCTGCAGCAACTTTCATGGGAACCGGGCGCGCAAGCACGATCGCACCGGCTTTGCGCGTGCGGCGGGCCTCGATCACTTCAATTCGTATTGGCGCAACGTTCACTGAGTCTCCAAATGTTACTGACTCAGCAATAGACAATTTGCCTAGAAATAAAGTTCCCGAAAAAATATCATATCGCAGCAAAAAAATTACTCTATTTCAGCATCGAAATTCCAATTTCCGCTTGTGAATTCATGGACTGCCGCGAGGGCAGCGTTTGCCTACATGATGTGCATAAGATGAGATACTCCCAAGGGAGTGGCGGCTGCGTAGCGCAGGCGCGTCGGGAGTGACAGGTACTTCTGTCATCAGCTTAGGCTCGAAGCCGCCCTGGGCTTTCGACACGTCCTTGTCGGCGTCGTGGGAGCCGAAGTCGGGTCATTTCTTCACTACGAAATTTTCAGTGTGCTTGCACTTGGGAAAACGGCTGCATCCTAAGAACTTTGGTTCTATGTTTGGCCGGCCCACAGGCATCCACCGTACCTTTCTTTCGGAGCAGCGCAGGAGCGGTTCCACGCCTTTTTCCGTCATTAATTAAAAATTCTCGTAGAATTTAAACAAAAAAATACCCTATTCAGGCCAACCTAATTAGGGGCGACCACTATTGAGGAGCTGCTCCAATGAACGCTCTTCATGCCAGCCGACTCGGCCGCTACATCACCACCATGGCATTTGACGAGAGAGTACAAGCCTATGTGCCGCCTCCCTTGCCACCGGTTCCGTCAGCGCAGCTCGGGTGTGCGAACGTACCGGGTTGAGCATGCCGACCGTCAACAACGCGATGGCTGGACTGGAAAAATTGCAGGTGATACGCGAGGTCACCGGCAAACGGCGCGGCCGGGTGTATGCCTATGAGGCCTTCCTGCGGATCCTCGACGAGGGGACGGACGTGGCATAAGGCGCGACCAATCCTTAAAACCTTGGAAGACCGCTTCGTGATCGAAGTCCTTCTGGAAGGCATCAACGATCAGCATTCGCGCAAACTGTTCACTGACCGGCGCGGCGGGCGATCAGGGTAGCTGTACCGGCGCCACACCCGAACGCGCCACCCAATCGACCAGCGCATCGAGCACGGCGCGGCCCTTGCCGTTTCCAATCAGCTCGCTGTTGATCATGGCCACCACCACGCATTGCTGCCCGCTTGCATCGCGCACATAGCCGGCCACCGCCACCACATTGCGCAAGGTGCCGGTTTTCAGGCGCGCGCGCTGGGCCGCCGGGCTGTCGCCGAGCCGCTTGCGCAGGGTGCCGTCCACCGCCGCAATCGGCAGGCTGCTCAGAAATTCCGGCGACCAGTTGCTGCGCAGCCCCGCTTGCAGTACGCCGCCCATCTGCATCGCACTGATGCGCTCGATGCGCGAGAGGCCCGATCCGTTTTCCAGCACCAGTCCGGTATCGTCGATGGCGTGCGCGCGCATCCAGTCGCGCACGGTCCGCTCGGCGCGCGCCGCGGTGGTCTCGCCCGGGATGACGGCCAGCGCGCGGCTGCCCACCACCGGATCGGCTTCCAGGCTGCCCAGGGTCAGGAACACGGTGCGCGCCAGGGTGTTGTCGGAACTCTTGTTGTAGTCGCGCACGATGTCGGGCAAGGCGCGCGACACATGCTCGGCCAGCAGGCGCGTGGCCGGCGGGCTGGCCGCTTCGATAGTGTCGCCCGCCAGCACGCCGCCCAGGCGTTTCCAGGTGGCGCGAAACAGGCGGTCAAGGTAATCCTGCCGGTCGAGCACGTTGACCCGGTAAGACTTGGCGCAGAATTTCGGAAAGCTGCCCTTGAGCAGTACTGTGATCTTGCCCAGCCGGTCGCGCTGCACGTCCGGCTGCTTCCAGCCATTGGCCCAGCTGCCGCAGTCGGCGTCGACCAGGGTCATGGCCGAGCTGATCGTCACGCCGTCGAGTGCCGGCCAGGCGACCGCCTCCACCTTGCCGCCAGTCGAGCGCAGGTCGAGTTCGAGCATGTTCTTGTTGACCATCAGCGCGTCGGGAATCACGTTGGTGTAAGCCTCCGGCGATTCGTCGAACTGCGGCGCGCCGATGTCGGGCCGCGCCGGGTTGAACAACTGGCGATCCAGCACCAGGCGCCCATCGATCTTGCGGATGCCCTGGTTGCGCAAGGATTGCAGCATGCGTTCGAGCACGTCGCCGCTGAAGTCGGCATCAGCCCCGCCGCGCAGCACCATGTCGCCGCGCAGCACGTCGCCGCTCATGCTGGCCGCGCTGCGCAGTTCGGTGCGTCCGCGAAACGCCGGTCCCAGCTGGTCGAGCGCGACCATCGTGGTCAGCACTTTCATGGTCGAGGCGGGATTGAGCGGACGCTCGGCCAGGTGCGACAGCAGTGCCGTGTCGCCGCGCAGCACCAGCGCGCTCATGGCATCTTCGGGAATGTTGACATCAAACAGCAACTGGCTGACCGGCGCCGGCAACTGGGCGCTGGCGGCTTGGGTAAAAGCCAGCAGGATGGCGAGGGCAAGCGGGCGCAGCATGGCGATTGTCATGATCAAGCGAAGAACAGGTAAGCGACGAAGATGGCGGCGACGATGCCGGCGAAGTCGGCGATCAGGCCGGCCGAAATCGCATAGCGCGTCTTGCGGATGCCCACCGAACCGAAGTACAGCGCCACGATGTAAAAGGTGGTGTCGGCCGAGCCCTGGAAAATGCAGGCCAGGCGCCCGACGAAGGAATCGACGCCGTAGGTGGTCATGGCATCGATCATCATCGCCTTCGACCCGCTGCCGGAAAGCGGCTTCATCAGCGCGGTCGGCAGCGCCGGCGTGAATTCGGTGCGCATGCCGAGGTTGACGAACACCCACTCCAGCCCGCGCACGACAAAGCCGAGCACACCCGAATTGCGGATCACGCTGATCGCCACCAGCATCCCCACCAAGTAGGGAATGATGGTCAGCGAGGTCTGGATGCCGCCTTTGGCGCCTTCGATGAAGGCTTCGTACACATTGACCTGCTTGCGCATGGCGCCGAGGATGAAGACGATGATGATCGAGAACAGGATCAGGTTGCTCGCCACGCGCGACACCAGTTCGATTTCCGGCTTGGTCAGGTAGGTGGTGAAAAAGAAGACCAGGGAGCAGATGGCGGCCGTCATTCCACCCAGCCAGCCGAGCACGACCCGGTTGAGCAGGTTGATGCGCTGCTTGATCGACACCACGATGATGCCGGTCAAGGTAGCCACGTAGGTGGCGATCATGCAGGGAATGAAGATGTCGGACGGGTCCTTGGCGCCGAGAATGGCGCGCTGGGCCATGATGGCCAGGGGAATGAGCGTGAGTCCGGAAGTGTGCAGCACCAGGAACATGATCTGGGCATTGCTGGCCGTTTCCTTGTCAGGGTTGAGCGTCTGCAAGCTTTCCATGGCCTTCAGGCCGAACGGGGTAGCGGCGTTATCGAGTCCGAGCAGGTTGGCGGAAAAATTCATCACCATGTGGCCGGTGGCCGGGTGGTCTTTCGGTACTTCCGGAAAGATGCGCGAGAAAAACGGCGAAATCACCTTGGCCAGCCAGCCGATGGCGCCGGCTTTTTCGCCGATGTTCATGATGCCGAGCCACAAGGTCATCACGCCGGCCAAGGGCAGGGCAATATCCATCACGCCCATCTTGGCCGACTCGAAGGTGCCGTCGACGATTTTCTTGAAGATCTCGGTATCGCCGAGGAAAATCCACTGCGCCAGCGCCGCCAGGAAGCCGACCAGGAAGAACCCGGACCAGATGTAATTTAATGCCATATCGTATTCGTTTCGCGTTGATGGGCGGATGTTGCAGCGAGAGTATAGGCGCAGGTTACCCCGAATTAAGGAAACCATGCAGCCCGGCTAGGTAAAAAGCCGGCAAGCATCGAGGTGGCCTATCATACGCATCGGACCACGAGGACTTGCCATGACGATTCGCCGCCTTCTTGCCGCCAGCGCGGCCGCCCTGCTGCTCGCCGCCCCCGCCTGTGCGAACGAGAAAGTCCTGCACACCTTCCTGTCCACCAGCGAAACCGGGCTCGACCCGGCGGTGGCGTCCGACATTGCCACCCTGAGCTTGCTGGAAAACCTGTTCGACCCGTTGCTGCGCTACGATTACGATGCCCGTCCGCTGGCCCTGCGCGCCAACGCTGCCGCCGCGCTGCCCGATGTGAGCGCCGATGGGCTGGTGTACACCTTCCGCCTGCGTCCCGGCATGCTGTTCGGCGCCGACCCGGCATTCAAGGGCGAGCGGCGCGAGGTGACGGCGGCCGATTATGTTTACAGCCTCAAGCGCCTGTACGACCCAGCCCTCAAATCGCCCTGGCTATTCCTTTTCGACGGTAAGCTCAAGGGCGACGCCGCGCTCAAGGGCGCATTCAGCCAGGCCACCGAGATTGCCGGCCTGCAGGCGCCCGATCGCCACACCCTGCGCATCACCCTGGCCGCGCCGGACAAGAATTTCCTGTTCTACCTGGCGCTGCCGGCCTCGGGCGCGGTGGCGCCTGAGGTGATCGCCGCTTATCCGGGCCAGGCCGGCAACCATCCGGTCGGCAGCGGCCCGTTCCGCCTGGGCGAGTGGAAGCGCAGCGACAAGATCGTGCTGCTGGCCAACCACGACTGGGGCATCACCCGGCAAGGCCAGCCCCTGCCCCTGCTGGACCGGGTCGAGGTGCGCATCGCCGAGGAATTCCAGGGCCGCATGCTAGGCTTTTTGGGAGGCGAATACGATTACCTGGAGCAAGTGCCGGAATCCTTGACCGACATGGTGATCCGCAACGGCCAGCTCAAGCCGGAGCTGGCGGCACGCGGCATCGCGCTGAACCGTTTCCCGGTGCTGCAAACATATTATATGTGGATGAACATCGAAGACCCGCTGCTGGGCGGCTACGGCAAGGACAAGGTGGCCCTGCGCCGGGCGATTGCGCTCAGCTATGACAGCGCGGAAGATATCGGCTTGCTCAAGAAAGGTTTCGCCCTGCGCGCAGAGTCGCCGCTGCCGCCGAACGTGCTCGGCTACGACCCCGCCTACCGCACCCCGGTGCCGTACAACAAGGCGCTGGCGCAAGCGCTGCTCGAGCGTTTCGGCTACCGCCAGCGCGACCCGGACGGGTTCCGGCGCGCGCCGGACGGCAAGCCGCTGACCCTGACCATGCACAGCGAGGCGACCGTGGGCGGGCGCCTGCGCGACGAGCTGTGGCGCAAGAACCTGAATGCCATCGGCTTGCGCGTGGTATTTCGGACCGACAAGAAGACCGAGATCATCAAGGCTTCGCGCCTGGGCAAGGTGCAAATGTTCGAGAGCAACTGGATCGCCGATTTCCCGGACGGCGATAATTTTTACCAGTTGCTGTACGGCCCCAACCGTGGCCGCGCCAACTATGCGCGCTTCAACTTGCCGGCTTATAACGAACGCTACGAGCAGGCGCGCCAGCTGGGCGACTCGCCCGCGCGCCAGAAACTGTATGGCGAAATGAATCAGTTGATTCACGCCTACAACCCATGGGTGCCGCTGACCCACCCGCTGTCGGCCGACCTGCAGCATCCGTGGCTAAAAAACTACAAACGTCATCCGGTTGAATTGACCACGTGGCGCTACCTCGATATCGATCCTGAACAGCGCGAGCGCGCCGGTAAAATGGCACCTTAATCCAGGATACATACCGCCGCCAGCCATGCCCTGAAGTTATAGTTGCCTCAGGAGTTCATTAGCTGGCTTGCCAAGTTACGCGTACGCTCGTTCGATTGATAAGGTCTTGCCAAGAAAAACCAAGGAGAAACCGTGGAGTTAAAGACGCTGGCGCAACTGATTGCCCTGATGTGCGTGACCGGCCAAGCCGTGGCGCAGGCGCCCGGGGAGCCGATGGCGCGCGTGGAAATCACCGGCAGCAGCATCAAGCGCATCGCCAAGGAGGGCGCCCTGCCGGTGGAAGTGATTTCGCGCAAGCAGATCGAAGCCCAGGGCATCGTCAATGCCGAGCAACTGATCGCTACCTTGAACATCAACGGCAACGGGTCGGATAATCTCGCCAGCAATGCCGACGTCACGTCGGGCTCGCAGCGCGGCAACAATGGCGCTTCCTCGGCCAACCTGCGCGGCCAGGGCGCCGACAGCACCCTGGTGCTGCTCAACGGGCGGAGGGTGGCGACCCACGGCATGAAAGGATCGGCGGTCGACCTCAATTCGATTCCCTTCGCGGCGGTCGAGCGGGTTGAAGTGCTGAAAGATGGCGCCTCGGCCATTTACGGCACCGACGCCATCGGCGGCGTGATCAACTTTATCCTCAAGAAAAACTACAAGGGCCTGGAAGCGCAGGCATTTACCGATGTCACCGAAGCGGGCGGCGGCAACATCGCCCGTTACCAGGTCACGGGCGGTGTCGGCGACCTGCAGGAACAGGGCTTCAACGTGTTGTTCGCCCTCTCCACGGGCGAAAACAAGGCACTGAACGGGAACCAGCGCGATTTTGTGAACACCTTCCAGCCCGACCGTGGCGTCTCGGTCGACACGCGCGGCGCGCCCTTCGCCAATGTGTTCGCTACCAGCCTGGGCAACACGATCTTCAGCCGCGGCAGCAATACCGGACCGGTGCGGCGCGGCACCACGCAAGCGTATTCCGGGGTCAGCCTGCTGGACTTGCCGGGCGGCGCCGGCTGTAGTTCCGTCGATGGCATGGGTGCCTACGACGAGAAACTGTGGGATACGCCCTCGGGCGGCCTCGGTTGCGCCTGGGATACCGGGCGCGCGGCCGTGCTCCAGCAGCCCGTAAAAAACAGCAACTTCGTCACGCGCGCCACCATGCGCCTTGGCGGACACGAATTTTTCGCCGAGCTGGTGGGCGCCAAGACCGAAGTCGCCAAGCGCTTCTCGCCCAACCAGGTCTCGCCGGGCGCGGCCACCTTCCCGGCCAGCTCCTTCTATCCGAGCACGGGCGCGGCGTATAACGAGGTGTTCAATGCGCTGGTGGCCGAATTTCCATCGATCGAGGCCAACCGTGGCTTGCCGATCGCCTACCGCTGGCGCTGCATGGATTGCGGCGACCGCGACATCGCCACGGTGAGCAAAGCCGGCCGCCTGCAACTGGGCGCCGACGGCCAGCTCGGAAAATATGACTACAAGGTCGGCCTGACGCGCGCCACCAGCGAATCCGAATCGACCCTGGGCAATGGCTATAACTACACCGCCCCGCTGGCGGCCGCGCTCGGCACTGGCCTGATCAACCCCTTCCTGAAAGCGGGCGAGAAGCAGTCGCAGCAGGCGCTCGACCTGATCCGCAGCACCTCGGCTGCCGGCGTGGTGCTGTACGGCGGCAAGACCACCCTGACGGCTTTCGATGCCTCCTTGTCGGGCGAGGTGCTTGCCCTGCCGGCCGGCCCCATCATGGCCGCCGTGGGCACCGATATCCGCAAGGAAGCATACAAATTCAATGGCGACCTGCGCAAGCTCGCCGAGCGGCGCGCCATCCTCAACGCCCCTTTCGACGACGTCAATGTCCTGCCGCAAGTGAGCCGCGACATCCGCGCCTTCTACGCCGAGGTGCTGGTGCCGGTCACCAAGGAACTGGACGTGACGGTGGCGGCGCGCCAGGATCATTATTCGGGCTTCGGCAACACGCTCAACCCCAAGGTCTCGTTCCGTTACCAGCCGACCACGCAATGGCTGTTTCGCGGTTCCTATAACGAAGGTTTCCGCGCACCCTCGTTCAACCAGTTATTCAACGGCATCACCGAATCGACCTACGCCGGCAAGGACCTGGCTGATCCCGGCAAGTGCGCCAGCGGCAAGGTCGACACCACCAAGCCCGGCTGCGAATCGATCACGCCGATCGTCTTCACCGGCGGCAAGCCCAAGCTGGGGCCGGAAACCTCGAAACAGGGGACGGTCGGGATGGTGTTCGAGCCCTCCGCGCAGTTCTCGGCAAACATGGATATCTGGGAAGTGCGGCGCTTCGACACTATCAAGGAAGTCGAGCTGCCGATGATGCTGGCCAACTACGAACTGTTCAAGGAACAATTCCGGCGCGATGCCGACGGTAAGCTGGCCGTGATCGACCGGCGCTGGCTTAACACAGGCGCGGCGATTACGCGCGGCATCGAAATCGGCGCCCGTACCAATGGTAAGCTGTGGGCGGGCAACTGGGCGGCCGGGATCGATGGTTCCTACCTGCTCAAGAAAAAGAGCAAGCCCCTGGAAAGCGCGCCCTACAGCAAGGATGAAGTCGGCGTGTTCAGTTTCACGGGCGACCTGGGCCTGAAGTGGAAGCACACCGCCTACGTCACCTTCGCCAGGGGCGACTGGAGCGCCATGTTCCAGAACGTGTATCGCAGCGGCTACACCGACCAGGTGCTGCCGGGTGTGGCCAGCGGGCGCATCGTGCCGTCCAACTACAACGCCAAGGTCGACCCGTATTCCATCTTTCATGCCAGCCTGAGCTACACTGGCGTGAAAAACCTGAGCCTCACGGCCGGGATCAAGAACCTGTTCGACAAGGACCCGCCATTTGCGATCACCTACGACGGCAACACCGGGGCCGGCAGTTCATGGGAACCGCGCGTGGCCGATCCGCGCGGGCGTTCGCTGACCCTGATGGCCAATTACAAGTTCCTTTGATTGAGCAGGCGGGCGGCCCGGCAGCGGGTCGCTTTCTCGAAAGCAGCCATGTCCAGTAGCGACAAGATCAGCCGGCGCGCCTTCGCCACCCTGGCGGCGGCCGTCATGCTGCCAGCCGGAGCCCACCATGCGCCACGCCCCATGCCACGCACCCTGATCAAACCGCCGCGCCTGCGCGCCGGCGACGTGGTCGGCCTGATCGCCCCCGGCGGGCGCACCAGCGACGAGGGCATTGCCTATGCCGTGGCGCGCATCGAAGCGCTCGGCTTCCAGGCGCGGCTGGGGGCCAATCTGCGCGCCGTGCATGGCGGCTATGCGGGCGCCGTGCAGCAGCGGGTCGACGACTTGCACAGCATGTTCGCCGACCCCGAGGTCAGGGCGATCTGGTGCATCCGGGGCGGCTCGGGCTGCATCTCCCTGCTGGCCCACCTCGACTACGCGCTGATCCGTGCCAATCCCACCATCCTGCTGGGCTACTCCGACATCAGCGCGCTACAGCTGGCCATCTTGAAGCAGGCGCGGCTGGTGACCTTCCACGGCCCGGTGGCCTCGTCGGGCGTGTCCGATTATTCGACCGAGCACATGCTGGCGGTGCTGATGCACCCGCAGGAAAGCTACACCATTCCAATGGCGCTGGAAAACAGCCGGCGCGCCCTGCTGGAACCGCATTTCGCCTTGCGCACGGTGACCAGCGGGCAAGCCACCGGCCCGCTCATCGGCGGCAACCTGAGCCTGGTCAGTGCGCTGGCGGGCACGCCCTATGCGGCGGACTTCCGCAAAGCGATCCTGTTCCTGGAAGAGGTGAATGAAGCGCCCTACCGGATCGACCGCGCTCTGACCCAGCTGGACCTGGCCGTGGGGCTGGGCAATGCGGCGGCGCTGATGATCGGCATCTGCGAGCATTGCGTGCCGGACGATGAAGAGCCCTCGCTCACCCTGGACGAGACCCTGGATCTGCACCTGAAACCGCTGGTGGTGCCGGCGGTGAGCGGCTATTCGTTCGGCCACATCCGCCACCAGTTCACCCTGCCGCTCGGCGTGATGGCCCGGCTCGACACGGCGCGCCAGACGCTGACCCTGCTGGAAAGCGCGGTATCTTGATGCGCTGAGCGGCCGCTCAGTGCGACACGATCTGCGACAGCACCGAAAACGCCGGCCCGGTCTGCGGCTGTTCCAGCAATACGGTCAGCTCGGAAAACGTGCACATCATGGTGACGACGTTGATCTTGTTCCACGCCAATTTTTTCAGCACCCCATGATAGATGCCGGGTGTTTTCAGGGCGTCGGGATTGAGGCGCAGGGTCAGCGCGGTCAGGTTTTCCACCCGAGCAATATGGCGCTCGCTGGCGAAGGCCGATTCCACCAGGTGGATCAGGGGCCGGCTGCACACCACCAGCATTTCGTGCACCCCGCGCGTGACGGAGACGAAACTGCCCGGGTGGCGCTCGGCCAGGTGCAGCAGTTCGCGCTGGCATTCGTTGCTGTTATCCGACAGCCGGTAAGTCACCAGGGTCAGTTCGGTGCGCGTGGTCAGTTCGCTGGTGCGCGGCGAGAGCACGATCGGCGGCGAGGGCGCCGCCTGCGGCAGCCGCTCGGACAGCCGGCGCAGCGCCATCACCACCGCCGCCTGCCCCACCGGCTTCCATAGATCCGATTCGAGCTGGGGCCGCAACTGGCGCGCCAGCTCGGACAGATTGATCAGCCCGAGCGATATCCCTTCCGTCAGGAACGCCGATTCCGACACTATTTGCTCTACTTTGGTCGCGATCGAAAGCATCTCTCTCCGGTCCTCACATAGGGTAGCCGCCGCCCATCCAGCCGCGCGACGTACTCGGGACCAAGCCCTGTCGGCGGTGCGTGTTGGCCGCTTTGTTACCGTGAATGGGTTCTCTTGGACTTTCCTACTGGGCACTACTGCCTGCCATTTCCTGCTGCGCGTGCGCCATCGGTAAATTGTTCAGGTCGATTGAGGTCCCTGGAGATCGGGCTTGGGCAACAGCACCGGGGGAGGAGACAAACATGCCCATGCGAAGGTGAAAGGTGACGTCATGATTTTCCCGTTAACTGATTGCGCTTTATCCGGAGTGTGCCCCGTGCGCTTTAATCCATGTCCCCTGAGAGTTTTTCCCGGCAACTGAGAACGAGTGTAGACCGCATCTCCAGTAAAACGCAATCGAATTGAAGCTGTTGACAGTGCGAATTGTTACATTTCCGCACCTCTTAGAGTACGCCGTCTAATTCGCTCGGATGTGGGAAAAATGCCTCAGATTGATCTAAGTCAACAAAACATTCTTTAGACAATTGCACGGAGTACCGTTCAGTTTCTGGGAAAGAATGTCTAAAACTGAACATTTGGTGTGCATACGACCAAATCACCCATTTTTTTGACTTGGATTAAGAAACAGGAATAGTGTGGATTCTCTCGCGTTCACCGGACCAACTTATCGGCGCGCTCGGGTGGCCGCCACAGCACACGTGGCCAGCAGTTATCTCATTCAATCACTGAACTACCAATGGAGAAATAATGAACTTCCGCAAAACATTGCTTGCTGCGTCGATTGCTGCACTTCCTTTGATGATGGTTGGCCAGGCGCTCGCCAGCGCTCCGATCATGGCCGGGCCGACTGCGCTGCAGTCGCCGCAACAGGGCCAGGCCCTGATCGCCAAGCTGGCCGCCACCCGCGCCACCCACGGCCTTGATGCTGACCACGGTTTCTCCATTACCGCGCAGCACCCTGGCGTGATCGGCACCCGCATCACCCGCGCCGCCCACACCTACAAAGGCGTGCGCGTATTCCAGTCGGAATCGGTGGTGGTGACCAACGATGCCGGCGAGATTGTCAGCGAATCGATTTCCGACCGCCGTTCGGGCCTGGGCCAGGGTAGCGGCAACGCCAGCCTGCGCGCGCGCACCGCCGGTTTCACCGTGGTGCCGCAGATCCAGAACGCCGCCGCGATCGACCTGGTCATCAAGAAAGTGTCGCCCAACGGCGTGCACCAGACTCCGCCGAGCGCCGAACTGATCATCTACCCGATCGTCACCACCAAGCGCGCTCCGGGCGCCCTGAACAAGTCCGAAGCCCAGCTCAATGCCACCGACCTGGTCGAGGAAGTGAGCGACTACGCGCTGGCCTACCTGGTCAAGACGCGCATGCTTGAAGGCAGCAAGCCGGTGTTCTATGACACCGTCATCAGCGCCGCCGACGGCAGCGTGATCAAGCAATGGCGCGCGCTGCAGAGCGTGGCCGGCACCGGCAAGAGCCAGTACAACGGCACCATTCCGCTGAACACGACCCTGTCGGGCACCACGTACTCGATGAAGGATCCATCGCGCGGCACCGGCGGCACCTACGGCATGATGGCCATCACCAACGCCAACCACGGCACCAGCGCCGGCTCGGTCTACACCAACACCACCAACGACTGGGGCGACGGCCTGCAGTACAACGGCGGCAGCACCACCAACGCCAACGGCCAGACCGCGGCCGTGAACGCGATGTGGGGCTTGATGAATACCTACGACACGCTCAAGAACGTGCTCGGATGGCAATCCCTGGACGGCAACAATACCGCGACCTACATCGCCGCCCACGTCAACACCAACTATGACAACGCTTACTACAGCGACGGTTGCAAGTGCATGTTCATCGGCGACGGCGGCAGCGGCTTCTACAGCCTGGGCGCGATCGACGTGATCGGCCACGAAATGGGCCACGGCGTGACCAACGCCACCTCCGACCTGACCTACAGCGGCGAATCGGGCGGCTTGAACGAGTCGAACTCGGACATCACCGGTGAAATGGTGGAAGCCTATGCCCGCGCTGGCGGCACCGGCACCGTCATTCCAAACACCGGCAACGACTGGGCGACCGGCAAGGAAATCGCCAAATCGGGCAACCCGCTGCGCTATCTGTACAAGCCTAGCCTGGACGGTTCGAGCCCGAACGCCTGGACCAGCTCGATCGGCAACCTCGACGTCCACTACAGCAGCGGCCCGAACAACCGCATGTTCTACTTCCTGTCGCAAGGCTCGAACGCGTCCTCGTCGTCGAACTACTACAGCCAGTATCTGGTCAAGAGCCCGGCAGCGATGACCGGTATCGGCAGCGACAAGGCGTTCCGCATCTGGTTCAAGGCCAACACCACCAAGTTCACCGCCTCGACCAACTACGCCGATGCGCGCGCCAAGGTGATCGCCTCGGCCGCGGAACTGTATGGCGCGAACAGCAAGGAAGTCATTGCCGTGACCCGTGCTTACGCGGCGATCAACGTCGGTGCCGACGTCGACGAAACCCCGCCACCGGGCGGCGGCGTCTCGATCAGCTCGCAGCCTTCGAGCGTCACCGTGGCGGCCGGCTCGACCGCGACGTTCTCGGTCACCGCCACCGGCGGCACCGCGCCGTACAAGTACCAGTGGATGCGTAACGGCGCCAACATTGCCGGCGCCACCTCGGCCACCTACAGCCTGACCGCGCAAACCGCCGACAGTGGCGCCGTGTTCACGGTCAAGGTGACTGATTCGGCCACCAGCCCGACCACCGCCACCAGCTCCGGCGCCACCCTGACGGTGGGCGGCGGCGGCGGCGGCACCACCGAGCGCATCGTCAACGGCGGCTTCGAGTCCAGCACCACCGGCTGGGGCGGCACCACCGGCGCCATCGGTAGCTTCAGCGGCCAGTCGGCCTATGAAGGCGCACGCTTCGCATGGCTGGGCGGCAATGGCACCACCGCGACCGAAACCCTGACCCAATCGGTCGCGATTCCGGCCGCCGCCACCTCGGCCTCGCTCAGCTTCGCGCTGCACATCGATACCGCGGAAACCGAAAACGTGGCCTACGACAAGCTGGTTGTCACGGTCAAGAATTCGGCCGGCACCGTGCTCGGCACCCTGGCAACCTACACCAACCTGAACAAGGCTTCCGGTTACCAGATCCGTACCTTCAACCTGCTGCCGTACAAAGGCCAGACCGTGACCCTGTCCTTCGCCATGCGTGAAGACTCGTCCTTGCAAACTTCCTTCGTCGTCGACAAGGTGAGCCTGCTTACCCAATAAACCGGGTGACCCCACAAGAGGATGGCTGGCTGTCCGTCCTCTTTTTTCAGCTCCGGCTTCGGCCGGGGCTATTTTTCTTTTAAGGAGCCGAGATGTCACCTGGATAACCAGGCCGAATGCGAAGCAAGGAGTCAATCAGTAAAAAGGGTCAACCATGCAGTTTCAACTCCAGGTCCAGGCCGCTGCCACAGCAGGCAGCCGCCAGCATATCGCCATCGATGCCCCCAGCGAAGCCGATGCCATCCGCATCGCCGCGCGCAAGGGCTGGCGCGTCCTCGCGATCGAGCGCCCGCAGGCGCCGGCCGAACCGCGCCGCAAGCACGCTTTTCCCCTGATGCAGTTCAGCCAGGAACTCTTGGCGCTGCTCGAAGCGGGGCTCAACCTCACCGAAGCCATCGCCACCTTGCACAACAAGGAAACCCAGCCCGGCACGCGCGCCACCATCGGCGCCATCTTGCAAACCCTACAACAGGGCAAGAGCTTGTCGGATACCTTGAACGACTTTCCCGCCATCTTCCCCGAAATCTACGTCGCTACAGTCCACGCGGCCGAGCGCTCCGGCAACCTGCCCGAAGCCCTCGGCCGTTTTGTCGCCTACCAGCTGCAGTTCGAGGCGATCCGCAAGAAGCTGGTGTCGGCCGCCATCTATCCGGTCATGCTGCTGGTGGTCGGCAGCCTGGTCACCCTGTTCCTGCTCGGCTACGTGGTGCCCAAGTTCAGCGTGGTGTACGAAAGCTCGGGGCGCGACATCCCCTGGGCCTCGAAAATGATGCTCGGCTTCGGCCAGCTCATGTCGGCCCATCCTTTCCTGCTTCTCGGCGCCCTGGGCGCGCTGGTGGGCGGCTTGGTGTTCGCCCTCAGCAACGCCGCGATCCGCCAGCGCCTCATCCTCGCGCTGCTGCGCCTGCCGGTGCTGTCTTCGCGCGCGGCCGAATTCCGGCTGGCGCGCTTTTACCGGGCGCTGAGCCTGCTGCTGCATGCGGGTATTCCCTTGTCGAAAGGGCTGGCGATGGTGTCCGCCATGCTGCTCCCGGGCCAGCAGCAGCAGCTCGATGCGGCGCGCCGCGCGGTGCAGGAAGGCTTGCCGTTTTCCAGCGCGCTGGAACAGAACCAGCTGGCCACGCCGGTGGCGCAGTCGCTCCTGAAAGTGGGCGAAAACACGGGCCGCCTGGGCGACATGCTGGAACGCTCGGCGCGCTTTCACGATGAAGAATTCGCGCGCTGGGTCGACTGGACCTCGCGCCTGCTCGAACCCTTGCTGATGACCTTCATCGGCGTGGTCATTGGCGGCGTGGTGGTGCTGATGTACATGCCCATCTTTGAACTTGCCGGGAGCCTGTCATGAACGCCCCTGATTTTCCCCACAAGCCGGCGCTGGGCGCGCCGCTCACGGCCGCGCTGGTGCAGCAGGCGCGCCTGGCCGCGCTGGCCCAGGGCCGGCCGCTGCTCGTCGTGCTCGAAGAGACGACCGGGCTTGAACCGGAAGTGTTCATCGCCCAACTGGCCGCGCTGTTTTCCTATCCGCTGTGGACCATCGTCGCGCTGCAGGCAGGCATGCCGGCCTTCGGCTTGATGCCCTACACCGACTGCGCCCAGCGCGAGTGCGTGCTGATGGAGGGCCCCGCCGGCGTCCCCGTGCTGGTGCTGGGCGACCCCTTCGCCGACGACACCCTGCAGTGGGCCGATTGCGCCCTGCACGGCGGATTTTCCGTGGCGCTGACGCATCCGGACGAACTGAGTGCCTATCTGGCGCAGCAGGAGAACGTGCAGCAAGCCATGGCCGGCATGGCCGGCGACGCCGACCAGGTCGAGAGCCTTGACCAGAGCATCGAAGATATCTCGCTGGTGCGCATCAGCGAAGACAGCAGCCCGGTGGTCAAGCTGGTCAACTCCACCATCTACGATGCGCTCAAGTTCCAGGCCAGCGACATCCACCTCGAATGCGATGGCGACAAGCTGATTATCAAATACCGGGTCGACGGGGTGCTGGTGCAGGCAGGCCAGGTGCAGGGCTTGCAGATGGCCGAGCAGATCATCTCGCGCATCAAGGTCATGGCCGACCTGGACATCGCCGAGCGCCGCATTCCGCAGGATGGCCGCTTCAAGGTGCGCGTGAAGGGCGCCGAGATCGATTTCCGCGTCTCGATCATGCCGAATATCTTCGGCGAGGATGCGGTGCTGCGCCTGCTGGACCGGCGCGCCCTGACCGAGGCGGCCCAGTCGCTGCGCCTGGAAAGCCTGGGCCTGAACGCCGACGCGATTGTGCTGATCCGGCGCCTGGCGGCCAAGCCGCACGGCATGCTGCTGGTGACCGGGCCGACCGGCTCGGGCAAGACCACCACCCTGTACGCGGCCATCACCGAGATCAACACGGGGCGCGACAAGATCGTCACCATCGAAGACCCGGTCGAATACCGGCTGCCGCGCGTGCTGCAAATCCCCGTCAACGAAAAGAAGGGATTGACCTTCGCGCGCGGCCTGCGCTCGATTTTGCGGCACGACCCGGACAAGATCATGATCGGCGAAATCCGCGACGACGAAACCGCGCAGATCGCCGTGCAGGCCGCGCTCACCGGCCACCTGGTATTTACCACCCTGCACGCGAATAACGTGTTCGACGTGGTCGGGCGCTTCCTGCACATGGGCGTGGACGCCTACAGCTTCGCCGCGGCCCTGAACGGCATCGTGGCGCAGCGCCTGCTGCGTCTCAATTGCGAACACTGCGCGGTGGAAGTGCCGCCCGACCCGGACGAATTGCGCGACAGCGGGTTGACGAGCGCCCAGGTGGCCGGCTGGCGCTTCAAGGCCGGTGCGGGCTGCGGCCATTGCCGCGGCACCGGCTACAAGGGCCGCAAGGCGGTGGCCGAAGTGCTGATGCTCAACGACGCCATGCGCGAAATGATCACCACGCGCGCGCCGGTCAGCCGCATGAAGGAAGAAGCCGCGCGCGCCGGCATCCGCCTGGTGCGCGAAGCGGCGCTGGACCTGGTGCGCCAGGGTGAAACTACATTGATGGAGCTAAACCGTGTCACTTACTGAACTCTTCTCCAGCCGCACCGTGTGCGTATCCCTGGCGCCCGACCTGCTCACCGCCGTGGTTCGCAGCGGCAAGCGCATCGTCGCCCACAGCGAAGTACGGATTCCCCTCGACCGGACCGACGGCAAATGGGATGGCGCGCTGGCCGCTTTCGGCGCCTACCTGCGCACCGCCGGGGTAACCCTGAAAGGCGTGCCGGTGTCGGTGGCCTTGACCACGCGCTGGTGCCAGCTGGCCATGATCCCCTGGAGCGACGCGCTGCTGCACCAGGGCTCCGCCGAGCGCTTCCAGCAAGCCCAGTTCATCGGCATCTACGGCGACGCCGCGCGCACCTGGGCTATCGTGTGCGACGACGCGCCTTACGGCCAGCCGCGCCTGGCCTGCGCCATCGAGCGCGACTTCCTGCAAGGCTTGCAGGACGTGGCGCGCGAATGCGGCCATCCGTGCATGGCGATCGAATCGGTGCTGTCGATCACCTGGCGCGCGATCGCATCGAACCACCCGCAAGCGTTCGCGCTGGTCGAACCGGGCCGCCTGGTGCTGGCCGCCGCCGCCAATGGCCGCATCCACGCGGTGCAGGCGCAAGCCCTGCGCGGCCCGTGGGAAAGCGAACTGCCGCAAGCCTGGCAGCGCTGGACCCTGCGCGCGCCGGAACTGGGCGAAATCGCCCAGGTGGCGCTGGTCAGCCTCGACGAACGCCCGGCGCTGCACGCGCTGCCCGATTACTTCGACATGGTCAAGCTGCCGGCGGCGCCGGCGCCCGGCTATGCCGCCGTGGCGATGATGAGGTGCTGAGATGGCGCTGACCCAACTCAATTTCGTGCGCGGCGCGCAAGCGCCCAAGGGCTGGCGCCTGGCCTTGCTGGCCGCCGGCCTGCTGGCGCTGGGCGCGGCCGGCGTCGACTGGGTGCTGCAGGCGCGCCGCGCCGGCGCGCTCGAAGCGCAGCTGGCGCTGGTGCAGCCGCGCGAGGCGCCGCGCGCGCGCCTGTCGGAAGCCGACCAGCGCGCCCAGGACCGCCAGCTGGCCATCATCGGCGACGCCGTGCGCCAGCTTAATTTGCCGGTCACGCGCCTTGTCAAAGCCGTGCAGGCACCGGCCGACATTCACGTCGCGCTGCTCGGCATGGATCTGAACAGCAAGCCGGAAGCCGGTGCGCATCAGGGGGGGGCCAGCAGCAGCGCCGCCGGCGGCCTGAAAATCGCGGCCGAAGCCGAAACCGCGGGCGACATGACGAACTACGTCGCCTACCTCAACGAGCAGACCCTGTTCACCTCCGTGTACCTGGTCAAGCATGAATTGAACGGCGCGGCGCCCAACCGGCCGTACCGTTTTCAACTGGAGGCGCAATGGCAGGACTGAAAATCGCCAGCAACGGACAGCAGGCGGGCGCGCCGTCGATGCTGGCCGCGCGTGCCGGCTGGGAAGCGCGGCGCCACGGCGCACGCTTGGGCTGGGGCGCCGCGCTTGGGGCCTGCGCGCTGGCGGCCGCCGCCCTGTGCGCATGGCAGTCGACCCGCCTGCAGGCGCGCCAGCACGAGCTGGTGCAGCAAATCACGGCCGCGCGCACGGCCAAACCGGCGCAGCAGCGGGTAGCGCTGCCGGACGGCGCGCGCCGCGTGGCGGCCTTCTACGCCTACCTGCCCGCGCACGACACGATTCCCGACCTGCTCAAGCAGCTGGTCGATGTCGCCGTCAAAAACGGCGTGGTGCTGGCCAAGGCCGACTACAAGGCACAGACCGAGGATGGCGCCGCGTTCATGCGCTACCAGATCACCTTGCCGATCAAGGCCGACTACGCGAAGGTACAGGCGTTCATCGTCGGCGCCCTGCATGACATGCCGGCCCTGACCTTGGATTCCGTGACATTCAAGCGCGAGCAGATCGACACCGGCGAGGTCGAGGCGCGCGTGCATTTCAACCTGCTGGTCAGGACGGCAGTGGCAAAAGGAGGACGCCGATGAAAAAGATGACGATGGCGGTGGCGCTGGGCGCGACCCTGCTGGCCTGCTATTTCGCGCCCGATGACGATACCGACATGATCGCGCCGGCCCAGGCCCGCAGCATCGTGCCGGCAGCGGCCGTGGTGGTGCAGGCGCCGCTGGCCGAGCCTGAGGCGCCGCTGCTGGAAATCCGCCCGCGCGCGCAGGACGAGGAACTGGGCAACGCCTTTGCGCGCCAGAGCTGGCAGGGGCAGGTGGCCGGGCAGAATGACCCCGCCCCGGTCAAGCCGGCCGACAGCAGCGTCACCAAGCCGGTGCAGGCCACCGCATCCGGCCACGCGGGCGGCGCGCCGCAACTGCCGATCCGCCTGCTCGGACGCTTCCTCGACGATGGCAGGCAGGCCTACTTCCTGCAGGTCGAGGAACGCAACGTGGTGGCCTATGTGGGCGACAAGATCGACGAGAGCTACACCTTCGACAGTGCCGGCGACGACACCTTGACGTTCACGTATCTGCCGCTCCATAAGAAACAAACACTCGCAGTAGGGGAGATGAATTGAATCACACACTGACACACAAGCTGGCGCGTACACCGCTTCGCATGCTGGCCTTGGCCGTGGCGCTGAGCGCCTGCGCCGGTCCGCAGACCTTCAAGGAAGGCAAGGCCCTGCTCGAACAGGGACAGATCGAGCAGGGCCTGGCCAAGCTGGAAGAGGCCACGCGCCAGGAGCCCGGCAACGCCGAATACCGGATTGGCCTGTTAAGCCGCAAGGCCAGCATCGTCAATGCCTTCAACGCCCGCGCCGAGCAGCTGCGCCAGCAGGGCAATTTCAGCGAGGCCGAAAAGATGTCGGCCCGGGTGCTGGCGATCGATCCCGCCAACGCGGTCGCGCAGCAGGGCATGCAGGCGATCGCGATGGA
The DNA here is from genome assembly GCF_015689335.1 of Massilia antarctica. GTDB lineage: Bacteria > Pseudomonadota > Gammaproteobacteria > Burkholderiales > Burkholderiaceae_D > Telluria_A > Telluria_A antarctica. The sequence goes on along the minus strand of NZ_CP065053.1, from coordinate 1,586,254 downwards.
ACAGCGCCACAAGGAGATGGTGGCCGGCGCCGAGGCATCGTGGCGGCGCGCCGGCGAGGCCGACCAGGCCCAGGCGCTCGACGCCCTGCGCGTGGTGCTGCAGGAACGCCCCAACCAGCGCGACGCGCTGGCTTTGAGGAGCCGCATCGCCGACGAGCAGGCCAAGAAGGGCGCGGGCGGCGGCAAGCTGGCGGCCGCCTACCGCAAACCGGTGACCCTGGAGTTCCGCGACGCGCCGGTGCGTTCGGTGTTCGACTTCCTGGGCAAGGTCTCGGGCCTGAACTTCGTGTTCGACCGCGATGTCGACCCGGCCATCCGCACCACCATCTCGGTGCGCAATACCAGCCTGGAAGAAGCGATCCGCATGCTACTCTCGGCCAACCAGCTCGAACAAACCGTGACCGGCGAACGCGCCATCACGATCTACCCGAACACCGCGCAAAAGGTGAAGGATTACCAGCAGCTGGTGGTGCGCAGTTTTTACCTGGCCAATGCCGACGTGAAGACCGTCTCGTTTTCGATCAAGACCCTGCTCAAGGCCAAGGACATCGTCACCGACGACCGCCTCGGCATCATCATGATGCGCGACACGCCGGAGATGATCCGCATGGCCGAACGCATCATCGCCATGCAGGACATGGCCGATCCGGAAGTGATGCTCGAAGTCGAGGTGCTGGAAGTGAAACGCACGCGCCTGATGGAACTGGGCGTGCGCTGGCCCGACAAGGCCACCCTGAGCCTGGCCAGCGGCGGCGACAGCCTCGCGCCTTTGACCGTGGCCAGCCTTGGCGGGATCAACCGCGGCCGCATCAACGTCGCCATCGGCAGCGCCAGCATCAACGCCAACCAGGTCGATACCGACAGCAATCTGCTGGCCAATCCGCGCATCCGCGTGCGCAACAAGGAAAAGGCCAAGGTGCTGATCGGCGACCGCGTGCCGGTCATTACCGTCACCACCAACAATGGCGTCAGTTCCGACAGCGTCAATTATGTCGACGTGGGCCTCAAGCTCGACGTCGAGCCGAACGTCTACCTGGACGACGAGGTGGCGATCAAGGTCAATCTGGAAGTGAGCAACGTGGTCAAGGAAGTGATCAGCAAATCGGGCACGCAGGCTTACCAGATCGGCACCCGCAGCGCCGGCACGGTGCTGCGCCTGAAGGATGGCGAAACCCAGGTGCTGGCGGGCCTGATCAACGACGAGGACCGGCGCAGCGCCGACAAGCTGCCGGGCATGGGCGAGCTGCCGGTGCTCAAGCGCCTGTTCGGCAGCCAGAAGGATGACACCTCGCGCAGCGAGATCGTGTTGTCGATCACGCCGCGCATCCTGCGCAGCCTGCGCCGGCCCGACCTGATGACCGCGCAGTTCGACTCGGGCACCGAATCGAATGTGGGCGGGCGCGGTCCGGGCCCCGGCGGCGGATCGCCCGCCGCACCCGCCCAGCCGGGAGCCCAGGCGCCCGACCCTTCGCCGCCGGTGCAGCCGCCGGCGGCGCCATCGTCCATGACCGGCGGCGAGGAGCCGGCGCCGCCGCCGCCCGCCGGCGATAGTCCGGCCGGCATCGGGACCGGCACCGGCAAGCCGCCGGGCGCCGATGCGCCGCGCAAGGTGATCCAGTGAAGGCGCGCGGTTTCACCTTCGTCGAGCTGATTATCACTCTGGCGATCATGGGAACCCTGGCGACGGTGGCGGTGCCGATGGCGCAGGTGGCGGTGCAGCGCGAAAAGGAGCGCAGCCTGCGCAGCGCGCTGATCGAGATCCGCGAAGGGCTTGAAGCGTACAAGAAGGCGGCCGATCTTGGCCGCATCAAGACCGCGGTGGGCGACTCGGGCTATCCGAAAAAGCTGGAGGAACTGGTCGAGGGCGTGCCCGACCAGCTCAATCCCGCCAAGAAGAACATCTATTTTCTGCGGCGCCTGCCGCGCGATCCGTTCGCATCCCAGGACGAGGCGCGCGCCGCCGATACCTGGGCCAAGCGCTCGTACGCCTCGCCGCCGGATAATCCGAGCGAGGGCGAGGACGTGTTCGACGTCAGCTCGCGCTCGGCGGCGGTGGGATTGAACGGCGTGCCGCACAAGCTGTGGTGAGGAGATGAACATGAGAAGAGAACACAAGGGTTTTACCCTGGTCGAACTGCTGGTGGTGATGGCCATCATCGCGACCTTGCTGACGATTGCCGTGCCGCGCTATTTCGGCTCGGTGGACAAGTCGAAGGAAGTCGCGCTCAAGGAAAACCTGCATGTGCTGCGCCTGGGGATCGACAAATTTTACGGCGACAAGGGCGTGTATCCGGCCTCGCTGAGCGATCTGGTGACGTACAAGTATTTTCGGGCTGTGCCGGTCGACCCGGTCACCGAATCGAGCGTGACGTGGCAGCCGGTGGCCTCCATCGATCCGGACAAGCCGGGTGTGGCCGACATCCGCAGCGGCGCGCGCGGCAAGACGCGCGAGGGCGTGCCGTATGAGCAGCTGTAAGCGCGCACATCGCGGCGGGTTCGCCTACATCTGGACCCTGCTGCTGGTCGCTTTCATGGGGATCGGCAGCAGCATCGCCAGCGAGCTGTATTCGACCTCGGTGCGGCGCGACAAGGAGCGCGAGCTGCTGTTCATCGGCCACGAATTCCGCGCCGCCATCGCGCGCTATCACGACAGCGCCGCGCCCGGGCCGCAGATGTATCCATTGACCCTGCAGGACCTGATCAAGGACCCGCGCTTCCCGAACGCCAAGCGCCACCTGCGGCGCCTGTACGCCGACCCCATCACCGGCAAGGCCGACTGGGGCCTGGTCAAGGTCGAAGGCCGCATCGTGGGCGTGCATTCGCTGTCGCAGCGTGCGCCCATGAAGGTCGACAATTTCGACGATCACGACAGCGGCTTGCGCAACAAGAGCCGCTATGCGGACTGGGTGTTCGTTTACCCGCACGATATGTTCGTCGCGCCCCAGGAGGGGGAGGACGGCAAGAATGGCGGCGCGCTCCGGATCGGCGTCTTGCCCAGGCCGGGCGCGCCGCGCTGACATGCCTAGCGGCGGATCGAGCGAAAGGTCAGGCTGATGCGTTCGCCGGCATGCGGGTCTTTTGGAATCGCGTGCACCCATTCCTGCTGCACCTGCCCCGACATGTACAGCAGCGAACCGTTCGGCAACGGATAGTCGACCCGCAGCGCCGCGTCCAGTTTGTTGCGGTAGGCAATCGCGCGCACGCTGCCGAGCGAGATGATGGCCACGCCGGTGCCGTCGCTGAGGCCATCGGTGTCATCGGAATGGAAACCCATCGACGACTTGCCGTCGGGGTAGTAGTTCAGCAGGCAATTGTTGGGCCGGAAGCCGAGTTCCCCTTCAAGACGTGCGCACAGCGCGTCGAGCAGCGCCGGCATGGGCGCCTCCTCGTACGCGATCTGCGAGTAGTCGTAGCTGGCGCCGAAACTGGCCGTCTTGCGCGCCTTCATGCGCTCGTCCCATGTGACCGTGCTCATCAGCGTGGCGAACAGCGCATCGGGCTCGCCGATGAAAGCGGGACGAAGGCGAATCGGGGGTGTCTGCACGGGAGCGTATCGTCTACCGCACGTGGGCAAACTCCATCAGGTAAGGAAATGCCATGGTACACGGCTTACCCGAACAGCGTGCCGGTTTGTATTTTCTTTTCATGGCGACTTCCGCCACCAGCCTCGACAGTTCCAGGGTCGGTGTCATGACTGTCCTGGCCGATTGCGCATTGCCTTCGCTGTCGACCATGACGATCATGCTGAGCAGGCCCGGCACCGCCTCGCCTTCCGCGTTCGTCACATGGTGAATCGCGCGCAGCGCACCGCCGATGCCGCCAAGCGGATAAGGCGGCTCGTCGTTGTCGTCGAGCAGGGCGTACCGGCTGCGGAAAGCGTGCCGCTGTTCCTCGCTCAACTGCTCCCAGGATGCGCCGTACGGTTGCCCGCGGCCCGCAACGATGCGGTGCAGGATATGTGAGCCGGTCCTGGGCTCGTCCGCCCTCAGATACAGCGTCCTGGACGACGTGGGCGCGGGCACATCCGGTGTTACGCGCGGGATAACAGTGCCTCCCACGCGGCGCCCGTCGACCAATACCGCCACGCCCCGACCGGTGATCTGATCGTTCTTCCACTCTCCATCGTAGCGGCCGCCCAGCGCATAGACGATCGATCCCTGGCCTTCGCGCTTGCCGGCTTTCCACTCACCTTCGTATCGGTCGCCCTGCAGGTTAACGGACACGCCCTGCCCTTCCTCCAGTCCATCGCGAAACCCGCCCGTGTATTCCTTACCCGGATAGCTTGCGAGGGTGCCTTTGCCGTGAGGCCGGCCTTGCTCCACCATGCCCGCATAGCGCCAGGGCCTGCCTTCGTCGCCATGCTTTTCGATGACGCCTTCGCCATGCGCGTATCCCTCTTTGCAGGGACCGCGCCAGCGCAGGTCGGCGCCTGTTTCGATGCCGCGCAAGGCAAGGGCGCACCCATCGTCGGCTCGGGTTGGCGGCGAAAGCAGCAATGCGAGGGTGAGCAAGGGCAGGAGGAGAAACGGGTTCAAGCGGGGCAGCGAGGCCATGGCAGGCTCCTTTATCGAGGAATACCTGTTCGAGTGATATGCCGACAAATGGTTCCGCATAGCGCCGGTCCGGCCCGGCCGGCGCCCAGCTCACGTCGTGGCAAGGGCCTCAGGCCGGGTGTTTCCAGCTTCTCATGACGTACCGCCGGCAATCACGGCGTGATCGCCACCTTCAAGACGCCATCGCGCTGATGCATGAACAAGTCATAGGCCAGCTCGATCTGGTCGAGCTTGAAGCGGTGCGTGACCATCGGCTGCAGATCCACCCGCCCTGAAGCGACCACGTTCATCAACCGGCGCATGCGTTCCTTGCCGCCCGGGCATAAGGTGGTGATGATCCTGTGATCGCCCAATCCGGCCGCAAAGGCGTCGAGCGGCAAGCTCAGTTTTCCGGAGTAGACGCCCAGGCTGGAGAGCGTGCCGCCCGGCTTGAGCGCACGCAGGCAACTTTCAAACGTTTGCTGCGTTCCCAGCGCTTCGATGGCCACATCCACGCCGCGTCCCCCGGTCAGGCGCATGATCTCGGTCAGTGGATCGGTGGTGGTGTAATCGATGGTGACATCGGCGCCGAGCTTTCGGGCCGTCTCGAGCCGCCCCGCCACCCCATCGACCGCGATGATCAGGCTGGCACCCCTGAGCTTCGCACCGGCCGTCGCGCACAGGCCGATCGGACCCTGGGCAAAGATCACCACGGTGTCGCCGATCCTGATGCCGCCCCTTTCGGCGCCGCCGAAACCGGTACTCATGATGTCGGGGCACATCAGCACCTGCTCATCGGTCAGTCCATCCGGAATGGGTTCCAGATTGGACATGGCATGGGGTACCAGCAGATACTCGGCCTGGCAACCATCGATCGTGTTGCCGAATCGCCATCCGCCGGCAGCCTTGCCGCCGCACTGGGCCTGGTGGCCGTCGAGGCAGGGATGACATTGTCCACAGGGCGTGATCGCACCGACGATGACGCGCTGGCCAAGCACGTATCCAGTCACGCCGGCGCCCAGTTCGGCAATCACGCCGACCGGCTCGTGACCGATGGTGCGGCCGGGCTGCACCGGGAATTCGCCCTTCAGGATGTGGACATCGGTGCCGCAAATCGTGGTGGTGGTGATCCGGATGACCGCTTCGCCCGGTCCCGCGGCCGGAATCGGCTTGTCTTCAAGCACGATGTGACCGGGGCGGATAAACACTGCTGCTTTCATGGTACGCATAGCTGGCCTCCAGGCGAGTGTTACTTCGATGGCGTCTTCCCGGGAGCGAGCGCGGCATCGAACCGCGGCGCGCGAGAATGAGCTCCGGAAAAACCATAACAGTGTCGCAGGCGTGCGTCCGTACGCTGCCGTACCCCGCGTCCGTGGCAGCTTGTAGGTGGCGCCGGTTGGGCGGACACCGCGGCGACGCAAGCGGGCCGCGCAACGGGGCATGCGCTGACCGGTCAGTCCAGGGTGAATTTCATCGCGTAAGGGAAGGCCATGGCGCAGGGCTTGCCCGAGCAGCGCGCGGGTTTCGCCGTCGTAGCGGCCGCCCAGGGTATAGACCATGGACCCCTTGCCGTTTCGCTTGAAGTCCTTCGACTCGCCGTTGTAGCGGTCGCCATCCCCGCGCGCCTCGATGATGCCCTTGCCGTGAGCATAGCCATCCTTGCATGGACCCTGCCACAGGATCTTGATGTTGTCGACTGACGGGTAGCCGAGCTTGCATGTTTTCCGCCGCGCTGGCGAGCATGGGAAGCGCCAGGGCGAACATCGGGATGTGGCGGAGCAGCGAGGGCATGTCGGGCTCTATCATCGGAAAAAGGGGAGCAGCTACCCTGGATGATGAGTTCGGGCGCCGTGCCGACACATGGTTCCACGTCGCGCCAGCGATATGATCCGGCTGGCGTCGTCGTGCTGCCCGCTTAGAACCAGCTGCGGTTAAAGACCATGGTGTACGGGAAGGCCATCGCGCAAGGCTTGCCCGAGCAGCGTGCCGGTTTGTATTTCTCGTTCATGGCGACAAAACCCGCCATTTCCGACAGTTTGGCATCCGGCGTCACGTACACATTGACCGATTGGGCCTTGCCCTCGCTGTCGATCATGACCACCATGCTCAAGAGGCCGAAGGCCGGGTCGTGCGCATTGATCTTCTGGATCGCGCCAAGCACGTTGCCGTTGCCGAGCAGCGGGTACGGCGGTTCGTCCGCCGGGTCGAGCAAGGGATACCAGCCGCGCACGATGGCCCGTTCCTGCTCGCTCAGTTGTTCGTACGAGGCCTTGAACGGCACTTGGCCTCCTGTGACCACCTTGTGCGCAATGTGCGTGCCCAGGCGCGGCCCTTCCGCCTTGAGATCGTGTTCCCTGGACGGCTCGGGCGGCGCCTTGGCCGCTGCGCTCACCTTGTCCTGATCGCCGTCGGCCGGCTGGCTGACCGCCACCGCGCCGACCCGCCGCCCGCTCGAGTACAGCGCCACGCCATTGCCGTTCGGCCGGTCGTTCTTCCATTCGCCGTCGTAGCTTCCGCCCAGGGTGTACACGATTGCGCCCTTGCCTTCGCGCTTGCCGGCTTTCCATTGGCCCTTGTAGCGGTCGCCGACCTGGTTGACCGAGGTGCCGGTGCCGTCGCGCAGGCCATCGCGGAACTCGCCCCCGTATTCATGGCCCGGGTAGTACATCAGGTACCCTTTGCCATGCGGCCGGCCGGCTTCGACCATGCCTTCGTAGCGCCAGGTGTTGACGTCGCTGGTGCGTTTTTCGATCACGCCCATGCCATGCGCATAGCCGTCCTTGCATGGCCCCTGCCAGCGCATGTCGTCGCCGGGCGCCGCGTCGGGCAGGGCCAGTTTGCAGGCTTCCTCGCTGCGCACCGCCAGGGGCAGCAGCAGGGACAGGAGCAAGGGAAGCATCAGGACGCGGGTGGACGCGCGAGGGGAAATCGGCATGTGGTTCTTTCGTTGCAAGCAATGGGTTCGAACCACCAAGCGTATCAGAGCTTGCCCACCTTGCGCGACATAAAAGTGTAGGCCAGCGCCTCGCCGTCGATGCGGAACATGTCGGCGATTTCGCCGGTCTGCACGAAACCGCAGCGCGCGTACAGCTGGCGCGCCGGCACGTTCACCGACAGGACTTCCAGGTCGATCCAGTCGAGTTCCGCCTCGCCGCCGGCCCAGGCGGCCGCCACGTCGATCAGACGGGCCCCCAGGCCCTGTTTGCGGGCATCGCGGTGTACACCCATGCCGAGCAGCGCGCGGTGCGTGGAGGCGCCTTCAGGCCGCGCACGCAGGTCGACGTGGCCGGCGATGCCGCCTTGCGCATCGACCGCCAGCCACAGTCGCCGCCAACCGGGCTGCCCGAGGGCGGTCGTGGTGGCGCTGCGAAAGGCGCTTTCGCGTTCGGGCCCGAAGCGCGAGGCGGTGCGCGCCATCGGCATGAACAGCGCCGTAGCGCCGCTGCCGTTGTCGCGCAGGTGGTCGTTCAGGTAGGCGAAAAAGGCGTCCAGGTCCTCGCTGGCCGCCGCCCGGATGATCGCTTCGCCCGCCATGCTTACAGCGCCCGCGCGATCAGGATTTTCTGGATGTCGCTGGTGCCTTCGTAGATCTGGCACACGCGCACGTCGCGGTAGATGCGCTCGACCGGGAAGTCGCTCACGTAGCCGTAGCCGCCGTGCACCTGGATCGCGTCCGAGCAAACCCGTTCCGCCATTTCGGAGGCGAACAGCTTGGCCATCGCGGCTTCCTTCAGGCAGGGCAGGCCGGCATCCTTCATCGACGCGGCGTGGCGGATCAGCTGGCGCGCGGCCTCGATCTGGGTGGCCATCTCTGACAGCTTGAACTGCACCGACTGGTGCTCGAAAATGGGCTTGCCGAAGCTTTCGCGCTCGCGCGCATACACCAGGGCCGCTTCGAACGCGGCGCGCGCCATGCCGACCGCCTGCGACGCGATGCCGATGCGCCCGCCCTCGAGACCGGACAGGGCGATCTTGTAGCCCTGGCCTTCTTCGCCAATCAGGTTGGCGGCCGGGATGCGGCAATTCTCGAACAGGATCTGCGCAGTGTCCGACGAGTGCTGGCCCATCTTCTGTTCCAGGCCGGCCACGATGTAGCCCGGCGTCGCCGTCGGCACCCAGAAGGCGCTGATGCCCTTCTTGCCGGCCGCCTTGTCGGTGACCGCCATGACGATCGCCACGTCGGCGTATTTGCCGCTGGTGATGAACTGCTTGGTGCCGTTCAAGACGTAGTCGTCGCCCTCGCGCGTGGCGGTGGTGCGCAGCGCGGAGGCGTCGCTGCCGGTATGCGGCTCGGTCAGGGCGAACGCGCCCAGCATCTTGCCTTGCGCGAGGGGGCGCAGCCACTGCTCTTTTTGCGCGTCGTTCGCATACATCATGGCGATGCTGCACACCGGGCAGTTGTTGACCGAAATGATGGTCGAGGTGCCGCCGTCGCCGGCGGCGATTTCTTCGAGCACCAGCGCCAGCGACACGTAATCGAGGCCGGCGCCGCCCAGTTCTTCGGGCACCGCCACGCCGAAGGCGCCCAGCGCGGCCAGCTCCTTCAGTTCGTCCTTGGGAAAGTAGTGCTCCTTGTCCCAGCGCGCGGCATTGGGCGCGAGGCGTTCCTGCGAAAAGCTGCGCAGGGCGTCGCGGATCATCTGGTGTTCTTCGGTCAGTATCATAGGTGTCGTTTAAGTTGGGCTTACCAGGGAATTGGCGTGCCGTCGTAATTGAGGAAGGCGCCGTTGGCCGCGGCGTCGATGCCGGCCAGGGTGGCGCGCAGGCCGGCCGCGCTTTGTTCGACCGTGATGTCGGCGCTCGGGCCGCCCATCTCGGTCTGGACCCAGCCGGGGTGGAAAGCCACGCAGGTCGCGCCCTTGGGGCCGAATTTGATGCTGGTATCGACCAGCACCGAGTTCAGGGCCGCCTTGCTGGCGCGGTACAGGGTGCCGGACGCGCTGCTGCGCGCGTCCATCGATGCCATGCGCGAGGAGATCACGGCCAGCTTGCCGCGTGCCTCGGCCACCATCGGCGCGATCACGGGCAGCAGACGCAAGGCCGCCAGCACATTGGTGTGCATGACCGAATCGAAGTCGGCCTGGGTGGGAAAACCGTCGTGGCGCGGGCCGTACACGCCGGCGTTGAGGAAGGCGGCGTCGAGCAGTTCGCCGTCCAGGTTCCAGCCCAAGGCGGCGATGGAGTCGGCGCTGGTGACGTCGAGCTGGTACGGATGCACGCCCATGGCGCCGAGGGCGGCGCAGTCGTCGCTCTTGCGGGCGGTGGCGATCACGCGCCAGCCGTCCGCCAGGTACTGGCGCACCAGTTCGCGGCCAATGCCGCGCGAGGCGCCGATGATCAGTGCTGTTGGCATTGAGTCTCGTGTGGTGAGTAGCGTGGTTTTTTACAATTGACCGCCTAAGTAAGCTCCGTCATTCCCGCGCAGGCGGGGATCCATAACACCTGTGCTCAGAGATGCCATGGGTTCCCGCCTGCGCGGGAACGACGGCTCCTGGAGAGGCGGGAACGACGGATGGTCGGATTACATCATCTCGAACGCCATGGCCGTCGCTTCGCCGCCGCCGATGCACAGCGAGGCCACGCCGCGCTTGCCGCCGGTTTTCTTCAGGGCGCCGAGCAGGGTGACGATGATGCGCGCGCCGGAGGCGCCGATCGGGTGGCCCAGCGCGCAGGCGCCGCCGTGGATGTTGACCTTCTCGTGCGGGATGTCGAGTTCGTGCATCGCCGCCATCGGCACCGCCGCAAAGGCTTCGTTGATCTCGTACAGGTCCACGTCCGATGGCTTCCAGCCGGTCTTGGCGAACAGCTTTTGCAGTGCGCCGATCGGGGCCGTGGTGAACAGGTTCGGTTCCTGCGCAAACGTGGCATGGCCGACGATGCGGGCGATCGGCGCCAGGCCCAGTTCGCGCGCCTTCGATTCGCGCATCAGCACCAGTGCGGCGGCGCCGTCGTTGATCGATGACGACGAGGCGGCGGTGATGGTGCCGTCCTTCTTGAAGGCGGGCTTCAGGGCCGGGATCTTGTCCAGCTTGGCCTTGGCCGGGCCTTCATCCTTGTCGATCACGGAGTCGCCCGCGCGGGTGGTAACGGTAACAGGCGCGATTTCCCACTTGAAGTAGCCTTCGTTGTTGGCTTCCTGCGCGCGCTTGACCGAGGCGATCGCAAACGCATCCTGCGCTTCGCGGGTGAAGGAGTACTTGACCACGCATTCTTCGGCAAAGGTGCCCATGGAACGGCCTTCGCCGGTCTTCTCGTTGCGCGAGTAGGCGTCTTCCAGACCGTCGTACATCATGTGGTCGAACATCATGCCGTGGCCGATGCGGTAGCCGCCGCGCGCCTTGGGAATGAGGTAGGGCGCGTTGGTCATCGATTCCATGCCGCCGGCGACGATGATGTCGGCGCTGCCCGCGAGCAGGCTGTCATGCGCAAAAATTGTCGCCTGCATGGCCGAGCCGCACATCTTGGACAGAGTCACCGCGCCGGCCGACAATGGCAAGCCGCCCTTGATGGCGGCCTGGCGCGCCGGTGCCTGGCCCTGGCCCGCCATCAGGCAGTTGCCGAAGTAGACATGTTCGACCAGCTTGGCGTCGACGCCGGAACGCTCGACAGCCGCGGCGATCGCCACGGCGCCCAGGTCGCTGGCGGACTTGGAAGAAAAATCGCCCTGGAACGCGCCCATGGGTGTGCGGGCGGCGCCGACGATAACGACTGGATCATTCATTGTGTAAGTTCTCCAAATAAGATGGGGTATAGACCGCCGGGTTGTCGGCGGACGACTGGTTGCAGAACCGGATCTGCTGCGGATACGGGAATACGTCTTCGATATGGCCGTCCATGATGCGCTGCTTGCGTGACTGCCAGAAATCCCTGGTCAACAAATCCGCATGGTGCTGCATGAAATAGCGGCGGATTTTTGCGTTGCCGAGCAAAAATGCACCGAACTGCTCGGGAAAAACATCGTGCTTGCCGATCGAATACCACGGCTCGGCCGACATTTCATCTTCGTCGTTGCGCGCTTCCGGGATGTTGCGGAAATTACAGTCGGTGATGTATTCGATTTCGTCGTAATCGTAGAACACCACCCGGCCGTGGCGGGTGACGCCGAAGTTTTTGTACAGCATGTCGCCGGGGAAGATGTTCGCCGCCACCAGTTCCTTGATGGCGTTGCCGTATTCGAGCACGCCGTGTTCGATCAGGGCATCGTCGCCGGCCATTTCCGCCTTGTTCAGGAAAATGTTCAGCGGCACCATGCGCCGTTCGATGTACAGGTGGCGGATGATGATGCGGTCGCCTTCGTATTCGACCAGCGACGGTGCGTGATGCATCAGCTCGGCGATCAGCTCTTCCGAGAAGCGTTCCAGCGGGAACGCCACGTTTGAGTATTCCAGGGTATCGGCCATGCGCCCCACCCGGTCGTGGTTCTTGACCAGCAGGTATTTTTCCTTGATCTGGGCGCGCGTGGTTTCCTTGGGCGCCGGGAAAAAATCCTTGATGACCTTGAATACGTAGGGGAACGAGGGCAGCGCGAACACCAGCATCACCAGGCCCTTGATGCCGGGAGCGATCTCGAAGCGGTCGGCGGTGTGTTTCAGGTGCTGCAGGTAGTCGCGGTAGAACAGGGTCTTGCCCTGCTTTTGCAGGCCGAGGATGGTGTAGATTTCACTTCTCGGCTTGCGCGGCAGCAGGCTGCGCAGGAACTGCACATAGGCCGACGGCACTTCCATGTCCACCAGGAAGTAGGCACGGGTGAACGAAAACAGGATGGTGATCTGTTCATGGTCGAACAGCACCGTGTCGAGGATCAGCTCGCCATGGCGGTTGTGCAGGATCGGCACGATGAAGGGATATTCGCGGTTGCCGTTGATACCCTTGCCGACGATGTAGGCGCCCTTGTTGCGGAAAAACAGGCTCGACAACACCTGGATCTGGTGGTTCGGCTCCAGCGCTTCGCTGCCGAAAATCTGCTTGAGGCGGCCTTCGACCAGCCCGATGTCGCGGTCGAGGTTGGCGAACTTGCAGTTGAGCTGGAAATTCGTGACGATGCGCTTGAGCGCGAAGCGCAGGCCATCCTTGGCCGGGTAGTACACGCGGTAGGTCGGCAGCAGCTCGTCGGTTTCGATGTATTCGGTGGACACCACCGGGCGCACGAAAATGAAATCGTTGTGGAAATAGGTGCGGTGCAGGATGTTGCAGCAGACCGAGTTGAAGAAGGTTTCCGCCAGCTCGGGCTGCTTGTGGCCGGAGAGCATGCCGATATAGTGCAGCTTGAGTTCGCGCCAGACTTCGTCGGTCAGTTCGCCGTTATCGTATTCATCTTCGAGCACTTGCACGCATTCCTGCACGCGCTGGTCGTAGAAACCGATGCGCTCGCGCGCCGCCTGCTGGGCCACGGACCAGGAACCGGTTTCGAAATGGCGCTTGGCGACCTGGCTGGTCTGGCGGAACAGGCGGTAGTGCTTGTCGAAACCGTCGAGGATGGTGCGGGCGATGTCGAAAGCAATCTGCGAAGACAGCAGCTTGGGGAACGCAACTTGTGTCATCTGGCTTCTCGATCAGTCTTTGGTGGGAAGACTATTCTATATGGTAGCGCCGTTACGGCCGTGCCCGCACCCGCCACCAGCTACCCCGTCGTTCCCGCCTGCGCGGGAACGACGGTGTTTAGCCTAGTGGCATATCCACTCTGCGGAACGGCAGGAGACTTACTTTGTCTCTGCAAACAGTTCGCGGCCGATCAGCATGCGGCGGATTTCGCTGGTGCCTGCGCCGATTTCGTAGAGCTTCGCATCGCGCCACAGACGTCCGACCGGATACTCGTTGATATAACCATTGCCGCCCAGGGTCTGGATCGCTTCGCCCGCCATCCAGGTGGCCTTTTCGGCGCTGTACAGGATCGCGCCAGCGGCATCCTTGCGCAGGTTGCGGATCGCTTCCGGCGTCTTGGCGCGGTCGCAGGCCTGGCCCACGGCGTACACATACGCCTTGCACGCCATCATGGTCGAGTACATATCGGCCAGTTTGCCCTGCATGAGCTGGAATTCGCCGATCGGCTGGCCGAACTGCTTGCGCTCGTGCACATACGGCACCACCGCATCCATGCAGGCCGCCATGATGCCCAGCGGCCCGCCCGACAGCACGGTGCGCTCGAAATCGAGGCCCGACATCAGCACATTGACACCCTTGCCCAGGCCGCCCAGCACGTTTTCGGCCGGCACTTCGCAATCCTGGAATACCAGTTCGCCCGTGTGCGAGCCGCGCATGCCCAGCTTGTCGAGTTTTTGCGCGATCGAGAAACCCTTGTAGCCTTTTTCGATGATGAAAGCCGTCATGCCGCGCGGGCCGGCTTCCAGGTCGTTCTTGGCGTACACCACCAGCACGTCGGCGTCAGGGCCGTTGGTGATCCACATCTTGGTGCCGTTGAGCACCCAGCGGTCGCCCTTGAAGTCGGCGCGCAGCTTCATGCTGACCACATCCGATCCCGCGTTCGGCTCGGACATGGCCAGGGCGCCGATGTATTCGCCGGAAATGAGCTTGGGCAGGTACTTCATCTTCTGTTCTTCGGTGCCGTTGCGCTTGATCTGGTTGACGCACAGATTCGAGTGGGCGCCGTACGACAGGCCGACCGAGGCCGACGCGCGCGAAATTTCTTCCATCGCCACGATGTGGGCCAGGTAGCCCATCTGGGCGCCGCCGTACTGCTCGTCGACGGTGATGCCGAGCACGCCCAGGTCGCCCATCTTGCGCCACAGGTCCATCGGGAATTGGTCGCTGCGGTCGATTTCCGCCGCGCGGGGAGCGATCTCTACCGCGGCGAATTGTTGAACTGCTTCGCGCAGCGCGGCGATGTCTTCGCCATGGTCAAAGGTCAAGCCTGGAAGATGCAGCATGGTGTCGTCCTCGCGGGGGTCGGAATGGGAAGACTTCATCATACGCATGTTTGACGTTAACGTAAACGTCAAGCAGTCGCGCTTTTTTGTGGCCTCAGGCGTTGGCGGTGGTTTCGGCCAGCATGCGGCGGCATTCTTCTTCATGGGCGGCAATTTCGGCCAGGGCCATGTCGATATCCTCGCGCTGGCGCTCCAGGGTTTCGCGCTGGTGGGCCAGCACGCCGAGGAAGCGGTTCATCTGGGCCGCAGTATCCTTGGGCGACTCGTACATGTCGACGATGCTCTTGATTTCCGACAAGGTCAGGCCGAGGCGCTTGCCGCGCAAGGTCAGCTTGAGATGGGTGCGGTCGCGTGCCGTGTAGACCCGGTTGCGTCCACCCACGCCTTCGCGGCTGGGGCGCAGCAAGCCCTGGTCTTCGTAGAAACGGATGGCGCGCGCGGTAATGTCGAATTCGCGCGCCAGTTCGGCGATGGTATAGGTACGTAGGGACATCAGTGGCTCATCAACTAATAAGAAGCGGCGGTGGGAGGAGACGGCGCGGAAATCGCCTGCGCGAATATGCGTATTGGCTTCCGTTTACGTCAACGTCAACCTATTGTAGCGTGCCTGCCGCCATCCCGAACGCGAAAGATGGGGTTCCCGCCGCAGCCATTCCGTTCGCCCCTGGCCTTGGCCCGCGGCCGTGTTTGGACCGGATTGCTATACCGGACTCATGTATTTGCATCTGATCCAGCACAAACCGCGTGATCGTGCGCAGGGGACGCCGGGTTGGGGCGATCTACACTGATTTGGTCGACCAAGTGACTTTCGCGCCGACCGGACCGCGCAAATCAGTGTTTATCAATCAAGATTTTTCGCGCCCGCCGACCGCGTCCCGGACATGTACAATGCCTGCCAAATTGTTACATGCAAAGTGGGAGTTGTCACAATTGGTCTCAACTGTGAAGAGACTGACTTTCATGCCGTTGCGTGAAATAGTGCCACCCATGAATTCATCCAACGAACGGGAAAGCTTTAGTGAACGCCTGCAGCAGGCACTGAAGAACGCCCACTACTCACCCGACAGTCCCACACGCTTGGCGCGGGAATTTAACATTCGCTTCGATGGACGGCCGATTACAGTGCACGCCGCCCGGAAATGGCTGGTGGGAGAGGCTATACCCACCCAAGAGAAGCTGCGCATGATCGCCCAATGGCTGGGCGTGCCGGCGGAATGGCTGCGCTTTGGCGGCGACGAAAGTGCCGCCGCCAACGGCGACGGCGCAGCCGGTTTGTCACGCTTCGAATCGGCCGACGTGAAATTAATCGCCGATTTACAGCGTTTGGACGAGCATCATCGTCAAATTGCGAGAGAATTCATTCGCATGCTGGTACGCATTAATTACCAAAAGTAGCGATTTAACATATATGTCGGCAATGATAGCGTTGATCTAAAACTATTCTTGTCACGCTGACGCGCCTGATTTTGGGCCGCTGGCTGATCACGGCCGCAGTCCGCGCCGCCTCCACCCCCCTACCTTGACCCGGTCCTCTACAAATTCGACGCGGCTTTATGATTTGTCATGGCGACGCCATAAAATTCATGCACAATGGTCAGACCACGGGTAGAGTTTCTTTTGGGAATGAAATTATATTGTGCCGCCCAAAACCGGAATAGTGGCTCATAATCGCAGCAGCACTTGTAGTCTTGTCATCCCGTTACGCACCAAGCCGAGGATTCAGCCGCCTTATGAAAAGTAACTACAGCAACACCGCGCAGCTCAAGGACCTGATGACCGTTCCCCCGATGACTGCGGCGCAGCATGCGGAAGTGATGCGCAAGCGCATCCAGCATCGCCGCATGGTCGAGGAAGCAAAAGAATTGAAAAAGGCCGACAGCTGGCAGTTCGACAAGCGCTGAGCAACGCCCGGCAAGGAAGCGCCGGCGCCAGGCTGGCGCGGCCGCCCGCACGCCTCAGGTGTCCGGCGTCGTGTCCGAACCGGCTTTCATGCCGCCCCAGCGCGGGGCCAGGGCATGCTCCACCCCAAACAGGTCCATCACCCGTCCCACCGTATGATCGACCATCTCGTCGATGCTTTCCGGCTTGTGATAAAAGCTCGGCAGCGGTGGAAAGATCACTCCTCCCATTTCCGTGACCGCCGTCATATTGCGCAGGTGCGCCAGGTTGAACGGGGTTTCGCGCACCATCAGCACCAGCCGGCGGCGCTCCTTGAGCACCACATCGGCGGCGCGCGCGATCAGGTTGTCGGACAGGCCCAGGGCCACGGCGGCCAGGGTTTTCATCGAGCAGGGCGCGATCACCATGCCGTCGGACTGGAACGAGCCGCTGGCGATCGAGGCGCCCACATCGCGGTTCTTGTGCACGACATGGGCCAGCGCCTCGACCTCGCGGCGCTGCATGCCCAGTTCCTGGTGCAGGGTCAGGACGGCTGCGTCGGAGACGATCAGGTGGGTTTCGATGCCGGGTGTGGCGGCCAGTTGCTGCACCAAGCGCACGCCATACACGGCGCCGGTGGCGCCGGTGATGGCGACAACCAGGCGCCGCGGGCGACCATCAGGCATCGAGCAGGGCTTTGAGTTCGCCCGATTCGAACATCTCGTTCATGATGTCGGAGCCGCCGATGAATTCACCCTTGACGTAGAGCTGGGGAATGGTCGGCCAGTTCGAATAGTCCTTGATACCCTGGCGCACTTCCGGGTCTTCCAGCACGTTGACGGTGGCGATGTTCTCGACGCCGCAGGCTTTCAGGATCTGGATGGCACGGCCGGAAAAGCCGCATTGTGGAAACTGCGCGGTTCCCTTCATGAACAGCACCACGGGAGTGGCGGTTACGGTTTCTTTGATCCAGGTTTTTACGTCGCTCATGGCTTGCCTCGGTGGGAAATAGGTTAGATGCCGCCATTTTATAAGAAAACGGCGGGGGGTGGACGTTTGGGGGCCGGCGGCGTTGGATGTAGCCGCCGGCTAGTTACTTTGGCGTAGGGGTACCCACCACCGTCGTTCCCGCGCAGGCGGGAACCCAAGTTCTGATTAGCCCGTGACTGCGCCACGACCTTGGGTTGCCGTGGGGGCGCCTAGCCCTGCTCGGGAACGACGGAGGTAGCCTTCAGGATTCGGCCCAGGCAAACCGCGTCATCGCGCCCGACGTATTTACCGTAGTTGGAAATGACACTGTAACCGTGCCTGGCGTAGAAAGCCACGGCGCGCGTGTTGACCTTGCGCGTTTCGAGCCACAGCTGGCGGTAGCCGAGGCCCTGCGCCGCCTGCTCCACGTGCGCCAGCAAGGCCGCGCCGACACCGTTCGTTCCGGGGCGCGCGAACATGCGTTTGACTTCCCCCACGTCGTCATCGAGCGGGCGCAGTGCCGCGCAGCCGAGCGCTTGCCCGGCCGCGCCGCGCGCCACCACGAACAGCGAGCGCGCCACCCGCGTATCGTCGGCCGCGAACGAGGCCTTGCCGCTGTCGCCCGTGAGCGCCGCCAGCGCCGCCGACAGTTCCTCGATCAGGATGCGGGCATCAGGGCTGTCCGGATCGCAGGCGGCGATGGCGATCATGGACGGCTTACCCGCGCAGCTTGGCGAAGGCTGCCGCCATCGAGCCGCCGGCCGGTGCCGGCGCGCGGTCCTGCTTCTGCTGGTGCTGCGCCAGGCGCTTGCCGTCGGTGCGGTCGCCGCGCTGCTCGGGCTTGGAGCCGGCCTGCGGCGCGCTGTCGGTCAGGCGCATGGTCAGGGCGATGCGCTTGCGCTTCTCGTCCACTTCCAGCACCTTCACGCGCACCACCTGGCCAGCCTTGACCACCGTGTGCGGGTCCTTGACGAAGGTGTTCGACAGCGCCGAGATATGCACCAGTCCATCCTGGTGCACGCCGATGTCGACGAACGCGCCAAAGGCGGCCACGTTGGTCACCACGCCTTCCAGAATCATGTCCGGGCGCAGGTCGCGGATCTCTTCCACGCCTTCCTTGAAGGTGGCGGTGGTGAATTCGGGGCGCGGATCGCGGCCCGGCTTTTCCAGCTCCTTGAGGATGTCGGTAATGGTCGGCACGCCGAATTTGTCATCCGCGTACTTGGCTGGATTGAGTGTCTTGAGGAGCGAGGCGTCGCCGATGACGGCCTTCATCTCCTTCTTGATATCGGCAAGGATTTTTTCCACCAGCGGATACGATTCCGGGTGCACCGCCGAGGCGTCGAGCGGATTGGCGCCGCCCATCACGCGCAGGAAGCCCGCCGCCTGTTCGAAGGTTTTGTCGCCCAGGCGCGGCACCGCTTTCAGGTCCGCGCGCGAGGTGAAGGCGCCTTTCAGGTCGCGGTAGGTGACGATGGCCTGCGCCACGCTGGAGGAGAGGCCCGACACGCGCGCCAGCAGCGGCGCCGAGGCGGTGTTGACGTCCACCCCGACCGCGTTCACGCAATCTTCGACGACGGCGTCGAGCGAGCGCGCCAACTGGGTCTGGCTGACATCGTGCTGGTACTGGCCCACGCCGATCGATTTCGGATCGATCTTCACCAGTTCGGCCAGCGGGTCTTGCAGGCGGCGCGCGATCGACACCGCCCCGCGCAGCGACACGTCCATGTCGGGCAGTTCGCGCGAGGCGAATTCGGAGGCCGAGTAGACCGAGGCGCCGGCTTCCGAGACGACGATCTTGGTGAGCTTGAGTTCCGCGCGCTGCTTGATCAGGTCTTGCGCCAGCTTGTCGGTTTCGCGCGAGGCGGTGCCGTTGCCGATCGAGATCAGCGACACATTGTGTTTCGCGGCCAGCGCGCCGAGCACGTGGAGCGAACCGTCCCAGTCGTTGCGCGGCTGGTGCGGGTAGATGACGGCGGTGTCGACCACCTTGCCGGTGGCATCGACCACGGCCACCTTGACGCCGGTGCGCAAGCCCGGGTCCAGGCCCATGGTGGCGCGCGGGCCGGCCGGCGCGGCCAGCAGCAGCGCTTTGAGGTTCAGGGCGAACACGTTGATGGCATCGAGTTCGGCGCGTTCGCGCAGGGCGCCCATCAGCTCCGTTTCGAGGTGCATGAAGCTTTTGACGCGCCAGGTCCAGCGGGCCGTATCGGCCAGCCATTTGTCGGCCGGGCGGCCCAGGTTCTTGATGCCGAAGCGCGCGGCGATGCGGCCTTCGCACGGGTTGTGCGGCGCGTCCCATTTCGGCTTTTCGGCTTCGGTGTCGAGGCGCAGCACCACGTCCAGCACGCCTTCGCGGCGGCCGCGCAAGAGGGCCAGCGCGCGGTGCGAGGGAACGGTGGAAATGGTTTCGGAGTAGTCGAAGTAATCGGCGAATTTTTCGCCTTCATCCTGTTTGCCTTCGACCACCTTCGATTCGACGATGCCGTGTTCGCGCACGTATTCGCGCAGCGATTGCAGAAGGGTTGCGTCTTCGGCGAAGCGTTCCATCAGGATCTGGCGCGCGCCGTCCAGCGCGGCCTTGGTGTCGACCACGCCGGGGTTGTTGCCGTCGTCGCTGGTGAAGGCGTCGCGCAGGTAGTTGGCGGCTTCTTCTTCCGGGGCGACGGTCGGGTCGCCCAGCAGCTTGTCGGCCAGGGGCGCCAGGCCCGCTTCGATCGCGATCTGGGCCTTGGTGCGGCGCTTCTGCTTGTAGGGCAGGTAGAGGTCTTCCAGCCGGGTCTTGTCTTCGGCGTGGGTGACGGCGTCGAGCAGGGCCGGCGTCATCTTGTTCTGTTCGGTGATGGACGAGATGATCGCGGCGCGCCGGTCTTCCAGCTCGCGCAGGTAGCGCAGGCGTTCTTCCAGCAGGCGCAACTGGATATCGTCCAGCCCGCCGGTCGCTTCCTTGCGGTAGCGCGCGATGAAGGGAACGGTGGCGCCCTCGTCCAGCAGGGCAATGGCGGCGGCAACTTGTACAGGCTTGGCGGCAAGTTCTATGGCGAGGCGTTGTTCGATAGTTGGGAGCATGGGTGAACATCCTGGTGAGTCAAGCACGGAATGATACGCAATCGCGGCGAATGCGCCAGTCTTGACAGTGCTCGAACGGTGTGCAGGGCGGCCGCTGGTTTGGCCGCTGGTTTAGCTGATTGATACCGCGCAGTGTACAGTGCCTTTCCTGTCCCGTTATCAGCGTTCATCACGATAAAAAAATTGCGCCAGTATTTTCTCGAACTTCAATCGACATTACCTGCGGATGGCCCGGGTTTCAGTGCCGTCGTGCTGGAGGAAAATGCGGTGGTATGCGAGTTGCATCATGGGCTGGCGTCGCTGGAGCTGGAGGTGCCGCTGTCGGGAAAATCGGCTTATTATCTGGCGTCGGAATCGAAGCAGTTTACGGCGGCCTGCGTGCTGGCGCTGGTGCGCGCCGGGAGGATGGGACTCGATGACGATGTGTGCGCGCATCTGCCGGAACTGGCGCGGATGGAGCAGACGTTTCCGTTACGCTCGCTGCTCAATCACAGCAGCGGGATTCCCGATTATTTTCAGTTTTTAGCGTGCCAGCTGGGGCGGCATGAAGCCGACTATTTTAATAATGCGCTGATTCTGAAGATGATTGCGTGCTTCGATGCGGTCGATTTTCCGACCGGCACAAAGCATGGCTACAGCAACAGCAATTACATCCTGCTCGCGGCATTGATTGAACGCCTGAGTGGATTGTCGCCGGCGCGTTTTGCATACGAGACCTTGTTCAAGCCGCTGGGAATTGAACGGATGGGGTTTGACGATGACCGCAGCAATGTGCTTGCGCACCGTGTGTTCAGTTACGCGGCGGATGCGGCGCGGCCACGCCGGTACAAACAGCATCTGGGGAACGCGAATACGGTTGGCGACGGTGGGGTGTATGCCAGCACCGATGAACTGGTGCTGTGGGAGCGTGAGTGGCATCGGCAGTGGGCCGATTGCGCAAGCCTGCTGCATGCGATGCTGCAGCCATCGCCTTTGGTGGATGGCACGGCGCTGCCGTATCGTTTCGGGCTGGAGATCATTCGGCGTGAGGGCACCGATGTGGTTTTTCATAGTGGCTGCTTGTGGAGCTTTCATACACTGCTGATGCGGATGCCGGCGCGGCGGCTGTCCGTGATCTATCTGGCCAACTGCGACAGCGCGGAACCGGACATGGAGCGCATGCTGGCGGCAATGGCGTGAGGCTTCCCTGCTCGTCAGTATCGTAGATATTTATCCCGTCACGCAAGCCAATATCCGAACGTGCCACTGACAATGAGCGCGCTCCATGCAGCTATCGCTAATGCCACATTGACATTTTCTGAGTAAAAAAACATTTGACTCAATACGTATTGAACTTGGCCTGCACCCGTTAAGAATCCGAAACAGGCAGCCACAGCCAGCACGACGCCTCCGCAATATGGAATAGACGCGTATAGATAGATGATCTCCCAATGGTGTCCTCGTAAAAAAATAACCAGAGCAAAAGGAAAAATGATTGTTCCTGCACCAGTAACTCCCAGGGCAATGAATGCACCGACAACGCGGTTTTTTAGGTTCATTAAGAATTTTAACCTTAAGGATTTTGGTGCTCTATCGGCGTACTCGGAGGTGTGGCAACAAACCATTTGCTCAGTTTGTCGACAAGACGGATTGCCAGATTATTCCGTCGCTCAAGGGCTGAAAAGCGACGATTCTACAGAACTGCGCTGCTGGAAATTTCATGAACCATCAGTGTAAAAAGTGCGTATAAGAAATATTTCTTTCGTGGCAAGTGAAGGGCGCAGGTCGTCCATGGTTAATTTCGGTCGCCACCGCACGACTATTTACCCGCTGAGCATGAATGCGATTCGCCAGCCCCTGGCTGCCGGACACGCGCCCCTGCGTGCGAAAGAGAACAGAACACAAGCCTCTTTATGTCGGATAATATCGGGTGTTATCGTCTCCGATATTGCCCTTACAGAACACATGCACACGATGGATTTAACGCGCGACGAACCCCGCGAAGGACGCCCTGCCACCGCTGCGCCGCACGCCAACGCGTCGGCCTTGCCGGCGCCGATCGCCAGCTGGCTGCAACGGGTCGAGGCTGCCGCCCACCCACAGCCCAAGCTCGACCTGGAGGTCAAGGATCCCAAAGTCGCCCAATACAAGTTCGTCTATGTCCTGGCCCCGACCAGCGGCGGCCGTCACGTCGCCCTGTGCCTGTGCAAGGCCCGCTTGCGCCCGAACGGCGAAGTGGCCGCCGCCAGCCCGGTCAGCGAAGTGTTTTCCCTGCTCTCGGCCCCGCCCGCCTATCTCGAAGGCGACGATGAAGACCTGGTGCGCTTCTTCATCGCCATGCGCAGCGGCGCCGCATCCCAGGGCGGCAGCGCGACCGAACCGAAAGGCAAGGTCGGCGCGATCCTCCTGCAAATGTTGCTGGAACAAGACAAATTGCTATGGGCGAATTCCTGGGCCGACATGGCCAACGGCTTGATCTACCCGCTCCAGGCCGGCCCCGTGCGCGAAGCCAACCTGGTGTGGCGCGAGGAAGGCCGCAGCGCGCGTCTCGGCTGGCAAGTCCAGCCCGCCAGCGGCGCGACCCACACCGCCGCCGACCAGATCGATTACATGCTGCCGACCGATCCGCCGTGGTATATCGATAACCTGTCCTGCGGCGCGCTCGCGCTCAACCGCGGCGGTGTCGATATTTCCCTGGCCGACTTGCAGGCGCTGGTGGCGCAAGCGCCCGCGCTGAGCGGCAATGACAAGAAGCGCGTCTCGCAACTGTTGCTGGCCCATGGCTTGCAGCAACTGATGCCCCTGCCCCAGCCGCTGATCCAGCGCTTGCGCGACGACGTCAAGCCGAATCCGCACTTGCTGCTCGATAGCGTGCCCCTGGCCGACGGATCGCACCAGCGCTGGCACGATTACGCCGTGCTGTCCTTCGATTACGACGGGGAGCGGGTTTCCTTCGACCCGGCCCAGCGCGTGGTGCGCCAGGTGGGCGACGTGACTGAAGTCATCGCCCGCGATATTGCGGCCGAGGCTGTCGCGCTGGAAGAACTCACCGCCCTCGGTTTCCGCAAACCGGGCACGCCGCCGCTCAATGCCCTGGCCGGCGCCCAGCAGCTGGAAAGCCAGGCGCACTGGCTGCGCTTTGCCGCAGGCGACCTGGCCGGCTTGATCGAGGCTGGCTGGCATGTGCAGAAATCGAGCAAATACCGCTACGACGTGGTCGCCGTTGAAGACTGGTACGCGGAGATCGACGAGCCGGCCGAAGCCGGCAACGCCTGGTTCGAACTGGAGCTGGGCATCGTGGTCAACCAGAAACGCGTACCCTTGCTGCCCGTGCTGGTGCAACTGATCCGCAGCGCCCCGAGCGACTTCGATCCCGAGGTACTGGCCGCCCACGGCGATAGCGACCAGATGCTGGCCACCCTGCCCGACGGCCTGCGCGTGGCGCTGCCCTGGGGCCGCCTCAAGCCGATTCTGAACACCTTGGGTGAACTTTATTTCAGCGACAAGATCAAAAACAAGGTCAGGCTCTCGACCCTGGATGCGGGCCGGCTCGAAGAACTGGCACGCGGAACCGCTTTGCGCTGGTTCGGCGGCGAGCAGTTGCGCGAAACCGGCCGCAAGCTGAGCTTGTTCGGTTCCGTACAAAAAGTGGCGCCCCCGGCGGGGCTCCAGGCCACCCTGCGCGACTATCAGGCAGATGGCCTGGCTTGGATGCAATTCCTGCGCGAGTATGACCTGGCCGGCATCCTGGCCGATGACATGGGCCTGGGCAAGACGGTGCAAACCCTGGCCCACATCCTGATCGAAAAGGAAGCCGGCCGCCTGACCCATCCGGCCCTGGTCATCGCGCCCACCAGCCTGATGACCAACTGGCAGGATGAAGCAGCCCGCTTTGCCCCCGACCTGCGCGTGCTGCTGCTGCAAGGCAAGGAGCGCCTGGAACAGTTCGACAAGATCGAGGAAGTCGATCTGGTCCTGACCACTTACGCCCTGTTGCCGCGCGATGAAGAAAAGCTGCGCGAGCACGAGTTCCACCTTGTCATCCTCGACGAATCGCATTACATCAAGAACACGCGCTCCAAGGCGGCCCAGAGCGCCGGCCTGCTGAAATCGCGCCACCGCCTGTGCCTGACCGGCACGCCGCTGGAAAATCACCTGGGCGAGCTGTGGTCGCAATTCCATTTCCTGCTGCCGGGCCTGCTGGGCGATGAGAAAACCTTCAACAACCAGTTCCGCCATCCGATCGAGCGCCAGGACGACCCGTTGCGGCGCGCACTGCTGAACCGCCGCATCCGCCCCTTCTTGCTGCGCCGGACCAAGGACAATGTGGCCAAGGAATTGCCGCCGAAAACGGAAATGGTGCGCAAGGTCGAATTGTCGGGCGCCCAGCGCGATCTGTACGAAACCGTGCGCTTGGCAATGGACAAGAAAGTGCGCGACGAGATCGATAAAAAAGGCGTGGCGCGCAGCCAGATCGTCATCCTCGAAGCCTTGCTCAAGCTGCGCCAGGTTTGCTGCGACCCGCGCCTGGTGAAAGCCTTGCCCGCCAAGAAGAAAGACAGCGGTTCCGCCAAGCTGATCGATCTGATGCAAATGGTCGACGATTTGCTGGAAGAAGGCCGCAAGATCCTGGTGTTCTCGCAATTTACCAGCATGCTGGCCCTGATCGAGGAAGAGCTCAACGCGCGCCGCATTCCGTACGCCTTGCTCACCGGCGACACCAAGGACCGCGCGGCCCAGGTCGCCGCCTTCCAGCAGGGCGCGGTGCCGATTTTCCTGATCAGTCTGAAAGCCGGCGGCGTCGGCCTCAACCTGACAGCGGCCGATACGGTGATTCACTACGATCCGTGGTGGAATCCGGCCGCCGAAAACCAAGCCACCGACCGGGCCTGGCGCATCGGCCAGGACAAGCCCGTGTTCGTCTACAAGCTGATCGCCAAGGGGACCCTGGAAGAGAAAATCCAGCTTTTGCAGCAAAAGAAATCCGATCTGGCCCAATCCATCCTGGCCGAAGGCGAGTCGCAAAAAATGAGCCTGAGCCAGGAAGACCTGCAAGCCATTTTCGCGCCGCTGGAGGAGTAGCAGGCCGGCATTCGTTCATGTACTTTCCCGCAACGGCGGGGATATACTATGGCAGTGTCAGTGTTGAGTGGGTAAAGAAAGCGTTCCATGAATATCGGTGTCAGTGAGGCAAGCAAGGGACCCGTGACGACCGGCGACATTGTGCTCATGGAACGGTTCCGAGCCATTGCCGAGTTGCGTGGCGACGTCGCCTGGGTCGTGGACTGTAGCTCCGGCATGCTGTCGTACATCAGCCCGTCGGTCCGGACGATGCTCGGATATGCCCCGAGAGATTTCATCGCGCAATTTTCCACGCGTGAAGCGAATACGCCGCTCGCCGTCTTGTGCGCGGGATTGCCTGAACGCCTGGCCCGTTTTAACGCGGGCGACCAGAGCCGGCGCGCCCTCGTGCGTTATTTCGACCAGCCGCGGCCCGATGGCAGCACGGTGCCCATCGAGGTGCATTCCACCCTGCTGACGGACGCCGACGGCAAGCCGGACGCGCTGGTCGGGGTGCTGGTCGATGCCAGCGCCGCGCGCGACCGCATCGAGCGGCAGCGCCGTTTTGCGAGCATGCTGAACCATGAGTTCCGTACGCCCTTGTCGACCATCGACGGCGCCATCCAGCGCCTCGAAGCGACCGGCGCCCAGGCCGACGAGCCGACCCGTCTGCGCTACCGCAAGATCCAGGCGGCCGTCGACCGGCTGATCGGCATGCTGGACGAGCACCTGTCGCCCGATCGCATGGACGAGATCGGCGGTACGCGCCCGCCCGACACCGTGGCGCCGGAAGCGCTGCTGCGGGAAAGTGCCGCCCTGATTACCGCCGCGGGCGGTAGCGCGCTGGTCGAGTGCGATGGTTTGCCGCCCTTGATCCGGGTTCAGCCTTACGGCATGCGTCTCGCCCTCAAAGTGCTGGTGGACAACGCGTTGCAGTATTCTCCGCCCGGACAGCCGGTCGTCCTGTCCGGTCACGCTACGGTGGACGGTATCGAACTGTCGGTGCGCGACCATGGTGATGGCGTGCCGGATGCCGAGAGCGCGACGATTTTCGGCAAGGCTTGTCGGGGCAGTAATGCCGTGGGACAAGGTTCCGGTCTGGGCTTATATCTGGCGCGTTCCGTGATCGAGGTACATGGAGGCACCATCGGTGTCCAAAATGTGACACCATCGGGCGCCTTGTTCAAAATCTGCCTTCCCGCGCAACGAGCGGCGGGGAAAAGAGTTGCGCCAGAAGGGTGCAACAGTGATAATTCCGCTAATCAACACACAAGGGAAGGCGCCGCGCGCAAGTAAGGAAACGATGCACGGGGTAATGAAATGAAGAAAATGGCCAACCCATGACGCAGATATTGATTGTTGAGGACAACGGCGACTATGCCGGCGATATGGCGGAGTTCCTGACGGAGCTCAACCATGAAGTGATGGTCGCGACCACCGCCGCCGACATGTGGGCCGCGCTGACCAAGACCCCGACCGCCGTGGTCGTGCTCGATCTCGGCTTGCCGGATGAAGATGGTTTCAATGTCATTCCGCGCATGCGCCAGCTGTATCCCGAAATCGGCCTGCTGGTGCTGACCGGGCGGGTCGCCTTCGACAACCGCATTCTCGGTCTGCGCCTGGGCGCCGATCATTACCTGACCAAGCCGATCAAGTTTCCGGAGCTGGCCGCCCATATCGAGGCGCTGGACCGGCGCGTGCGCCCGCCCGAGCCGGCAGCTCAATTGCCGAGCAAGTGGACCTTGCGAGTCAGTGCGCGTCAGCTCGAACTGATGGGTGCGGTGGTCGACCTGACCGAAAAAGAGTGCAACTTCCTGCACTTGCTCACGCTCAACACGCGCCCCGTGCCACGCCAGGTGATCGTGGCCGGCATGGGCGGCGATGATCCCGATGCCAGCCGCCGGGTCGACATGCTGGTCTACCGCCTGCGCAAGAAAGCCCGCACGGGCCTGGGCCAGGACTTGCCACTGCGCAGTGCCTACGGCGAAGGCTACAGCTTGTCCGCCGGTTTCACCCTGGCGTAAGCCAGTCCACAGACCACGCGCACAAACGAAGCTTTCCCTCGGCTCCGTCATCCCCGGCCCAGGCGGCCCCCCTTGGCGGGTATCCAAGGCACCTCAGCCAAGCGCTAAAAATCAGGGACATAGTCATCCGCGATCTTGGAGAGCCCTTTTTCAATGAGGGACAGAGCGGGCGCATTTGCGTAAAATGTCACGCTCCGCCCCTTCTTTCATACCGCCATGGCCCGCCTTCCCCGCCTTGTCCTCCCCAACCAGCCGCACCACATCATCCAGCACGGCAACGACCGCCAGCTGATCTTTCGCGAAAGCGAGGATTACCAGCGCTTCCTCGGCTGGCTGAAGGAAAGCGCCAGGGAATTCAAGGTCGCCGTTCACGCCTACGTGCTGATGCCCAACCACCTGCACCTGCTCGCTTCGCCGTCGACGGCGGAAGGCCTGGCGCAAACCATGCAGCGGGTGGGCCGCTACTACGTTCCCTGGTTTAACGCCAAGTACGGACGCAGTGGCAGCCTGTTCCAGGGACGCTTCAAAACCTCGCTGATCGATGCCGCCGCCTATTTCCTGCTCTGCAGCCGCTATATAGAACACAACCCGGTGCGCAACGAGCTTGTGTCCGATCCCGTGAATTACCCCTGGTCGAGCTACGCCCACCATGCCGGCGCCCAGCCCGACAGCCTGATCACTGACCATGCGCTCTATTGGGCGCTGGGTAACACCCCCTTCCAGCGCGAAGCGGCTTACATCGAGCTGAGCCGGCCAACCCTCACGCGCGAGCAGCTGGACCAGATCAACGCCGCCGTGCTCAAGGGCTGGCCGCTGGGCTCCGATGCTTTTAAGACAGAATTGCAACACCGCGCCAAGCGCCAGGTATTGCCTGCAAAGCGAGGCCGACCGTTCAAAATCAAGGCTCCCGCCCCTTGAAAACGCCCGCTGGGCGTTTTTTTTCGCCTGTCAGAAACGCCAGAAAGCCTTGTTCCAGCTAAGCAGAATGGATAAACGCAAAAACAGGATAACTGTGTCCCTATTTAATTTTATGAGCGACGCAATATCAATTAATTCGACTCTGACCCTAATTAATCCTATTGCCGTTTCTGCTGCATTGCACTAACCTTGGTCTTCGACTTTCAAAAGCTGTGGAGAATGCGCATGATTGCCCAAGGTTTGTACGATCCGTCCAATGAACACGATGCCTGCGGCGTTGGTTTCATCGCCCACATCAAGGGCAACAAGAGCCATTCCATCATCGAGCAGGGCCTGTTGATCCTGAAAAACCTCGATCACCGGGGCGCCGTCGGCGCCGACAAGCTGATGGGCGACGGCGCCGGCATCCTGATCCAGATCCCGGACCAGTATTTCCGCGACGAGATGGCGAAACAGGGTGTGGAACTGCCTCCACCGGGCGAATACGGGGTCGGCATGGTGTTCCTGCCGAAAGAAAACGCATCGCGCATCGCTTGCGAGCAAGAAATTGAACGCGCCGTGCGCATCGAAGGCCAGGTCGTGCTCGGCTGGCGCAATGTGCCGCTCGACGACACCATGCCGATGTCGCCTACCGTGCGCGGCAAGGAACCGGTGATCCGCCAGATTTTCATCGGCCGCGGCCCGGACATCATGGTCACCGACGCGCTCGAACGTAAGCTGTACGTGATCCGCAAGTCGTCCGGCCACGCGATCCAGGCGTTGAAACTCTTGCACGGCAAGGAATTCTTCGTGCCATCGATGTCGGCGCGCACCATCGTCTACAAGGGCTTGCTGCTGGCCGACCAGGTGGGCGTCTATTACAAGGACTTGCAAGACCCGCGCTGCATTTCGGCGCTGGCGCTGGTGCACCAGCGTTTCTCGACCAACACGTTCCCCGAATGGCCGCTGGCCCACCCCTACCGCCTGATCGCCCACAACGGCGAGATCAACACCGTCAAGGGCAACTTCAACTGGATGCGCGCGCGCGAAGGCGTGATGAAGTCGGCCGTGCTGGGCGACGACCTGCAAAAGCTGTTCCCGCTGATCTATGAAGGCCAGTCCGACACCGCCTGCTTCGACAACGCCCTCGAACTGCTGATCATGGCCGGCTACCCGATCGCCCAGGCCATGATGATGATGATCCCGGAAGCCTGGGAAAATCACACGATGATGGACGACAACCGCCGCGCTTTCTACGAATACCACGCCGCCATGATGGAACCGTGGGACGGCCCGGCCGCCATGGCCTTCACCGACGGGCGCCATATCGGCGGCACCCTGGACCGCAACGGCTTGCGTCCGGCGCGCTACATCGTCACCGACGACGACCTGGTCGTGATGGCTTCCGAATCGGGCGTGCTGCCGATTCCCGAATCGAAAATCATCCAGAAATGGCGTTTGCAGCCGGGCAAGATGTTCTTGATCGACCTGGAAGCGGGCCGCATCATCGACGACAAGGAATTGAAAGATACCTACGCCAACGCCAAGCCCTACAAGGCGTGGATCAATTCGGTGCGCATCAAGCTGGGCGAGATCAAGCTCAAGGAAAGCCAGCTCGGCCACAACCGTGCCAAGGATGCCGCCCCGGCCCAGGGCGAAAAAGCCCCGGCCTCCGTGCTCGACCGCCAGCAAGCTTTCGGCTACACCCAGGAAGACTTGAAATTCCTGATGGCGCCGATGGCCGTGCTCGGCGAAGAAGCCACCGGTTCGATGGGCAACGATTCGCCGCTAGCAGTCATGTCCAACAAGCTCAAGCCGCTGTACAACTACTTCAAGCAACTGTTCGCGCAAGTGACCAATCCGCCGATCGACCCGATCCGCGAAGCCATGGTCATGTCCCTGGTGTCCTTCATCGGACCCAAGCCGAACCTGCTCGACACCAACAACGTCAATCCGCCGATGCGCCTTGAAGTGTCGCAGCCGGTGCTCGGCTTCGACGACATGACGCGCCTGCGCACCATCAGCGCCCACACCGGCGGCAAGTTCAAGTCGTATGAGCTGAACATTTGCTACCCGGTCGCCTGGGGCAAGGAAGGCATCGAAGCCTCGCTCGCCTCCTTGTGCGCCGAAGCCGTGGACGCGGTCAAGTCCGGCCACAACATCCTGATCGTGTCCGACCGCGCCGTCTCGGCCGAACAGGTTGCCATTCCTGCCCTGCTGGCTACCTCCACCGTGCACCAGCACCTGGTGGCACGCGGCCTGCGCGCCTCCACCGGCCTGGTCGTGGAAACCGGCTCGGCCCGCGAAACCCACCACTTCGCCCTGCTGGCCGGCTACGGCGCCGAAGCCGTCCACCCTTACCTGGCCATGGAAACCCTGGTCGAACTGGCCCAGGGCATGAGCGGCGACCTGTCCGGCGACACTGCCATCTATAACTACACCAAGGCCGTCGGCAAGGGCTTGATGAAGGTGATGTCCAAGATGGGCATCTCGACCTATATGTCTTACTGCGGCGCGCAGATCTTCGAAGTCATCGGCCTGAATAAATCGCTGGTCGACAAATACTTCAAGGGCACCTCGTCCAACGTCGAAGGCATCGGCGTGTTCGAAGTGGCCGAGGAAGCGCTGCGCCTGCATACCCTGGCCTTCGGCAACGACCCGTTGCTGCTCGACGCCCTCGACGCCGGAGGCGAATACGCCTTCCGCGTGCGCGGCGAAGAACACATGTGGACGCCTGACGCGATCGCCAAGCTGCAACACTCTACCCGCAGCAACAATTTTTCGAGCTACAAGGAATACGCGCAAATCATCAATGACCAGAGCCGTCGTCATTTGACACTGCGTGGCCTGTTCGAGTTCAAACTCGATCCGAGCAAAGCCATTCCGCTCGATGAAGTCGAACCGGCCAAGGAAATCGTCAAGCGTTTCGCCACCGGCGCCATGTCGATGGGCTCGATCAGCACCGAAGCCCACGCCACCCTGGCCATCGCCCTGAACCGCATTGGCGGCAAGTCGAACACAGGCGAAGGCGGTGAAGATCCGTTCCGCTACACCAAGGAATTGAAAGGCATCAAGATCAAGCAGGGTGAAACGATGGCCTCCGTCATCGGCGAACAAAACGTCGTGGTCGATATTCCATTGCAGGAAGGCGATTCCCTGCGTTCGCGCATCAAGCAGGTCGCTTCGGGCCGCTTCGGCGTCACCGCCGAGTACCTGAACTCGGCCGACCAGATCCAGATCAAGATGGCGCAGGGCGCCAAGCCTGGCGAAGGCGGCCAGCTGCCGGGCCACAAGGTGACGGAATACATCGCCAGCCTGCGCTTCTCGGTACCTGGCGTGGGCCTCATTTCGCCACCGCCGCACCACGATATTTATTCGATCGAAGATTTGGCGCAACTGATTCACGACCTCAAGAACGCCAATCCGCGCGCCTCGATCTCGGTCAAGCTGGTGTCGGAAGTGGGCATCGGCACGGTGGCGGCCGGCGTGACCAAGGCCAAGGCCGATCACGTGGTGGTCGCCGGCCATGACGGCGGCACGGGCGCCTCGCCATTGTCGTCGGTCAAGCACGCCGGTACGCCATGGGAACTGGGCCTGGCGGAAACCCAGCAAACCCTGGTCTTGAATGGCTTGCGTAGCCGTATCCGCGTGCAGGCCGACGGCCAGATGAAAACCGGGCGCGACGTGGTGATTGCCGCCATGCTGGGCGCCGACGAGATCGGCTTTGCCACGGCCCCGCTGGTGGTCGAAGGTTGCATCATGATGCGCAAATGCCACCTGAACACTTGCCCGGTCGGCGTGGCGACCCAGGACCCGATTCTGCGCGCCAAGTTCTCGGGCAAACCTGAGTACGTGGTCAACTATTTCTTCTTCGTCGCCGAAGAAGCGCGCCAGTTGATGGCCCAGCTCGGCATCCGCAGCTACGATGAATTGATCGGCCGGGTCGACCTGCTCGACAAATCGAAAGCCATCAGCCACTGGAAAGCCCGTGGCCTGGATTTTTCCAATATTTTCTATCAGCCGGTGGTGCCGGTGGGCGGCGCCGTGCGCCAGGTTGAAGAGCAGGATCAC
Source organism: Massilia antarctica (assembly GCF_015689335.1). Lineage (GTDB taxonomy): Bacteria > Pseudomonadota > Gammaproteobacteria > Burkholderiales > Burkholderiaceae_D > Telluria_A > Telluria_A antarctica. Next base: position 1,553,890 of record NZ_CP065053.1, on the reverse strand, counting down.
GGCCTGGAAAAAGCCCTGGACCACAAGCTCATCGCCCAGGCCAAGGCGGCCCTGGAAAAAGGCGAGCGCGTCTCCTTTATCTCGCCGGTGCGCAACGTCAACCGCACCGTCGGCACCATGCTGTCGGGCGAAGTGGCCAAGCGCTACGGCCATGCCGGTTTGCCGGACGACACCATCCACATCCAGTTGCAAGGCACGGCCGGCCAGTCCGCCGCCGCCTTTCTGGCCGCCGGCATCACCCTCGACCTGGTGGGTGAAGGCAACGATTACGTCGGCAAGGGCTTGTCGGGCGGGCGCATCATCGTGCGTCCCAACACCGAATTCCGTGGCTGGGCGGTGGACAACATCATCGTCGGCAACACGGTGCTGTACGGCGCGATTGCTGGTGAAGCCTTCTTCAATGGCGTGGCCGGTGAACGCTTCGCCGTGCGCAACTCCGGCGCCACCGCGATCGTCGAAGGCTGCGGCGACCACGGCTGCGAATACATGACCGGCGGCACCGTCGTCGTGCTGGGCGCGACCGGCCGCAACTTTGCGGCGGGCATGTCGGGCGGCGTGGCCTATGTCTACGATCCGCTGGGCGACTTCGAAAAGAAATGCAACACCGCCATGGTCAACCTGGAGCGCGTACTCAGCACCAAGGAGCAGGGCGACCGCGCCGGCTGGCACAGCCAGAGCCGCGCCAGCGACCCGGAATCGGACGAAGCCATCCTCAAGCGCCTGATCGAACGCCACTTCAAGCACACGGGTTCGACCCGCGCGCGCAACCTGCTGGACGACTGGGCGACAGCACGTGCCAAGTTCGTCAAAGTGTTCCCGACCGAATACAAACGGGCGCTGGAAGAACTGCACAACAGCAGCATGGAAGAAGCGAACGACAAGATCGATGCGGTTGCCAAGATCGCTGCCTGAGACAGCCCGGGCGGGCACATGAGCCCCGCCGCATAGAACACAAGGAAAAACATCGTGGGTAAAATTACCGGCTTCATGGAATTCAAGCGTCAGGACGAGGGCTATCTCGAGCCCGCGGCGCGGGTCAAGAACTACAAGGAATTCGTGCTGCACCTGAGCGATCCGCAAGCGAAGGTGCAGGCGGCGCGCTGCATGGATTGCGGCATCCCTTTCTGCAACAGCGGCTGTCCCGTCAATAACATCATCCCCGACTGGAATGACTTGGTCTTTCACGGCAATTACCGCGCCGCCCTGGACAACCTGCACTCGACCAATAACTTCCCGGAGTTCACCGGCCGCGTTTGTCCGGCGCCGTGCGAGTCGGCCTGTACCCTGGGCATCATCAACGATCCGGTCGGCATCAAGTCGATCGAACACAAGATCATCGATACCGGCTGGGAACACGGCTGGGTGGTGCCGCAGCCGCCGGATAAGCTGAGCGGCAAGAAAGTGGCGATCATCGGTTCCGGCCCGGCCGGCCTGGCGGCGGCGCAGCAACTGGCGCGGGCCGGCCACGCCGTCACCGTGTTCGAGAAGAGCGACCGCATCGGCGGCCTGCTGCGCTACGGCATTCCCGACTTCAAGATGGAAAAGAGCCACATCGACCTGCGCGTGAAGCAGATGGAAGCCGAAGGCGTGACCTTCCGCACCAGCGTGCTGGTCGGCAAGGACTTCCCGGCCACGGTTAACAACTGGGCCAAGGAAACGATTTTCCCGGAAGACCTGGAAAAAGAGTTCGACGCCATCGTCATGGCGGGCGGCGCCGAGCAGCCGCGCGACTTGCCGGTCCCGGGGCGCGAGCTCAAGGGCGTGCACTTCGCGATGGATTTCCTGCCGCTGCAAAACAAGGTCAATGCCGGCGACAAGCTCAAGGACCAGATCAAGGCCAGCGGCAAGAACGTGGTCGTGATCGGCGGCGGCGATACCGGGTCCGACTGTGTCGGCACCTCGAACCGCCACGGCGCGCTGTCGGTGGCCCAGTTCGAACTGATGCCCCAGCCGCCCGAGCAGGAAAACAAGCCGCTGGTCTGGCCTTACTGGCCGACCAAGCTGCGCACCTCGTCCTCGCATGAAGAAGGGTGCGAGCGCGACTGGGCGGTGGCCACCAAGCGTTTCGAAGGCAAGGGCGGCAAGGTCGATAAGCTGATCGCTTGCCGGGTGGAGTGGAAAGACGGCAAGATGATCGAAGTGCCGAATTCCGAATTCGAAATGAAAGCCGACCTGGTGCTGCTGGCCATGGGCTTTGTCTCGCCGGTGCAACAGGTGCTCGATGCCTTTGGCGTGGAAAAAGATGCCCGCGGCAATGCCAAGGCCACCACCGATGGCGAGGGCTGCTACGCCACCTCGGTGCCGAAGGTGTTCGTGGCGGGCGACATGCGGCGCGGCCAGTCCTTGGTGGTGTGGGCAATCCGCGAAGGCCGCCAGTGCGCGCGTGCCGTCGATGAATTCCTGATGGGCGAATCGGTCCTGCCGCGCTAAAAATCGCTATCCTCTACACTCACCGTCATTCCCGCGCAGGTCCCAGTTTCTATGAAACTCCTCAAATCTCTGGGAACTGTGCAAAGTGCAAGGGCGCTTCCAAATGGCGCTAACCTAAGCTCCGTCATTCCCGCGCAGGCGGGAATCCATAGCACATTCGTATATCGACGGTGCTATGGGCTCCCGCCTGCGCGGGAGCGACGGTTTCGAGGTTTGTAGTCGCAAAGCTGCTCAAATTAGCGGCAAAGACTAGTTCCTGGAGAGGCGGGAATCCAAGTTCGGTCCGCTGCTGCCAACTGAGCGACGAACCTGGACCCCCGCCTGCGCGGGGGAGACGGCTAGTAAGCCAGCGCCAAAGCAGCGCTAAAGTGTCTCTTTTGCCCCTGTTTTGCCGCCGTTATATGCATGAAGTAATGTAAAGTTACATAAACGCATTGTTGAACATTGGAAATAAGTACGCCTTCGTACCAATCTTCCTGCCGCCCCTATCCCAACAAAAACAAGCACTTACGCTCGGAAATATCTGACCCGCCGTTCAGTAGTGTTGTATTCTCACCTCGCGCACCCATGGCCGATCGGGGGGCCGTCAGCAGAGATTGCCCTTTCTGCACTACAATACGGCATTCCCAAATATGAACAGCGCCGTGTCTAATCTTGTCGAAATCCGCGATCTACATTTTTCTTACGGTGACCGTTCGATCTTGTCGAACCTCCGGATGGACTTCCCACGCGGGAAGGTCGTGGCCGTCATGGGCGGCTCCGGCTGCGGCAAGACCACGGTGCTGCGCCTGATCGGCGGCCAGATCCGCCCGCAGAAAGGCTTCGTTTCGGTGGCCGGTGAAACCGTGCACGAACTCGATACCGACGGCCTGTACCGTCTGCGCCGCAAGATGGGCATGCTGTTCCAGTTCGGCGCGCTGTTTACCGACCTGACCGTGTTCGAAAACGTCGCCTTCCCGCTGCGCGAACACACCGACCTGCCCGAGGAACTGATCCGCGACCTGGTGCTCATGAAGCTCAACGCGGTCGGTCTGCGCAATGCCGCCAAGCTCAAGCCCGCCGAAATTTCCGGCGGCATGGCGCGCCGCGTCGCGGTCGCCCGCGCCGTCGCGCTCGACCCGGAACTGATCATGTACGATGAACCTTTCGCCGGCCTCGACCCGATCTCGATGGGCGTTACCGCCAACCTGATCCGCAGGCTCAACGATGCGCTCGGCTCCACCTCGATCCTGGTGTCGCACGATGTGCACGAATGCTTCGCCATCGCCGACTATGTGTACTTCATGTCCGCCGGGAAGATTGTGGCCCAGGGCACGCCGGCCGACATGCGCGTCTCGGAAGACCCTTACGTCAAGCAATTCGTCAACGCCGCGCCGGATGGCCCGGTGCCCTTCCATTACCCGGGCAAGTCGCTCGCCGAGGACCTCGGTCTGGGAGAACGCGCATGATCGCCAATATGCTGGCCAGGGTCGGCCTTGCCGTGCGTGAAAACATCGCCAGCGTCGGTTTCGCGACGCGCTCGTTTTTCACCCTGCTCGGCGTGACCCCCGGCGCACTGCGCCGTCCCGGCCTGATTTCCGAACAGATCCATTTCATCGGCAATTATTCGCTGGTGATCATCATCGTCTCCGGCTTGTTCGTCGGTATGGTGCTCGGCTTGCAGGGGTATATCACCCTGACCCCCTACGGCGCCGAACAGAAGCTCGGCCAGGTGGTCGCGCTGGCGCTGGTGCGCGAACTGGGGCCGGTCGTCACCGCCCTGCTGTTTGCCGGCCGCGCCGGCACCTCCTTGACCGCGCAAATCGGCTTGATGAAGGCCGGCGAGCAATTGTCTGCCATGGAAATGATGGCGATTAACCCGGTGCAGCGCGTGCTGGCGCCGCGTTTCTGGGCCGGCGTGATTGCCATGCCGATCCTCGGCACCATCTTCAGCGCCGTCGGCGTGGTGGGCGGCTATCTGGTCGGCGTGCAGCTGATCGGCGTCGATGAAGGCGCCTTCTGGTCGCAGATGCAAGCGAATGTGGATGTGCGGCATGACGTCGTCAACGGCATCATCAAGAGCTTCGTGTTCGGCATCGCCGTCACCTTCACCGCGCTGTTCCAGGGCTACCAGGCCCAGCCGACGCCGGAAGACGTGTCGCGCGCCACCACCCGTACCGTCGTGATCGCGTCCTTGACCGTCTGGGGTCTGGACTTCGTGATGACCGCGATGATGTTTAACTAAATACATGAATCTGGCGTAACGCAGCCGCATAACAAGAGTAAGGAAATCACATGCACCGTAAATCCATCGACGTCTGGGTCGGCCTGTTTGTACTGCTGGGTCTGGCAGCGCTGCTGTTCCTGGCCCTCAAGGCCGGGAATATGAGTACTTTGTCCTTCGGCAAGACCTACCTGGTCACCGGCAAGTTCGACAATATCGGCGGCCTCAAGCCGCAGGCACCGGTGAAAAGCGCCGGCGTGGTGGTGGGGCGGGTGGGCGATATCAAGTTTGATGACAAAACGTATCAGGCGCTGGTAACCTTGGAACTTGAAACGGGCTATAACTTTCCCAAAGATAGCTCTTTGAAAATCCTGACGGCCGGCCTGCTCGGTGAACAGTACATCGGTATTCAAGCAGGCAGCGACGATGCCAACAAGCTGGTCAATGGTGACCGGATTAACAGTACCCAATCTGCCACCGTGCTGGAAGACCTGATCAATCAGTTCATCTACAGCAAGGCGGCAGGCGGAAAGGAATAGAGCAATGACATTAACGAAGCCGAACCGCGCCCTCGACTGGCGCGCCCGCGCTGCCGCCCTGGTGGCCATTGCCGCCTTGAGCGGTTGCGCCACCAACAACCCGCGCGACCCGCTCGAGCCCTTCAATCGCACCATGTTCAAGTTCAACGACGCGATCGACCAGGCCGCGCTGAAACCGGTCGCGACCGCCTATAAAAAGGTGGTGCCGTCGTTCGTGCAGACGGGCGTGAACAATTTCTTCGGCAACCTGTCCGACGTTTGGACTGGCGCTAACAACTTGATGCAAGGCAAGGGCGAGAAAGGCATGTCCGACTGGACCCGCGTGGCGCTCAACTCGACCTTCGGCATCGGCGGCCTGTTCGATATCGCTTCCGAAGCGGGCTTGAAAAAGCACAATGAAGACTTTGGCCAGACCCTCGGCTACTGGGGCGTGCCGAGCGGGCCTTACCTGATGCTGCCGCTGCTGGGACCGTCCACCGTGCGCGATGCCAGCGGCTTGCCGGTCGACATGGCCGCCAACGCCTGGTCTTACGTCGATCCGACCGCGACCCGCAACGTCGGCACCGCGCTGCGCGTGATCGATGCGCGCGCCAACGTCCTGGACGCCTCGAACCTGATGGAGGAAGCCGCACTCGACCGTTACGAATTCATCCGCGACGGTTACCTGCAGCGCCGCCAGGGCCAGCTCTTCGATGGCGAAACCTCGCGCAAGGCCCTGAAAGCGGCCAGTGACGAGCCGGCCGACGCGAAGAGCATCCGCGCCGCCTATGCGGACGATGCGCCGGCTACCGCGTCGGCTACCGCGCCGGCTACCGCGCCGGCTACCGAGCCCGCCGGCGCCGCGCCAGCCGCCACCCCGACCGCGCCGGCGCCCACACCAGCGCCAGGCGACGCGCCCGCCGCACCGGCTGTGTCATCCGAAACGCCCTCGAAGTAGTTAACCGCTAAACTGGACCGTCGTCGCACGGTCCAGCCGGTCTGAACACAACCTTATCGAAAAGAGCTTATGAAACTGATTAAACACCTTATCGCCCTTGCGACCGTGGCCATTGCCACCAGCGCCACCGCTGCCGCCCCGGCCGAAGCGCCGGACGCGCTCGTCAAACGCATCAGCGCCGACGTGATCGACACCGCCAAAGCCGACAAGGATATCCAGGCCGGCAACCAGAAAAAGGTCATGGACCTGGTCGAAAGCAAGATCCTGCCGCACGTCGACTTCCAGCGCATGACCCAGCTGGCCGCCGGCCGTTTCTGGCGCGATGCGTCGCCGGAACAGCAAAAGCAGCTCTCGAACGAGTTCCGCACCCTGCTGATCTTCACCTACTCGGGCGCGCTGTCCCAGATCAAGAATGAAACCGTCGAGTTCAAGCCGCTGCGCGCAGCGCCGGAAGACAAGGAAGTCGAAGTGCGTTCGCAAGTGAACGTCGCCCGCGGCGAGCCGGTCACCCTGAACTACCGCCTGGCCCAGACCCCGGCCGGCTGGAAGATTTTCGACATCAACGTGCTGGGCGCGTGGCTGGTGGAAACCTACAAGGGTACCTTCGCATCGGAAATCAACAAGTCCGGCATCGATGGCCTGATCAAGACCCTGGCCGAGCGCAACAAGAAGCTGGCCGCCAAGCCACTGGCCAAGCCAATCAAATAAGATGGTTCAAACCAACAAGCTCGAGAATATCGATACCCTGACCGTGCACAACGCCAAGGCGGCACTGGTCCAGGGTTTCGATGCGATCAAGGCAGGCCAGACCGTGTTCGACTTCGGCTCCGTCAAGGTCGCCGATTCGTCCGCGGTCGCGGTCCTGCTGGCCTGGCAGCGCGCCGCGCGCACGGCCGGCGTGGTGCTGTCCTATGTCAATCTTCCGGACAGCTTGAAAAGCCTGGCCGCGCTGTACGGCGTCGATGCCTTCCTGGTGGACACTCCCGCCAACCTGCACCACCATTGATCCTGCCCCTGGGGCGGCGCATGCGCCTCCCCACATCCCCCGCCTGTAACTCCGGGCAACTCTGATTTCTCCGATTTCCCCTATAATTGACGGCTCACCCCGCAATGTCCGTGCATGCTGTATAGACATTTGCTCACTCAAAAAAGACGCATGACAGCGATTCAGATTACCAACGTCGAGAAAAGCTACAAGGCCCTCAAAGCCTTGGGTGGCGTCTCCCTGACGATTGAAGAAGGCGAGTTCTTCGGCCTGCTCGGCCCGAACGGTGCCGGCAAGACCACCCTGATCTCCACCATCGCCGGCCTGATCCGCCCCGATGCGGGCACGGTCGCCATTCACGGCCACGACGTCGTCACCGACTTTCGCGAAGCGCGCAAGAAGCTCGGCGTGGTGCCGCAGGAACTGGTGTTCGATCCCTTCTTCACGGTGCGCGAAACCTTGCGCCTGCAATCGGGCTACTTCGGCCTGAAAAACAACGACAAGTGGATCGATGAGGTCATGGGCAACCTGGACCTGACCAACAAGGCGGACGTGAACATGCGCGCGCTCTCGGGCGGCATGAAGCGGCGCGTGCTGGTGGCCCAGGCCCTGGTCCACAAGCCGCCCGTGATCGTGCTCGACGAGCCGACCGCCGGCGTCGACGTCGAACTGCGCCAGACCTTGTGGAAGTTCATTTCGCGCCTGAACCGCGAAGGCCACACCGTGGTGCTGACCACCCACTACCTGGAAGAAGCGCAAGCCATGTGCCAGCGCGTGGCCATGCTCAAGGGCGGCAAGGTGGTCGCGCTCGACACCATGTCGGCCCTGATCCGCCGCATCTCCGGCTCGCAGCTGATCGTGCACCTGGCCAGCGGCAGCCTGCCGGAGAGCCTGCGCCACCTGGTGTCGCACGACGAGCGTGACGCCGTTAATGGCAATAGCAATGGCAACGGCAACGGCGGCGGCATGAAATACAGCCTGCGCGTGAACGAATACGGCGAAGTCGAACACATCCTGGCGCGCCTGCGCGAGTCCGGCGCCGTCATCGACGAAATGCAACTGCAGCAGGCCGACCTGGAAGACATCTTCCTGCAGATTATGGACAAGGGCGCACTATGAATATGTTCTCGGTGGGCTTCCAGACCCTGCTCTACAAGGAAATGCTGCGCTTCTGGAAGGTCGCCACGCAAACCGTGGCCGCGCCGGTCCTGACGGCCATGCTGTACCTGCTGATCTTCGGCCACGTGCTCGAAGGGCACGTCAACGTGCGCGGCGTGAACTACACCGCCTTCCTGATTCCCGGCCTGGTGATGATGAGCGTGCTGCAAAATTCCTTCGCCAACTCCTCGTCCTCGCTGATCCAGTCCAAGATCACCGGCAACCTGGTGTTCATCCTGCTGCCGCCGCTGTCGCACTGGGAGATCCTGTCGGCCTACGTGCTGGCCTCCGTGGTGCGCGGCCTGACGGTCGGCGCGGGCGTGTTCATCGCCACCGTGTGGTTCGCCAAACTCTCGTTCGCGGCGCCCCTGTGGATCTTCGCGTTCGCGCTGCTGGGCGCGGCGATTCTCGGCACCATGGGCGTCATCGCCGGCATCTGGGCCGAAAAATTCGACCAGCTGGCCGCCTTCCAGAACTTCCTGATCATGCCCGCGACGTTTTTATCCGGCGTGTTTTACTCGATCCACTCGCTGCCGCCATTCTGGCTCACCGTGTCGCACTTCAATCCGTTTTTCTACATGATCGACGGCTTCCGCCACGGCTTCTTCGGCCAGTCCGACGTGTCGCCGTGGACCAGTCTTGCGATCGTGTCGGCCTTCTTCGCGGTACTCGCGGCAATCGCCATCAACCTGCTCAAGCGCGGCTACAACCTGCGCCACTAATCAGAGGAATTTATCGTGGCTACCACACCAGAACTCATCCACGGCTACATCAGCGCCGGTCTCGCATGCACCCACCTCGAAGTGGAGGGCGACGGCCAGCACTTCACCGCCGTCATCGTCTCGCCGGCGTTTGCCGGCAAGCGCCCGATCCAGCGTCACCAGATCGTCTACGCGGCGTTGGGCGACCGCATGCGCGAAGAAATCCACGCGCTGTCGATGAAAACGCTCACCCCTGAAGAATACCAAGGATAAAAGGATACATAAGCATGGATAAGCTCCAAGTGGTCGGAGGCAAGCGCCTCGAAGGGGAGATCGTCATTTCGGGCGCCAAGAACGCGGCCCTGCCGATCCTGTGCGCCGGTCTGCTCACCTCGGGCGACCTGGAACTGTCGAACGTGCCGCGCCTGCACGACGTCAAGACCATCCTCAAGCTGCTGGCCCAGACCGGCCTGAAGGTGACGCAGGACGACGAGAAGGTGACCCTCAACGGCAGCGCCATCACCACCCTGGAAGCGCCGTATGAGCTGGTCAAGACCATGCGCGCCTCGATCCTGGTGCTGGGCCCCTTGCTGGCGCGCTTCGGCGAAGCCAAGGTGTCGCTGCCCGGCGGCTGCGCCATCGGTTCGCGTCCGGTCGACCAGCACATCAAGGGCTTGCAGGCGCTCGGCGCCGACATCACCATCGAAGGCGGCTACATCCACGCCAGGTGCAAAAAGCTCAAGGGCGCGCGCATTCGCACCGACATGATCACCGTCACCGGCACCGAGAACCTGCTGATGGCGGCCACCCTGGCCGAAGGCGAAACGGTGCTGGAAAACGCCGCGCGCGAACCGGAAGTGACCGACCTGGCCAACCTGCTGGTCGCCATGGGCGCCAGGATCGAGGGCATCGGCACCGACCGCCTGGTGATCCAGGGCGTGGCTGAACTGCACGGCGCCAGGCACGCGGTGATCTCCGACCGCATCGAAGCGGCCACGTTTCTTTGCGCCGTGGCGGCCACCGGCGGCGACATCCTGCTCAGGAACACCCGCACCGACTACTTCGACGTGGCGCTCGACAAGCTGCGCGAGATCGGCCTGGTGATGACCATGGGTCCCGAATCGATCCGCGCGCAGATGGGCGGCCGTCCCAAGCCGGTCTCGTTCCGCACCACCGAATATCCGGGTTTTCCGACCGATATGCAGGCCCAGTTCATGGCCGTCGATACCATCGCATCCGGCAGCAGCCGCATCACCGAGACGATTTTCGAAAACCGCTTCATGCACGTGCAGGAAATGAACCGCCTCGGCGCCTCGATCCAGACCGAGGGCAACACCGCCCACGTCAAGGGCGTGGACCGGCTGGTGGGCGCGCCCGTGATGGCGACCGACCTGCGCGCCTCGGCCTCGCTGGTGATCGCCGCCATGGCCGCGCAAGGCACCACCATCATCGACCGCATCTATCACCTCGACCGCGGCTACGACCGCATGGAAGTGAAGCTGTCGGCGGTGGGCGCCGATATCGTCCGCATCAAATAAAGAACACATCGATGAGTACATTCAGTAACCCGGCCAATTCCCTGATCCTGGCGCTGTCGAAAGGCCGCATCTTCGACGACACCATGCCGCTCCTGGAAGCGGCCGGCATCACCGTCACCGAAAACCCGGAGACCTCGCGCAAGCTGATTTTGGCGACCAACGATCCGCACGTGCGCGTCATCATCGTGCGCGCGTCCGACGTGCCGACCTACGTGCAGTACGGCGCCGCCGATTTCGGCGTGGCCGGCAAGGATGTCCTGCTCGAACATGGCGGCGAAGGCTTGTACCAGCCGATCGATTTGAACATCGCCAAATGCCGCATGTCGGTCGCCGTCAACGCCGGCTTCGACTACGACAAGGCGGTGCGCCAGGGCGCGCGCCTGCGCGTGGCCACCAAGTTCGTCCAGACCGCGCGCGAGCACTTCGCCGCCAAGGGCGTGCACGTCGACCTGATCAAGCTGTATGGTTCGATGGAGCTGGCGCCCCTGGTCGGCCTGTCGGACGCGATTGTCGACGTGGTCTCCACCGGCAGCACCCTGCGCGCCAACAACCTGGTCGAAGTCGAAGAAATCATGGACATTTCCTCGCGCCTGGTCGTCAACCAAGCCGCGCTCAAGCTCAAGCGCGAGCGTTTGCAACCGATACTCGAGGCGTTCGAACGCGCGTCGCGATTGAACAACCAAGCTTAAATCACACAACCATGACCATTCAGATCCGCCACCTCGACTCCGCCCAGCCGGACTTCAAACAACGCCTCGAAACCCTGCTGGCCTTCGAAGCGTCCACCGATGAAGCGATTGAAAAATCGGTGGCGGCGATCCTGCATGATGTCAAACACCGGGGCGACGACGCCGTCCTCGAATACACCAACAAATTCGACCGCATTCCCGGCGGCGCCGCCAGCATGGCCGCCTTCGACGTGCCGCAAGCCGAACTGCGGGCGGCGCTGGAGACCCTGCCGGCAGCCCAGCGCACGGCCCTGGAAACGGCGGCCGAACGGATTCGCGTCTTCCACGAGCGGCAAAAGGAAGAACTGCGCGGCTTTACCTACACCGAGCCCGATGGAACGGTGCTGGGCCAGAAAATCACCCCGCTCGACCGGGTCGGCATCTACGTCCCGGGCGGCAAGGCCGCGTATCCCTCGTCGGTGCTGATGAACGCCGTGCCGGCCAAGGTGGCCGGCGTGGCCGAGATCATCATGGTGGTGCCGACACCGGACGGCGTGAAGAACCAGATGGTGCTGGCCGCCGCCGCGATTGCCGGCGTCACGCGCGTGATCACCATCGGCGGCGCCCAGGCAGTCGGCGCGCTGGCCTACGGCACCGCCACCATCGCCCCGGTCGACAAGATCGTCGGCCCGGGCAACGCCTACGTGGCCGCGGCCAAGCGGCGCGTGTTCGGCACCGTCGGCATCGACATGATCGCCGGGCCGTCCGAAATCCTGGTGCTGTGCGACGGCAGCACGGACCCGGACTGGGTCGCGATGGACCTGTTTTCGCAGGCCGAGCACGACGAACTGGCGCAGGCGATCATGCTGTGCCCGGACGCCGGCTATATCGCCAAGGTTGAAGCGAGCATCCACAAGCTGCTGCCGACCATGCCGCGCGCGGACACCATCCGCACCTCGATGACCGACCGCGGCGCGCTGGTCAAGGTGCGCGACATGCAGGAAGCGTGCGACATCGCCAACGCCATCGCCGCCGAGCACCTGGAAATCTCGGCCGAAGACCCGCAGCAGTGGGCCGACCGCATCCGCCACGCCGGCGCCATGTTCCTCGGGCGCTTTTCGTCCGAGTCGCTGGGCGACTACTGCTGCGGCCCGAACCATGTGCTGCCGACCTCGCGCACCGCGCGTTTTTCGTCGCCGCTGGGCGTGTACGACTTCCAGAAGCGTTCCTCCGTCATTTTCGTGAGCGAAGCGGGCGCGCAAACGCTGGGCAAGGTCGCGGCCGAACTGGCCTACGGCGAAGGCTTGCAGGCGCACGCCCGCAGCGCCGAACTGCGATTGCGACCGGCGCAATGAGCAACTGGCTCAATCAGGTATTTTGCGAGGATGCTTTGGCCGGACTGGCGCGCATCCCGGACGGTTCCATCGACCTGATTCTGACCGACCCGCCGTATAACCTCGGCAAGGACTACGGCAACGACTCCGACCAGCAAAGCGTGGCCGATTACCTGGCCTGGACCGAGCAATGGATTTCGAAGGCGCTGCCCAAGCTCAAGCCCAACGGCAGCCTGTACATCTTTTTGACCTGGCGCTTTTCGCCCGAAATTTTTGTCATGCTCAAGCAGCGCATGACGATGATGAACGAGATTATCTGGGACCGCCGGGTGCCGTCGATGGGCGGCAGCGTGAGGAGTTTCAGTTCGGTGCACGACACGATCGGCTTCTTCGTCAACCGCAAGGATTACTACTTCGACCTCGATGCGGTGCGCATTCCCTACGACGCGGCGACCAAGAAGGCCCGTTCGCGCTCGATTTTCGTGGGCGCCAAGTGGCTGGAAGTGGGCTACAACCCCAAGGATTTGTGGAGCGTCTCGCGCCTGCACAAGGAACATCCGGAGCGGGCGGATCATCCGACCCAGAAGCCGCTCGAGATCATCGAGCGCATGGTCAAGGCATCGTGCCCGCCGGATGGCGTGGTGATGGATTTGTTCATGGGCAGCGGCACCACCGCCATGGCGGCCAAGCGCTGCGGGCGCAATTTTGTCGGTTTCGAACTCAATGCCGCGTACTGCGAGATTATCGCAGCGCGACTGGCGTCGCCGCCGGAGCAGGAAATGGTCCGGAAGCGCAAACCGGCCAAGAAGACTGTGCAGGCTGAAAATGCTTAGCGTCGTTGCCACTACCACCATCGCCGCCAGCACCAGCGCTGTCGTTCCCGCCTCTACCTCCGTCGTTCCCGCGCCAAGGCGGCACTCGGCGGGAACCCAAGTTGGTCGAGCCGCCAGCGGCTACGGTACGGACTTGGGTTCGCGCCTTCGCGGGAACGACGGAGCTAAGAACGACGGAGCTAAGAACGACGGGCAATTTGCAGCAACCTATCAACCAAGGAGCAAAGCAGCATGAGTTTCATCGACACGCTGATCGCCAACACGATCCGTCCCGAGATCCAGGCCGACCAGGCCTACGTCGTCCCCGACGCCGACGGCTACATCAAACTCGACGCGATGGAGAACCCGTACTCGCTGCCTGCCCACCTGCGCGAAGAACTGGGCCATCGCATGGCCGCCGCGGTCCTGAACCGCTATCCGCTGCCTAGCAACGCCACGCTCAAACACAAGATCTGCGCGCGTCTCGGTGTCCCGGACGGCTACGACGTTATCCTCGGCAACGGCTCCGATGAACTGATCTCGATCATGGCCACCGCCGTCTCGGGCGGCGCGCGCCGTCCCGTGATCCTGGCGCCCACGCCCGGCTTCGTGATGTTCTCGCGCTCCGCCATGCTGGCCGGGGCGGACTTCGTCGGGGTGCCGCTGTGCGCCGACATGACGCTCGACAAAGCCACCATGCTCGCCAACATCGCCGAGCACAAGCCGGCCCTGGTATTCCTGGCCTACCCGAACAACCCGACCGGCACCCTGTTCGACCCGGCCGAGATGGTCGAGATCATCCAGACCGTGGGCAACAGCGGCATCGTCGTCGTCGACGAAGCCTACGGCCCGTTCGCGCGCACCTCCTTCATGGAGCGCCTGCCCGAGTTCGAGAACATGGTCGTCATGCGCACCGTCTCGAAACTGGGCCTGGCCGGCATCCGCCTCGGTTACATGACGGCCGCACCCAAACTCCTGGCGCAGTTCGAAAAAGTGCGCCCGCCTTACAACATCAATGTGCTCACCCAGATCGCCGCCGAATTCGCGCTCGATCACCTGGAGGTGCTGAACGACCAGGCTAGCTTGCTCATTGCCGCGCGCGAACAGCTGGCGGCCGACCTGGCCGCGCTGCCCGGCGTGACCGTCTTTCCGTCGGCCGCCAATTTCCTGCTGGTGCGTCTGCCCGATGTCGATGCGTCATGCGCACGCCTCGCCGCCGACAAGGTCATGGTTAAAAATGTGAGTAAAATAAACGGATTGGGCGGATGCATCCGCGTGACCGTGAGTACACCTGAAGAAAATGCTGTTTTCCTGGATGCCATCAAGGCATCGCTGACTTCGCACTAACCGAGCCTCCCATGACCCGCACCGCAGACATAACGCGCAACACCAACGAGACGCAAATCCGCGTCGCGATCAACCTTGATGGCACCGGCCAGCAAAAGCTCAATACGGGCGTGCCTTTTCTCGACCACATGCTCGACCAGATCGCCCGCCACGGCCTGATCGACCTCGATATCGAATGCGTGGGCGACCTGCATATCGACGCCCACCACACGGTGGAAGACACCGGCATCACGCTCGGCATGGCGGTGGCCAAGGCGATCGGCGACAAGAAGGGCATCCGCCGTTACGGCCACGCCTATGTGCCGCTGGACGAAGCGCTGTCGCGCGTGGTGATCGATTTTTCCGGCCGTCCGGGCCTGGAAATGCACGTGCCGTGGAAGCGCTCGATGATCGGCAGTTTCGATGTCGACCTGGCGCATGAATTTTTCCAGGGCTTCGTGAACCACGCGCTGGTGTCGCTGCATATCGATAACCTGCGTGGCGAGAACGCCCACCACCAGTGCGAAACCGTGTTCAAGGCCTTCGGCCGCGCGCTGCGCATGGCTGCGGAACTCGATGCGCGTTCGGCCGGGACGATTCCTTCGACCAAGGGTAGTCTGTAACCCTAGCACTGGTGCATGTTCCTGCCGCTATCTCCGTCGTTCCCGCGCAGGCGGGAACCCATAGCACCTTCTATTCGCCAAGGTGTTCTGGATCCCCGCCTGCGCGGGGAAGACGGTGGTGTGGTGAAGCCGGCGGCTAATGCCCGTTCTTCACAAAAAACCTGAATTGCTATGAATAAAATTGTTGTGGTTGACTACGGCATGGGCAATCTGCGCTCGGTGGCGCAAGCCCTGCGCGCGATCGCTCCCGAAGCCGAAGTACTCATTTCCGGCGACGTCGCCGATATCGATTCGGCCGACCGGATCGTCCTGCCCGGCCAGGGCGCCATGCGCGACTGCATGGCCAGCCTGCGCCAGTCCGGCGTCGAGGAAGCCCTGCTGCGCGCCGCCAAGACCCGTCCCGTGATGGGTGTGTGCGTCGGCGAACAGATGCTGTTCGACGTGAGCGAGGAAGCCGACACCCCCGGCCTGGGCCTGTTGCCCGGCAAAGTGGTGCGCTTCCAGCTCGATGGCCGCCTGCAGCCGGACGGCTCGCGCTTCAAGGTGCCGCAGATGGGCTGGAACCGCGTGAAACAAGTGCGCCAGCATCCGCTGTGGCAGGGTATCCTCGACGATAGCTACTTCTATTTCGTGCACAGCTACTATGTCCAGCCCGACGACACCAGCCTCACCGCCGGCGAAACCGATTACGGCGCGCCGTTCTGTTGCGCCGTGGCCCGCGATAATATCTTCGCGACCCAGTTCCACCCGGAGAAAAGCGCCGGCGCGGGGCTGCAGCTGTACAAGAACTTCGTTCACTGGAATCCTTGACTGTCATCGAATCACCCCGTCACCCACCCAACCAAGCGATAAGCGAAAACCGATCATGCTGCTCATTCCTGCCATCGACCTGAAAGACGGTCACTGCGTTCGCCTCAAACAGGGCGATATGGAACTTGCCACCGTCTTCTCCGAAGACCCCGCCGAAATGGCGCTGCACTGGCTCAAGCAGGGCGCGCGCCGCCTGCACCTGGTGGACTTGAACGGCGCCTTTGCCGGCAAGCCGAAAAACGAAGCCGCCGTCAAATCCATCCTGCAGGTGGTGCAGGAATTCGCCGTCGATAACGATATCGACGAGATCCCCGTCCAGCTGGGCGGCGGCATCCGCGATCTCGACACCATCGAGCGCTATCTCGACGACGGCATCACCTACATCATCGTCGGCACCGCCGCCGTGAAAAATCCCGGCTTCCTGCACGATGCCTGCGGCGCCTTCCCCGGCCACATCATCGTCGGCCTGGATGCCAAGGATGGCAAGGTCGCCACCGATGGCTGGAGCAAGATGAGCGGCCACGAAGTGATCGACCTGGCCACCAAGTTCGAAGCCTACGGCGTCGAAGCGATCATCTACACCGACATCGGCCGCGACGGCATGATGGGCGGTATCAACATCGAAGCGACCGTCAAGCTGGCCCAGGCCGTGCGCATTCCGATCATCGCTTCCGGCGGCCTGCACAACCTGGGCGACGTCGAAGCCCTGTGCGCGGTGCAGGAAGAGGGCATCGAGGGCGTGATCTGCGGCCGTTCGATCTACGAGGGCACGATCAACCTGGCCCAGGCCCAGTTGCGCGCCGATGAACTTACCGAAGGCGATCCGGCGTAAGCCGGAAGAACATACCATGCTCGCAAAACGCATCATTCCCTGCCTCGACGTGACCGGCGGGCGCGTCGTCAAGGGCGTCAATTTCACCGAGCTGCGCGACGCCGGCGACCCGGTCGAAATCGCGCGCCGCTACGATGAGCAGGGCGCCGACGAGATCACTTTCCTCGACATCACGGCTTCCTCCGACGAGCGCGACCTGATTTTGCATATCATCGAAGCGGTGGCCTCCACCGTGTTCATTCCGCTCACCGTCGGTGGCGGCGTGCGCAAGGTCGAGGACGTGCGGCGCCTGCTCAATGCCGGCGCCGACAAGGTCAGCATGAATTCCTCGGCCGTGACCAATCCCGACCTGGTGTTCGAGGCTTCGCAAAAGCACGGCGCGCAATGCATCGTGGTGGCCATCGACGCCAAGCAGACCGCGCCCGGCAAGTGGGAAGTGTTCACCCACGGCGGACGGCGTGCCACCGGCCTCGATGCGGTCGCATGGGCGATCAACATGGAGCGCCTGGGCGCCGGCGAGATTCTCCTCACCAGCATGGACCGCGACGGCACCAAGTCCGGGTTCGACCTGGGACTGACGGCCGCCGTGTCGAACGCGATCGGCATTCCCGTGATTGCATCCGGCGGCGTGGGCGGCCTGCAGGACCTGGCCGACGGCATCAAGATCGGCAAGGCCGATGCGGTCCTGGCAGCCAGTATTTTTCACTATGGGCAGCACACGGTCGGCGAAGCCAAGCGCTTCATGGCCGCGCAGGGCATTCCCATGCGTTTGGAGTAGACCAATATGATCATGCCTGCCGTAACAAGTAGTGCGGCCAATTTCAGCTGGCTGAAAAAGGTCAAGTGGGACGAGAACGGCCTGGTGCCGGTGATCGCCCAGGAAGCCGGTTCGAACGATGTGCTGATGTTCGCCTGGATGAACCGCGACGCGCTGGCGCGCACGGTGGAACTGGGCGAGGCGGTGTACTGGAGCCGTTCGCGCAAGAAGCTGTGGCACAAGGGCGAAGAGTCGGGCCACATCCAGAAGGTGCGCGAAATCCGCCTCGACTGCGACGAAGACGTGATCCTGCTCAAGATCGAGCAGGTCGGCGCCATCGCCTGCCATACCGGGCGCCATTCCTGCTTCTTCCAGAAGTTCGACGGCGACGCCAAAAGCGGCGACTGGCAGGTCGCCGATCCGGTGCTGCAAGACCCGGAAACGATTTACACCAATCCCAAGAAGAACACACCATGAGCCAGACCCTCGCCCGCGTGGCGCAAACGATCGAAGCGCGCAAGCTGGAAAACGGGGGCGATCCTGCCACGTCTTACGTCTCGCGCCTGTTTTCCAAGGGCGACGATGCGATCCTCAAGAAAATCGGCGAGGAAGCCACCGAGCTGGTGATGGCCGCCAAGGATGCGCGGGTCGATGGCGATAGCGCCAAGGTGCTGTACGAATGCGCCGATCTGTGGTTCCATTCGCTGGTGCTGCTGGCCAGGTTCGACCTGTCCCCGCAGCAGGTGCTCGATGAACTGGCGCGCCGCGAAGGCTTGTCCGGCCTCGCCGAAAAAGCCGCCCGCCCGGGCTGAAGCGCTCAAGCAACCCTCCAATACGACGGAAACCATCCATGACCGACTGCCTGTTTTGCAAAATCGCTGCCAAGCAAATTCCTTCGAGCATAGTCTATGAAGATGAAGAGTTGCTGGCATTCAAGGATATCCATCCGGCCGCGCCGGTGCATCTGCTGGTCATTCCCAAGCTGCACGTGGCAACTTTGTCCGAGTGCAACGAAACCCATGTCGCGCTGCTCGGCAAGATGCTGGCGCTGGCGCCCAAGCTGGCCAGGGAGCATGGCTGCGAAGTGAGCTACGACCTCGACGGCAAGCCGGGCGGCGGCTACAAGACCCTCATCAACAGCGGTCCGGACGGCGGCCAGGAGGTCTACCACCTGCACCTGCACATGTACGGCGGTCCGCGCCCGTGGCCGGGCCAGCGCTGACAATGAGACAGGAAACCCCGGCATCGCGTAGAATACCGGCGTAAGCTTTCACGAATTCGGGCGCGTGCGCCTCGCGAGGAGAAAATGATGGGTGGACTGAGTGTTTGGCATTGGCTGATCGTGTTGCTTGTCGTTGTATTGGTTTTCGGAACCAAGAAACTCGGCAACATGGGTGGTGATATCGGCAAGGCCGTCAAGGGCTTCAAGGATGGCGTGCGCGGCGAGGATGACAAGCCGGCCACGCCCGGCCAGGTAGTGGACAAGACCACCATCGACGCCGAAGCGAAAGAGAAAACGAAGTTCTGACCGGCATGCGTGCCCGCGCACGCCCGCTGACAGATACTTCCAGACGCCATGATCGATCTTGGACTTTCTAAACTCGCCATCATTGGCGTGGTTGCACTTGTTGTCATCGGCCCTGAAAAGCTGCCCAGGGTGGCGCGCATGGCGGGGACCCTGTACGGCCGCGCCCAGCGCTACCTGCACGACGTCAAGTCCGAGGTGAGCCGCGAGATCGAGCTCGACGAACTGCGCAACCTGCAAAAGGAAGTGCAGGAAACGGCGCAATCGATCAAGGATAGCGTGGAAAACACCATCGCCCAGAACATCGACGACGTCGATGCCGCCTGGCGCGACCTGCCTTCGTCAACGGCGCCGAGCGCGACCATGAGCGACCTGGAGCGCAAGGCGCGCGATTTCCGCCGCAAGAAGCTGGTGCGCAACTCGGCGGTGCCGGGCTGGTACAAGCAGCGGCACGGCGGCAAGGCCCACATCATGTCGGGTGCCGCGCGCGTGAAAAAATTCCGCCCGCGTTCCTCCACTACTTCTTCGTTCTTTTAAATGACAGATAAAGCTGCGGGCGAAGAGACCTTTATCTCTCATCTGGTCGAGTTGCGCGACCGCCTGGTCAAGGCCACCATCGGGGTCGCCATCATCTGCGCCGCGCTGATGATCTGGCCCGGGCCCTCCCATATCTACGACATCATCGCCGCGCCGATGATCGCCTCGCTGCCGGTCGGCTCGAAGATGATCGCCACCGGCGTCATTTCACCCTTCCTGGTGCCGATGAAGGTGACCCTGGTGCTGTCCTTGATCCTGGCGCTGCCGTGGGTGTTCTACCAGGTCTGGGCCTTCGTCGCCCCCGGCCTGTACCAGCACGAAAAACGCCTGGTGTTGCCGCTGGTGGTGTCGTCCTCGTTCCTGTTCATGAGCGGCGTGGCGTTCTGCTACTTCTTCGTGTTCGGGCGCGTGTTCAAGTTCATTTCCGACTTTTCCCCCACCTCGATCGCGGTCACGCCCGATATCGAGAACTATCTCGATTTCGTCATGTCCATGTGCCTGGCCTTCGGCGCCACCTTCGAGGTGCCGGTGGTGGTGGTGATTTTGGTGCGCATGGGGATCGTCAGCGTGGAAAAGCTCAAGGAAGTGCGCCCCTACGCCATCGTCGGCGCCTTCGTGATCGCGGCCATCGTCACGCCGCCGGACGTGGTCAGCCAGCTGGCCCTGGCCATACCGATGTGGTTGCTGTTCGAGCTGGGCCTGCTGGTGGCGCCGGCCTTCGTGCGCGCCACCCAGGCACCGGAAGAGCCGGTGTAACAGCCACCGGCCGGGCGGCGCGCCAAGGCTGGGCTAGGGTGTGTTTGGCTAATCGGCGCGAACAGATTCCATTTCGATACCGTTAGTTCGTCGTTCCCGCCTCTCCAGGAACTAGCCTTTGCCGCTAAGTTACGCAGCTTTGCGGCCACAGGCGTCAAAACCGTCGTTCCCGCGTAGGCGGGAACCCATAGCACCTTAACTGAGCGAAGGTGCTATGGATTCCCGCCTGCGCGGGAAAGACGGAGCTTAAGTTAACGCCATTTGGCACCGGCCTCTGAGCTTGCACAGTTCCAAGAGATTTGAGGAGTTTCCTTGAAACTGGAGGCTGCGCGGGAAGTCGTTTCTGGCAGTGCCAGGAACGACGGAACAATTGCGGTTTTCCCTTCGATTCAATCAGACACGGCCTAGCGCGTCAGGTACAGCACCGTCGCCTCGCTGCCATCATCGCTGCCCACCTGGGTGGCCGTCATATTCGGTATCGCCGCCGCCACATTGGCCAGCACGGCCGCCATGGAACTTTCCAGCAGATCGGCACTCGTCGGATTGATTTCGACGCGGCAGGTCTTGGTCCGGCATTCGAGCCGCCGCACCTGCGATTCGAGCCCGGCATTGGCACGCGCCAGCGCGGCGCGCACGGCCGACGTCGCATACGTGCTCCACGCCGGATCCGTCTGCTCGGCACGGAACATGGTTTCGGACGGCGCCACCGTCGACGTCTCGGCCACCTGCGGCGCTGCCAAGGGGGCCGGCGCCGCGGCCATGGGTGCGCGCGTCAATAGCATGCGCAGATCGGCCACCTCGCGCCGCAGGCTGGCCACTTCCTGGCGCAGCTGGGCGATGTCGTTCGGTGGCGGCGCGCTCGGTGGCGGCGCTGCGCGGGCGGGCGCGGATGGGGGCGCTGGCGCGGGCCGCACCGGCTCGGGCACCGGCGCGGCGGCCGCCAGCGGCAGCGCCTGCGGTGCCGCCGGTGGCGGTTTGTCGTCGCCGCCGCAGCCGCCCAGCGCGACCAGCAGCATCGTTCTGGAAATGAGTCGCATCATTGGTCTTCCCCTGGACAGTGGATCCGGCATGGGCGCGCATGCGCGATGGCCTTACTGGCAGCGCAGCAGGCGCAGTTGCCCCAGCACCGGCAAGCCGGGAATGGCGCCCACCGGCGAAGCGGTGCGCACCAGGTCGACCTCGATGAAGTAGCTGTTGGCATTGAAGTTGAGCGCGACGCAGTTGGTCAGGTAGCGCGTCTGCGGGGTTGCCGCCGGCGCGTAGCTGTTGCTCGACAAGGTCGCCAGGGTGGTCAGCACGCCGGTGGCGGTATTGTGCGCACGCAAGCGCGCGCGCACCTCGGAATAGATGCCGTTGTCGGTGAAGCGCGCCCCCAGGTACACGCCCGGGAGGCCGGTGCCATCCCAGGTATCGTGCACCTGGTAGCGGATGGTGCAGCCGAGGGCCGTGGCGCCGCTGACCAGGCCGGCATCATTGTTGTTGAACGATACGCGGCCGGCGCACAGTTCGTCCGGGGTGCCGGTCGATCCCACGGACGACCAGTTGCTGCTTGCCAGCGCCAGGCCCGGAACGGCCAGTGCAATCAGGGCGAGTGCCGCGCCCAGGCGCGCGCGGCGGGGAAGGGAAGAATGGGTAGACATGATGGCTCCTTGGCATGAGGCCGGACGCGCCGCCGTCGCATCGACGACGGCCACCCCGACACTTCCAGCCTAGGAGCCGCAGCCCGCGCGCCTGTGAGGTGCATCAATCGTCTCCGGCCTGAATCGGCCATCGGCGCGGCCTGCGCCAAACAAGCTGCGTGCGAGGCCGCATTGATGCGCGCGGGTATCGCTTGCCGCCGTAATGGCTTGAAACAGCTTGGCAAGCGGTAAGGTAAGATGGATTGTTTACTGTCTCGTTTGCGATCCGATGCGTCCAGCTGCGCTGTTTCTGATTATCCTTTTTCCCGTCCTGCTGTGCGCCTGCCGCGAACACAAGCCAGCTGCGCCGGCCGCAAGCGCGCGCCCTTCGGCGCCCGTGGCCGTGCCCGCGTCAGCCCCGCCCACGGCGGAACAACTTGAAGCCGAGGCGGCCGCCCTGCGCGAGCGGGCCGTGCTGATGCACGCCATCTTCGGCGAGAAATTCGATCCGACCGCCAACGAGGCGCCGATGGAGCTGAGCGCGCCCGACCAGCCTGGTGTGCGCATGTATGCCATCGAACCGGTGGCGCATGCCTTCCTGCCCAACGGCGACGCCGCCCTGGTGGCCAACGCCCTGCGCGTGGAGGCCGGCCGCGGTGACAGCCGCGATCCCAACGAAGGCGGGCTGCTCAACATCTTCATCCTGCGCAAGGCCGATGGCCGCTGGAGCTTGCTCAAGCACCACGCCAACGTGGCGCGCCTGGGCGGCTGGGAGCGGATCGGCACGGCGACATTCATGCACCTCGCTGCCGGCAAGCCGGGCCTGGCCATGCTGCACGGGACTGCCATTGGCGGCTATGCCGACCGAAGGCTGTCCCTGTTCGACCTCGGTGCGGACCCCATCCGTTCACTCACCGGCGGCGGCATCGCCATCGCCACCAGCAACCCGTCGTGCGAGCCGGAAGAAGAGGAGACGTGTTACGACATCGTCTCCGGCTGGCGCTTCGCCCTGGCCGCCGGCGGCGCGGCCTACAACGACCTCGTGTTCCAGTTCCGGGGCCAGGACGACAGCAAGAAAGAGCGGCGCCGCAAGGGCAAGGAAGGCCCGCGGCTGGTGTCGGACATCACCCGCCTGGGCGGCGCGGCCCGTTATGCCTACGACGGCAAGACCTACGTCCTGGTCGAGGGCAAGAACCTGGCCGCGCGCCATTGACCCCGCGCGCTTACGGACAGTTGCCCACCACGTAATGCGCGGCCGAGATTTGCGCCAGGGTCTGGACGTAGAACAGGTTGTCCAGCCCCATGCTCTGGTTCGATCCATTGGCCAGTGCCATGCCGCCACTGTCATGCGCGCGGCCTTCCTGTACGTGGGCAAAGTTGCTGGCCGTGACCGCGCTGCAGACAAAGCCGCTGGTGGTGCTGGCGCTCACCTTGGCCGACAAGCCGCTTTCCACCCCGTTCGCCACCGATGACGCCTGGTAGGAATAGGCGGTGGACGCCGCCAGTCCCGTGTCGGTGTAGCTGGTGCCGCTCAGCGGCGCGGGCGTGAGCTTGCTGCCGTTGCGGTAGACGTTGTAGCCGCCCGCGCCGTTGGCCGCGCTCCACGACAGGGCGATGCTGCTGGCGCTGGCGTTGCCGGCCTTTAGGTCGGCGGGCGGCTGCAGCGCCGGCGCCGGTCCCACCAGGAATTGCGGCAGCGGGCAGGGCGCCGAGGTTTGCCCGGTACCGGCATCGGTGGCCGTGACGGTCCCGCTGTAATAGCCGTTGGCCAGCGCATAGCCGATGCTGAAACTGGCGCCGCTGCCGGCCGCCCCATCGTTGACGGCGGTGGTTCCGCTCAGCACCACGCGGTAGCTGCTGACCGTGCCGGCCGGATCAAGGGCGGCGCCGCTGATGGTGGCGGCGTTGCCCGACACGGCCGCCTTGCAGGCCGTCATGACAGGGGCGGCGATGCGCGCTGCGCGCAGATTGTTTTTGAACCAGAAATCCATCACGAAGGCGGGGTAATCGACCTTGGTGGCATCGACGAAGTGGCTGTTCTGCCCGCCCGGCCCGGCCGGCCAGGCGTGGCCCATGCCGGTCACCGCCATTTCCGAGGTGCGCAGCTTGCCGTTGCCGTCGGTGTAGGGCGTATTGCTGCCGCCGCCGGGCACGGTGGCCGTCGCAGCGCGCGTAAAACTGCCGCCGTAGGCCAGGCGCATGGCCGCCGCATCGAGCGGGCCATAGGCCGGGGCTACGGTGTAATCGCTGGTGCCCCAGACCACGCTGGCGATCTGGGTGGCGAACTTGCCTTGCTGGGCGCCGGCCATGGCCGTGCACTTGTTGCCCGCCGTGCTGGCGTTAAAGCCGGATGGCACGCTGCCGATCTGCATGGTCGTGGTCCCCGGCGGCGGTCCGGCATTGATGCCGATGCCGGCGAACACATCCGGCGCCAGGCAGCCCAGCACCATGGTCTGGCCGCCGCCCGAGGACAGGCCGGTCACGTACACCTGGTTCGGGTCGATCGCGTAACGGGCATCGCCAAGGAAGCGGGTCACCAGGTTGAGCAGCACGCCATCGTGGCCGCTGGCGCGGTTGTGGTTGCTGAGGCTGTAATCCCAGCAATGGCTGCCGGACACATTGCCGGTCGCATTCGGCGCCAGGATCACGGCGCCGTACTGGTCGGCCACGCCTTTCCAGTTGAAGCCCTTGTCGGCGCCGGAATCGATGACGTCGCCGGAGGCGGTTTGCTGGCAGCCATGCAGCACCACCACCAGGGCACGCTTGCCGCCCAGCACAGGCTGGCTGGCCGGCCAATAGAAATAGCCGCTCAGGTTGCCGCCGTTGACGCTGTCCGCGCCCCAGGTCTGGTTGCCGCTCCAGGCGCCGGGACCGGTCTGCACCTGGGCCAGCGCGGCCGCCGGCAGGCACAGCAGGAAAGAAGCCGCGCGGCGGCCGAACGAAGTGGTAATTGCCATGATGTCTCCATTTTTCTATCTTGAAAATACGGGAAGGCTGCGGGTGCTTGCAGGGAAGAGCTCGGGTGTAGGCGTGGAGGGGGGCCGCGCGGGGCGGCCAGCCTTCGGGACGGTTCGCGGGAAGTAACAGCCGGAAATAATTCTACCGGAGCGGCATCAGGAACACGCCCGGCGTGGCGGAGCGTTCCGGCACGACGCCTGTGCGTAATTGCACAGGGTCCCCAGCACGCGCCTGCGATGTGAGGCACAATGACAAGCCGCGCGGCCATCCGGCCGCGCCCCTTGAGGAGAGCGCGTGTCGACCCTTGCAGCCGGTCTTTTCGGTGCCTTTGCCGCGTGGTTCGCCGTGCGCTGGATCGCCGCGCGCCTGCGCAGCGGCGCCGGCGACGGCACCCTGGCGTTCGCGCCCTTCGTGGAGCGGCTGGGCATCCTGCAATTGCTGGGCGTGGCCGTGCTGGCCTGGGTGGCGCTGTCGCGCGAGCACGACAGTTATGCCCCCCTGATCGCGCTGGCGCTGGCGCTGGCCGTCGGCGGCGTGTACTGCCTGTGCGAAGGCATCGTCACGCGCGGCAAGGTCGACGATGCCGGCATCCTGTTCATCACACCGTGGGGCGGCAAGCGTCACGAGCTGTGGCGCGACCTGCGCAAGGTGCACTACCGCGCCTGGTGCGCCATGTACGTGCTGACATTTCGCAGCGGCAAGGTGATCCGCATGTCGGTGCTGCTCAGCGGCCACGGCGCCGTTCTCCAACATTTACGCACGCGAGGCTACCATGTCTGAACTGTCCCACCTGCGCCTGATGGCCGGCTACAACACCTGGATGAACCAGAAACTGTACGATGCGGCCGCCACGCTTCCTCCCGGCGAACTGGCGGCCGACCGCGGCGCCTTTTTCGGCTCGCTGCTCGGCACCCTGAACCATCTGGTGGCGGCCGATACCATCTGGCTGCGGCGCTTCACTGCCCATCCGGCGCGCTTTGACGCCCTCGAAGCGGCGCTGGCCCTGGCGCAGCCCGGCGCGCTGAACGCCGTCTACAGCGACGACCTGGCCACCTTGACAAGGCACCGGCGCATGCTCGACGGCGTGATCAGCGCCTTCGCCGCCGAGCTTGCCGACCGCGACCTGGAGCATGTGCTGCATTACGCCAGCACCAAGGGCGTCGCCTCGCAGAAGCGTTTCGGCGATGTGTTGCTGCATTTTTTCAATCACCAGACCCATCACCGCGGCCAGGCCAGCACCTTGCTTTCGCAAGCCGGGGCCGACCTGGGCGTGACCGACTTGCTGATGCTTATTGAGAACGTCGCGGATCGGGATGCGCCGCCCGGCTCGTCCTGAGTCCGCCAGCGTCGGCCAGCCGGGCGGCCGCCGTGCACGCCGTGTGGCGCTTGAGCGAGCGCACCATCTGGTTGTACGAATCCATCAGGGCCGCCATCAGCAGCTTGCCCTGGGGCGTACGGGTGTAGCCGTCGGCCTGGGCGAAGCCGCCGTTGAAAAAGCCGCCCGCCGCGCCGAAACGCCAATGGCTGGCGCTGCCCTGGGCCGCCGCCAGCTCGGTGCCCGAACGGTTATCGGTCAAGGTCAGCAGGGTGGCTGGCTGCGGCGCGACGTCGCGCAGCGAACCAATGCGCGCGGCCGTGGCCTCGTCGGGGAAGCTGAGCGAGGGCGTGGCCGTGTAATCGGCGCTTGTCAGTGGGCGCTCACTGAGCGTGGAAGCCTTGTCGGCCAGGGTGAAGCAGTTCGATGCCCGTACCATCAGGCGCAGCAGCGGCAGGGGGCCGGGCAGCTCGGCGTCCCTGCCGATCCGGTTCAGCCACGGCTGGCGCTCTTGCTCGACCAGGATGAGCGTGCCGAGCGAGCGTCGGCAATGCTCCAGCTGGCTGTTGGGCGCTTGCATCCCGGCGGGTGGTTCGGCGGCAGGCGGCGGCTTGCTGGCGCAGCCGGCCAGGGCCATTGCTGTCAGGGCGATGAGCACGGCGGGGTTTGGGCCTGGCGTCATGGCGGTGTCCTTTGCGTGAAGTTAAACAGAAACTTCACACATTGTAACGATGCAATAAGGCAAATAACTTGCCTCTAGTCAACTACATCCCAACACGTGTCAAATACCACAGCCGGCGCCCGTCTCGCGGACGCCGCGTCTAGTTCGCCTGCGCGGCGGGCTGCGCCGCCGTGTCGCCGGCCAGGCTGGGCTGGTACAGCGGGCTGTCCGAAATGGTGTTGTGGCCGCTTTGCGGCACATCGATATAGCGCGCCACACCGGGCCTGAAGCGGGTCAGCAGCAGCTGCGAACTGGCGCGCGGGATGATCTCGTCATTGGCCGCGGCGATGATGGTGGTCGGCGCGCTCACCTTGGCGGCGTACACACCCGACTCGAATTTATCTTCCAGCATGCGCGCCACCGGAAACCATGGGAATTGCAGCGCGGCGATGCCGACGATGCTGTCGTAGGGCGTGACCAGCACCAGCCGCTCGACCGGCCGCGCGCTGGCCAGATGCACCGCCACGCCGCTGCCCAGGCTGCGCCCGATCACGGTCACCTGCGCATGGCTTGCCTGCACCATGTCGAACAGGGCCAGCGCATCGGCGAACAGCGCCGCCTCGGTGGGCTTGCCGGTACTGCCGCCGTAACCGCGGTAATGCAGCAGGTACAGCGCCTGCCCGGGAAAGGTATCCGACATCTGCGCCAGGCTGGCCGAGACATCCTCGGCATTGCCGCCCAGATAGATCACGGCGCGCGGGCCGGTGTCGGGCCGCACCGTCACGTCGAGCGTGGCGCCGGGCACCGGCAGCTGCATCAGCGAACCGGGCGCCCCAAACCGGCGTGGCTGGGGAAAATAGATCAGCGAGCGCTGCGCCAGGTACAGGCCGACGCAGGCGACGATATACAACGCAAGCGCCGCAAGAACCGAACCAAATACCATGCGCATCGCGCTCTCCTTATTGCATCAGCTCTTTGATCATCTTCACCGGCGCGCTGCCGTAGCCGAGGAACTGTTCGTGGAACTGCCTGAGGTCGAACTTCGGTCCGAGCGCCTGCTTGCGCTGTTCGCGCAAGTCCATGATTTCGCTGAAGCCGCTGAAGTAGCTGGTCAGCTGCACCGAACTGACCTGGGCGCGGTGCCACTTCTCGCTTGCCTCGCTGCGCGTCTGGAAGGCCTGGCGCGTGAGCATGTCCATCGCATCGGCTTCGTTCATGCCCAGCACGTGCACGCTGTAATCGAGGATCGTGTTGGTGACCACGCGCAGGTTCCACTTGGAGTACATCAGCCACATTTCCGGCGTATTGTCGCCATAGCCCGATTCGAGCATCATGCGCTCGCCGTACACCGCCCAGCCTTCGATCATGGCGCCGTTACCGAACAGCGACTTGACCAGGGACGGCGACTTGTTGGCATACACCAGCTGCGCGTAGTGGCCCGGAATGGCTTCGTGGATGTTCAGGATCTGCAAAATCCAGTGGTTGTATTCGCGCAGGGTGCTCTCGGCCTGCTCTTGTGTGACGCCATCGAGCGGGGTGACGTTGTAGAAGGTGCGGTCCTGCGGGCGATACGGGCCGGGCGCATCGATGCTGGCGCCGGCCACGCCGCGCTGGTAGAGCGGCGTTTCGCGCACCACCAGCGGCTTTTTCGGATCGAGCGTGAGCAGGTTGTTCTTGACCACCCAGTCCTGCAGCACCGGGATCTGGCGCCGGATCTCGGGGAAGAACTCCTCGCGCGAGACGTGTTTGGCCGACAAGGTGTCGATCACCATGCCGATTTTTTTGGTGCGGTCGGCCGGCTTGGCGGCGCTGCCCATGGTCTTGGTCCACAGTTCGTCCGACAAGCTGTCCATGCGCGCGAGCAGCTGCTCGCGCGCGGCCAGCGCTTTCTGGTACATCTGTTCGGCGCTCACGCCGGCCTGGATGTCATGGCCGAACTTCTGTTCGTACAGCGCTTTGCCGATGCGGAACGAGCGCGCCGTGTTGCTCGCTTGCTGGGTCTTATCGAGATCGGTGAGGAAGTTGACGTAGCCGATCAGGGCGTCGCCGGCGGCCGCGATGCGGCGCGCGAACAAGTCTTTTTCGGCCTGGTTCAGGATCGATTCCTGGGCTGCCTTGCCCAGGTCCGCCAGTACCGTCATGGTGCCCGGCGCCTGCTGCAATGCCAGCTGCGTGTGTTCGTGGGTCGGGTTGACGATGCTCGCCTGCGCCGCCTGGTAGTAGGCCGGCACGTTGGTCAAGCGCTTGAGCAGGGTGCGCAGGCGCTGCGCCTTGGCCGCGTATTCGGAACCGAGAATCAGGTCGATCGGGCCGGCGATGTTGTACAGCGCCGGATTCCATTCGAACTCGCGCATGGTGGTCAGGTAGAAGCGGTCGGCATTGAGCTTGTTGACCAGCAGGGCGTGGTCGGTGCGCTGCCTGACCGACAGCTGGCGCGCATC
Organism: Massilia antarctica; assembly: GCF_015689335.1. GTDB lineage: Bacteria > Pseudomonadota > Gammaproteobacteria > Burkholderiales > Burkholderiaceae_D > Telluria_A > Telluria_A antarctica. The sequence goes on along the minus strand of NZ_CP065053.1, from coordinate 1,524,425 downwards.
GATCTTGGCCAGCTTTTGCAGCCATTCGTCGGCAAACGCCAGTTGCGCCGCGCGCGTGGCCGCGCTCGGAATGGTCAGGTTGGCGGCGCCATCGTATTTGCCGGAATAGATCGCGCTTTCCGGATCGATGCGCCACAGCGCGCCGAGGAATTGCATGCTGACGGTATTGAAGCGGCGGTCCTGCGAGCGTTCGGCGCCGGCGGCCGGCGCGCTGACAGCGGCGGCGACCGGTGCAGGGACGGCTGCGGCCGCGGCCTTGGACGGCTTGGCTGGTTTGGCGGCTTTAGACGATTTGACGGATTTGCCTGCTTTCGCCGATTTGGCGGCTTTCACCGGCTTGGTGGCATGCGCGTGGGACTGTTTTTTCGGCTTGGCAGCGCCTGCGGGCGCCAGCGCGAAGCACGTCAACAAAACAGCCAGTGCAATTTTGGTTTTCATCATTGTGATCGGCCTTGTAGTTACAGAAGCGGGGGCAGCCGCAAACATGCGGCGGGCGCCAGATTAGCATCAATCGCCCCGCCGGGGCGCCTTTGTCACAAATGGAAACGGCTGGGTGTCAGCTTGCGCGGCCGGAGCGCAGCATCTCCTGGTGGATGGTGTTGATCTGGATCGCCGTCTTGTCGCCATGGGCGATGTTGGTCAGGATGATTTCGCTGTCCTTGGTGAAGCGGTGGCCAATACGCACCGTGTAGGAGCGCGTGGTCCAGCTGAGGAAGCCCTGCGTAAAGCCGGCGCTGTCGATATCGCGCCACTTGACGCCGCCGGCGCCCTTTTGCCATGGCAGTACGCCCGAGTACATCCAGACGCCGGCATCGTCGTAGTACAACTGTACGCTGCGCAGCATCATGATGCGGTAGCCGACAAACAGCGCCGAGCACACGAACACCACGATGGCGGCGATCGTGCCGATCCCGAAGGCGAGCGGCAGTAGAATGCCGAACAGCACCAGCGCCAGCCCGCCCACGCCGACATAGGCAAACCAGGACTTGACCCCGATAACATTGACGCCGTTCGGGTTTCTGACTTCAATTTCTTCTTCCATGGCTTCAATTCAATATTGGTTAATAAAAACGCATGATGTCATGGAATGGCGCTAGACGCTACTACAAGCTTCATCGCCTCAGCGCAGTCCCTCCTGCAGCATGCGCAGCATGTCCCCCGGCGTCATGCGGGCCGACACGTCGCTGCCTTCGAGCAGGCTGTCGGCCAGGCCGCGCTTGTGCTTGTGCAGGTCGACGATGCCTTCCTCGATGGTGTGGCGCGCCACCAGCCGGTAAATGGTCACCGGGCGCTGCTGCCCCATGCGGTGCGCGCGGTCCGAGGCCTGGTCTTCCACCGCCGGGTTCCACCACGGGTCCATGTGGATCACATAATCGGCCGCCGTCAGGTTGATGCCGACCCCGCCCGCCTTGAGTGAAATGAGGAACACATCGCCCTCGCCGGCCTGGAAGGCGTCGACCCGCTTTTTGCGCTCCTGCATCGGGGTCGAGCCATCCAGATACTGGTATTTGATGGCGCGCTCGTCGAGGTGTTTGCGGATCAGGGTCAGGTGGTCGACGAACTGGCTGAACACCAGCACCTTGTGACGGTTGTCGAGCAGCTCGTCGAGCAGGCGCGCGAACACCGTCAGCTTACTGCTTTGCAGGCCCAGTTCGGGCGCCACCAGCGCCGGATTGCAGCAGGCGCGGCGCAGCTTCATCATCTCGGCCAGGATCTGGATCGACTTCTGGCTCTCGGGCGCTTCGAGCGCGGCCAGCTTGGCGATGGCGTCGCGCCGCAGCGATTCGTACAGCGCCGTTTCTTCCTCGGTCAGGTCGACCGGCAGCACGATTTCGGTACGCGGCGGCAGTTCCGACAAGACCTGCGCCTTGGTGCGGCGCAGGATGAAGGGCTGGATCAAACGCCGCAGGCGCAGGCGCGCCCCGGCTTCGGCGCGCTTGTCCTGGGCCCGTTCGATCGGCCCGGCAAAGCGCAGGTTGAACTGGTCGCTAGTGCCGAGCAGGCCCGGATTGATGAAGCGGAACAGGTTCCACAGCTCGCCCAAATGGTTTTCCAGCGGCGTGCCGGTGGCCACCATGCGGAACTCGCCTTGCAGCGCCATCACGGCCTGCGAGCGCTTGGTGGCGGTGTTCTTGATGGCCTGCGCTTCATCGAGCACGATGCTGTTCCAGCGCACCTTGGCAAACGCCGGCGCTTCCAGCTGCAGCAGGCCGTAACTGGCGATCACCAGGTCGAACGGCCCGGCCTCGGCCAGCATGGCGGCACGGTCGCCCGCGCCGAACAGCTTGATGTTCAAGGTCGGCGCAAAGCGCGCCGCCTCGCTGATCCAGTTCATGCACACCGAGGTCGGCGCGATCACCAGCGCCGGGCCTTGCGGCGCGCGCGAGAGCAGCAGCGCCAGCGCCTGCAGGGTTTTACCGAGGCCCATGTCGTCGGCCAGGCAGGCGCCCACGCCCCAGTGGGCCAGGCGCGCCAGCCACTCGAAGCCTTCGAGCTGGTAGTCGCGCAGCTCGGCCTGCAGGGTGCTCGGCAACTGCGGCACGAAGGCCGCGCTCCGTTCCATGTGCGCCAGATGGTCGCGCCAACCCTTGTCGGTATCGACCTGGCCGGCGTCCTGCGCCAGTTCTTCCAGCGCGAAGCTGGCCAGCGCATGCACCTTGACCCCGTCCGCGCTCGGCGTGCCGAAGGCCGACAGCTCCATCAGGCGCCGGTGCAGTTCGGACGTCAAGGCCATGAACTGGTTGTCGCCCAGGGCCACGAAGCGGCTGCCATTCTCCCTGAGCATATCGAGCAGGGTACGCAAGTCCATGATGCGGTTCTCGTCCACCTGCACCTCGCCGCTGGCCGCGAACCAGTCCTTGTCGCGCTTGATCGAGAGGCGCACCGAGGCCGAATCGGCCTTTTTCGCGAGACGGAACGGCTCGCCCTCGGGCCAGGCCAGCAGCACCCTGGCCGGGTCGAGTTCCTGAAGTTCGGCCAGCAGCTCCAGGCACTCGATGGGATTCGCCAGCAGCCATTCGCCGTGATCCGATTCGGATTGCTCCAGCACGTGCAGGGCGCCGACCAGCTGGCGTTCGGCCTCGCGCTCGGCGTTCAGGTTGCGGCGCGCCTCCACGCGCGCGCCATTCACGTCGGCGATCACGCTCTCGGCGCCGGAGCCGGGCGGGTAGTAGGCGCCGGCGTCCGGCAGCGGGCGCACCAGCACCTGCATCTTCAGGCCATGCTGGTAGGGCAGCAGGTGCAGGTGCAGGCGGCTGTCGGCCTCCACCTGCGCGATGTCGGCCGCGCTGCCGCCGATATCCGACTGCACCGTGACGATCGACGAAATCGCGCCGATCGCCTTGAGCACCTGTTTTTCCGCATGCAGCGGCACCACCAGCCCATTGCCGACGATGGCGCCGATGCGGCGGTGCTCGTCGCTGATGCGCACCACGCGCAGGCGGGTCGGCGTTTCGCGCGTCACGCACACGTCGTCGGTGTTGTCCAGGATTGGCGGCTGCAAGGTGATGGTCACATTCCCGGCGCGCGCCTTGATCATCAGTTCCGGCTCGCCCGGCAGCAGTTCCACGCGCGTGCCGGGCGCATCGATCCAGAACAGCAGCGGGTGGCCGATCAGCGCGGCCACCGCCTTGTCCATGTCCAATTCGTAGCGCACCCCGCCGCCGCTGTAGTATTTATAGGCGTTCAGGGTCGCCACCACATGCAGGTCCTGCGAGGTGAGGAAGTCGAAGCTGGCCGCGTCTTCCGACAGGCGTTTCAGGCCCATGGCGCGGCCGCGGCTCCAGCCACCCTGGGCGTCGCGCTTCTGTTCGCGCGCTTCGATGTCGGCGATACCATACAGCGGATCGAAGCGCAGGCCCCACACCAGGCGCGCTTCCTTGACCACTTCCACATTGACCGCCGGCTGCAGGTTGATCAGCGCATTGAGCTGGCGCTCCCACGGTTCCTCGCGCTCGAACCAGCCGCTCATGTCGGCAAAGCGCAGGCGCTGGCGCAGGGCGATCGCTTCCTGCTCGCGCGAGACGGCGCCGATGCGCCCCAGCAGGGCGCCCAGCTGCGCCGCAATCAGGTCGAAGCCGGCCTCGGTCGCCTGCGTCATCATCTGTTCGAGCTGCGCGCGCTTGTCGTCCAGCTGCGGCAACGCCAGCCAGTAATGCAGCAGGGCGCGGAACATGAAGGGCTGCAGCGCGCTTTCCCAGCTGCGCGTGGGCAGCACTTGCGCGTCGACCGTGCCGCCGCGGATCTGGCGCAGCATGTTCAGTTGCTGGCAGACCGCCGTGTCGTGGCTTTGCGCGGCACGCGTGACGATATCGAGATAGGTCTCGGCCGCCTTGGCGTGCTTGGGGTCGGGACTGCGCAGCAGCGCCAGCACGTACAGGTGGCCGCCGATGCCGGGAAAGGTCATCTTGCGCTTGCCGGTTTCGCGCCGGAGCGCCTTGAGCGCCTGGTCGAAGCCGGCCAGCGCCTCGGCGTGGTGCTCGCGCAGCATCAGGATCACGCTGCGGTAGAACAGCGCCATCGAATCGTCCATGTCGTGCAACAGGTCCGAGGCATCGTCCAGGCGGCCGCACAGGATCAGGTGTTCGGCCATGACGGTACGCAGCGCCATCGACGACGCGCCCTGCGCCAGGTGGCGTTCGGCGAACACGCGCAACTGCGGCGCGCTGGCCGGTTCGCGCTGGGCGTTCTCCATCAGCACCGTGAGCACCTCGTCGCGCAGTTGCGGGTGGATGCGCGCGAACAGTTCCGGCTCGAACGGGCGCGCGCAGATATCGACCAGCGGGTGCAGGTAGCCCGCCTCGTGGCAGTTCATGCAGGCCGCCAGCAGCGGCGCCACCAGTTCCGGCCCCTGGCCGCTGGCCAGGGCAATGCGCAGCAGCGCCACGCCCTGGCGGTAGCTGCGCAGGATGGCAAAGCCTTCCCAGTTGCGGCGCAGCGGGGTCAGGTTGTCGTAGGCGGCGGCCAGCGGGCCGAAGGTCCCGGCGTTCAGTGCCGCGCTCAGCGCCGGCCAGGTGACTTCGGGCGTGACGATCCAGCCGCGGTGCTGCAACTCGCCCGCCACGCCGAGGGCGCGCAAGGATTCCATCGCTTCGACCATGCGCTCGTTGCCGACCTTGATGCCGGCGCTGGCGAGGTGCTCCTGGAGGCGGATGCGGCCCATCGGTTCGCCTGCCATCGCCAGCATGGCGGCGATATTTTGCTCGACCCTGTCCAATCGGCCGAACTGTTCCCGCGTTAGCGCCATGTCTGGCCCGCTCATGCAGCTCCGGGCAGATTATCGATCTCCACCACGGCCGGCTGGCCTGGCGTGGTCAAGCCGAAAATGCGCAGGTAAAAATACAGCTCCGCTTCCAGGGTGCGCACGATGCTGTCGGCCTTGCGGAAGCCATGTCCTTCGCCCTCCAGGGTCATGTAGGCCACCGGCACGCCGGCCGCGCGCAGGGCGCTGACCATCACTTCCGACTGCTGCGGCGGCACGACCTTGTCGTCCAGGCCCTGGAAAAAGATCATCGGGCGGGTCAGCTTGTCGGCGTGGTTGATCGGGGAACGCAGCAGGTACAAGGCGACCGACTCCGGCTTCGGTGCGATCAGGTACTCGTTGTAGTGCGATTCGAACTTGTGCGAGTCGTCGTCCAGGCCTTTCAGGTCCGACACGCCGTAGTAGCTGGCGCCGGCCTTGAACACATCGTGGAAGGTGAGGGCGCACAGGGTGGTCAGGCCGCCGGCGCTGCCGCCGCGGATCACCAGCCGTTCCGGGTCGACCACGCCGCGCGTGGCCAGGTAGCGCGCGCCGGCCACGCAATCTTCGACGTCGACCACGCCCCACTGGCCCTTGAGCGCGTCGCGGTAGGCGCGTCCGAAGCCGCTGCTGCCGCCGTAGTTCACGTCCAGCACCGCGAAGCCGCGGCTGGTCCAGAATTGGGTGGCCAGCTTGAGGGTGTTGGTGGCCATGCCGGTCGGGCCGCCGTGGCTGATGACCATCAGCGGCGGTTTGCCGGCGCCGTCCGGCGTGACATCGGCATTGCAGGGAGGGTAGTAGAACGCGTGCGCGCTGCGCTGGCCGTTGCCGCCGCTGGCGTAGGTGATGCTCTCGGGGACCGACAGGTAGCCGTCGGCCGGCAGGTCGGTGATCGAGCGCGCCAGTACGTCAGGACGGGCGCTGGCCAGGTCGAAGCGCGCCAGCTCCAGTGGGATGGTGGGCGAGCCGCCCAGGATCAGCGCCGCGCCGCCGCCCACGCGCAGCTCGCGGATTTCCTCGTACGGATTGACGATCGGGACCAGCTTGCCGTCGTCGGGGGATAGTTGGGCCAGCCGGCTCACGCCATTTTCGATGTAGGTGCAGATGATGTCGCCGTCGCTGCGAAAGCCGTACATCGATACCGCGAAGGTCCAGTGCGGCGAGCCGAATTCGGCGGCGCGCTCGCACAGGGGCTGCACCTCGGCGTCGGCCAGCCGGTACAGATTCCACCATCCGCTGCGGTCCGACACACAATGCAGCACGCCGGCCGGCGACCATTCGGGCTGGCACACCGCTTCATCGGGGCCGCCGGCGACCAGGGTGGCCGACCCAAGCTGACCGTCCGCTTGCACCGGCGCCAGCCACAGTTCGGTGCCTTGCCACGGCATGCGCGGATGGTCCCAGCTCAGCCAGGCCAGCGAGGCGCCGTCCGGCGACAGGCGCGGGGCCGCGTAAAAATCGCTGCCGCGCGCCAGGATGGTTTCGCTGCCGTCCGCGTCGATGGCGCACAGGGTGTTGACCGGCTGGGCGCCGGCCTGCGCGTGGTCCTCGCGCACCACGATCAGGCGATTGCGCGCCGCATCGTGCGCGAAGTCGGCGTAGCGCGCGCTGCCCGGAAGGGTCATCGGGCGCGGCGCCTCGCCGGGCGCGATGACGTAAATACAATTGTCGGCAAAATTCGAGAAATACACGGTGCCCGCCACCACCAGGTAGGCGCCGCCGCCGTATTCGTGCACGCGGCTGCGCACATTGAGCGGGGCCGGGGTCATCTCAAGCAGTTCGGCGCCGCGCTGGCGCAGCAGGGTGGTGCGTCCGCCTTCGCTGGCGCGTCCGGCCAGCCAGTAAGCATCAAGGCCATCGGCCTGCGGCTGCGACAGCGGGGTGGCGCCTGCGGCCACGGTGGCGGCACTGATGGGGGAAGGCCAGAGGCCGAAAGCGGCGCTCTGTGGGCTGGTCGAAGCTGTCATGGGAATGGTCACTCGGGTTGGCGGCGGTATGGCATGATAGTTAATCCCCCGGCCCGGTGCAAATGGCGGCGCGCGGCGTGCGGCGCGGGAATGCGATAATAGCGCCTTTCTCCAAGCTTTCGACTCTCTCCCATGCCCCAATTCGCCCCGCTCCAGAACGACACATTCCTGCGCGCGCTGCTGCGCCAACCGACCGATTACACCCCCGTTTGGCTGATGCGTCAGGCGGGGCGCTACCTGCCGGAATACCGCGCCACGCGCGAGCGGGCCGGCTCCTTCCTGGGTCTGGCCAAGAATCCCGATTACGCCACCGAAGTGACCCTGCAACCGATCGACCGCTACCCGCTGGACGCCTCGATCCTGTTCTCGGACATCCTCACCGTGCCCGACGCGATGGGCCTGGGGCTGTACTTCGTCGATGGCGAAGGCCCCAAGTTCGAGCGTCCCCTGCGCACCGAGGCGGACGTCTCGGCCCTGCGCGCGCCCGATCTCGATTCGCTCGACTACGTCTTCAAGGCGGTCACCCAGATCCGCGGCGCCCTCAATGGCCGGGTGCCGCTGATCGGTTTCTCCGGCAGCCCCTGGACCTTGGCCTGCTACATGGTCGAAGGCGGCGGCTCCAAGGAATTCCACACCATCAAAAAGATGCTGTACAACCGTCCCGACCTGATGCACCACATCCTGTCGACCAATGCCAGCGCGGTGGCGGCCTACCTGAATGCCCAGATCGACGCCGGCGCCCAGGCCGTGATGATCTTCGACTCCTGGGGCGGTGCGCTGGCCGACGGCGCCTACCAGACCTTCTCGCTGCAGTATATGCAGCAGGTGATGAGCCAGCTCAAGCGCGAAAAAGATGGCGTGCGCATCCCGGCGGTGGTCTTCACCAAGGGCGGCGGCCTGTGGCTGGACCAGATCGCCGACATCGGCGCCGACGCGGTCGGGCTGGACTGGACCGTCAACCTGGGCCGCGCGCGCGCCCTGGTCGGCCACAAGGTGGCGCTGCAGGGCAACCTCGACCCGGCGATCCTGTTCGCCAGCCCGGAACAGATCCGCGCCGAAGTCGAGCGTACCCTGAGCAGCTACGGCAAGCCATCCGACGGCTCAGGTCACGTGTTCAACCTCGGTCACGGCATCTCGCAGTTCACCCCGCCCGAGTCGGTCAGCGCCATGGTCGAGGCTGTCCACAGCTTCAGCCGTCAGCAACGCGGCGGCCTGTAGTCTGGCTACAGCGATGCCACCCTGACAAGGTGGTTTCGCTACCCTGCGGAACCTGTTTTCTAAACGACAATATCCCACTTATTCACAATTTTACAAAACACCCCTGATTAAAAAACAGGCGGCGCAGAAAAGTTTTCGATACTTGTAAGTGGTTGATTTTTAACGAATTATAAAATTTCCCTGTCGAGCCGCACAGCGCGAATGTGGACAAGACACAGAGGGAAAATCGGGTTTTTCCAGCATTGTCCACAAAGTTATCAACAGGCAGTGTGGATAAAAACGAAAAGTCCCGCGTTTACCGCGACTTAGCGGAGATGTGAAGGTTTTACATGAAGTGTTTGCTGCGCTGCATGATGGCTCAGGACTGTGTCGGCACGGCAAAATTGTGGTTTCCGGGAGCCTGTGCGGACACCAGCGCAAGCCGACGGTGGGCTGTGCTTATACACAGCGCCAGGCTGGCGAGATGACTACATTTTGCCCCCTCGCCGACTCACTTATGCACAGAACGCCGGTAAAACATGGTTTTCCCCGCCTCCCAAGGCGGATTTTCCAAGTGATTGATTTAAAAGGATTAAATTTCTTTGATTTTCAGTTGTTAGGCTCATCTATTGTGCAAGCACAAAGCTTTTGGCCTCGCACAAATTGTTTGTCCACAAAGTTGTCCACAAGCTGAAGCTGCTTTAAACGATGTCCTGGACATCCCTGACAATCCTCTTTTTGACACCCGCCGACCCCGACCGACACCGACCCTGATGGCGTACTGCATCCTCAACATCGCGCTCGACACGCCGCTCACCAGCTGCTTCGATTACCGCTGGTCGTGCGCCGCCGGCGAGGAGCCGCGGGTGGGCCAGCTGGCGCTGGTCAGCTTCGGGCGCCGCGAGGTAGTCGGGCTCATCGTCGCAGTCAAACACGACACCGACGTCCCGGCCGACAAGCTCAAAGACGCGCTGGCCGTGCGCAGCCAGCTCTCGCCCCTGTCGCCGCAATGGATCGCGCTGGCGGCGTTCGCGGCCGACTACTATCAGCGTCCGCTGGGTGAAGTGGCCTTGCCCGGGCTGCCCAAGAACCTGCGCGTGCTGACCACCGTGGCGCTGGACCGCGCGCTCAAAAAACTGGCCAAGAGCGCGCCGGCGCACGACCACACCCCGCTCGACATGCCGGTACTGAACGGCGCGCAGCAGGAAGCGGCCGACACGATCGGCGGCGCCCAGGGCTTCACCCCCATCCTGCTGTACGGCGTGACCGGCAGCGGCAAGACCGAAGTCTATCTGCAAGCCTGCGCCGAGGTACTGGCGCGCGAAGAGGGCGGCCAGATCCTGATCCTGGTCCCCGAGATCAACCTCACCCCCCAGCTGGAAGGGAACATCCGCGCGCGCTTTCCCGGCGTGATGCTGGCCACCTTGCACAGCAGCCTGTCCGAGGGCGAGCGCATGCTGCACTGGCTGGCCGCGCATCAGGGCCAGGCCCGCATCATCCTCGGCACGCGCCTGGCGATCCTGGCCTCGCTGCCGCACCTGAAACTGATCGTCATCGACGAAGAGCACGACCCCTCGTACAAACAGCAGGAAGGGCTGCGCTACTCGGCGCGCGACCTGGCGGTGTGGCGCGCGCGCCAGCTGGGCATTCCGATCGTGCTCGGATCGGCCACGCCCTCGCTGGAGAGCTGGCACCACGCCGGCTCCGGGCGCTATCGCAAGCTCGAACTGCGCGAGCGCGCTGTCAAGGATGCGGTGCTGCCGAGGGTGAAGCTGCTCGACATGGAGCGCGACAAACCGGTCGACGGCATCACCTCGCATCTGATGGCGGCGCTGCGCCAGCGTCTCGAGCGCGGCGAACAATCCTTGCTGTTTTTGAACCGGCGTGGGTACGCGCCCGTGATCTGCTGCGAATCGTGCGGCTGGATCAGCAACTGCACCCGCTGCACCTCGTTCATGGTCCTGCACAAGCCCGAACACCGGCTGCGCTGCCACCACTGCAGCCTGGAGCTGCGCATCCCGCGCCACTGCCCGACCTGCGGCAATGTCGACCTGCAGCCGCTCGGGCGCGGCACCCAGCGCGTGGAAGAAGGCTTGCAGCAGGTTTTTCCGCAGGCGCGCATCTTGCGTATCGACGCCGACTCCACGCGCCTGAAGGGCAGTGCGCAGGCCGCGTTCGACACGGTGCACCGGGGCGAGGTCGATATCCTGATCGGCACCCAGATGGTCGCCAAGGGGCACGACTTCAAGAAACTGACCCTGGTGGGGATATTAAATCCGGACACGGCGCTGTTTTCGCAGGATTACCGGGCCAGCGAGCGCCTGTTCGCGCAGCTGATGCAGGTGGCCGGGCGGGCGGGCAGGGCGGCGCGCACGGAAGGCGGCAGCGTGAGCGAAGTGCTGATCCAGACGCGTTATGCCAGCCATCCGCTGTATTCGGCGGTGGTGAACCACGACTACGACCGCTTCGCCACCGATTTGCTGGCCGAGCGGCGCCAGGCGGCGTTGCCGCCGTATCTGTACCAGGCCCTGTTGCGGGCCGAGGCCCCCGAGCTGGCGACGGCGATCGGCTTTTTGGAGAGTGCGCGCGACGCGCTGGCATTTCACGGCATCACCCTCAACGATCCGATACCGATGACGATGACGCGGGTGCACAACGTCGACCGGGCGCAGCTGCTGGTTGAAAGCCCCTCGCGACCGGCGCTGCAAGCCTTCCTCAAAGAATGGCTGGCCCTGCTGCGCGCCATGAAAAGCCGGGTCAAATGGTCGCTCGAAGTCGATCCCCTCGACATCTGACCCTCCTACACCGGGGTCTGACCTCTGATTAGCAATAAGACCCTCCTACACCGGGGTCTGACCTCTGATTAGCAATAAAAATACAGCCGGAAAGCTAAGCGATATCAAAAGACAAGCAAACCACAACCGGGGTCAGAGCTCTGACTAGCAACAAAAATATTGCTTTTTGCAAAGCTGATGGTTTTTCACGACGGTTTCGATGACTCTGAAGACTGTAGGCCAGCTTTGGTTCAGGAGCCGCTTGGTATACCCGTCGATTTGTTCTACTGAGAAACTAATTGCTAGTCAGAGGTCAGACCCCGGTTATGCGGCGTTTTGGGCTGCTCGGCAATTAATTGCTAATCAGAGGTCAGACCCCGGTTGGGGGCTGGGGGAGGTAGCGGCGGGCGCTGGCGACGATGTGCTCGGTCAGGGCGCGGGTGAAGGGGGTGTCGATGTTCCAGGCATGCCACAACAGCGCCGCGTTCCAGGTCCGCCCCGGCGCAAGATCAATCAGCTGTCCTGAGGCAATCCGGCTCAGCGCGCTCAGTTCGGGCATCAGGCCGTAGGCCATGCCGTGCAGGATGCAGTTGTCCAGCGCGGCCGAGACCGGCATGGTGTGGTGGGGAAAGCGCATCCCGCCACCGAATTCGCGCGCCAGGAAATGCGCCAGCTGCTTGCGCTCGCCAACCACCGCCGGCGCCAGCGCCACCGCCTCGGCGATGAAGCCGTCGCCGAACCAGTGCCCCGCAAACGCGGGCGTGGCCACGCAGGTGTAGCGCAGCTGCCCCAGCGGCGTGGAGGTGGTGCCGGCCGCCGCTTCACCGCCATCATCGACCCCGGCCTCGGCGACGCAGGCGAACACCGCGCCTTCGCGCACCAGCCGCAGCGCGCGTTCGCCATCGGCCAGTTCGATGTGGAACTGGCAGCGCGGCGGCGCCAGCAGCGGCGGCAGCGCTTGCGCGAACCAGGTCGCCAGGCTGTCGGCGTCGAGCGCCAGGGACAGGGCCGGCAGGCTGGTGTCGCGCCCGAGGTCGATGTCGAGCGCCGCTTCCATCAGTTGGACGTGGCGGAAATGCACCACCAGCCGCTGCCCCAGCCCGGTCGGCACCGCGGGCGTGCCGCGCACCACCAGCAGGCGCCCGCATCCATCTTCCAGCGCCTTGATGCCCTGCGATACCGCCGCGTGGCTCATTCCCAGCAGCAGCGCCGCCTGGTCGAAACTCCCGCTCGCCGCCACCGCGTCGAGCACGGCCAGGCCGCGATAGTCGAGATTACTCATCAGTAGAGCTGATCCATGGTGATGGTTGATCAGCCATACTAATACGCTTGGACCCGCGCCGCCAATGCGCAACAGCGATGCGCCACGGGAATGTGAAAATTGGCGTATCGTTGACGCCTGAAAACAGCTATCCCCGGCATCCCATTTCGCACGTCCAGTTGAAGAAGAGTCCGCCATGAACAAGTTACACGTCGACGTCGCCATCATCGGTACCGGTACCGCCGGTCTTGCCGCCTACCGCGCCGCCCGCGCCCAGGGGAAAACCGCGCTCGTCATCGAAAACGGCCCGTACGGCACCACCTGCGCCCGGGTCGGCTGCATGCCCAGCAAATTGCTGATCGCCGCCAGCGAGGCGGCCCACATGCTGGCGCTGGCGCCGCAATTCGGGGTCCATCCCGGCCCGGTCCGCATCGATGGCAAGGCCGTGATGGCGCGCGTGCGCAGTGAACGCGACCGCTTCGTCGGCTTCGTGCTGGAAAGTATCGATGGCATCCCGGACCGGGACAAGCTGCGCGGCCACGCCCGCTTCACCGGTCCGCAGTCGCTGCAGGTGGACCAGCACACCACCATCGACGCGGCGCGCGTGGTCATCGCCAGCGGTTCCACGCCGGTCATGCTGCCCCAGCTCAAGGAGGTGGGCGATCGCATCATCGTCAGCGACGATGTGTTCGACTGGACCGACCTGCCCGCCTCCGTGGCCGTGATCGGCACCGGCGTGATCGGGCTGGAACTGGGCCAGGCCCTGCACCGCCTGGGCGTGCGGGTGAGCGTGTTCGCGCGCGGCGGCAGCGTGGCCCAGCTGAGCGACCCGGAAGTGTTGCACGTGGCCGGCAAGGCCCTCGCACGCGAGCTCGACCTGCGCTTCCAGCAGCGCATTGTCAGCGCCGAACAGCAGGGGGAGGAAGTGGTGCTGGTCACGCGCGACGCCGCCGGCGCCGAGCACACCGACCGCTTCGCCTACGTGCTGGTGGCGGCCGGGCGCACGCCCAACGTCGACCGGATCGGCATCGAGATCACCGGCCTGGAACTGGATGCGCGCGGCATTCCCCGGTTCGATTCGACCACTATGCAGTGCGGCACCAGCCCTATTTTCATCGCGGGCGACGCCAACAACGAGCGCCCGGTGCTGCCGGAAGCGGCCGACCACGGCAGGATCGCGGGCGACAATGCCGGCCGCTATCCCGACGTGCGCCCCGGCCTGCGCCGCACGCCGCTGACGATTGCCTTCACCGAGCCGCAGATCGCGACCCTGGGCGAGAGTTACAGGGAACTGTGCGCCGAAGGCAAGCCCAAGTTCGCAATCGGCAAGGTATCGTTCGAGAACCAGGGCCGCAGCCGGGTGATGCTGCAGAACCATGGCATGCTGCGCGTGTACGGCGAGTACGGCACTTGCCGTTTCCTGGGCGCCGAGATGATCGGGCCGCGCGCCGAGAACCTGGGCCACCTGCTGGCCTGGGCCTGCCAGGCGCGCCTGACGGTGGCGCAGATGCTGGACATGCCGTTCTACCATCCGGTGATCGAAGAAGGCGTGCGCACGGCGCTGCGCGACCTGGCGCTGGAGCTGGAAAAAGGCGCGCCGAAAGCGAGCAGCGCGCCGGACACCACCCCCGGCGTGTAGATGCCAACAGCCGGAGTTTCCTCCAGCGGCGGGCGAGGGGTCAGACCCCGGTTTTTCAGTTAGCGGGCGAGGGGTGAGACCCCGGTTTTTCAGTTAGGGGTCTGACCCCGGTGTTGCCACAGCGGCAGCGGGCGAACCGGCGGCCGTCCCGGGGTCTGACCCGGGTGTTGCCAAGAAGGCCACCAGGGCGCTGGCCCCGGTTAAGAAATGTTTCGCCGGCCCACGCCGCGCGCCGGGCTTAGTTCAGGTAACTGGCATCGAGCCGCCCCGCGCCCGCCATCTCGCGCACGATGCGGATCGTGTCGATATCGGCCTCCTGGTAAGCCGACTTCTTGTATTCGTCGTACATGGCATTGGCCTTGTCGGTCTCGGCATCATGCCCGTCGTCGTACTTGAAGCGCACGAACATGGTGTGCTCGGCCGGCGTTTCGATCGTCACGGTCAGGCTCGACGCGGCAATCTCGCCCTGCTCGGGCACCTCGTAGCGCACTTCCTGCAGCGGCGTGAGCAGCACGCGGTCGATCACCACCAGCTCGCCGAAGCGCCGGCTGCGCCGGAAGCTGCCGCTTTCGCGCTCGTCGATCGTGCAGTCGTCCAGGTGCGGCACGAACAGCTTGGGCATTTCCGCGCACAGCACCAGCCCGCGCCACAGCTGCTCGCGCGTCAGGGTGTCGATCAGCGGATTCAAGGGATCGTTAATTTCAATCAAATGTTCAAATTTCATGGTGCTTTAACTCGTCGGTGAGGGGCATTCCAGCCCGGATACCGCCGATGGTAACGCAAGCGATCTGTGCGCGCACGCAAGTGACTTGCGGATACACTGCTTACCGAGCGGACAACCGGTCCGCACCACCACCGAAGAGCACAGCATGAGAACTTCCCGCAAGGATTATCTGGCACACATCGAAGAGTTGCAAAAACGCAGCGGCGACACTGTCGCCAAGCACATCGCCGAACGGCGCGCACTGACCCCCAACCAGCACGCCGCAGAGGATGACGCCACTTTCGGCCAGCGCGCGGCCGATGCCGTGGCCAGCTTCGGCGGCTCCTGGACCTTCATCATGTTGTTCGCGCTGGTGCTGGTGTCCTGGGTGGTGCTCAATTCCTTCCTGCTCACGCGCGTCGGCGCCAAGCCCTTCGATCCCTATCCCTACATTTTGCTGAACCTGTTCCTGTCGATGCTGGCCTCGATCCAGGCGCCGGTGATCCTGATGTCGCAGAACCGCCAGGGCGAAATCGACCGCCTGAACGCCCAGAACGATTACGAGATCAACCTCAAGGCCGAGCTGGAAATCATGGCCCTGCACGAAAAGATGGATGCGCTCAAGATGCACAAAATAACCGAGATGCAGCATGAACAGCTGCGCCTGCTGCACGCCCTGTGCCAGTCCCACAAGGTCGGCATTTAATTGCCGATCCTCGGCAAGCCCTCGTCCCAGTACGGGGCGGGGCCGAAGCGGGCGGCGAAATAATCGATGAAAGCCTGGGTCTTGGGCGGCAGGAAGTTGCGGTTCAGGTACTGGGCCGAGACCACCGAATTCAAGGCCATCGGATACGCCGCCAGCAGCGGCACCAGGGCGCCGCTCTTGAGCTGCTGGTACACCGCCCAGGTCGATTGCAGGGCGATCCCCAGGCCGGCCAGGGCGGCGTCGCGCATCGCTTCGCCGTTATCGCTGCGCATCCGTCCGCCCACCCGAACCTTGATCAGGCTCCCGTCCGTATCCCTGAAATTCCAGGGATTGACCCCTTCCAGCACCAGGCATTGATGATCGGCCAGTTCCTGCGGGCGCTGCGGCGTGCCGTGCCGCGCCAGGTAGGCGGGCGCGGCCACCAGCAGCAGGCGGCTGGGCGCCAGCACGCGCGCGATCAGGGCCGAGTCGTGCAGCGGTCCGTTGCGGATGGTGACGTCGATGCCGTTGGCGGCCAGGTCGATCACCCGGTCCGACAGGCGCAGGTCGAGCTGCAGGCCGGGATAGCGCTCCATGAAGGCGGGCAGCCACGGCATCAGGTGCAAGCGCCCGAACGAGACCGAGGCCGCCACCCGCAACAAACCCTGGGGTTCGCGCCCGGCCCCGACCGAGGCGCGCGCCTGTTCGGCGGCGTCGAGCAGGGCCACGGCCCGTTCCAGGAAGGTTTCGCCATCCTGGGTCAGGGCGATCTGGCGCGTGGTGCGGTGCAGCAGGCGCGCGCCCAACTGGCGTTCGAGCTGGGCCATGCGCGCGCTGGACGCCGCCGGCGACAGGCTGAATTCGCGCCCGGCGGCGGACAGGTTGCGGGTGGCGCAGACCCGCACGAACAGCGCCACATCGGTCAGGTCGAGGTTCATTACATTGTTTTGGTGAAGAGATATTCAATCATTATGCCAATTATCAATCGAATCGGGGCGGTCTACACTCGCTCTCCTGTCAACCAAACAAGGAAACAACATGAAAGCCATTGCCGTCATTAACGGAACCCTGCACGACGTCGACTTGCCTGCGCCACAGCCGCAAGGGCGCGACCTGGTGGTGAAAGTGGAGGCGATTTCGGTCAATCCGGTCGACTACAAGCAGCGCAAGGCGGCCGCCCACGATGGCGAGCCGAGCCTGGTCGGATGGGATGTGGCCGGCACCGTCAGCGCGGTCGGCCCGCAGGCGACCCTGTTCAAGGTGGGCGATCCGGTGTATTACGCGGGCAGCGTGGTGCGCCCCGGCGCCAACAGCGAGTTCCATGCGGTCGACGAGCGCATCGTGGGGCGCAAGCCGGCCAGCCTGAGCATGGAACAGGCCGCCGCGCTGCCGCTGACCAGCATCACCGCGTGGGAAGCGCTGTTCGAGCGCCTTGGTGTGTCGCGCAACGGCACGGACGAGGGCAAGTCGGTGCTGATCATCGGCGGCGCGGGCGGGGTGGGGTCGATTGCGATCCAGCTGGCCAAGAAGCTGGCCAAGCTGAACGTGATTGCAACGGCCTCGCGCCGGGCGTCGGAACAATGGTGCCGGGCGCTGGGGGCCGACCATGTGATCGACCATCTGGGCGACATGCCGGCGCAGCTGGCCGCGCTGGGGTTGGCGGAAGTGGATTTCATTTTGTGCCTGAACGATATCGATGCGCACTTTGCGGCGACGGCGGCGGCGATCGCGCCGCAGGGCAAGATCTGCGCGATCGTGCGCAATGAGCGGCCATTGCCGATGGACCTGGTGTTCGGCAAGAGCGTGACGGTGGTGTTCGAGATGATGTTCACCCGCTCGATGTTCGGGACGGCTGACATGATCGAGCAGCACAAGCTGCTCAATGAGGTGGCCGCCCTGGTCGATGCGGGGGTGTTGACCACCACCGTGGGGGAAACTGGCGGCAGGATCGACGCGGCCAACCTGACCCGCGCCCACGCGGCGCTGGAGGCGGGACGGACGATCGGCAAGATTGTGCTGGCGGGGTTTTAAACCCGGCGCGCGCGGATTTCACCACAGCCCGGCGATCCGCCACTATCTCGTCGTTCCCGCGCAGGCGGGAACCCAATTGCGTTCCGTAGCTAGCGGCCGCTCTATAACTTGGGTTCCCGCCTGCGCGGGAACGACGTTGTGGTGGCGGGAAGCCGGTTCCGGCAATGCCGGAGACGACGGGGGTGTACGTTACAATGGCCGGTCGTCCCCCATCCGATTGCCCCGCCCGATGTCCTCCACCCCCAATTTCGGCCTGAACGCTCCCCAGAGCGAAGCGGTCATGTATCTTGACGGTCCCTGCCTGGTGCTAGCCGGTGCCGGCTCGGGCAAGACGCGCGTGATCACCCAGAAAATCGCGCACCTGATCGAGGACCGCGGCTACGATCCGCGCACTATCGCGGCCCTGACCTTCACCAACAAGGCGGCGCTGGAAATGCAGGAGCGTATCGCCAAGCTGCTCAAGCAGCCGCGCCAGGCGAAGCAGCTCACCGTGTCCACCTTCCACTCGCTGGGCGTGAAAATCCTGCGCCAGGAAGCGGCCGGCGTGGGCCTGAAAGACCGCTTTTCCATCATGGACAGCGACGATTGCTTCGGCCTGGTCCAGGATCTGGCCATCACCACCGACAAGCAACTGATCCGCAGCATCCAGAATTCCATCTCCCTGTGGAAAAACGCCCTGATCGATCCGGAAGACGCGGTCAAGCACGCCAAGGATGAAGACGAAGCCCAGGCCGCGCGCGTGTTCCGCAGCTATGTGGCGACCCTGGCGGCCTACCAGGCGGTCGATTTCGACGACCTGATCCGCCTGCCGGTGGAACTGTTCCGCAACAACGATCCGATCCGCGACAAGTGGCAGCGCCGCCTGCGCTACCTGCTCATGGACGAGTATCAGGATACCAACACCTGCCAGTACGAGCTGGTCAAGCTGCTGGTCACCGGCATCGGCAAGAAACCCATGTTCACCGCCGTGGGCGACGACGACCAGGCCATCTACGCCTGGCGCGGCGCCTCGGTGGAAAACCTGAAAACCCTGGGCGACGATTTCCCCGACCTGAAGGTCATCAAGCTGGAACAGAATTACCGCTCCACCACCCGCATCCTGCAGGCGGCCAACGCGGTCATCTCGAACAATCCCAAACTGTTCGAAAAAGCCCTGTGGTCGGAACACGGCCTGGGCGAACCGATCACGGTGCTCGGCATGCAGACCGACGACCAGGAAGCCGAGCAGGTGGCCATCATGATTTCAGCCGACCGCTTCCAGCGCAAGAACAAGTGGTCCGATTACGCGATTTTGTACCGCGGCAACCACCAGGCGCGCGTGATCGAGCAATGCTTGCGCAAGGAGCGCATTCCGTACACCATTTCCGGCGGCCAGAGTTTTTTCGACAAGGCGGAAATCAAGGACATCATCAGTTACCTGCGCCTGATCGCCAACGAGGGCGACGATCCGGCCTTCATCCGCGCCGTCACCACCCCCAAGCGCGGGGTCGGCATGGCCACCCTGGAAGTGCTGGGCGCGTTTTCCAAGCAGTGGAACTGCTCCTTGTTCGAGGCCACCTTCAAGGGCGGCATCGAAGCGAAGCTGCCGGACCGCCAGTTGCTGCCCTTGCGCGCGTTTTGCAACTTCATCAACCAGCTCGAAGCGCGCGCCAGCCGCCCCGGCCCGTCCGGCAGCGGCGAGAACGCGGCCGCAGTGCTGGACGACATGATGAAGGAGATCGCTTACGAAAGTTATCTGTACGATACCTTCGACGACCGCGCGGCCCAGAGCAAGTGGCTCAACGTGCTCGAATTTACCAACTGGCTCAAGGAGCGCGGCTGCGGCGGCAAGGATAAATCCGGCGAGGAAAAAAACCTGCTGGAACTGACCCAGATGGTGGCCTTGATGAGCATGTTGGAAGGCAAGGACGAGGAGCCGGACGCGGTGCGCATGTCGACCCTGCACGCATCCAAGGGACTGGAGTTTCCGCACGTCTTCCTGGTCGGCGTGGAAGAGGGCATCCTGCCGCACAAGGGCGACCCGGATGCCTCGGTGGAAACGATCGGCGCGCGCATCCAGGAAGAACGGCGCCTGATGTACGTGGGCATCACGCGCGCCCAGCGCACTTTGTACATTACGTGGTGCAAGAAACGCAAACGTGCCGGCGAGCAAGTCCATTGCGATGTGTCGCGGTTCATCAAGGAAATGGCGCTCGACGTCGGCGACGCCCCAGCCACCGAGGCGGAAACGATTTCGCCCAAGGACCGCCTGGCCAGCTTGAAAGCCTTGCTTGCAACACCGAAAACCTGAGGTCTTCTATAATGCTCGGCGGTATGGAACAGGCGTGCTAGCATGGATCGATTCCATGTCGCATACTTTGCCGAAGGAAAATTTCATGTTGACATACACTCGCGCGCCGCGCGGCGCCATCCTTGCCGCCTTGCTGGCCTGGACCATGGCCGCCCCCGCCATTGCGCAGGAGTTTGCCACCAGGCCGGAAGCCGAAGCCATGGTCAAGAAGACCGTTGCGTACATGAAGGCCCACGGCAAGGACAAGACCTACACCGAGATCAACCGCAAGGATGGGCCTTTCACCGAGCGCGACCTGTACATGGTGGCCTACGGCTACGATGGCGTGGTGCGCGCGCACGGCGCCAATCCCAAAATGCTGGGCAAGAATTTGATGGAGTTGAAAGATATCGACGGCAAGGCCTTCGTGCATGAACGGGTCGAGATGGCAAAAAAGAATCTTCCTTTTTGGCAGGAATATAAGTTCACCAACCCCACCAGCGGCAAGATTGAACCGAAGGCAATGTATTGCCAGCCCACGGAGGAGGTCATCATCTGCGGTGGTGTTTATTTGCGCTAAATTGCGCACACGATTCAGATTTTGTTTGACGGCAACACCCTAGTTTGAAATACTGATTTCATGGCTGCGCGCAAGCGCGCCACCATTCCAAATCCGCCTGCCTGGACCACGGTGGCGCGTCATTTGGACCTTTTTACATCCAATTGGCGAGCACACAGCATGGCGACCGTATCCGACATCACCGTAACCCCCACCTCCGGCTTGGTCCATATCGATGCCCTGCTCGACACGGGCCCGGACTGGAACTACCTGACACCAGCCGGCAACACCATCGTCTACACGTTTTCTGTCGCTTCCGGCAATGAAGCGACCCAGTTCGGCCAGACCGCGTTTTCCGCTTCCCAGCAAACCAACGCGCGTGCCGCCTTCGCGGCCCTGGCGGCGCTGACCGGCATCACCTTCACCGAAACGGCCACCGGCACCGCGGCCGATGTGCACCTGGCGGCGGTGAATATCACCGGCGACAATGTCAGCGGCCTGTGCAGCTGGAATTCGAGCTACGGCTATACCGGCAGCACCCTCAACAGTTACGATGCGCAAGCGTATGTGTATCTCGACAATGTCGAGTTCGCTACCGAGAATGCCAACCTGGCCCCGGGCGGCGGCGGCTACCAGACCCTGCTGCATGAGCTGGGCCACATGCTCGGCCTGAAGCACCCCTTCGAGGGCAGCATCCATCTGGCCACCGGCGACGACAACACCAGCAACACCTTGATGTCGTACACCAGCCAGGGCGGTCCGTACAGCACCTTCAGCCCCTATGACATCGCGGCCCTGAACTGGCTGTATGGCGGCGACGGCCTGCGCGGCGCGCTCGGCATCAATTCGACCGGCGGCGGGCGCTATCTCACCGGTACCAGTTTCACCGATATCCTGAGCGGCGGCACTGGCGCCGACCGCTTCGTGGGCCTTGGCGGCGACGATATGATCAACGGCGGCGGCGGTACCGATACGGCCGTGTTCCGCGGCAATTACGCTTCCTACACGGTCACCGACCTGGGCGGCGGCTCCGTGCGCGTCACCGGTGCCGATGGCATGGACACCCTGACCTCGATCGAAAAGCTGCAGTTCGACGACCAGACCGTGCAAACGGCGACCCCGCCAGCGGGCGACACCACCGCGCCGGCCGCGCCGACGCTCACTCTGGTCAAGAATGCGAACGGGTATGTGTCCGGCTCCACGCCGATTGTCAGCGGCAGCGCCGAAGCGAACTCCACGGTCAAGGTGTACAGCGGCGCCGCCCTGGTCGCCACCACCACCGCCGGCACCAACGGCACGTATTCGGTCGCCACCTCGGCCCTGGCCGACGGCCTGAACCTGTCGCTGACGGCGCGCGCCACCGACGCCGCCAACAATGTCTCGGTGCCGAGCGCCGCGCTGCTGTTCAGCGTCGACACCCACGCGCCCGTGGCGCCAACCGGCAACGTGGTCATTTCGGCCGGCGGCGCGGCCCTGTTCAACGGCACCGGCGAAGCGGGCAGCACGATCCGCCTGAGCAATGCCAGCGCCATCATCGCCACAGGCACGGTCGGCTCGGACGGCAACTGGAGCCTGGCCGGCAGCACCCTGGTCAACGGCAGCTACGACGTGAGCGTGAGCTCGCTCGACAAGGCCGACAACACCAGCACCGCCACCCAGCACCTGCTGTTTACCCTGGGGACCGGGAACGGGTCCTCGGTCACGGTCCCGGGCACCGCCGGCGACGATGTCCTGCTGCCAACCGCAGGCAACAACGTCATCGATGGCGGCAGCGGCACCGACACGGTCAACTACCCCGGCCCGCGCGGCGACTACACCGTGGTGCGCGATACCAGCGGTTTCGTGGTCACCGCCACCAGCGGCACCGACGGCATGGACTTGCTGCGCAATATGGAGTCGATCAAGTTCGCCGACACCACCCTCAAGCTCCAGTACGACGACGTGGTGCAGGCGCTGTACCTGGCCTACTTCGGCCGCGCGGCCGATGCGGGCGGCTTGGCGGCTTTCCAGTCGCAACTGGGCAACCTGCACGCGCCGTTGACGTTTTCGGCCGTCACCGCCTCCTACGCCAAGGATGCCGGGTTGCACAGCCTGATCGACAGTTTCGGCACCAGCGCCGAATCGGCCGCCTTGTATCCGGGCGCCACCGATGTCTTCGTCACGGCCGTGTACAGGAACCTGTTCGGACGCGCCCCTGACGCGGGCGGCCTGGCGTTCTGGACCAATGCGATCGACCACGACGGTTTGACGCGCGCCAATGCCTCGCTCTCGATCATGGCCGGGGCGTTGGAAAACACCACCGCCCAGGGCGTGCTCGACGCCAAACTGGTCAACAACAAGATCGTCATCGCGTCCGATTTCACCCTGGCCATCGACACGCCGGCCGAAGTGGCCGGCTATTCCGGCGCGCCGGCTGCCGCGACCGTTCGCAGCATGCTCGCCACCGTCACGGCGAACACCGATATCGCCGCCTTCCAGGCCACTATCGTCAGCACGCTCGCGGGCATGTCCAGTGGCGGCGTGCAGAGCGGGTCCGGGATGCTGCAACACGACTCCGTGCACAGCGACACTGGCCTGGCCGCCACCCCGCTGGTCCTGGTCGGCGTGCAGCAGGGCGGCCTGATCGAGGCGGTACTGTAAAGCGCGGCCGTTTCCAGGCTCCGCCACAACGGGCGTCTACCCCCTTCCCGGGTAAGACGCCCGTTTTGCATGGTGGACGGGCACAGGAAAAATTAAACATTGCATTAATTAACATGCCAAATTTGAATTAAATTTGACGTCAATACGCATTTTTGGAATACTGCGGCGTTTGTCGAGCAAAATCCGGCAACATTCCAACTCTGTCTGCCGGTTGCGTTAACGTTCATCATCGGGCGTGATTTGGAATCATTCCACTTCCAATCATAAGCATACCCGCATGACGACCATCTCCGATCTCGACACCCCCCTCTCCGGCCTGAATCACATCGATGCCCTGCTCAGTAGCGGACCCGACTGGAACTTCGTGACGCCCGCCGGCAATACCATCCGCTACACCTTTTCGATCGCCTCCCACAATGAAGGCGGCAATGACAGCGGCGCCGGACTGACGAGCTTCAGCGCGGGCCAGCAAGCCGGCACGCGCGCGGCCATGGCGACCTTGAGCGCGATTACCGGGATCGTCTTCAGCGAAACGTCCGACGCCGCCAGCGCCGACGTCCATCTGTGCTCGAAGGAACTGGGCGGTAACACGGCGGGCCTGTGCAGCTGGAATTCCGGCTATTCCAATTCAGGCACTACTCTGCTCAGCTTCCACGCGGCGGCTTACGTGTATCTGGACAGCGCCGTCGTCGCCGCCGCCTCGAATGCCACCCTGGCGCCCGGCTCGGGCGGCCTGGAAATCCTGCTGCACGAACTGGGCCACATGCTGGGCCTGAAGCATCCCTTCGACGGCGCCATCCATCTGGCGACCGGCGACGACAACACCAGCAACACCTTGATGTCCTACACCAGCCAGGGCGGTCCCTACAGCACCTTCAGCCCCTACGATATCGCGGCACTGAACTGGCTGTATGGTGGCGACGGCCTGCGCGGCGCGCTCGGCATCAACTCGACCGGCGGCGGGCGCTACATCACGGGCACCAGCCGCGCCGATAGCCTGAGCGGCAGCGCCGCCGCCGACCGCCTCGACGGCGGCGGCGGCAACGATATCCTCGACGGCGGCAACGGCAGCGATACCGCCGTGTTCCATGGCAATTACGCCGCCTACACGATTACCAGCCTGGGCGCTGGCAAGCTGCGCGTCAGCGGCGCCGACGGCATCGATACCCTGACCTCGGTCGAGGTGCTCAAGTTCGACGACCGCAGCGTGCAGGCCGCCCAGCTGCTCACCCCGCCGCCGGTGACGCCGCCGGTGGTCACTCCGCCGCCGGTGGTCACTCCGCCACCGGTCGTCACTCCGCCGCCAGTGGTCACTCCGCCGCCGGCGGCGGCCGACACCACCGCGCCCGCCGCGCCGACGCTCACCGTCGTCAAAAACCCGAACGGGTATGTGGCCGGCGACAAGCCGGTCGTCAGCGGCAGCGCCGAAGCCAACAGCACGGTCAAGGTGTACAGCGGCGCCGCCCTGGTCGCCACCACTACCGCCGGCGCCGACGGCGCCTGGTCGGTCGCCACCTCGGCCCTGGCCGACGGGATCAACCTGTCGCTGACGGCGCGCGCCACCGATGCCGCCAACAATGTCTCGGCGCCGAGCGCCGCGCTGCTGTTGAGCGTGGATACCCACGCGCCGGTGGCGCCGACCGCCGGCGTGCTGGTCCCGGCCAGCGGCGCCATCGAGTTCAGCGGCACCGGCGAAGCGGGCAGCATGATCCGCCTGACCAATGGCACCCTCATCGGCGAAGTCACGGTCGGCGCCGACGGTCACTGGAGCCTGGGCGGCGGCGGCCTGGCCAACGGCAATTACGATGTGAGCGTGAGCTCGCTCGACAAGGCCGGCAACACCAGCACCGCCGCCAAGCACCTGCTGTTTGCGCTCGGCACGGCGGCCCCGATCATCGTCACCGGCAGCGCCGGCAACGATGCCCTGCTGCCCACGCCGGGCAACAACATCATCGATGGCGGCGGCGGCACCGATACGGTGAGCTACCCGGGCATGCGCGGCGACTACACCGTGGTGCGCGA
Source organism: Massilia antarctica (assembly GCF_015689335.1). GTDB lineage: Bacteria > Pseudomonadota > Gammaproteobacteria > Burkholderiales > Burkholderiaceae_D > Telluria_A > Telluria_A antarctica. The sequence continues at coordinate 1,499,439 of NZ_CP065053.1, read as the reverse complement.
TACCAGCGGTTTCGTGGTCACCGCCAAACATAGCCCCGATGGCACGGACTTGCTGCGCAATATGGAGGCGATCAGGTTCGCCGACACTACCCTCAAGCTCGACTACGATGACGTGGTGCAGGCGCTGTACCTGGCCTACTTCGGCCGCGCCGCCGATTCGGGCGGCCTGGCGGCCTTCCAGTCGCAACTGGTCAGCCTGCACGCGCCGCTGACGTTTTCGGCCGTTACCGCCGCCTACGCCAAGGATGCCGGGCTGCACAGCCTGATCGACAGCTTCGGCGCCAGCGCCGAGTCGGCCGCCTTGTATCCGGGCGCCACCAGCGCCTTCGTCACGGCCGTGTACAAGAACCTGTTCGGGCGCGCCCCGGACGCGGGCGGCCTGGCGTTCTGGACCAATGCGATCGACCATGACGGTTTGTCGCGCGCCAATGCCTCGCTCTCGATCATGGCCGGCGCGCTCGAAAACAGCACGGCCCAGGGCGTGCTCGACGCCAAACTGGTCAACAACAAGATCGTCATCGCTTCCGATTTCACCCTCGCCATCGACACGACCGCCGAAGTGAACGGCTACGTCGGCATCAATCCCGCCGCCACCGTGCGCGCCATGCTCGCCAGCGTGACGGCCAGCACCGATATCGCCGCCTTCCAGGCCACCATCGCCAGCACCATCGCGGCGCTGCCTGGTGTCGGCGCCCAGACCGGGGCCGCACAGATGCAGCTTGACGTCGTGCAGCACGATACCGTGTACGGCGGCGCCGGCCTGCCCGACAGCGCGCTCATCCTGGTCGGCCTGCAGCATGGCGGCCTGATCGATTCGGTACGGTAAGGCGCCGCCGTTCCATCCCGGCTGCTGCTCCGGCTCCAGGCCGGCGCCGCCACTTGTGGGCGGCGCCGGCTTTTTGCCGTGTGGCGGATGGAGGAGTGTCGTTTTTTGGCGAAAACAGACTGCCCGTTGCCTGTTTTATATGCAAAAATTTGACGTAAATATGTTCTATTGAGATACTTATGGTATCTGTCGGTAATTTTTCCGGCCCCTGCCTTTGCCAGTTGTGCCTGCCCGCGCCCATGCGGCGCCGCGCGTCCCCGGCCTGTCTTCACGTATTGCTTCCATGACCACCCTGTCCGACATCAACGAACTGCGCCTGTCCGGCTTCAACCATATCGACGCCTTGATCAGCGAAGGGCCCGACTGGAACTTCGTCGGCCGCACTGCGCCGTTTTATATTCAATATACCTTTTCGATCAGCACCGGCAACGAAGCCGGGCAGGGCGGGCAGACCGCTTTTTCTCCCGCGCAGCAAGCGGCCACCCGCACAGCCTTGGCTTACCTGCGCGAAGTGACCGGAATCTGGTTCATCGAAACCAGTAATGGCGGTACTGCCCAGATTCATCTGGCGTCGATCAATATTCCGGGCGACGACGTGACTGGATTGTCCAGCTGGAACACGACGTATACGCCGCCGCGCAGCGGCACCACCGTCAGCGACTACAGCGTCCAGGCCTATGTCTACCTCGACAATGTGGAATTTCGCACTCCCAACGCCGACCTGACCCCGGGCGGGTCCGGCTATGAAACCTTATTGCACGAACTGGGCCATACGCTCGGCCTGAAACATCCCTTCGAAGGCGATATCAAGCTGCCTTACGAAGACGACCACACCGGCAACACCCTGATGTCCTATGATTCCGTGGGCGGTCCCTACAGCACCTACGGGCAATACGATATTGCCGCATTCAACTGGATCTACGGCGGCGATGGACTCGGCGGCCAGTATGGTGCGGGCGGGCGCATGGATTACCTCACCGGCAGCAACGACGCCGAGCGTATCAGCGGTAGCGCCGACAGCGAACGGCTGGAAGGGGCCGGCGGCGACGATGTCATCGATGGCCTCGGCGGCGTCGACGAAGCCAGCTACATCGGGGCGCGTGCGAATTACGACATCACCAAGATCGAGGCCGGCTATGTCGTGCGCGACCGGGTCGGCGACGAGGGCCAGGATGTGCTGGTCAATATCGAATCCTTGGTGTTTGCCGACGGCAAGGTATTCTTTGCCTACGAATCGCTGGTGCAAGCCTTGTATGTCGGCTATTTCGGCCGCGCGGCCGACTACAGCGGCATGCGCAGCTTCCAGCAGCAGCTGGGCGCATTGCACGCTCCCGAGGACGTGCGCGGCTTGGCCGCGGCGTATAGCCAGGACGCCGGCCTGCATGCACTGATCGACAGCTTCGCCGTCAGCGCCGAGTCGGCCGCCTTGTATCCGGGCGCTACCACCACCTTCATCAATGCGCTGTACCAGAACGTGTTCGGACGCGCGCCCGACGCCGGCGGACTGGCCTTCTGGAGTCATGCCATCGACAGCGGCGGCCTGTCGCGCGCCAACGCCTCGCTCTCGGTCATGGCCGGCGCGCTCGACAACAAGACGGCCCAGGGTGTGCTCGATGCCAAACTGGTCAATAACAAGCTGATCGTCGCCTCCGGCTTCACCCTGATGATCGATACCCCGCAAGAGATCGCCGGCTATGGCAGCGCCGCTGCCGCCGCCTCGGTGCGCGCCATGCTCGGCGCCGTCACGGCGAGCACCGACCTGATCGCCTATCAGACGACCATCGGCGCCACCCTGAAGTCGATGACGGGGCCGGCCAAGGCCATGGCCAATGTCGAGTACGGGGATCCTATCGTGCACGTGGACCTGATTGGGATCGGCCACCAGCCGTGGGAACAGACGCTGGTATAGTGAGCGCGGGCGCCGGCCGTGGTGGTGGCGCCGTCGTGTTCGGATCGAAGGGACTTTCCATGCAAATGCAAATTAACGGCGGCTCCGGGGTCGACACGTTCGGCTTCGCCGGCTTGCGGGCCGACTACAACATCACCAATGGCGCCGGCGGGTACGCCGTGCTGCCCAAGAACGGCGCCAGCGGCGGCTTGCAGCTGTTGGCCAATGTCGAGCGTTTCACATTCAGCGACAGCACCGTCAACGTCGAATACGATGCGGCCGTGCAAGCGCTGTACGTGGCTTATTTCGGCCGCGCCGCCGACTATGCCGGCATGCAGAGCTTCCAGGACCAGCTGGCCAAACTGGGCGCGCCGCACGACATCGTCGGCATCAGCGCCGCCTACGCCACCAATCCCGGCTTGCACAAATTGATCGACAGTTTCAGCACCAGCGCCGAATCGGATAAGCTGTATCCCGACGGCATCATCGACTTTGTGAGCGCCGTGTACAAGAACGTGCTCGGGCGCAGCCCGGACGATGCCGGACTGGCGTTCTGGAGCGAGGCCATCGACAGCGGCGCGCTCTCGCGCGCCAATGCCGCCATGTCGATCATGGCCGGCGCACTGCAAAACAGCACGCCCCAGGGCTTGCTCGACGCCCAGCGCATCGGCAATACCCTGGCGGTGGCGTCCGACTTCACCCTGGCGATCGACCGCCCGTCCGAAATCGCCGGCTACGGCAGTACCCTGGCCGCCTCGATGGTGCGCACCATGCTGGCCACGGTGACCGCCGGCAGCGATGTCGAGGCGTTTCACGCGGTGATCAAGGCCATGCTCGCGCTCATGGCCGGCGACGTTCAAACGGGCTCGGACGCTCCCGCGGCGCACGAGGCGCCGCCGCTGCTGCTGGTAGGCGTGGCGCCGGCCTGGGAACACGGACCGGCCTGAGCGCACTGGCATAATGGCGGCTTTGCCCCCAAGGACGCCGCCGTGAGCCAGGAAGACCGTTTTGTCGATATCGAGATCAAGCTCGCGCACCAGGAAGACCTGGTCGAATCCCTGAACCAGATGGTGTACCAGCAGGGCCGCCGCATCGACCAGCTCGAAGCGATGGTCGCCAAGCTGGCCGAACACATCCGCAACAATGCCCAGTCGGGACCGAACCCGGTCAACGACCGCCCGCCGCACTACTAGGCTTGGCGCGCCGGTCCTTCCGCCCATACCGGCATATGCATACATCATCACGGATGACAGGCGTGTGACCATGCTGCTATGATCGTGCGCTCATGCGCTGCCGGCTACCCGTCGGCAGCTTCCATTAGCGCTCGTGAAAGATGCCATGACCCGTCCCCACATGCTTATCGTCGCCGCCAGCCTGGCGCTGGCCACCACCGCCTTTGCCGCCCCGGCCACCCCCGCCGGCGCACTGGCCGCATCGAATCCGTTTGCCCAGCCCAGCACCTTGCCGTTCCAGTACCCGGCCTTCGACAAGATCAAGGACAGTCATTTCCGGCCCGCCTACGAGGCCGGCATGCGCGCGCAGTTGGGCGAGATCGATGCCATCGCCAACAATGCCGAGGCGCCCAGCTTCGAGAACACCGTGGTGGCGATGGAGCGTTCGGGCCAGTTGCTGACCCGCGTGGCGACCACCTTCTCGGCCCTGCAGGGCGCCAACACCAATCCGGCCCTGGATGCCATCGACAGCGCCATGTCGCCGAAAATGGCCGCGCATAACGATGCGATCTTCCTCAACGCCAAGCTGTACCAGCGGGTCAAGGCGCTCTACGACAAGCGCGCCGAGCTCGGCCTCGATGCGGAATCGGCCTACCTGCTGGAACGCTATCACAAGGATTTCGTGCGCGCCGGCGCCCAGTTGTCGACGGCCGACAAGGACAAGCTGAAAAAATTCAACGGCCAGATCGCCAGCCTGCAGACCAAGTTCACCCAGAACGTACTGGCGGAAATCAACGCCTCTGCGCTGGTGGTCAATACCCGCGCGGAACTGGACGGCATGAGCGATGCGCAAATCAGCGCGGCCGCCGATGCGGCCAAGAAGCGCAAGCTGAAAGGCAAGTTCCTGGTCGCCCTGGTCAACACCAGCGGCCAGCCGCCGCTGGCACAGCTGACCAACCGCGCGGTGCGCGAGCGCCTGATGGCGGCGTCGCTGGCGCGTGGCAGCCACGGCGGCAAATTCGATAACCGCGACGTGGTGGTCAAGCTGGCCCGCCTGCGCGCCGAACGCGCGGCCCTGCTCGGCTACCCGACCTACGCCGACTACTCGCTGGAAGACCAGACCGCCAAGACGACCGGCGTGGTCAACACCCTGCTGGCCGAACTGGCCAAGCCCGCCGTGACCAATGCGCGCAAGGAAGCGGACGATATCCAGAAAGTCATCGACGCCGAAAAGGGCGGTTTCAAGGTCGGCGCCGCCGACTGGGCCATGTACAGCGACAAGGTGCGGGCCGAGCGCTTCAATTTCGACGAGAAACAGCTCAAGCCGTATTTCGAGCTCGACAACGTCCTGGTCAACGGCGTGTTCTTCGCCGCCGGCAAGCTGTACGGCCTGACCTTCAAGGAACGCAAGGATTTGCCGGTGTATAACCCGGACGTGCGTGTGTTCGACGTGTTCGATGCCGACGGCAAGCAGCTGGCCATCTTCCTGGCCGACATGTACGCGCGCAGCAATAAGCAGGGCGGCGCGTGGATGAATGCCTATGTGTCGCAGTCGGGCTTGATGGACACGCATCCGGTGATCGCCAACCACCTCAATATTCCCAAGCCGCCGGCCGGCGAGCCGACCTTGCTGACGGTCGATGAAGTCAAGACCGCCTTCCACGAATTCGGCCACGCGCTGCATGGCATGTTCTCGAACGTGAAGTATCCGCGTTTCTCGGGCACCAGCGTGCCGAGCGACTTCGTCGAGTATCCTTCGCAAGTCAATGAGATGTGGATGATCGATCCGGAAGTGCTGGCCAACTACGCCAAGCACTACAAGACCGGCGAAGCGATGCCCAAGGAATTGCTGGGCAAGTTCATCGAAGCGAAGAAATTCAACCAGGGTTTCCTGACCACCGAATACCTGGCGGCCTCCCTGGTGGACCAGCGCTGGCACCAGTTGAGCGCGGCCCAGGTGCCGACCGACGTGCTCGGCTTCGAAGCGAACGCGCTCAAGGAAGCCGGCGTCGACTTCGCGCCGGTGCCGCCGCGCTACCGCACCACCTACTTCTCGCATAGTTTCTCGGGCGGTTATTCGGCCGGTTACTATTCCTACCTGTGGAGCGAGAAGCTGGACGCCGATACGGTCGAATGGTTCAAGGAAAACGGTGGCTTGCTGCGCAAGAATGGCGACCATTTCCGCAACACCCTGCTCTCGCGCGGCGGCACGGTCGACGCGCTCGACCTGTTCCGCAATTTCCGCGGCCGCGATCCGAAGATCGAACCGCTGCTGAACCGCCGCGGCCTGACCGTCCACTAAGACCAGGCGGCACCGGCCAGGCTGGCGCCGCCACTGCCCACCGTCGTTCCCCCGGCGCCGCCCTGGCGTCGGGGGAACGATGGCGCGGCATCCTCCGCTTCTCCCTCCGTTCCCCCGATTCGCACACCACCATGACCCGTCCCCCACTGATGATCATCGCGGCCAGCCTGGCCGTGACCAGCTTCGCCTGGACCGCGCCGGCCCGCGCCGCGCTGCCAGGGTCCAACCCGTTCGCCAAAGCGAGCACCTTGCCATTCAACTACCCGGTCTTCGACAAGATCAGGATCGAGCACTTCGCCCCGGCCTTTGCCGAAGGCATGCGCAGCGAGGCCGCCGAGGTCAACACCATCGCCAACAACCGCAAGCCGGCCACGTTCGAGAACACCGTCGTCGCCATGGAACGCTCCGGCAAGCTGCTCGACCGTGTCAGCGGCGCCTTTTCCATTCTAGGGGCCGGCAACAGCAACGACGCCATCAAGGCCCTCGAACTGACCCTGGCGCCCAAGAGGGCGGCGCACCGCGACGCGATCAGCCTGAACCAGAAATTGTTCGAGCGTATCGAATCCTTGTACCTACGGCGCGACAAACTCGGGCTCGATGCCGAATCGGCCTTCCTGCTGGAGCGCTATCACAAGGATTTCATCCGCGCCGGCGCCCGCTTGAACGGGGCCGACAAGAGCAAGCTGAAGGCCTATAACGCCGAATTGGCGGGCTTGCAAGCGACCTTCAGCCAGAACGTGCAGGGCGAGGCCAAGGCGGCCGCGCTGGTGGTTGACAGCCGCGCGGAACTGGACGGCATGACGGAAGCGGCCATCGATGCGGCGGCCGCGAACGCGAGCAAGAACGGCCTCGAAGGCAAGTTCATGCTCGCGGTGACCAACACCACGGGCCAGGCCGCCATGGCGGTGCTGACCAAGCGCGCCGTGCGCCAGCGCCTGCAGGAATTGTCGATGGGGCGCGGCAGCCGCGGCGGCAAATTCGACAACACCGGCGTGGTGCTGCGCATCGCCCGGCTGCGTGCCGAGCGCGCCGCCCTGCTCGGCTATCCGAACCATGCCGCCTACTCGCTCGACGACCAGACCGCGAAAGATACCGGCACCGTCAACACGCTGCTGGCCGGCCTGGTCAAGCCGGCGGTGGCCAACGCGCGCAAGGAAGCGGCCGATATCCAGACCGTCATCGACGCCGGCCATGGCGGCTTCCAGCTCGCCGCCCACGACTGGGCCTTCTACAGCGACAAGGTGCGCGCCGAGCGCTTCCAGTTCGACCAGAGCGCGCTGCGTCCGTATTTCGAGCTGAACAACGTGCTCACCAAGGGCGTGTTCTACGCCGCCGGCCAGTTGTACGGCATCACCTTCAAGGAACGCAAGGACTTGCCGGTGTACGACCCTGACATGCGCGTGTTCGACGTCATCGATGCCGACGGCAAGCCGCTGGCGATCTTCGTGGCCGATCTGTACGCGCGCCCGAACAAGCGCGGCGGCGCCTGGGCCAATGCCTACGTGGCGCAATCGCGCCTGCTGGGCACGCACCCGGTCATCGGCAATCACCTGAACATTCCCAAGCCGGCCGCGGGCGAACCGACCCTGCTGACCTACGACGAACTGCGCACCCTGTTCCACGAATTCGGCCATGCCCTGCACGGCATGTTTTCGGACGTGACCTATCCGCGTTTTGCCGGCACCGCCGTGCCGCGCGACTATGTGGAATTCCCTTCGCAGGTCAATGAAATGTGGTCGCTCTGGCCTGACGTGCTCGCCAACTACGCCAGGCACTACAAGACCGGCGAGCCGATGCCCAAGGAATTGCTCGACAAGGTGATCGGATCGAAGCAGTTCAACGAAGGCTACCGCACCACCGAGAACCTGGCTTCGTCGATTCTCGATCAGCGCTGGCACCAGCTGGACGCCGCCCACATCCCGACCGACGTGCTGGCGTTCGAAGCGGCCGCGCTGAAGGACGCCGGCGTCGACTTCGCGCCGGTGCCGCCACGCTATCGCTCGACCTACTTCTCGCACGTGTTCTCGGGCAGTTATTCGGCCGGCTACTACGGTTACCTGTGGAGTGAAAAGCTGGACGCCGATACGGTCGACTGGTTCAAGGAAAACGGCGGCTTGTCGCGCAAAAATGGCGACCATTTCCGCAAGACCTTGCTGTCGAAAGGCGGCACCATCGATGCCATGCAAATGTACCGCAACTTCCGCGGCCGCGATGCGACCATCGAACCGCTGCTGGAACGGCGCGGGCTCACTGCCAAGTAAGCTTGCCTGAACTTCTCAAGAATGCCGTTCGCACAGGACGGCATTTTTTTCGTCGTGAGCACTTCGCCGGCCCGCCCGGCGATGCGCGATAATGGTGGCGCCAATTTCCTCCATGGAGCCATATTGACCGACATCGCGGTACTTCCCAAATATCTGCAGAACCGCCTCCAGGCGGCCTTGACACCGGGCGAGCGCCTGGTCTGGGTCGGCCAGCCGATCGCCGAGCACTATATGAAACGGGATGCATACGAGTCCCGTGTCGCTTTTGCAGCGATGGCGGCATGCGGGCTGCTGTGGATTGTCGGCAGCATCGCCCGTACGCTCATCCTGTACGGCCTCGACTTCGATTTCCTGCCGCTGATCGGCGTGCCGTTCCTGCTGGGCGGCGTACTTGGATTGCGCTCGCCATCCAGGCTCGAGGAAGAAGCACGCTTCGTGGTGTACGCCATCACCAGCGAGCGCGTCATCCTGTTGGGCGGCGGCGATCCCGAAACGATCAGCTCGTATGTACCAGCACAGTTGCAGCAAATCGAACGCAGCGAGCACGCCGGCGGCTGGGGCGACCTGATACTGGAGACGGAATACGTCCACGACGGCGATGAAGGCTATACGACGAAGCGCCACGGCATGCTCGCCATTGCCCGGGTCCGGCGCGTGCATGGACTGATCGCGGCGCTGGCGAAGACGCTGCCGCTGGCGCCCAACACGCCGCATGCCAGCTTCCAGCAGTGCCTGATCACGCCCGATATCGGGCCCTTGCCGGACAAGCTGCGCCAGGCGCTGCGCGCGGAAATGGCGCCCGGCGAACGGCTGGTCTGGGCCGCGCAGCCGATCCCCGCTAGTTATCTGAAAAGAGGTTTCGCGGAGCAGTCCTTTTTTATCCCGTGGACGCTCGTTAGCCTGCTACTCACCGTTTTTCTGGTCCCTGCAATGTGGCGAACCCATCGGCAAGGAGAAATCTTCCCGTTCGCGATAGTCGTGCCGTTGTCGTTTCTGTGGCTTGGTGTTTACCGCCTGTATCAGCCGTTCAAGATGCGCAACAATGCGCTCAGTGTGGTGCATGCCATCACCACCGGGCGCGCCCTGACGATCGATGCCAGCGGTCCGTTGATCACGCGTACCTACGCACCGGCCGGCCTGGTGCATGCCGACTGCATGGGCGGGCGCGACGACAGCGGCGACCTCCTGCTCGAAGCCGCATCGGACATCGTGTCCAATAGCGCGAACCGTGGGCAGCGCCACGGTTTTTTGGGCGTCGACGAGGTGCGCCACGTCGAGCGCCTGATCGGCCATCTGAAGCAGGCGCCCGCCACGCTCGGCTTTCCTGAAAATTAGCATAGCGACAATGCTCTATAATAAGGCACGTCCCTCTTTCCGAACGTTGCCTCTATGCTCACACCTCGCTTACTCCCGCTTGCGTCCGTCCTGCTGTGCGCCCTTGGCTTGGCGGCCTGTACCACCGCACCCGTGCGGCCTCCCGAAGTGCAGTTGACCGAAGAACCGGGCGAGTCCGGTCCGCGTTGCAGCGGCGCCGACTGCTGTACCGATGCCGAGGCGCTCGAATTCGGACCGCAGCGCCTGTATTGCAGTGCGCTGGCGCTGGACAACGAAGGCAAGAGCGCAGCCTCGACGGCCGCCCTGCAACAAGCCATCGCCAGCGCCCGTGCCGAGAAAGTCCGCACGCACGACGCTTCCGCCGTGCTGTGCCACGCGTACGGGCTCGATGCCCAGCGCGCCGGCGACGGCGGCGACCCGGTGGCCGGGCGGGTCGGCTATGCCGCCGCCGTGCAAGCTTGCCGGGCCGGGTACGGCAAGGAGTCGGACCAGGCCGCCCAGGCCATGCTCGACAGCGCCGAGCAGCGCATGCAGATGAAGGAATTCGGCACCGTCCAGGCCGAAATGGCCGAGGTGCTGGCGCAGGCCCGCAAGAACGCCAACCTCCAGCTCGAAGCCGATGCGGCGGACGCGCTCGGACGCATGCTGGGCCTGAAGGGCGACGTGGCCGGCGAGCGCCGCCTGTTGACCGAGGCGCTGGAACTGCGCCGCAAGATCCATGGCGAGAACAGCTACCAGGTCGGCATGAGTTATGTGAACATCGGCGGTAGCTACATGCGCGAGAACGACAACCGGACCGGGCGCGAATGGTACGAGCGCGCCATCGCGGTGTACGGCGCCACGCTCGGCATGGCCGACCCGGTGACCCTGGAAGTGCGGGCCGCGCATGCGATGAGCTATAGCGCTGAGCGCAACCACAAGCGCGCCCAGGAATTGTTCGAGGCCATGCTGCCGCAGGCCGTGCAAACCTTCGGCGCGCAGTCCGAGGAAACGGTCGCCATCATCAACGATATCGGCAGCATGCACGAGCATCAGGACCAGAACCCGGCGGCCCTGGCGCGCTACGAGGACATCCTGGCCATCCGCCGCGTCACCATGCCCAACACGGTCAAGCACGGCCGCTCCGCCATGCTGGCCGCCACCCTCAAGCGCCGGGTTGCCGGCTGCGGCGGCGCCACCGCGCTGGACGCGGAAGTGAAGACCATCGCCGCGCACTTGCGCACGGCCATGCCCAAGGATGCGGACGCGCGCGAGTTTCTAGCCGACGCCTCGGTGTTCGACGACAAGTGCGCGCACCCGGCGCCGCGCGCTGCGCGCAAGAAGAAATAAGCCGGACCGCATGCGGGTCGTCCCCCACGCGCCGACGGTGTTTTCCATCGATGGGTTTCTCGATGCGCGCGAGTGCGGCGAGTTGATCGCGCTGGCTGAGGCGCGCGGCTTCGCGGCGGCGGCGGTGCGCACCGCGCAAGGCGCCCGACCGATGCCGGCGATCCGCAACAACGAGCGCGCCCAGTTCGAGGCGCCCGACTGGATCGCCCTGCTGTGGCAGCGCCTGGCGGCGGCCGGCATGCCCGAGCTCGACGGCCACGCTGCTGTCGGGTTGCCGCGCGAGCTGCGCTTTTACAAGTATGCGACCGGGCAGCGCTTCAAGATGCACAAGGATGGCCCGTGGAACGAAGATGGGCTGAGCAGCAAGCTCACTTTCCTCGTCTACCTGAACGAGGGCTACGAGGGCGGCGACACGGTCTTCAAGGAGTTCCGGGTGACGCCAGGGACCGGTTCGGCCCTGCTGTTCGTGCACGACACCTGGCATGAAGGCGCCGCGCTGACCGGCGGCATCAAGTATGTGCTGCGTTCGGACGTGCTGTACGGCGCAGGCAAGCCGCAACAGGACCCGTCAACCGCGCCGATGTTCCCCTCGATCCATCCCACTTGAAAGCACCATGAAAAAATTGATCGCGCACGCCGCATGCTTGCTGGTCATTTCCGGGACGGCGTTCGCCTGCGGCCGTGACGGTACCACGTCGGTGCCGCTGGCCCAGCTGGCGGTCCGGGAGGCCACGTTCAGCGTGTCCGCGGACGGGCGCACGGCCACCACGTTCGGTACCTTGAAGAATGCGTCCTCCGACAGGGTCAGGGAAGTGATGTTCGAGGTGAAATACTTCGACACCAAGCATGTGCTGGTCGATACCTTCACGCGCTGTGTCGACAATGTGATTGCGCCGGCGGCCGGCGAGGTCGCGTTCCGCCTGCGCGAGCACATTTACCAGCCGGCGGAAGCGTACGTGTCGCAGGAAGTGCGCGTCGTCTCCGCCGAGGCGATCGTTCCGCCTCCGCAAAAATCCGCGCTCAGCCCGTTCATGGAGCAATTCCTGATCACCTGGCTACCCTTGCTGGCCTTGTTGGGCTTTTTGATCTATTTCATGAAACGCTTGATCGGCAAGAAGTCGGCGACCACCAACGCCCCGGCGTTGATGAATGCGCAGATTGCCCACCTCGGCACGCAAGCGCTCATGCTCGAGCGGCTGGCGCTGGCCGCCGAAGCGCGCTCACGCGGCGCACCGCGGCCGGGTGAGGACTGAACCCATCCTGACGCCTGGGAACAAAGCGGCACGCTTCATCCGCTGCCCATCCCCTTGATACACCTCACCTGAAAACACCATGAAAAAACGAATGGCACGGTCGGCCTGCATGTTGGCCTTCTCGACTTCGGCGCTTGCCTGCAGTTACCACGAGGATTCCCCGGCCAGGGTCGACCAACTGGCGGTCAGCAATACCTCGCTCAACGTATCGGATGAGCCGCGCATGGTCACGTCCCTGGCAACACTGAAAAATGCATCCGCCGACAGTGTCAGGGACGTCATGCTGGAAGTGAAATACTTCGATGCCAACCACGTCCTCGTCGATACCGTGACCCAGCCTGTCGACGGGCTATTTGTGCCGGCGTCCGGCGCGGTTGCGTTCCGTATTCGCGAGGTCGCGGCGCGGGCCAAGGAGGCTTACGTGTCGCAGGAAATGCGCATCATCTCGGCCGTGGCGATCAAGCCGCACCCCGAACCGTCGACGATGTCGGTCCTGCTTGATTATCTGGTCAGCTGGGGACCGATGCTGCTGTTAATCGGCGTGTTCGGTTTCTTCATCAAGCGCGCGAGCGGCAAGGGTTCTGTGCAAAACAGAACGCTGGCGCTGGTGGAGGCGCAGAACACCCTCCTCGAAACAAAGTTGCGCTTGCTTGAACGCCTGGCCGTTGCTGCCGAAGCGAAAGTAAACGCTGCCGGCCCACACACGCCCGACTGAGCCATCCGGCGAGTGCACACAATGACACTGCGTTCTGTGCTGTTCGTCGGCCTGGCGACCGTCCATGCCGTGATCGGCTGGATCTGGGCCGGTACCGGCACCTTGGGGCCGGCCATCGCCGCCACCATCTACGGTCCCTTGTTCGTGCTCGATGCGCTCGGCCTGCCGGTGTTCGGCAGCGGCGCGTCGGGCGGCTGGGCCGCGCCATCCTTGTTGGGATGGGTGTGCGTAGTGCTGGTCTGGGCTGCCATCTGGTGGGGCGCGGCGGCCCTGCTGGCGCGCCTGCGTCGTCGCTGATCGGCCATGCGTGGGCTGGCGCTATCGTGTTTCCCGCCCATGCGCCAGGCGCTGTCCTGGTCGCTGCGCATCCATGGTTGGCCCGTTGCGCTCCCGGTTAATTTAATATAATGCAATCAGGCTGCTGTTGGCTGCCCATGAAACAAGATCATCGTCGCGAGGAAAACACCGATGTTTCACTTTACCTGTGTCTGAGCGACCATTCCTGCGCGTGCTGGTCACCGGCTCGACCACCTGGGACAACCCCGACACGGTGCGCCGCGCATTGTCCCAGTTGCCGCCGCACAGCGTGATCGTCACCGGCGACACCCCGGGCGCCGATGCCTGCGCGGTGGCTGTCGCCGCTGAGCTGGGCTTGAGCGTGCAGCGCATGAAAAAGAACCGCGCCGACCAGCGCGCCTTCCCCGGCGAAGCCTGGCGTGGCTTGAACGAACGCATGCTCGCCACCGGCATCGACCTGGTACTGGCCTTCCATGCCGATTACGGCAAGCCCGGTTGCGCGCGCGGCACCGGGCACATGGTCGAACTGGCCGACAAGAGCGGGACCGAGATACGCATTTTCCGCGAGTAAGCCCGCGCCCCGGCGCCCAAGCTTGCCGCGCCGCGCGATGGATCGCGCCGCCATTTGGGTGTATAAGGACGGTATAGCCTTCCCCCCAACCCGCCATAGGATCAAGCGCAGCAATGAGTGTTCACGACTTACACGGTATTACCTTAGAATCTCTGTTGACCAGGTTGGTCGCCCATTACGGCTGGGATGAGCTTGGCAAGCGGATCGACATCAATTGTTTCATCAGCGATCCAAGCATCAAGTCCAGCCTGAAGTTCCTGCGCAAGACCCCGTGGGCGCGTACCAGGGTTGAAGAACTGTATCTGGCCACAAATTTCACCAATTAAAAGAGGATGACATGTTGAACGACGACACAGCGAACCTGAAGTCGCACCTGAAAACCCTGCATGCCAACCTGGCGCAGACGGATCAGGTGGATGAAGAGTTGCAAGGTTTGCTGATGCAGCTCGACGGCGACATCCAGACCCTGCTGGACAAGCGTGCAGCCGCCGCGCAAGCCACCATCAGCGACACTGCCCTGGCCGAGCAAGCCGAAGCGTCCGCTACGGCGTCCGACCCGGCTGCGGCCCTGCTGGCCGAACCGGCCGGCACCACCACCTACGGGCTGGCCGAGCGCACCCAGGAAATCACCGCCAAATTCGCCGCCGAGCACCCGCGCCTGGAACCCGCCCTGCGCGAGCTGGGCCGGATGCTGTCGAACATGGGTATCTGACCGGCCGTACGCCGCGAGCGCCAAGCGCGCTCCGGCAACTGCCTGTAAATGTGGCACAAACGTCACAAGTTGTTGAAACATAAGACGTTTTTTCGCTGCAATCGGCCTTGAAAAAGGGCGGTGGCAAGTTGCTCCGGAAGGTTTTCCGGTACAATACTGCCCAATGAACTCCCCAACAAACCTGTTTGCGACCGTCCCGAAACGGTCTAGCCGCGCTCCCGCCGCGCCTTTCCTTCCCATGTCCCGCGCCGAAATGGACGCCCTGGGCTGGGATTCGTGCGACGTCATCCTCGTCACGGGCGACGCCTACATCGACCATCCGAGTTTCGGCATGGCCCTGGTCGGCCGCCTGCTCGAAGCGCAAGGTTTCCGCGTCGGTATCATCGCCCAGCCGGACTGGCTCTCGGCCGAGGCCTTCCGCGTGCTCGGCAAGCCCAATCTGTACTTCGGCGTCACCGCCGGCAACATGGACTCGATGGTCAACCGCTACACGGCCGACCGCAAGATCCGCTCCGACGACGCCTACACGCCAAACGGCGAGCCGAACAAGCGCCCGGACCGCACCGTCACCGTGTACGCCCAGCGCGCGCGCGAAGCGTTTCCGGACGTGCCGGTCATCATCGGCTCGATCGAAGCCTCGCTGCGCCGCATCGCCCACTACGATTACTGGTCCGACAAGGTGCGGCGCTCGGTGCTGCCCGATTCCAAGGCCGACATGCTGCTGTTCGGTAACGCCGAACGCGCCCTGGTCGACCTGACCCACCGCTTGGCAAGCGGCGAAAACATCAAGGATATCCGTAACCTGCGCGGTACCGCCTTCATGGTGCCGCAAGGCTGGCTGCCCGGCGACGACTGGGGCGTGCACAACTCGACCCGGGTCGACGTGCCCGGCAAGGTCGACGCCCACCACGACCCCTACGCGATGGCCCAGGAAGACAAGTCCGCCTGCGCCACCGACAATGCCCAGCCCAAGGAAGTGGTCAAGCCGATCCGCATCATGTCGCGCGAAGAACGCCTGGCCATGGCCAAGGAAAAACACGACAAGACCGTGGTCCGCCTGCCATCCTACGAAACGGTGAGCACCGATCCGGTGATGTACGCGCACACCTCGCGCGTGTTCCACCTCGAATCGAACCCCGGCAATGCGCGCGCGATGGTGCAGGCGCACGGCGAACGCGACGTCTGGCTCAATCCGCCGCCGCTGCCGCTGGCCATGGACGAAATGGACGGCGTGTACGACATGAATTACGCGCGCGCCCCGCATCCGAGCTACGGCAAGGCCAAGATTCCGGCCTGGGACATGATCCGCTTTTCGGTCAACATCATGCGCGGCTGCTTCGGCGGCTGCACCTTTTGCTCGATCACCGAGCACGAGGGCCGCATCATCCAGAGCCGTTCGGAGCCGTCGATCCTGCGCGAAATCGAGCACATCCGCGACAAGACCAAGGGTTTCACCGGCACCATTTCCGACATGGGCGGCCCGACCGCGAACATGTACCGGCTGGCCTGCAAGGACAAGGCAATCGAGGAATCGTGCCGCCGCCTGTCGTGCGTGTACCCGACCATCTGCGTCAATCTCGGCACCGATCACAGCAAGCTGATTTCGCTGTACCGCAAGGCGCGCGCCATTCCCGGCATCAAGAAAGTGCTGATCAGCTCAGGCTTGCGCTACGACCTGGCCGTGCGCTCGCCCGAATACGTCAAGGAACTGGTGACCCACCACGTGGGCGGCTTGCTCAAGATTGCGCCTGAGCACACCGAAGAAGGCACCTTGTCGAAGATGATGAAGCCCGGCATCGGCGCTTACGACGAATTCAAGGAAATGTTCGACCGTTTCTCCCTGGAAGCGGGCAAGAAGCAGTATCTGATTCCTTATTTCATCGCCGCTCACCCGGGCACGACGGACGAAGACATGCTCAACCTGGCGCTGTGGCTGAAGAAAAACAACTTCAAGCTCGACCAGGTGCAGACCTTCATGCCGACCCCGATGGCGATGGCCACGACGATGTACTACTCGCGCAAGAATCCGCTGAAAAAAGTGACGGCCGATTCCGAGATCGTGGAAACGGCCAAGAGCGGCAAGGTGCGCCGTTCGCACAAGGCGTTCCTGCGCTACCAGGACCCGGCCAACTGGCCGATCCTGCGCGAAACCCTGGTCAAGATGGGCCGTGGCGACTTGATCGGCAATGGCGACCGCCATCTGGTGCCGAGCTGGCAGGCGTCGGAAGACGGCGGCCTGGCGGCGGGCGAGCGCAAGCGCCAGACCTCGGGCGCCGGCACGCTCGACAAGTTCGCCGCCGCGCCCAAGCGCAAGACCGAGCGCGCGCTGGCGCCGACGCCCTTCATCGCCCCGGAATCGAAGGTGCGTCCATCGATTCTGGCGACCATCAAGACCAAGCCGAAGGCGGCGCCGGTGGCAAAAGCCGGCGCCCGGCGCAAGTAAGTACCGTCGTCCGTCGCCAATAGCCTGCGTCGCCGCGCCACCTTGGCGCGGCGACGACAGCGCGTGAGTTATCGGCCGTGCTTATCGGCCGTGCAAAATCGTCCCCTTTCTTCGCTTTTGCAACACCCGGATTGTTGTGCCACGCACACAGTTTGGATTTTCCGTTGTCCCGGCCGGGAAGGTCAGTACAATCGTATTCATACGTTGCTTTAGTGCACACCTAGCGGTGTGACCGACTGATGATCCGATTTCCCCTGGCCCGCCGCGAATCGACGGCTTTCGCGCCCGCGCCGAAAGCGTTCGCGTTCGCCTCGGCGTTCGGCTTCGCGCTCGCCATGTGCGTCAGCCTGCCTGCCTGGGCGCTCGATAAAGTCACGCTCCAGCTCAAGCACACCCATCAGTTCCAGTTCGCCGGCTATTACGCGGCCGTCGAAAAAGGCTATTACCGCGACGCCGGCCTCGACGTCCACATCGCCGAGGGCACCGACGGCAACGAGCCGGAACGCAGCGTCAGTGCCGGCAAGGCGGAATTCGGGGTCGGTAACAGCAGCCTGTTGATGGCGCGCCTGGCCGGCAAACCCCTGGTGGTGCTGGGCGTGATATTCCAGCATTCGCCCTACGTTCTGCTGGTCGGCAAGCGCAGCGGCATGCCCGATGTGCGCGATCTCAAGGGCAAGCGCGTGATGATCGGCTCGCTCATCGATGAACTCACCCAGGCCGACGAACTGGTCGCTTACCTGAACAAGGAAGGCGTCCCCCTCACCAGCCTGGTGCGGGTCGAGCACAGCTTCAATCCCGAGGACCTGGCCAAGGGCAAGGTCGAGGCATACTCGGCCTATATCACCAACGAGCCCGATTACCTGGACCGCATCGGCTTCGCCTACGACGTGCACAGCCCGCGCGCGGCCGGCATCGATTTCTACGGCGACAACCTGTTTACTAACGAGCGCCAGATCGCTGCCCACCCCGAGCGCGTGCGCGCCTTCCGCGCCGCCAGCATGAAGGGCTGGGCCTATGCCATGGCCAACCAGGAAGAGATCGCGGACCTGATCCTGTCGAAGTACACCCGCCGCCACGACCGCCGGCACCTGCTGTTCGAGGCGCGCCAGATGGAGCCGCTGGTGCAGCCGGTGCTGGTCGAAATCGGCTACATGAATCCGGACCGCTGGCGCCACATCGCCGATATCTACGCCGACCTGGGCATGCTGCCGCGCGGCGCCTCTTTCGACGGCTTCATGTACAGCACCGACCCCGCCGCCAATTACCTGACCTGGCTGTACCGCTCGCTGCTGGCGGCCGGCCTGCTGCTGGTCGGCGGCGCCGCCGTGCACGTGTGGCTGCTGGCGCGCGAACGGCGCCGCGCCGAGGAAAGCATCCGCCAGGGCGAACTGCGCTTTCGCACCATGTTCGAGGAAGCGCCGATGGGCATCGCCCTGATCGATTCGGCCAGCGGCCAGTTCAAGGACATCAATCCGCGCTTCGCCGAGATCACCGGGCGCTCCTCGGAGGAGCTCAAGCGCGGCCGCTGCGACGACATCACCCACCCCGACGATGTGGCCGGCGAGGCCGCGCGCATGGCGCAGCTGGGCGCCGGCGGCATCGCCGGCTTCAAGAGCGCGCGCCGCCTGCTGCGCCCGGACGGCAGCGTGGTCTGGGTCGACATGTCGATCGCCGCCATCGATGCCCATGCCAGCGCCGGCGCCCACCACCTGTGCATGATCGAGGACGTGACCGAGAAAAAGACCTCGGAAGCGCTGATCTGGCAACAGGCCAATTTCGACCCGCTCACGCGCCTGCCCAACCGGCGCATGTTCCACGACCGCCTGGAACACGACATCCTGCGCTGCCGGCGCGACGGCACCCGCATCGCGATCCTGTTCATCGACCTCGATCAGTTCAAGGAAGTGAACGACACGCTCGGTCACCAGCAGGGCGACGTGCTGCTGGTCGATGCCGCGCGCCGCATCAGCGGCTGCGTGCGCGAGTCGGACACGGTGGCGCGCCTGGGTGGCGACGAGTTCACCGTGATCCTGCCGCAGCTGGGCGAAACCGGCAGCGTGGGCGTGATCGCGCAAAAAATCCTCGACGTGCTGCAGGCCCCGTTCACGCTCGACCAGGAGCAGGCGTATATTTCGGCCAGCGTCGGCATCACCCTGTATCCGGACGACGCGCGCGACATCGACGACCTGCTCAAGCACGCCGACCAGGCCATGTACGCGGCCAAGAACGCGGGGCGCAACCGCTTCAGCTATTTCACGCCGGCCCTGCAGGTGGCGGCGCTTAACCGCATGCGCATGACCAACGACTTGCGCAGTGCCCTCAAGGGCGGCCAGTTCCGCGTGTACTTCCAGCCCATCGTGCACCTTCGCAGCGGGAAGATCCACAAGGCCGAGGCCCTGATCCGCTGGGAGCATCCGCAGCGCGGACTGGTGAGCCCCCTGGAATTCATTCCGCTGGCCGAGTCGAGCGGCCTGATTATCGACATCGGCGAATGGGTGTTCATGGAATCGGCGCGCTGGGCCAGCCGCTGGCGGCGCGACCACCATCCCGAGTTCCAGGTCAGCGTGAACCAGTCGCCGCTCGAATTCCAGCGTGAAGGCAAGGGCTACGAAGGCTGGCTGGTGCACCTGCGCGAACTGGGCCTGTCCGGCCAGGCGGTGGTGGTCGAGATCACCGAAGGCTTGCTGCTCGACGCCAGCGACGGCGTGACCGACAAGCTGCTGCAGCTGCGCGACGCCGGCATCCAGGTGGCGCTGGACGATTTCGGCACCGGCTATTCCTCGCTGTCGTACCTGAAAAAATTCGATATCGACTATCTGAAGATCGACCGCTCCTTCACCCGCAACCTGGCGCCCGAGTCGAGCGACATGGCGCTGTCGGAAGCGATCATCGTCATGGCCCACAAGCTTGGCCTGCGCGTGATCGCCGAAGGCGTCGAGACCCACGAGCAGCGCGACCTGCTGCTGGCGGCCGGCTGCGACTACGGCCAGGGCTACCTGTTCGCGCGCCCGGTCCCGGCCGAGGAATTCGACGCCATGCTCATGGCCCAGACGCGCGAGCTGGCCGCCGGCGCCGATCTTACTTCGCCAGCCCCACGCTGGCCTGCCTGACCCGCAGCGCCATGGCGTTGCGGTGGCGCGCGCGCAGGCGCGCATTGGTCACCAGGCAGCCGAGCGTCTCGCCCACCACCATCACCACCCCGAGCAGCGGCAGCACCAGCATCAGGCCGGCCACCCCGGCCAGCGAGCCGCCCACGAAGATCATCAGCACCGTCATCAGCGGATGGATCTGCAGGCTGCGGCCCAGGGTGAGCGGCATGAAGATGAAGTCGTCGAGCAGGCGCACCGCCACGAACACGCCGATGGCGCCGTAGCCGATCACCGGATTCGATGGCGCGTCGGTGGCGGCCACCACCACCACCATGATGCAGCCGGCCACCGAGCCGACGAACGGCACCCAGGCCAGCACCGCGGACATGAGCCCGAGCGCCAGCGGCGAGGACACGCCGATCATCCACAGCCCGAGCGCCAGCATGATGGTGTCGATCACGGTCAGCTTGATCAAGCCCTGGAAGTAGCGGCGCGCGGTCTGGTCGACTTCGTGCAACAGGAACAGGGTCTTCTCGAAAAACGCATTCGGCACCGCGCGCGCCAGGAAGCGCTTGAAGCTGGCGCCGTCGCGCAGGAAGAAAAAAGTCAGGAAGGGCGCCAGCAGCAGCGACGGCAGCCAGCCGGCGATCACCACCAGCAGCCCGGCCAGGTGCTGCTGGGCGAAGTTGTCGGTGAAGGACTTGAAGCGCCGGTTCACCAGCCGGGTCAGGTGCATCTGTTCGAGCAGCGGGAATTCCTTTTCCAGCAGCTGCATGGTGTTGCGCACAAAAGTCACGCCGCCTTCGAGGTAGTGTCCGAGCAGCGCCTGCCACGATTCCTCCGGCACCGCCACGTAGGAGAACAGCAGCACCAGCACCAGCGAGAGCACGGCCACGAAGCCGCCGCCGACGGTCAGCGCCGCCAGGTCCTGGCCGACGCCGGCGCGGATCAGGCGCTGCATGGGCGCGAGCAGGATGTAGTACAGGACCGTGCCGAAGATGAAGGGAATGGCCAGCCACAAGGTGTGTTCGAGCAGGATCAGGAGCAGGCAGGTGACCGCGATGATCCCGCACCAGACCACCGGTCCCGCGCGGTCGCGCGAGTTCATAAGGCTTCCACCTGCGGGCTTCCGCCCATCCAGTCGCGCAGGCGCTGGCCGACCAGGCGCGCCAGGGTCAGCGAAATTTTATAGCCGATCACGGCGTCGGTTTCCATCAGGCCCAGGAAATCGGCGCGGAAGAACACCGCCAGCTCGCAGTTTTCCATGGCGCGCGCCTGCGCCGTGCGCGGCGAGTCGTCCAGCAGCGCCATGTCGCCGAACACGCTGCCCGGCCCGAGCTCGGACACCACCATGAAGGCGCTGCCCTTGGCGCGGCTGATGGCCACCTTGCCCGACGTGACCAGGTACAGGGCCTGGCCTTCCTCGCCCTGGTCGAACACGATTTCGTCGGTCAGGTAGCGCCGTTCATGCATCAGGCCATCGACGATTTTCAGTTCGAGCGGGGTCAGGGAATTGAACAGGACCGAACTCTTGAGGCGGTGCAGGCGTGGCGACAGCGGCGGCGATTTCAGAAAACCAAAGATCAATTTAACTCCAGAGGGGAATAACACGCACGAGCTCGATTATGCGCCATGCAACCGGCGTGCGCAGCGGATTTGCCGCCGCGGCGGCTGTCGTCCGTGTTTACCATAATTTTGCCACAGCAAGAACCAACGGCGATAACTAGTGTAATATAATTCCTTAAGGTAATATTTATTACCATTTAAGTATGCATACTTCGTCGTCCGGGCTTGCGCTGATGCAAGGCCTGCGGCGACGTCCGTGTTTCATCCACGAGGAAAAGCGCAGTGATCGATATAAAAACCTTCACGTTGGTAATGGCCGTGGGCAATATTGCCTTCGCCATGCTGATGGCAGGTTACCTGCGTTCCGGCACGGCCCATCCGGCCATGCGCAAGTGGAAGTGGGCCAAGCTGGTGCAGGGCGCGGCCAATCTGGTCGCTTACCTGCAGACCGACGGCGCGCCGTTGTGGACGGGCCTGGGCGCGTCCACGGTGCTGATGCTGGGCATCACGATCGAAGCGGCCGCCTACTGCGATTTTTTGGGCCACCAGCGCTGGCGGCGCCTGCTGTATCCGCTCACGGCCGTGGCGCTGTTGCTGTACCACCTGGGGGCGCTGGGCGGCGCCGGCGCGCGCGAACTGGGCGCGATGCTGTCGCTGATGATCGCCCTGTTCAGCGGCGCCATGGCGGCCGCGCTGCTGCGTCCGGGCCGCGCGGCCTCGCACCTGCAGCGCATCATCGGCGTCAACAACCTGGCGTTCGCGGCAGCGATGACCATGCGGGCCTGCTTCAGTTCGGCCGGCATGGTGCTCGGCGCCGGCACGCCGGGTGTGGTGCAGAGCGTCGCGTACATCGCCGGCTACCTCCTGATGATCGTCAACGGCTTCGGCTTTCTGCTGCTGTGCAAGGAGAAGGATGACCGCGCGATGGTGCTGCTGGCCACCATCGACAGCCTCACGGGCCTGGTCAACCGGCGCGCGTTTTTCGAGCGTACCGAGAGCGCGCGCATGCTCGCCGCGCGCCTTCGCAGCCCGGTCGCGCTGATGATGCTCGACCTGGATCATTTCAAGAGCCTGAACGACCGCTTCGGACACGCCGCCGGCGACGACGCGCTGTGCGTGTTCAGCGCCACCGCGCAGGCCACCTTGCGCGAGCATGACATCATGGGCCGGCTCGGTGGCGAGGAATTCGCGCTGGTGATGCCAGGGACTTGCCTGACCGGCGCGCTGCAGGCGGCCGAGCGGCTGCGCCAGGCGGTGCTCGCGGCGCGCCTGCCGGCCCTGGACGACGCGTATGCGATGACAGTCAGTATCGGGGTGGTGGCGATCGAGCAGGGCGAGCATATCAACGCGGCACTGGCGCGCGCCGACCATGCGCTGTACGCGGCCAAGAGCGCGGGGCGCAACCGGGTCGAGTTGGGGCAGCCGGTGCAGCCGATACAGCAGTGCGCCTGATCCCCGTCGTTAGCCCGTCGTTCCCGCCGAGTGCCGCCTTGGCGCGGGAAGTCGTTTCTGCCAATGGCAGGAACGACGGGGGTCAGCGATCCAGATCCAGCATCCGCTTCACCTCCACCAGCGGCTCCAGGTGACTGGTCAGCAGCACCCACGCATCCTGCCTTGCTCCGCGTTCGCCCAACTGGGCGCGCAGGTATTCCACGGCCGCCGCATCGAGTCCGTTGAACGGCTCGTCGAGCAGCAGCAGGCGCACCGGCAAGGCCAGCGCCAGCGCCAGCTGCACCTTCTTGTGCTGCCCCAGCGACAAGGTCGACAGCGCCTGTCCCAAGGTGCCCACCACCCCGAACGCTTCCAGCTGGCGCTCGACCAGGCGCGCTTGGGCGTCCGGATACAGCGCCAGATGCAGGTCGAGGAATTCCTGCACGGTCAGCCATGGCAGGTCCGGCAGGTCGCCGCCGCAGTAAAACGTCGCCAGCCGGTAGGCCAGCGGCTGCGCCGCGCAATCGACGCCGCCCAGCGCGATGCTGCCGCGCTTGGGCGCGAGCGCGCCGGCCACCAGCTTGAGCAAGGTGGTCTTGCCCATGCCGTTGGCCCCGCGCAGCCAGGTGATGCCCGCTTCGATCGCCGCTGAAAAATCGCTGAACACCGGACGCGTATCGAAATGAAAATGCAGCCCCTCGATGCGCAGCAGCGGCTGCTGTTCTACTTCCATAATTCGCTCCCTAGCGCAGTCAATACCAGAATCTGGACCAGCACCAGGCCGACCCGCCCGCGCGCCGTGAAGCGCGGCAGCGCCACCAGCAGGACTTGGGCCAGGCAGCCGAGGACCAGGTAGGCGCGCCCGGCTGGCCGTCCCCACAGGCCATGCGGCGCGCCGCCCGCGAACACGATCGCCAGCACCAGCAGCGCCGGCAGCAGCGCGAACGCGCGCGCCGCCAGCGCCACCGAACGTCCTTGCAGGGGCCAGGCCGCCATGACCGGGCGCAGCGCGGCAAGCTGCTCGCGCACGGCCTTGTCGCCACGATCGGTGAGCAGCACCATCAGCGCGCTGGTGGCCAGCGCCAGCACGGCGCGCGCGATGCCCGGCGGCGCCTGCATCCACGGCAGCGCCGCGCCCACGGCCCCCGCCAGCAACAGGGTTTGCTGGCGGCCGACCATGTTTTCGTTGCGCCAGAAGGGCAGCCAGAACAAACGATGCCACAGCATGACGACGCGCGCTCGCCAGCGGCGCGCTTCGTAGCGCAGCGGCGGCGGCGCCAGGCGGCGCTGCCAGGGTGCGCCGGACGGGGCGCGGCGCGCGCGCAGCGACAGCAGCGCGACCACGCAGGCGTACGTGAGCATCAGCGAGAACACGGTTCCGAGCACGCCGCGCAGCGGCAGCAGCCAGGCGGGCCGCTGCCACAGCCAGACCGTGGCCGACACCGCGTACAGCAGCGCCAGCGGCCCCACCATCATGGCGGCGACCAGCGCGTCGGCCGCCAGCTGCGTGGCGGGCGGCAGCGGCAGGCGGCGCACCCAGTACACCACGTCGAGCGGCAGCACGCGCTTGCGCAGCAGGAGCGCCGGCAGGGCCATCGCCAGGCCATGCGCGATGAGCAGGCCGATGGCTTGCGCGGCGGGCAGGGAGGCGGCGTACATGGGGGGCAGGGCGACCAGCGCGAACAGGCCGATGAGAACCTGGGCGAACACCAGCAGCATGATCTCGGCCGAGCTTTTCAGGCTGGCGGCAAAGCGCTGGAACGCGTGGACGGCGAGGCGGCGGCGAAACGTGACGTAGGCGTGGGCCAAGGCGGTTCCGAAGGTGAAGAAGAAACGGGAAAAGAAAAAGGGCCCGACGAATCGGGCCCTTCTTTGATGCTGGCGGAGCGGACGGGACTCGAACCCGCGACCCCCGACGTGACAGGCCGGTATTCTAACCAACTGAACTACCACTCCGTGTTACTCTGATCGGTACTGCTGATCATGATGCCCCGTCTCTGATGGTGGTGGGTGCTGAGAGGCTCGAACTCCCGACCCGCGCCTTGTAAGGGCGCTGCTCTACCAACTGAGCTAAGCACCCAAACTCGCTTACCTCAGAGACTGCATCCGACGTTTGTCACCACGTCTGAAGAGGCCCGAATCATATCCAAGGTTTTGGAAGTGCGCAAGGGTTTTTGCGAAAAAACGAAAAATCCCCGCGCCCCCGGCGCCCGCGTCGGGCCCGGATTACTCCTTGATGCCCCACTGCGACAGCATCCACGCCATGTTGAAGGCGCCTTCCTTGACCGCGTTGTAACGCCCGGACGCGCCACCGTGGCCGGCGCCCATGTTCGTCTTGAGCAGCAGAGGATTGCTGTCGGTCTTGGAGGCACGCAGCTTGGCGACATACTTGGCCGGCTCCCAGTACATCACCTGGCTGTCGTTCAGGCCCGTGGTCACCAGCATGGCCGGATAGGCCTTGCGCTCGATGTTATCGTACGGCGAGTAGCTGCGCATGTAGTCGTAGGCGGCTTTCTCGGTCGGGTTGCCCCATTCGAGGTACTCGCCGGTGGTCAGGGGCAGGCTGGCGTCCATCATGGTGTTCATCACGTCGACGAAGGGCACGGCCGCATGCACCGCGTGGAACAGCTCCGGGCGCATGTTGACCACGGCGCCCATCAGCAGGCCACCGGCGCTGCCGCCCTGGATGATCAGGCGATTCGGGCTGGTCCATTTTTCCTTGACCAGGTAATCGGCGGCGTCGATGAAATCGTAGAAGGTGTTCTTCTTTTTCATCAGCATGCCGTCGTCGTGCCAGGCTTCGCCCATGTCGGTGCCGCCGCGGATGTGCGCCTGCACGTAGATCACGCCGCGTTCCAGGAGGCTGATGCGGCTGATCGAAAACCCGGCTTCGGTCGGAATCCCGTATGAGCCGTAGGAGTACAGCAGCAGCGGCGCGGCGCCGTCGAACTTCACGCCCTTCTTGTAGACGGCCCACAGCGGCACCTTGACGCCGTCGCGCGCGGTGACCCACAGACGTTTGCTTTCATAGCGGGTCGGATCGTAGCCGCCCACCACCTCGGTGCGTTTGAGGACGGTGCGCTCGCCGCTGGCCATGTCCACATCGAGCACGGTCGACGGTGTCACCGGCGACTGGTAGGCCATGCGGTAGCTGGTGGCGTCCCAGGCAGGGGTGGGCATGCGCGTGGCCATGTAGACCGGATCGTCGAACTGCACCGTCTTCCACGATTTGGTCTTGAAGCTGTAGATGCGCGCGCGGTTGAGCGCATTCGATTTTTCCATCACCACCAGGAAGTCGCGGAACGCGTCGACTTCGCGCACCATGACCGTTGGGTCGTGCTTGACCAGCTCTTTCCAGAACTTGGGGCCGGGCGTGGCCAATGGCGCGCGCACGATGCGGAAATTTTTCGCATCCTTGTTGGTCGTGATGAACAATTCGCCGTTGCGGTGTTCGACGTTGTAGCGGTGGCCTTTTTCGCGTCCCAGAACGGAACGGAATTTGCCATTGGGCTGGTCGGCCGGCAGCATGCGCACCTCGCTGGTATCGGTCGCGCCGATATCGAGGACGATGAACTTGCGGTCGCGCGAGGCTTCCACCTGCACGTTGAACTGCTCGACCGGCTCGTGGTACACCTCGACCGGCTTGGCGCCGAGCGTCATGCGGAACAGGCGGTCGGAGCGCTTGGTGGTGGCGTCTTCCTGGGTGAAAAAGATGGTCTTGTTGTCGAGCGCCCACGCGACCGAGTTCACGCGCGGCACACTGTCGGCCAGCAGCTTGCCGGTCTTGAGGTCCTTGACGTGCAGGTCGAACTGACGGTAGCCGGTGGTATCGGTGGTGTACACCAGCAGCGACTCGTCCGGGCTGATGAAGGTGCCCGCCACGGCGAAGAACTTCTGGCCTTCGGCCAGCTCGTTCTGGTTCAGCAGGATTTCCTCGGGCGCCTTGTCGTCGTAGGCCAGATTGGCGCCAGCCAGGCGGCGGCAGTTGATCGGGTACTGCTTGCCCGCTTCGAAGCGGTTGTAGTAGTAGTATTTGCCGATGCGCGCCGGGACCGACAGGTCGACTTCCTGCATGCGGCCCTTGATCTCGGCGAACAGCTTGTCCGACAGCGGGGCGATATCGGACGTCATCGCTTCGGTGTAGGCGTTTTCGGCGTTCAGGTGGGCGATGACCTTGGGGTCTTCTTTCTTTTGCAGCCAGCGGTAGTCGTCGGTGACGACCTCGCCGTGGCGCGTTTCCTGCCACGCGGCCTTGGCCGCCACCGGTGGCGTCGGGCTGTCGGCGGCGAAGGCCGGGAAGGTACTGGACATGGCGATCATCAGTGCGGTAAGAAGGGTAGGGATTTTTGGGGACGGCACGAACACTCCTGAAAGATATTTTTGTGTCAATATCATAGGCCGGCGGCCGCCAAAAACATAGCGATTTCGCAAGCGCGTTGCGCCCCATCCACCGAGGATCCCGATGACCGATACCAGCGCCCAGCGTGCCTTGCTCCTTGAGCTGTTTCACAGCGCGCTGGCGGCGGTCGACCCGCTGGCGGTGCTGGCGCCGCACCTGCCGGCCCCGCCCAAGGGGCGCACCATCGTCATCGGCGCCGGCAAGGCCGCCGCGCGCATGGCGCAGGCGGTCGAGCGGCACTGGCAGGGCGAGATCGGCGGCCTGGTCGTGACGCGCTACGGCCACGGGGCGCCGACCCGGCATATCGAGGTGATCGAAGCGGGCCATCCGGTGCCGGACCAGGCCAGCACCACAGCCGCGCGGCGCATGCTGGCGCTGGTGCGCGGCCTGGGCGAGGACGACCTGGTGCTGTGCCTCATGTCCGGCGGCGGCTCGGCGCTGCTGTCCTTGCCCGCGCCCGGCATGACGCTTGACGACAAGCGCGACCTGACCCGCCGCTTGCTGGCTTGCGGCGCGCCGATCGGCGAGATCAATTGCGTGCGCCGCCACCTGTCCGCGATCAAGGGTGGACGCCTGGCGCTGGCCTGCCATCCGGCGCGCGTGGTGACCCTGGTGGTGTCCGACGTGCCGGGAGACGATCCGGCGGTGGTGGCGTCCGGACCCACCATCCCGGACGGCAGCAGCGCCGCCGATGCGCTGGCGGTGCTGGGCAAATACGGCATTGCCGTCTCGCCCGCGGTGCGCGCGGTGCTGGAAGATGCGGCGCTGGCCGCGCCGGCAATCGGCGATGCGCGCCTGCGCGGCAATCGGGCGGTCGTCATCGCCACCGCCCAGCAGGCGCTCGACGCGGCAGCCGGCGCGGCGCGCGCGGCCGGCTACACGCCGCTGATCCTGAGCGGGTGCATGGAAGGCGAGGCGCGTGAAGTCGCCATCGTCCACGCGGGCATTGCGCGCCAGGTGGCCGCGTACGGGCAGCCGGTGCCTGCGCCGTGCGTGATCCTGTCGGGCGGCGAGACCACGGTCACCGTGCGCGGCGGCGGGCGCGGAGGGCGCAATGCGGAGTTTCTGCTGGCGCTCGCCATCGCGCTCAAGGGCATGGCTGGTGTGCATGCGATTGCCTGCGATAGCGACGGCATCGATGGCACCGAGAACAACGCGGGGGCGTTGCTCGATCCGCACTCGCTGGCCCGCGCCGCGCTGGCCGGGGTGGATGCGGGCGCGCGCCTGATCGACAACGACGGCTACAGCTTTTTCGCGGCGTTGGGCGACTTGGTGGTGACGGGGCCCACCCGCACCAACGTCAACGACTTCCGCGCGATCCTGGTCGAGGCGCGGGCCGGTTGATTACCTGGGAGGTAATCGCCACGCCAGCGCGGGTGTCCGACAATGGTGTCACCGTATCGCGCTGCCCAACCAAGGAGACCCGCCATGACCCATTCCCCCGCCCCCGGCTTTATCCGCACCACCGATTGCGTCGACCTGTTTTACCGCGACTGGGGTAGCGGCGCGCCGGTGCTGTTCGTGGGCGGCTGGTCGCTGCCGTCGGATGCATGGAATTACCAGATGCTGGCGCTGTCGCGGCAAGGGTTGCGCTGCATTGCATTCGACCGTCGCGGGCATGGCCGCTCCAGCGATCCGGGCAAGGGCTACGACTTCGATACCCTGGCCGGCGACCTGGCCGCCGTGATCGACACGCTCGACCTGCACGGCGTGACCCTGGTCGCGCATTCGATGGGCTGCAATGAGGTGGTGCGCTATCTGAGCCGGTTTGGCGGTGCGCGGGTGGCGCGGATTGTGTTGATGGGGCCAATGACGCCGATGATCATGCGCTCCGACGACAATCCGCAAGGCCTTGACGGCGCGCTGTTCGAGTTCTTTCGCGAGCAGCAGCTCAATGGCGATTTCCCGCGCTGGATCGACGACAACGCGCTGCCCTTCCTGACGCCGGATGCCTCGCCGGGAATGGTGCGCTGGCTGCGCCAGCTGGCGCTGGCGTGCTCGCACAAGGCGCTGCACGATTGCCACGTGGCGGTCCAGCATGCGGACATGCGCGAGGAACTGGCGCGGGTGGCGCTGCCGGCCTTGATCATCGCGGGGGTGCTCGATGTCAGCGCGCCGCTGGAGCTGACCGCGCGCCCTACCGCGGCGCTGATCGAAGGGGCGCGCCTGGCGGTGTACGACGATGCGGCGCACGGGATGTTCGTGACGCATGCGGCGCGGGTGAACGCGGATCTGCTGGAGTTTATCGGTGCGGCCGCATAGTCCGTCGTCTTTGGCAATGCCAGGGGCGACGGGGCGGCGGCCTGCGACGCTATCGAAGACGGGATAACAGGACAAGGCCATGACCACAGCAAGCGAATCGACTCCCTCGCGCGACCAGTACTTCGGCGATTTTTCTGCGGCGCTGCGCTACTGGCGCGGCAAGCGCGGCTACAGCCAGCTGCACCTGTCCAGCGTGAGCGAGGTCTCGCAGCGCCACATCAGCTTCCTCGAAAGCGGGCGCGCGCATCCGAGCAGGGAATTGATCCTCAAGCTCGGCGTGGCGCTCGAGGTGCCGCTCAGGCAGCGCAACATCATGCTGCTGGCCGCCGGCTTCGCTCCCGCCTACCAGGAGCGCACCTTGTCCGACCCCGAACTGGCCTCGGTGCGGCAAGCGCTCGACTTCATGCTGGCGCAGCAGGCGCCGTATCCGGCGCTGGTGGTCGACCGCCTGTGGAATCTGCAGCTCCACAACGAACCCGCCGCCCGCCTGTTCGGCTGGCTGCTCGGCTTGCCCGCCGGCCAGGCCATCCCCGGCAACGGCGCCCTCAACGTGCTCAGGCTGATGCTCGACCCCGCCGGCCTGCGCCCGTATCTGGTCAACTGGGAAGCCGTGTGCGCCGATGCGCTGCACTGGATCCAGCGCGAAGCCATGGGCGACGGCCCCGGCAGCGAAGCGACCACCCTGCTGGCCGAACTGGCCGCCTTGCCCGGCATCGACACGATCGGCGCGGCCGCCCATCCGCCCAACCTCGACCGGCGCGCGCTGCCGTTCCTGCCGCTGACGATCCGCAAGGACGACATCGAACTGAACGTGTTTACCACCATCACCACCATGGGTACGCCGCACGATGTCACCGTGCATGAATTGCGGATTGAATCGTTTTTTCCCGCCGATGAAGGCAGCAAAGCGTGGTTTATTGAAAAAAATGTTGCGTTAAGATCACGCCGCGCCTGAACTTCCTTGCCATTCACGGCGGTGATGACAGAAAATACCGGCTTCCGCCATACCAGGTCGGCAACATACAGACATCGACAAGATGCGCTGCCGACGGCGTCCATCGCCGCGCGCGTTTGCTGCATGCGAGAACGTCCAGAAAAAGAGTAGAGCAGGAGACAGGAAACCCTTCGTCGTACGCTTCATCAACTTTTTCCAGGGAACTCGAATGATCAAGATGTCCAAGATGCACAAGCGTGTTATCGGCGCGCACGGCGCCGTGCTGGCCCTGACCGCACTGCTGCCGATCGCCTCGGCCATGGCCCAGGCCCAAGCCGCTCCGGAACTGCAAACCGTCACCGTGACGGCCCAGCGCCGTACCGAGAACATCAAGGAAGTGCCGGTGTCGGTCAGCATGCTCAAGGATGAGAAGCTCGACGTGATCGTTTCCGGCGGCCAGGACATTCGCGTGCTGGCCGGTAAAGTGCCGAGCCTGAACGTGGAATCGTCGAACGGGCGCACCTTCCCGCGTTTTTACATCCGCGGTTACGGCAATACCGACTTCAACACCTTCGCGTCCCAGCCGGTGTCGCTGATTTACGACGACGTCGTGCAAGAAAACCCGATCCTGAAAGGCTTCCCGATTTTCGACCTGGCCGGCGTGGAAGTGCTGCGCGGTCCGCAGGGCACCCTGTTCGGCCGCAATACGCCGGCTGGCGTGGTCAAGTTTGAATCGGAAAAGCCGAAGCTCGACAAATTCGGCGGTTACTACAACGCGTCCATCGCGACCCACAACACGGTCAACCTCGATGGCGCCGTGAACGTGCCGCTGAGCAAAGAATGGGCGGCGCGCTTCTCCACCCTGCGCCAGCACCGCGACGATTTCGTCGACAACACCTTCACCGGCCAGGACAATGCGCTGGAAGGCTACAACGAGCACGCCGAACGCCTGCAAGTGCTGTACAACCCGGGCGCCGGCTTCAATGCCCTGTTCAATGCGCACCAGCGTTCGACTACGGGCAGCTCGCGTTTGTTCCGCGCCAATATCATCAAAAAAGGCACGAACGAGCTGGTCGACGGTTTCGATGCCGACAAGATCGCCAACAATGGCCTGAACTTCCAGGCCTTGCGCACCAACGGCGCCAACGTGCGCCTGTCGTGGGACCTGGGCGCGGTCAAGCTGTACTCGGTGACCGGCTATGAAGGCGTGGACCACTACCTGAGCCGCGGCGACATCGACGGCGGCGTGCCCACCGGCCCCGGAGTGATCCCGTTTCAGGTTGAAACCGCCGGCGGCATCGCCGACGTCAAGCAATACAGCCAGGAATTCCGGGTCGAGTCCAAGAACAGCGGCCCGATGAATTGGCAGGCTGGTGTGTACTACTATAGTGAAGACGCCAACGGTTTCAGCAATAACTACAACAGCACGACCGGCGCGCAAACCTCGCACCTGGCCAGCCACCAGAAGAATACCGCCTGGGCGGGCTTCGGCTCGGTCAACTACGCTGTCAGCGATGCATTCACCCTGCGCGGCGGCCTGCGCTATACCAACGACAAGAAGGATTTCAACACCGTGTCGGCGGTCAATGTGGTGCAGATCGGACCGGCCGCGGTCGGCGAAAGCAGCAACAAGGCCAACTGGGACGTGAGCGGCACCTATAAGCTGAACAAGGACGTCAATGTGTACGCGCGCGTGGCAACCGGTTTCCGTGCGCCGAGTATCGCGGCGGCCTCGGCCTCGGTGCCGATCACCGTGGCCGACGCCGAAACCATCACCTCGGTGGAAGCGGGTGTGAAAGCCGACCTGCTGAACCGGCGCGCGCGCGTGGCCTTCAGCCTGTACGACTACCGGGTCAAGAACCAGCAGCTGACCGTGGTCGGCGGCAACTCCAACGTCAACCGCCTGATCAACGCGGCCAAGACCAACGGCCGTGGTGCCGAGCTCGACTTTGAAGGCTTCGTAACCAGCAACTTCAAGGTCTCGGCCGGCGGCAGCTACAACTTCACCGAAATCCGCGACGGCAGCTTGTCGGTCAACAAGTGCGCGCAGTGCACCATCACCAATCCGGTCAATGCGGCCGGCCGCGTCGTGATCGATGGCAATCCATTGCCGCAGGCACCGACATGGATCGTGAACGGTACCGCGCGCTATTCGATGGAAGTGGGCGAAGGCCAACTGTTCGTGTTCACCGACTGGGCTTACCGCAGCAAGATCAATTTCTTCCTGTACGAAGCGAAAGAATTCACCGGCAAGCCGCTGGTCGAAGGCGGCCTGCGCGTGGGCTACACCTGGGATAGCGGCAAGTATGAAGTGGCAGCGTATGGCCGCAACATCACCGGCACCGAGCGCATCGTCGGCGCTATCGACTTCAACAACCTGACCGGCTTCACCAACGAGCCGCGCCTGTGGGGCGTTCAGTTCAAGGGCAACTTCTAAAAAGCGTTGCCTGTCAGTAAAAAAGCCGCGAGCGATCGCGGCTTTTTTTTGGGACCGGCAGCGCAGGAATGCGGCTCAGCCCCTGTCCGGAATCGCCCCACCCGGAAGGAGGCGCCGGCTCAAGCCTGTAGGAGATGTTCATCGCCTTCTGTCAGACCGGAGCGTCAGCCCAGGTAAGCCAGCGCCGGCTTGTCTGCCCGCCTGTGGACGCACCGTGTTCCCCGCAAAAAATCCGATCTTGTATAGGCATCGTCCCGAACTTTCAGCCGATTCCGATGGTCTACAGCATATTCACGGTAGCACAAGAAATTGTTCTGAATCATACATCCGATCTCATCCTTGGTCCGGTAACAATCCGTTCATTGCCCATCGAAAACTGTTCATTTTTAGACAATTAACAGTCGAATGTTCAGAAATAGACAAAAATGAACAAACTTGCATTTGGAAAATGCCCAACATTGCCAAATTAACTTTGCTGCAGGAAAAATTTTTGGCTTTTTGTGTTGCGAAACAGCCGAATCCTGTTGGAAATTTCCAAAATTGGTCATGAATCGAAGTAATGTACAACGCTCGCTAACAAAAGGCGGGGCTACGTTGCAGAACAACGTGGAGACAATGGATAGGCGACAGCTAAACGCTGCCACCTCTCCTTTATAAAATGTTCATCGGAAAACTTAAGGAACGACAATGAAGCATTCGCAATCGAAGTACCCATCCTTTTTGAAATTTTGCGTCGCCGCCGTGATCACGGCCGGCCCGGTCTTCGCGCACGCCAGCGTGGGCGATATGACCATCAGCGCCAAGGCCGAGCCTGCTGCCACCAGCACCGACCGCATGATCGTCAAATACAAGGAAACCGGCCCTGTCGTGCCGGGCGCTACCCTCATGGCAGGTCCGAGCCAGGCACGTCTGGCGATCGTCCAGCGTTCCGGCCAGCAGTTCGGCCTGACCATGAAGGCGCTGCACACCACCGCCAATGGCGCCCATGTTCTCAAGCTCGACAAGAAAATGGACGTGAAGGACGTGGCCGCCATCGCGAAGGACTTGATGGAGCGCGATGCCAGCATCGAGTACGCTGAGCCGGACCGCATCATGCACCCCATGTTCACGCCGAACGATCCGCGTTACGCGGAGCAGTGGCACTACAGCGACACCACGGGCGGCCTGCGCCTGCCGGCGGCCTGGGATATCGCCACCGGCAGCGGCGTCGTCGTCGCCGTCATCGATACCGGCTTCCGTCCGCACGCCGACCTGGCCGGCCAGTTCGTGCCAGGCTACGACTTCATCACCGACACCGCCATCTCCAACGACGGCAACGGCCGCGACAGCGATGCCAGCGATCCGGGCGACGCCGTCGCCGCCGGCGAGTGCGGCAACGGCAAGCCGCTGCAGGCGCAATCGTCGAGCTGGCACGGTACCCACGTGGCTGGCACCATCGCCGCCAAGACCAACAATGGTCTGGGCGTCGCCGGCGTCGCCTTCAACGCCAAGGTCCTGCCACTGCGCGTACTGGGCAAATGCGGCGGTTACACCTCCGACATCGCCGATGCGATCACCTGGGCGTCGGGCGGAACCGTCGCCGGCGTGCCAGCCAATCCCAACAAGGCGCGCGTGATCAATATGTCGCTCGGCGGCGGTGGCGCTTGCGACACCACGACCCAGACCGCCATCAACGGCGCCCGTTCGCGCGGCACCGTGGTGATCGTCGCTGCCGGTAACGACAACATGAACGTCAGTAACGCGAGCCCGGCGAACTGCTCGGGTGTGGTGGCGATTGCCGCGACCACCAAGGCCGGCGGGCGTGCTTCGTACTCGAACTACGGCACCCTGATCGACGTTGCCGCGCCTGGTGGCGACACCGGCGCCCTGATCCTGTCGACCCTGAACGCCGGCAGCACCGCGCCGGGCGCCGACAGCTACGCCAGCTATGCCGGTACCTCGATGGCGACCCCGCACGTGGCAGGTGTTGCCGCGCTGATGCTGTCGGTTAACCCAGCCTTGACCCCGGACGACATCGAAAGCAAGCTGAAGTCGACCGCACGTGCCTTCCCGGGTACCTGCAACAGCTGCGGCACCGGTATCGTCGATGCGCTGGCGGCCGTGAAGTCGGCTGGCGGCACCACGCCACCGGCAGGCACGACCATCAACGAAACCGAAGCCAATAACACGATGGCCTCGGCCAACGCGGTGACGGTCAGCGGCACTGTCGTCAAAGGCAACATGGGGACGAGTTCCGACTCCGACTACTTCGCTGTTCAAGTGCCAGCTGGCAAAACGCTGTCGGCAGCACTGACCATCGGCAGCAGCAGCGCCGACTACGATCTGTATGTCTACAACAGCGCGGGCACGCAGGTCGCTTCCAGCGAAAACGGTGCCGGCGTGGTCGACAGCCTCTCCACCACCAACACCGGCACCACCACCGTCACCCGTTATGTGCGCGTGATGTACTACAGCGGCGGCACGGGTGCCACCAGCGGCGCCTACTCGCTGAAACTGTCGTGGTAATGTAAGTCGATGCGGCGGCCTGGCCGCCGCATGAAAAAGGGGACGGGTGGCTTGCCACTCGTCCCCTTTTTACATCCGCCTTTCATGCCTTGCTTCACCTTGCCTGCTTACTCGTAGGCCCCCAGGCGGCGCTGCTCCTCGGCCGAAAAGTGCTGGTCGCGCACCTTCTGCAGCATCGCTTCCGGCGCCGCGCCCAGGCTGGCCCGCTGCGCCAGATAGGCCGTGATGCGGCCTTTCCATGCGCTTTCCTCGCGGTCGAGATCGGCCAGGCGGCCGGCCGCTTCCGGCGAAAATGCCGCCGCCCGCAGCCGGTACACTTCGTCGTCACCCGCGCCTTGTGCGCGCAGCTTCTGCACCGACGCTTCCGTCCGCATCACCCTGGTCGGCGCTTCGCGGTCGTCGCGCAGCGCGGCCGGCATGCGCTTGTCGAGCGCGGCCAGCTGCAGCTCGCGCTGCTCTGGCGTGAGCGCGCCGTTCTGGTCGATGTCCAGGCGCGCCAGCGCATCGGCATCGTAGGCGTCGGCGGCGCCGAACAAGCCGGCTGCGTCGGCGGCGCTGAAAAACTGAGGCCGCAGGCGCTGCTTCAGTTCCAGCCGCGCGCGCGCCGACTTGGCCAGGTCGGCCAACGGCACCAGGGACTTTTCCGCATCGGCCAGCGCCCGCTTGTAATCGAGATAGCTGGCCAGCAGGCGCTTGGCCTGGGCCGCCGGGCCGGGCGCCAGGCGACGGTCCAGCTCGCGCTCGATTTCAGCGCGGATGGCTTGCAAATCCTTTTCGCCCAGGCCGGCCAGATAGTAGTCGAACAAATGCCCCAGTTCGGCATCGACCACCAGCCGGCCTTCGGCGCTCTGGCGCAGGTCGCCGTCCGGCCTGGTGCCTTCCATCGAGCGCACGAACGCAAACGGGTCCGTGTGCGGCGGCGCCGCCGCCACGGCGGCCACCTCCGGCTTGGGATAAGCGACATACAGCGCGCTTGCCACCAGGGCGCCGGCGCCCAACCTTTTCCATTGCGTAGGTGCGCTCATGCCGCTCTCCTTACAGGCCGAGCGCCTGCAGGCGGTTCGCTTGCTGACGGAACACGGTCACCGGGCTGGTTTCGAACAGGTTGACAATGCCGATGAACTGGTTCACTTCATCGAGGTGGTTCATGGCGTAGTCATCGCGGATCACGCGTCCGAGGTGGCTGGAGCAGCTGCTGACCAGGCCATCGTTCTTGCCGCCGAAGGCCAGTCCGGTGAGCGCCAGGAACGGGTCGATTGCGTCGAACATATTGGTGTAGGGCTTGGCGCCGCTCCACGAGAAGTAATACACGCCGTTGACATGGTTGGCGCCTTCGCCGCAGGCGGTGGTCGGCACGCCCTGCGGATGGCGGGTGTTAAAGGCGAGCGAGCCGGCTGTGGTGAGCGACTTGAGCGCGGCTGCGCCATCCTGCGGCAAGCCGGAGCGGCCGGACAGGAAGTCCATCACCGCAGCCACCGCGTTGGCCAGCGCATTGCCCACATTGGGGGCGTTGCCGGTCAGGATGTCGGCAATCGCCGAGCCCTTGTTCACGCCGGCCACCGAGCTGACCGAAGCGACCAGATTCGGCGCCACCGAGGCGACGTAGCGCACGGTCGGTCCGCCATGGCTATGGCCGATCAGATTGACCTTGGCGGCGCCGGTGGCGGCCATGATCTGCTTCACTTGCGAGAGCAATTGTTCGCCGCGCACTTCGGTACTGTTGGCGCCCGAGACGGTGACGGTAAACACCTGGGCCCCGCCGCTGCGCAGCGCCGAGGGGATCTGGTAAAAGTACTCGATCGGCCCCAGTTTCTCGAAGCCGAACAGGCCGTGCACGAGCACAATGGGGTATTTGGTTTGCGTGTAACCCGCGGCCAGGGCCTGGGTGGGAACGACGAGGATGGCGATGAGAAAAACGGACAGGCACTTCCAAAAGCGATTCTTCATGTTGTCTCCATAGATTTTTGATTGAAGTCGACTACTGGAACTGGAGTTGCACAGTGCGAGCTGGGCATTCCTCCGGCTACCGGCGCGCGCTCTTGCGACGGCTGTGGCAAGAGAAACTACGAATTAGAGCGAGCGCTCGGTTTTTTTAATGTAGCACCGGCTTTTGGATAAAGCATCGCGCAGTGCAGCATCTGGAGGGGTTCTTTTGCTCATTGAATTGATGTGTGGTTTTAACGAGCTATAATCATTCCCGAAACCAACTCTAGCGGTAGATGCACATATGGGAACCTCGGTGTCCACCCGCTTCGACTTCGCCCAGTTTGAAAAGATGACGCCGCTCAACGGCGACACGATCTGGGCCTACATTGTTGACCACAACGCCGAGCGGATCGGCGTCAAGCGCCGCAAGCCGGCGCTGGAAAACATGGAAAAAATCTTTGCCGCGACATTCCGCCTGGCTAACGAAGTCGGCTTTCGCGCGATGAGCTTGCGCGACCTGTGCCGCGAGACGGGCTTGTCGATGGGCGGGCTGTACGGCTACATCGATAGCAAGGATCAACTGGCGGAAATGATCGAGGATGTGGTGCGCCATGCGAGCCAGGAATTGCCGCGCATGTTCCAGCATGTGCAGGCGCCCCTGGAACGGCTCGAATCCTTGGTGCGGGCGACGATTTACCTGTCCGAGATCTTGCAGCCGTGGTTTTACTTCGTGTACATGGATTCGCGCGTGCTCAGTTTCGAGCAGCGCGGGATGGCGAAAAATTCGGAGTTGTCGATCCAGGCAGAAATTGCCGAGATGATCGGCCAACTCTCGCCGGTGCCGGCTGGCAAGCCGGACTTGCTGGCGGCGCACATCGTGGCCATGTTCCAGGATTGGTATATCAAGCGCTGGAAATACCGGGCGGCCAAGGTGCATGTGGATGATTTTGCCGATAGCACGTTGGCGATGATCCGCAGTCACTTGAGTTAGCTGCTCCCCGGTCGTTCCCGCGCAGCGCCCGGTTTCAAGGAAACTCCTCAACTCTCTTGGAACCGTGCAAAGTCAGAGGCCGGTTTCAAATAGCGCTAACTTAAGCTCCGTCATTCCTGCCATTGGCAGAAATGACTTCCCGCGCAGGCGCACTGCTGTCCGGAATAAAGTGGGTTGACAACGTTAAAAGGGTTGCAGGTATTGGTTTACGAGGGTTAACCTCTGTTTGCCAACTTAAAAACCAAACCTGCAACATGTTCAGCATAACTACTTTTCAGCGTTTAATGAAGGGGCTCCCGCGAGGAACCTTCGCTCAACTAGTCGAACGGCACAATGCCGACAAATATTGCAAGAAGTTCGGGCATTGGGATCATCTCATTGCCATGCTCTACGCGCAGATCAGTGAGGCGAAGGGGTTGCGACCACTGGAGACTGGCTTCAACAGTCATGTCGCGCATCACTACCATCTTGGTACGTCAGCGATCAAGCGCTCCACCTTGGCTGACGCCAATGAGAATCGATCTGACACGGTGTTTAGTGATACCGCTGCCTGGTTGATGGGGAAGGTGTCGCGTAAGCTGCGCCAGCAAAGCAATGATCTGATGTATTTGCTTGACTCCACCTCGTTGACGTTGAAGGGACGGGAGTTTGAGAGGTGGACGCCCGAGAATAGCACTCGCAATACGCAAGGCTTGAAGCTGCACGTTTTGTATGATGCCCATGATGCAATCCCTGTCTGGCACGACATTAGCCACCCCAACGTCAATGACGTTGAACGGGCAGTTGACGTACCGCTCGAAGCGAACGCGCTCTATGTATTTGACAAGGGCTATTGCGATTTCAATTGGTGGAAATCCATTGACGAGGCCAACGCGCGCTTTGTTACTCGTTTCAAGAACAACGCCGCTGTCAACGTCCTGCAGAAATCGGACATCCCTGCTGATGATGCGCACATCGTGCTCAGCGACGAAATCGTTACTTTCAAGCACAAACGGCTCGGCGGAAAACGGATCAATCTCTACTTTGGGAAGCCTTTGCGCCGTGTCATCGTGGCGCGGCCGAACAAAGATACGCCCATCGTTCTGGCTACTAACGACTTCGACAGTAGTGCCATGGAAATTGCCCAGCACTACAAAAAGCGCTGGGCAATCGAGCTGTTCTTCAAATGGATCAAGCAGCACCTCAAGATCAAGCAGTTCCTCGGACGATCTGAAAACGCGGTCCGGATTCAGATACTTACCGCTCTCATCAGTTATTTGTTGGTTGCACTGTTCAACGAGTCCAACCGTGTGAAACGGACCCTGTGGGATTGCCTTTGCTTCGTCCGCGCAACCCTATTTCAACGTACGGACACCGAAGATTTACATGATCGCCGACGACGACAAGCGGCGCACGAATTCGCAGAAATTCAAGGATGCCTCTTCTCGTGAGCGCGTCAAGAAAATTATTCCGGACGACAGTGCGCGCAGGCGGGAATCCATAGCACATTGGATCATCAAAGGTGCTATGGGCTCCCGCCTCCGCGGGAGCGACGGTTTCGAGATTTGCGGTCAAAACTGCTCAACTTAGTGGCAAAGGCTAGTTCCTGGAGAGGCGGGAACGACGAGCTAGCGGGAACGACGGGCTAGCGGAAACGACGAGCTAGCGGGCCTCCGCCCCCTTCCAACTTGCAACAAATCGCATTTCAGTGAATACTGTATGCAATTACAGTAGTTGCCCTCAGCCGGGCACACCATAGCGCGTGAACGCCCCAGCCCGAAAAATCATCCATTGCGACTGCGACTGCTTCTACGCCGCCGTCGAAATGCGCGACAATCCCGCCCTGCGCGAGGTGGCGCTGGCCGTCGGCGGCCGGCCGGATCAGCGCGGCGTGGTGGCCACCTGCAACTATGAAGCGCGGCGCTACGGCATCCACTCGGCCATGGCCACCGCCCAGGCCCTCAAGCTGTGTCCCGACTTGGTG
Source organism: Massilia antarctica (assembly GCF_015689335.1). Taxonomy (GTDB): domain Bacteria; phylum Pseudomonadota; class Gammaproteobacteria; order Burkholderiales; family Burkholderiaceae_D; genus Telluria_A; species Telluria_A antarctica. The sequence continues at coordinate 1,458,832 of NZ_CP065053.1, read as the reverse complement.
GTGATCCCGCCGGCCATGGAAAAATACCGCGTCGCCTCGCGCCAGATCCTGGCCATCTACGGCGACTATACCGACCTGGTCGAGCCGCTCTCGCTCGACGAAGCCTACCTCGACGTCTCCGACTCGCCCCACTGCAAAGGCAGCGCCACCCTGATCGCGCAGGAAATCCGCAAGCGCATTGTCGACACCGTCGGCATCACGGCCTCGGCCGGCGTGGCGCCCAACAAGTTCGTGGCCAAGATCGCCAGCGACTGGAACAAGCCCGACGGCCTGTGGCTGGTGCGCCCGGACCAGGTCGACGCCTTCGTCGCCGCCTTGCCGGTCAAGAAACTGCATGGGGTCGGCAAGGTCACCGCAGCCAAGCTCAACAAACTGGGCGCTCAAACCTGCGCCGACCTGCGCAGTTGGTCCCTGCTCGAACTGCAACACCACTTCGGCAGTTTCGGCACCCGGTTGCACGATTTGTGCCGCGGCATCGACGAGCGGGCCGTCTGCAATGAGCGCGAACGCAAGTCGGTCAGCGTCGAGGAAACTTACACGCCGGACGTGCCGGACCTGGCCGCCTGCATCGCCCTGCTGCCGGACCTGTTCGACAAGCTCAACGCGCGCATCGCCCGCGCCGGGGCAGGGAAAAGCGTGCAAAAGCTGTTCGTTAAACTTAAATTCGCCGATTTTCACCAGACCACCGTGGAATGTGTTGGCACCGCGCCACACATGGGGCAGTACGCCAGGCTGATGGAAACCGGCCATGCGCGCGGCAAGCAGCCTGTGCGCCTGCTGGGTGTCGGGGTGCGCCTGGGCGAGACCGAAAACCTCGAACAGTTAAGCCTGTTCGCCGATGCGGCCGTGTAAAATGTCGTTCCCTTCGCACAGATGATTTGTCGCGGACGACGCAAGTCCTGCCCCCGTGGCAGGCCGTTACGCAGGAGGTGAAAGCGGCCCGCCGCGCCTTCCTGCTTCATCCCGCTGTAAATACTGACTCAAACAAGGTAAAGCATAATGTGGTTCAAGAATCTTCAGATTTACCGCCTTCCCGCACCGTGGGCATTCACCCCTGAGCAACTCGAAGCGGCGCTGGCGCCCATGAGTTTTGTTCCGGCCACCAGTAACGAATTGCTGCGCCAGGGCTGGGATTCGCCGCGCAACAACGGCATGCTGGTTCACACCGTCAACAAGCAGATGCTGATTCTGCTGGGCACCGAAAAGAAGCTGCTGCCATCGTCGGTCATCAACCAGGTGGCCAAGGCCAAGGCGGCCGAGCTGGAAGAGGCCCAGGGCTTCGCTCCGGGCAAGAAAGCCATGAAGGAACTCAAGGAGAGGGTGGCCGACGAACTGTTGCCGCGTGCCTTCAGCATCCGCAGCAATACCTTCACCTGGATCGATCCGGTCAACGGCTGGCTGGTGGTCGATGCCGCCAGCCCGGCCAAGGCGGACGAAGTCATCAAGCTGCTGTTGAAAGCGGTCGACCGCATGCCGCTGGAAAGCTTGCGCGTGCAGCGCTCGCCGGTAGCCGTGATGACGGCCTGGCTGGAAACCGACGAAGCGCCGGTGGGCTTCACGATCGACCAGGATACCGAACTGCGCGCTACCGGCGAGAGCAAGGCCGCCGTGCGTTATGTGAAGCATGCGCTGGAAGTGGACGATATCCGCCGTCACATCGCCGCCGGCAAGCAGTGCACGCGCCTGGCGATGACGTGGGACGACAAGATTTCCTTCGTGCTGACCGAGTCGCTGGCGATCAAGGGCATCAAGCCGCTGGACGTGATCAAGGAAAGCGACACCAGCACGCGCAACGATGAAGAGCGCTTCGACAACGACATGATGCTCATGACCGGCGAACTGGCCAAGATGATGAGCGAAGTGGTGGAAGCGCTGGGCGGCGAAGCGAAGGCGTAGCGGTGCGTGGATGGGCTACCTCGGCGGCTCGACCTGGCTCCGATGCCACTGGCTCATTCCATTCGCTTTTGCCGCTACATTCGAGACCGTCTTTCCTGCCATTGGCAGAAAAGACTTCCCGCGCAGGCGGGAATCCAAGGCACGCTCGCTTAGCAACGATGCTTTGGATTCCGCCTGCCCTTAGCGAATCAGCCCCTCAGTCCGCACGTCAGTGTCACAGTGGCTGGAACACCCCGGCCGCGCGGTTCTTGGTCACGTTATCCCAGGTAAAAATTTGCCCGTTCATTGCCACGTACACACCCGGCGGCAAGATTTGCGCCGCGGCGGTGGCGCAGCCGAGGTTGAACAGCCCATCCGAATTCGCAATCTCGTACGGAATCATTGCGCCAGTCAATACGATGCTCTTGCCGAGCGCGGCCGCGCCCAGCACGGCGGCCGTGTCCGGCATCGTATCTGTGCCGTGCACGATCACGATCGCCGTCTCCGGCGCCGCCTGGCAGCTGGCCAGCACGCGCGCGCGGTCGGCATCCTGCATGTCGAGCGAGTCGAGCAGGGGAAGCTGCTCCAGTGCCACCGGCACCGTCATGCGCGTGCGCGCCAGGACCGCGGGCAGATGGCTTTCCGCAAAGCCGAGCTTACCGGTCAGTTCATCATAATGTTTATCGAAGGTGCCGCCGGTGGCGATGATGCGCAAGCTCATAATGGTCTGGAATTCGTAAGAAGAAGGTGCCGTATGATAACGTGTAAGGTCGGCGATGTCGAAGCGCGCAAACCGGGCAGCGCCACTTGCCGGTGCGTTAGAATCCTTGTCTGTACTTGAGACCATTCATTTTTTTTGTCCATCAAGAAGCCATGAAAGCCCTTGCCCCAGGAACTGTTATTTTCCATCGCCATCGTGGCTATGGCGTCATCACGCACGTCAACCTGCTGACCGGCTGGATTTCCGCGCGCTTCGGCAGCGAAGCGCGCACGCTCGACCTGAACCTGTCCACCGACGACGTGCAGCACGCCGATGGCGAAGCGATCCTGTTCCGGCGCGCCCCGCCCGACCGCATGCCGCACGCGCGCCTGATGGCCATGGTGCGCGCACTGCACCAGGCCGGCTACGAAAAACTGTATCTCTACTCCTGGCCCAAGCCCTCGGGCCTGCACTGGCGCTGGCATTTGTTCACCGGCCAGCGCGACTGGATGCAGCGCCCCTGGCGCGAAGGCTGGTACGGCTCGGGCGCCGAGTACAACGTCAACCCCGTGATGGGCTGGGGCGATTTGCCGGGCGCCACCACCGATGAACTGGTGACGGCTTTGGCGCGCTTCGATCCGCAAGGCCTGGCGCAGGCGCTCGGACGCGACGAAGACCATAGCGCGTGGTTCGAGGGCGCGTGCAAACTGCTGCTGCCAGGCTATATGTACAGCCTGAACATGGAGCGCCCCGGCGCCGGCGCTTGGCAAGACGGGCCGCCCGTGCCGGTGGTACCCGTGCGCGCCAGCCTGCCGGCCTACGATGGCCCGGCATTGGGATGGCCGCCCGGCTGGGCCGGCCTGTGGACGCGCGCGCATGTCATGCCGGCGCCGCCGATCGACATCACTGGCGAGCGCAAGCTGCGCGAACCGTCGTAACAGGGCAGGGCTGACAGCGTCCCGCCCACATCACGCTTTTTGCAAGGCTTCCGGATTGAGGATATTGGACGGCGTGCCGTTCGCGAAGTTCAGCACATTGTCGAACGCGGCGCGGAAGTACAGCTCGTAACTATCCTTTTCCACATAGCCGATATGCGGCGTGGCCAGCACCGTCGGAATGCGCAGCAGGGGCGCATCCGGCGCCAGCGGCTCGCTGGTGAACACGTCGATGGCGGCATTGCCCGGCCGCCCCAGGCGCAGCGCCGCTTCCAGCGCATCTGGCGCGACCAGCTCGGCGCGGCTGGTATTGACGAACAGCGCATCCGGCTTCATGCGCGCCAGGTCGTCGGCGGTGACGATGCCGCGGGTGCCGTCCGCCAGCCGCAAATGCAGGCTGAGCACGTCGGCGCGCTCGAAGAAGGACTCGCGGCTGGCCGCCGCCTCGACACCGTCCGCCACCGCCGCCGCGCGGCTCGCTTCGCCGCCCCAGACCAGCACTTGCATGCCGAAAGCCTTGCCGTAGCCGGCGATCATGCGCCCGATTTTGCCGTAGCTCCAGATCGCCAGGGTGCGGCCCTTGAGCGTGCGTCCCAAGCCATTGAGCACCGGGTTGACCGAGGCGGTCTGCCACAGCCCTTCCTTGAGGTTGCTTGCATACGGCACGATCTTGCGGCTGGCCGCCATGATCAGGGCCCAGGTCAGTTCGGCCGGGGCCACCGGCGAGCCGACCCCTTCGGCGATGGCAATGCCGCAGGCCGTGGCCGCCGCCACATCGACGTGGCCGGCCAGCTTGCCGGTCTGCGAAATGAGCTTCAGATTGGGCAGTTTTTCCAGCAATGCCGCCGGGAACACGGTGCGTTCGCGGATCAGCACCAACGCGTCGAAAGGAGCCAGGCGGATGCCCAGCTGGCCGGCACCGCGGGCCGAACTGTTGAAAATCTTCACCTCGTGACCGTCCAAAAGTTTGAAACAGTCGAGCTGGCGCACGGCGTCCTGGTAATCGTCGAGAATAGCTATTTTCATGGGAGATGGCAGAAGTTAAATAAATCTTCGTAGGTAAATAACAGGATAGGGAATATTCGGAATAGCCTACTACTTTGCTCAACTATTATTCCTACATTTTTGAGCCTGGAGCATTTAAAACAGGTAATAGCAGGTGTACAATCGCCCCCTAAATTCGGGATTTGCCCCTGTCTTCGACCGCGTTTGTACCGCGTCCCCGACCGCCTCAAATCCCCGCACGACCGTTCCACCAACCTTGCCCTCATCAAGGTTGTCGACATGACCGCCGTATCGCCGAACCTTTCTTAGGGAATGGATTCTTGAGCGCAAGCTGAAACGCTGACGACGATCCTGCCGTGCCGGGACAAGAAAGAATTCTTATTGGCATTGGAGGTACTATGAATCAGCCCCTTATGGGTGGCGTTGCAACACTGAACGTCCCAGCTTACATCAAACATCAAAAGCTTATCAATTGGGTCAGCGAAATTGCTGCCCTGACGAAGCCGGCCCGTATTTACTGGTGTGACGGCTCGCAAGATGAGTACGATCGCCTGTGCGCCGAGATGGTGGCCGCCGGCACGATGAAAAAGCTGAACCCTGAAAAGCGTCCGAATTCCTATCTGGCATGTTCCGATCCGTCGGACGTGGCAAGGGTGGAAGACCGCACTTACATCTGCTCGGAAACCAAGGAGCAGGCCGGCCCGACCAACAACTGGATGGCCCCTGCGGAAATGCGCACCACCCTGAATGGCCTGTTCGACGGCTGCATGGCCGGGCGCACCCTGTACGTGGTGCCGTTCTCGATGGGTCCGCTCGGTTCGCCGATCGCCCACATCGGCGTCGAGCTGTCCGACTCGCCTTACGTGGCGGTCAACATGCGCATCATGACGCGCATGGGCAAGGCTGTGTACGACGTGCTGGGCACCGACGGCGAGTTCGTGCCGTGCGTGCATACTGTCGGCGCACCGCTGGCGGCCGGCCAGAAAGACGTTGCATGGCCGTGCAATGCGACCAAGTACATCGTGCACTACCCTGAAACCCGCGAAATCTGGTCCTACGGTTCCGGCTACGGCGGCAACGCGCTGCTGGGCAAGAAGTGCTTCGCCCTGCGCATCGCCTCGAACATGGGCCACCAGGAAGCCCAGGCCGGCGGCACCGGCTGGCTGGCCGAACACATGCTGATCCTCGGCGTCGAATCGCCAGAAGGCAAGAAGCACTACGTCGCGGCAGCCTTCCCGTCGGCTTGCGGCAAGACCAACTTCGCCATGCTGATTCCACCGGCGAGCTTCGGCGGCTGGAAAGTGACCACCATCGGCGACGATATCGCCTGGATCAAGCCGGGCGCCGACGGCCGCCTGTACGCGATCAATCCGGAAGCCGGCTACTTCGGCGTGGCGCCGGGCACCAACACCCGCACCAACTCGAACTGCATGGCCTCGATGAACGAGAACACCATCTTCACCAACGTCGCGCTGACCGACGATGGCGACGTCTGGTGGGAAGGCCTGACCAAGGAAGCGCCGTCGCACCTGATCGACTGGCAGGGCAAGGACTGGACCCCGGCGTCCGGCGCCAAGGCCGCGCATCCGAACGCGCGCTTCACGGTTGCCGCGACCCAGAATCCCGTGATCGACGCGGCCTGGGACGACCCGGCCGGTGTGCCGATTTCGGCCTTCATCTTCGGTGGGCGCCGTTCGACCACCGTGCCGCTGGTGACCGAAGCGCGCAACTGGGTCGAAGGCGTGTACATGGCCGCGACCATGGGGTCCGAGACCACCGCCGCCGCCGCCGGCCAGATGGGCATCGTGCGCCGCGATCCGTTCGCGATGCTGCCTTTCATCGGCTACAACATGAGCGACTACTTCCAGCACTGGCTCAACATGGGCAAGAAGATCGAAGCCCTGAACCCGGCCGCGCTGCCGAAGATCTACTGCGTGAACTGGTTCCGTACCGATGCCGACGGCAAGTTCGTCTGGCCAGGTTTTGGCGACAATATGCGCGTGCTCAAGTGGATGCTGGAACGCATCGAAGGCAAGGCGGGCGGCACCGAGAACGTGTTCGGCACCACCCCGAATTTCGGCGACCTGAACTGGGACGGCATCGACTTCACGCAGGAACAGTTCGATACCATCACCTCGATCGACAAGGACGCCTTCAACGACGAGCTCAAGCTGCACAACGAGCTGTTCGAGAAGCTGGCCTATCATCTGCCGCAAGAATTGGTGGAGACCAAGGCCGCGCTTGAAAAGCGCCTGGCTGCATAAACCGGCCACGACCGGATGGAAAAAGCGCGTCTTCGGACGCGCTTTTTTTTGTCCGCCGCCCGCCGTCGCGACGTGTTGTGCTGCGGCCTCGCGCGGCGACAAATCGGCTGGACAGGCGTAATACATAGTACAATTTACTTGCCAATAGGACTTAATATTTCCATGTAAGAAATACTGTCAATGCGGCACGCTTATTCATGCCGGGATACATCATGCGATGGATGTGGAGCTGCCTGTTATTGATAGGGACGATCTGCCCGGTCCTCCCGGCAGCAGCCCAGGAAATGCCTCTGCGCCGCTTTCAATACCAAAGCTGGAGCACCGAGGCGGGCTTGCCGCAGGTATCGGTATACGACGTCGCGCATGACGCCGACGGCTATCTGTGGGTCGCCACCGAAAACGGCTTGGCACGCTTCGATGGCACGCGCTTCACCAATTTCAACCGCGAAAACACGCCGGCCATGGCGAGCCGTTGGGTCAGCAAGCTCTACCGTGGGAAATCGCAGCGCCTGTGGATTGCCACCCGGCGCAATCTGCTGCGCTGGGAAGCGGGGCAGTTCACCGAACAAGCGATGACAGGCGCCGCGCCGGGGCGGGTGCGCGACCTGGTCGAAGACGCGGACGGCCATTTGTGGCTGGCCGGCGACGTCTTGCTGCAGGAGCGGGGCAAGAGCATGCTGCCGGTGCCCGGGTGGACGGGCGCGGCCACCGCCCTGGCCACGGAGGGGGACGCGGTCTGGATCGCCGGCGCCCATGGCGTGCTGGCGCGCCAGAGCGGCGGCCAGTTGCAGCGCTTTCAGTTTGCCCAGTTGGACGAGGCTTTTGTGGGCGCCATGGTCTGGGCGCGTGGCGCGCTGTGGCTGGCCAGCAGCAAGGGATTGTTCCGCCTGCGTGATGGCGTGCTCGAGGCGCAGCCGTTGCAGCCCGGCCCGCTGCCTCCCAAGCTGACCAGCATGGCGGTCGATGGCGCCGGCGCGCTGCTGCTGGGCAGCGACAAGGCGCTGTTCAGGGTCCGCGAAGGGGCGCCGGTCGAGCGCCTCGATGCCGGCGCGGCGGGCGGTTTTGCGGCAATTATCAGCGTGCGCACCGGCGCCGACGGCAGCGTGTGGCTGGGCAGCCAGCAGCACGGCTTGCGCCATCTGTGGCCGGACCGGGTCGATCGCCTGTCGACCGAGGAAGGCTTGCGCGATGCGCGCGTATGGAGTCTGGCGGCCCAGGCCGATGGCGTGCTGGTCGGCCACAACGGCGGCTTCGACCGCCTCGCCGGCGAACGCTTCACGCCCGTCGCCGACACCACCGCCTTGCCCGACCCGAAGGGCTATGCCGGCTTTATCGACACACGCCAGCGCCGCTGGCTGGGCACCTTCGGCGGCCTGGTGCGTATCGATGCCGACGGCGGCGGCCGGCTGGAGGTGGCCGCCCTGGCCGGCCTGCAGGTGAACGGTATCGAGGAAAGCCCCGACGGCGTGGTCTGGGTTGCCAGTTCCGGCGGCCTGTTCCGGATCGAGGACGACCAGACCATCCTCGTTGACGCGCGCTCGGGCCTGGACGAACAGATGGTGCGCTTCGTGCTGGCCGACCGGGATGCGCGCCTCTGGGTGGGTACCGAACACGGCTTGTTCCGCCAGGACGGCGCGCGCTTTGTCCGGGTCCAGGATGGCGGCCTGGGCGCTACCTTCATCACCTCGATCGCCCAGTTATCCGACGGTACGATGGCGATCGGCAGCCTGGACCAGGGCATGTTCTTTCGCATCGGCGGCGTCTGGCGTCATATCGAGCGGCGCCAGGGCTTGCCGGTCGATAGCGCCTCGATCCTGGTGCAGCACGGCGATTCGCTGCTGGTGGTCCATGCCGACGGCGTGTATCGGTTCCCGCTCAGCGAGCTGGCCAGCGCGACCTTGGCGGGAGGCCAGTTGCGCCATATCGAGATCCTGCTGCAGGATCATGGCGACCGGCTGGGGTACTCCAGGGTGCGCTGCTGTAATTACGGCGGCAATGGCAAGGCGCTGGTCCTCGGCGACACCTTGCTGCTGGCGACGCTGAACGGGGTGGCCCGCATCGACTTGCGCGAACGCAGGCAGATCGTGCCGAGAGTGACCATCCGGGCCATCCGCCTGGCCCGCGCCGGCGCCAGCCCCACCAGCGCCGGCATGGCCTTGCCTTTGGGCGTGCGCGATCTCGACATCGATTTCGGTACGATCGATTTCCGCTACGCCAGGCTGGTGCGCTACCGGTATCGCGTCTGCGGGCCCGATGCCGACTGGATCGATGCCGGTCAGCGTGCCGCGGCGATCTATACCAATCTGCCGCCGGGCACCTGGCGCTTTGAGGTGCAGGCGCGCTATCTGTCCCAGGAGTGGGGGCCGAGCGCCAGGCTCGAACTGACCGTGCCGCCTTACTTCGGCGAGACCTGGCTATTCAAGATCATGCTGCTCGGCGCCGCCGGCATGCTCATCGCGGTATGGGTAAAGCGGCGCGAGCGCCGCCTGATACGGCAAAAGGCGGCACTCAAGGCGGAAGTGGCCAAGCGTACGGCTGAACTGGCCGAGGCGAACCTGGATCTGGCGAACCACATCCAGATCCTGGCCGAAGCGAGCGTGACCGATGCCTTGACCGGGCTGCATAACCGCCGCTTCATGCAGGAGCACGTGCTGCACTTGTTTGCGGAGTTGATACGTGCGCGCGAGGACGGCTCGGTCGACGCCATCCTTGGCTTCATCCTGGTCGACATCGATTTTTTCAAGGCCGTCAACGACCGCTTCGGCCACGCCGTCGGCGACGACGTGCTGTGCGCGGTGGGCCAGGCCTTGCGCGAAGCCGCCCGCGATTCCGATTACGTGCTGCGCTGGGGCGGCGAGGAATTCCTGCTGGTGGTGACCAACAGCTCGCGCGCGGAACTGGTCAACATCGCCGAAAGGCTGCGCCTGAACGTGGCCAGGGTTACGACCGGCGGTGCCGATCCGCAGCCGGTGACGGTGTCGCTCGGCTACGTCGCCTACCCGCTCGACGGCATCGCGCTTGAGCGGCATGAATGGAGCACCGCGCTGGCGGTGGCCGACAAGGCCCTGTATGGCGCCAAGGAGTCCGGCCGCAATTGTGCCGCCACGATCGTCTTCGATGGCGCCGACGGTGCAAGCTGGGGCGACGATGAGATTCGCGCCGCACTGGAGGCCAGCCCGATGGCCGGCGCGACCTTGGTGGTGGCGCCGCGCAGCCTCGCTTGACGTGCCCGGCTGCGCGCACCGGCGCACGCTTGACGGGCCGGCGCGCTACAGCGGCCGGCTATTTATCTTATAATTTTCCCATTATCAATCCCGGAGCCGAGGCGCTCGACATCGCCGGCCCGTCGCCCGGAGTCCGCCCGCATGGCAGCACCGCCCCAGTACCTGAAACCGACTCCCGCCTGGGAAGAGCACGAAAAACCGAGCATGCCGGGTTCGGCGTCGATGCCCTGGCATCCGCCCCACATCCGCTTTGCCTACGCCTGCGTGGCCCTGCTGGTCGGCATTACCGGCGGCCTGGGCAATGCGCTGGTGTCGGCCAACCTGCCGGCCATCCAGGGTACCTTGGGCCTGACCCCGGCCGAAGCGGCCTGGCTGCCGGCGGCCTACATCATGGTCAACGTCACGTCGAACCTGATGGTGTTCAAGTTCCGCCAGCAGTTCGGCCTGCGCCTGTTCGCCGAGATCGGCCTGTCGCTGTACGCCTTCGTCACCCTGCTGCACCTGCTGGTGGGCGGCTTCGAGATGGCCATCCTGGTACGCGCCGCCAGCGGCCTGGCCGGCGCCACCACCAGCACCCTGGCCATGCTCTACATGCTGCAGGCCGCACCGAAAAAATACACCGGCAAGATGCTGGTGCTCGGGGTGGGCATCGCGCAGATCGCCACGCCGCTGGCCTGGCTGATGTCGCCGGCCCTGCTCGACATGGGCCAGTGGCACAATCTGTACCTGTTCGAGGCCGGCCTGGCGCTCTGTTCGCTGGCCGCCGTGGTGGTGCTCAAGCTGCCGCCGGGGATCCACATCAAGGTGATCGAGCCGCTCGATTTCGTCACCTTTTCCCTGATGGCGCCGGCGGTGGCGATGATCGTCGCCGTGCTGGCCCAGGGCTTCACCGGCTGGTGGTTCGACACGCCCTGGCTGGCGTATTTGCTGATCGGCGCCGTGATCCTGATGACGATGGCCCTCTTCATCGAACACCACCGCGCCAATCCGCTGATCCAGACGCGCTGGCTGATGATGGGGCCGACGATCCGCTTCATGATCGGCGCCTTCCTGATCCGCTTCCTGACGTCCGAGCAGACCTACGGCGCGGTCGGCCTGCTGCGCACCCTCGGCATGGGGCCGGACCAGATGCAGCCGCTGTTCGCCGTCATCCTGGCCGGCACCATCTGCGGCATGGTCGCCAGTTCGCTGACCTTCAGTCCCAAGACCGTGATCCCGCAAATCCTGTTGTCGATCCTGCTGTTCGGCGTGGCCGCCTGGCTCGATTATGGCCGCACCAGCCTTGACCGCCCGCACGACTTTTTCGTCAGCCAGTTCCTGGTGGCGCTGGGCGCGGGCATGTTCATGGGACCGATGATCATGATCGGCATCATGCAGGCGCTCAAATTCGGCGCCGACCACGTGGTCACCTTTGTCGTCATGCTGGCGATGACGCAAAGCCTGGGCGGCTTTACCGGCGCCGCCGCGCTCAGTACCTACCAGCTGCACCGCGAGCATGTGCACTCGACCCAGGTCAATGCCCAGCTTAATCCGGCCGACCCGGTCGTCGCCCAGCGCCTGCGCCTGCAGCAGCAGATCTACCAGGGCGTGAACACCGACCCGGCCCTGCGCGCCGCCCAGGGCGTGGCGCAACTGGCTCAGATCAGCCGGCGCGAGGCGAATGTCCTCGCGTTCAACGATGTTTTCGCCCTGAGCGGCGTGATCGCCATCCTGTTCCTCGGCTGGTCGCTGTTTATCGCCGTGCGCCTCGCGCGCCGGCAAAAGCGCGAAGCCGCAGCCTTACTCAACCAGGCGCCCGCGGGCGCCCCTGCCAGCTAAACCATGACCAATCCACTTCCCCCTTCGCGCAGCGAAGCTCCCGTCGACGAGGCCAACCCGCCGGTGCCGGGCGACTCCAGCGACACAGCCGCTCCCATCCCGCCGGCCGCCGTGCCGGTAGTACCCGAACCTCCGCCCAAGTACATCAAGCCCAAGCCGTGGACCGTGGCGCTGATGGCCGCCGTCGCCCTGGCCGGCGTCGTGCTGATCATGTGGGCCTGGCGCCTCGGCCCCTTCAACAGCACCCTGGTCCAGACCGACAATGGCTACGTGCGCGGCCAGATCACGGTGCTGGCGCCGCAGGTCAATGGCTATGTGGCCGAGGTACTGGTCAAGGACTTCCAGTTCGTCAAGGCCGGCCAGCCGCTGCTGCGCATCGACGACCGTATCTACAAGGCGCGCGTGGAACAGGCCGAGGCCCAGCGCGACGGCGCCATCGCCGCGCTGGAGAACTTCACCCAGACCCAGGCCCAGAACCGCGCCCGTGGCGGTGCCGCGCGCGCGACCCTGGTAGCGGTGCAGGCCGAGCGCAATCGCGCCGCGGCCGAACTGGGACGGGTCGAGGAGCTGGCGGCCAAGGGATCGGTATCGCTCAATGAGCGCGACCGCGTGCGCATGACGACCCAACTGGCTGGTGCCAATGTCCTCAAGGCCAAGGCCGATATCGCCATTGCCGAGGAAACCGTCAAGGCGACAACCGTCTCGCGCGGTGGCCTGGAAGCGCAGGTCAAGACCTCCGAAGCGCAGCTGGCGCTGGCGAAAATCGATTTGTCGAACACGGTCGTCAAGGCCCCGCGTGACGGCCAGGTGAGCGAAGCGTCGGTACGTCTGGGCCAGTACGTCACGGCCGGTTCGCAATTGCTGTTCCTGGTCCCCGACACCATGTGGATCGTGGCGAACTTCAAGGAAAACCAGACCTGGAAAATGCGTATCGGCCAGCGCGCCACGTTCACGGTGGACGCCTTCAATGGCGCCGCCCTGAGCGGGCATATCGAACAGATCGCGCCGGCCACCGGCTCGGAGTTTTCCGTGCTGCGCGCCGATAACGCCAGCGGCAATTTCACCAAGGTGGTCCAGCGCCTGCCGGTGCGCATCGTCATCGATCCCAACCAGGATCTGGCACGGCGCCTGCGGCCCGGCATGTCGGTGATCGTCAAGGTCGATACGGCCGGCGCGGCGGAGCAGCAGCCGTGAAGCGCCGCGTCTTCCTGGCTGCGGGCCTCGCCTGCGGCCTGACTGCCTGCATGCCGGCCCTGCGTCCCGCGCCGCCGCTGTCGACAGTGACGGTACCCGAGGCCTGGCGCGATGGACCGGCCGGGCAGGCCAACGTGGATGCGCAATGGTGGCGCGCTTTCGGCGACCCGACCCTGACAAAGCTGGTGGAAACAGCGCTCGCGCACAACACCAATGTGCTGGCCGCCGTGGCCCGGGTCGAGCAGGCGCGCGCGCTCGTTACGGTGGCCGGTTCGGCCTCCCTGCCGGCCGTCAACGCGGTGCTGGGCGGCGCCTCCGCGCGCGCGCCGGCTGGCGCGGCCCTGGTCCATTCGCGCTCGCTGCAACCGGAATTGCAGGCCAGCTGGGAACTCGACCTGTTCGGCCGCCTGCGCGACCAGTCGCGCGCCGCCTCGCTGCAGTATCAGGCCAGCCAGGCCGAACGCGATGGGGTAGCGCTATCGGTAGCGGCCAGCACCGCGCAGGCGTACGTCGGCCTGCTGGCGCTGGACGCCCAGCTGCAGATCACCAGGGCGACCGCCGCCTCGCGCGCGGAAGCGCTGCGCCTCGCGTCCGACCAGGCGCGCGTGGGCTATACCTCGCAGCTGCAACTGACGCAGGCGCAGGCCGAAAACGAAACGGTGCTGCAAGCCATTCCCGAACTGGAACTGGCCATCCGCCGCCAGGAAAACAGCCTGCGCGTGCTGGCGGGCGAACTGCCGGGCGAGGTGCTGCGCGAACGGCGCTTCCAGGACTTGCCGGTGCTGCCGGTGCCGGCCTCGATTCCGTCGGACCTGCTGGCGCGCCGGCCGGACGTGGCGCAGGGCCAGTTGCTGGTGGCCGCGAGCGACGTCAATTTGTCGGTGCGGCGTGCCGAGTTCCTGCCGCACGTGACCATCAGCGCCAAATTCGGCAGCCTGCTCACCAACGGGCGCGATTATGATCCGGTGACCTTGTGGAGCCTGGGCGGCAGCGTGCTCGCACCGGTATTCTCGGCCGGACGATTGACCGCGCAGGTCGACGCGGCCACGGCGCAGCGCGACCAGGCGGCGTTTGCCTACCGCGGCGTGGTGCTGACGGCCTTCAGTGAAGTGGAAAATGCCCTGGCCGGCGTGATCCGCCTGCAAACGCAGATGGAGCACGCGCAAAAGCGCCGCGACATCCTCGCGCGCACCCTGGATTTTGCCAAGGACCGCTACCAGGCCGGCTATGCCTCGTATCTGGAAGTGCTCGACGCGCAGCGCAATCTGTACCAGACCGAGCTCAACGCTGTGACCCTGCGCCAGAACCAGGTGAACAATATGGTGGCCTTGTACCGCGCGCTGGGCGGGGGCTGGAGCGCCGGCGCACAGTAAGCGGCTTTGCCCAGCTTGTACGGCAAGATGGTGCCGCATGATTTGCAACAACTGCCGATCACCGGCCTCGGCAGCCTACGCGCAACCGGGCATGGCGCACGCCTGATCTGGCGCAAATCCCGGGCAGGGACGGTGGCTAGAATGCCCCATGCCCGCCTATAACGACCTCGCTTACCGTTCGCTGTTCGCCCACCCGGAAATGGTGCGCGATCTGGTCACGCACTTTACGCCCTTCACATTGTTCGACAATGTGGCGCTGTCCTCGTTCGAAAGGGTCGATCCCGTGTACGTGAGCGAGCGCCTGGCCGCGCGCCAGAGCGACATGGTCTGGCGCGTGCGGATCGGCGAACATGTTCTGTACGTGTATATCCTGCTCGAATTCCAGTCCGGCGTGGACCGCTGGATGGCGCTGCGCATGCAGAGCTACGTCGGCCTGCTGTGCCAGGACTTGGTCAAGCGGCATGCCTTGTCATCGGGTTTGCTGTTGCCGCCGGTGTTGCCGGTGGTGGTGTATAACGGCGCGCCGCGCTGGAGCGCCAGCCTGGACCTGGCCGCGCTGCTCATGGAGGCACCCGCCGAACTGGCACCATTCCAGCCATCGCAGCGCTACGTGCTGGTCGACCAGCAGCGCCTGGACCGGGCGGTGCTGGAAGCGAATGCTACCCTGCTGGCGCTGCTGTTTCGGATGGAACTTTCGAGCGCTTCCGAGGTCCGAGACAATGTCTTGCCCGCGCTGCTCACCTGGTTCGACGACGCGCCCCAGGAAAGCCTGCGGCTTTCGGTCGCGCAGTGGATCAAGCATCTGGCGCAACGGCGCGGCAACCTGGAATCGTTCGCGTTTGAGAGTGTGGAAGGGGTGGCTGATATGGAACGCAAATTTGAAACCTGGGCCGAAGAGTTCGAAGATATCGGCTTTCAGAGAGGTCTCGCGCTGGCGGAAAAAGCCAGGATGGAAGGGCAGGTTACCGCACTGCGCGGCGTGCTCGGCAGCCTGTTGCACAAGCGCTTCGGCGACCTTCCGCAGACGGCAACGCAACGCATCGGCCAGGCCACGCAGGCGGAACTGGAACAGTGGTGCGAGCGCAGCCTGGACGCGTCCAGCCTGGTGGCGGTATTCGGCGGCAACCCTGCGCCCGCTTAGGCCTGCCGTCCGGCATGAACGGCCGGTATCCCGAGCGATTCCGGCAGCGTTAAAGAAGCTTGCGCTTTTCAGGAGGCGTCGCCCGATGGCGGCGCATCTTCGCGCTTGGCGCCCTGGAAACTGTCGTACACGCGGCGGTGAAAGGCATACGAGCACGTGTCGTCGCGCACGTCGTATTCGCCCACCCACTTCATCAAGAAGGGCAGCATGCTGTCCTGTTCTTCTTTTGACGCGTACTTGTGCGGCTCCCACGGCCGCTGCGCATTGTTGGCCATGCAGGCATCCGTGCCCGGATTGATGAATACCAGCTGGGTGCAGAACGGCAGCGCCGCCTCGATCAGGTCACCATAGCAGCCTTCCACCACCCAGTCGGCATGGCTGTGCACAAAGGCGTGCAGGTCGGCCAGCACTTCATAGGCCGGCCGCGCCACCGCCACCATGCCCGGTACCCAGTAGATGGTGTCGACATCGAGGTGCCGCAACTGGTGCAGCCCGGCCAGCTGGCGCGCGCGCCACGACTTGCCCGAACCCGAATTGCCCATGATGAGAACGCGCATGGAGTCCCTTAGGCCAGCAGCGGCACCAGGTATTTTCCGGTGACGCTCTCGGGATTGGCGGCCACGTCTTCCGGCGTGCCGCTGGCGATGATCTTGCCGCCGCCGGCGCCGCCTTCCGGACCCAGGTCGACGATCCAGTCGGCGGTCTTGATCACATCGAGATTGTGCTCGATGATGACCAGGGTGTTGCCCTGGTCGCGCAGGCGGTGGATCACCTTGAGCAGCAGGTCGATATCGTGGAAGTGCAGGCCGGTGGTCGGCTCGTCCAGGATGTACAGGGTGCGCCCGGTGTCGCGCTTGGACAGTTCCAGCGACAGTTTCACGCGCTGCGCTTCGCCGCCCGACAGGGTGGTGGCGCTCTGGCCGAGGCGGATGTAGCCCAGGCCGACGTCGAGCAGGGTTTGCAGCTTGCGCGCGATCAGCGGCACCGGCTTGAAGAATTCGTGCGCTTCTTCCACCGTCATGCCCAGCACCTCGGTGATGTTCTTGCCCTTGTACTGCACTTCCAGGGTTTCGCGGTTATAGCGCTTGCCGTGGCAGACATCGCACGGCACGTACACGTCCGGCAGGAAGTGCATCTCGACCTTGATCACGCCATCGCCCTGGCACGCTTCGCAGCGCCCGCCCTTGACGTTGAACGAGAAGCGCCCGGCGCTGTAGCCGCGCTCCTTGGCCGCCGGCACACCAGAGAACAGGTCGCGGATCGGCGTGAACAGGCCGGTGTAGGTGGCCGGATTCGAGCGCGGCGTGCGCCCGATCGGTGCCTGGTCGACCGAGATGACCTTGTCGAAGTGTTCCAGGCCGCTGATGGAGTCGTGCGGCGCAGGTTCGGTCTGCGAACCATACAGATGGCGCGACAGGGCCGGATACAAGGTGTCGTTCACCAGCGACGATTTACCGGAACCGGAAACGCCCGTCACGCAGGTCATCAGGCCGACCGGCAGCTTGAGCGTGACCTTTTTCAGGTTGTTGCCGGTGGCGCCGGTGATCACCACTTGCTTGTTTGTATCGGCCACGTGGCGCTTCTTGGGCACCGCGATTTTCAGCGAGCCATTCAGGTAGCGCGCGGTCAGCGATTTTTTGTTCTTGAGGATATCCTTGAGCGTGCCTTCGGCGATGATTTCGCCGCCATGCACGCCGGCGCCCGGACCCATGTCGACGATGTAGTCGGCGGTGCGGATCGCGTCTTCGTCATGCTCGACCACCAGCACGCTGTTGCCGATGTCGCGCAGGTGCTTGAGCGTTTCGATCAGGCGGTCGTTGTCGCGCTGGTGCAGGCCGATCGACGGTTCATCGAGCACGTACATCACGCCGGTCAGGCCCGAACCGATTTGTGACGCCAGGCGGATGCGCTGCGCCTCGCCGCCCGACAAGGTATCGGCGCTGCGGTCGAGCGAGAGGTAGTCGAGTCCCACGTTGTTGAGGAACTTCAGGCGCGAGATGATTTCCTTGACCACGCGGTCGGCGATCTCTTTCTTGGCGCCCTTGAGGGTGAGCTTCTCGAAGAACTCCAGGCATTCGCGCAGCGGTTTGCGCGCGACCTCGTAGATGGCGCGCTGCTGCTTGCCGGTGCCGACCTTGACATAGCGCGCTTCCACGCGCAGGCGCGCGCCTTCGCACGATGGGCACTGCTTCTCGTTGATGAACTTCGCCAGCTCCTCCTTGACGGCCATCGAATCGGTTTCGCGGTAGCGCCGCTGCAGGTTGGTGACCACGCCTTCGAAGGTATGCTCGCGAATCACGGTGCGACCGCGCTCGTTTACGTAGGTGAACGGGATCGAGGTCTTGCCGGAGCCGTACAACACGGCCTGCTGCGAGGCCAGGTCGAGCTGCTCGAAGGGCATGTCGATATCGAACTCGTAGTGCGCCGCCAGGTTCGACAGCATCTGGAAGTAGAACTGATTGCGCCGGTCCCAGCCCTTCACCGCGCCCGAGGCGAGCGAGAGGTTGGGGAAGGCGACGATGCGGCGCGGGTCGAAAAATTCGATGTGACCCAGGCCGTCGCATTCGGGGCAGGCGCCCATCGGATTATTGAACGAGAACAGGCGCGGCTCCAACTCCTGCAGCGAGTAGCCGCAGGTGTTACACGCGAACTTGTTGGAGTAGACGTGTTCCGCCCCACCATCCATTTCGAGCACCACGGCGCGCCCGTCCGCCAGGCGCAGTGCGGTTTCGAAGCTTTCGGCCACGCGCTGCTTGATCTCCGGGTTCACCTTGACCCGGTCGATGACCACGTCGATGGTGTGCTTTTCGGTTTTCTTCAGCTTGGGCAGGTCGTCGATCTCGTAGATCTTGGCGTCGTGGGTGCCGCTCTGGATGCGAAAGCGCACGAAGCCCTGTGCCTGCATCGATGCGAACAGGTCGCCGTGCTCGCCCTTGCGGTTGGCCACCACGGGCGCGAGGATCATCAGCTTGGTATCTTCCGGCATGGCCAGCACCGCGTCGACCATCTGCGACACCGTCTGCGCGGCCAGCGCGTGGTCCGGGTGGTTGATGCAGTAGGGCGTGCCGACGCGCGCGTACAGGAGGCGCAGGTAATCGTGGATTTCGGTGACCGTGCCGACCGTGGAGCGCGGATTGTGCGAGGTGGCCTTCTGTTCGATCGAGATGGCCGGGGACAGGCCTTCGATCAGATCGACATCGGGCTTTTCCATCAACTGCAGGAACTGGCGTGCATAGGCCGACAGCGATTCGACATAGCGGCGCTGCCCCTCGGCATACAAGGTGTCGAACGCCAGCGACGATTTGCCGGAGCCGGACAGGCCGGTGATCACGATCAGCTTGTTGCGTGGCAGGTCGAGATTGATGTTCTTCAGGTTGTGCGTACGTGCGCCGCGAATGCGGATCTGTTCCATGTCTTGTGTGCCTTAAACGGGTCAGCTCATACTATAGCCGTGTTTCAGAAGCGACGTCTGCGGGGACGATTCTCGCGTCCGCAAGTGCGCCAGCGGCGTATTGATATTGCTCAGGGATTATGCAGCTTTGTACTGTATATAATACCAGTATTCATGCCCGGCGCAAACGGATGACGAGTCGACAAGCGCGGCCGGCAAGCCGACGCGGCAAGCCGGGGCGGCCGCGTCAAATAAAAAAGCCCATCGGGGTGCGATGGGCTTTCTGGTGCGCAGGCTGGCGCGGCAAGGCGCCGCGCGCCGGGAATTACTGGGCTTTCTTGAGATCGTCCGCCAGCATCTTGCTGACGATAGATGAAATCGTGGTCATGGCATTGCGCAGCAGTTCGGGATCCTGCATGTAGTCGTCGAACTCTTTGCCGACTTTGTTGTCTGAGTTTAAAGGCGATGCGAAGTCGGTTTTTTGCCAGGCGATGGTGCCGTCACTCTTTTTCATGACCGCCGAGACATTCATCATCGGATACAGCGAGCTGAAGCCATTCGACTGGGACAAGCCGTAGGCGTTCACCTGCAGGGTGACTTCGGCATCGCTGGCGGCTGCCGGGTCGACCACGGTCAGGCCGCTGCCTTCGGCGGCGCGCCGGAATTCGGTTTTCAGAATGTCGGGCACGGAAATCTTGGAATCGGCCATCTTGGCCACGAGCTGTCCGCTCGGGCCGGCAGCGGCGGATGCGCCGATCACGGCGCCAATCGGGCCGGCGATCATCGCCAGGGCCTGGCCGCGACCCTGATAGTACATTTTTTCAGGCAACTGGACGGCCGGATTGATCTTGACCGTCTTGATGGCGGCGCGGTCGCCGGCGCTCATGGTGGTGCTCGGGGTGCTGGCGCAGGCGCTCAGCAGGGCTACCATCGCGAGGGGCAAGACGGCTTTGGCGCCAGTGCGCAGGAAAGTAAAATTCATGGGGAGTTGTTTCGGGAAAAGGGTGAGGGGAAGTCACAGATGACGCCTTCAGTATGGCAGCGGCTTATCCTTGGAGCAACTTACAAATGATGTCGGGGCATTTTTTGAATCATTGTTGCAACATTTATATGCGGATGGAATGGCCCGCGCCGCTGGCAGGGCGGCGGCGGTGGGGGCAAGAAGGCGTTTGGAATCCCGGACGGGTGGCATATAATCCCCCTCTGGCAAAAAATCATCGCGCCGCGGGACGCCGCAGCAGTTCAACAGGAGTAATACATGGCATCAGTCAATAAAGTCATCATCGTCGGCAACTTGGGGCGCGATCCGGAAATCCGCTACATGCCCAGCGGTGACGCCATCGCCAACATCGCCGTCGCGACCTCGTACAAATCGAAGGACCGCAACACCGGCGAGCAAAAAGAGCTGACCGAATGGCACCGCATCTCGTTCTTCGGCCGCCTCGCTGAAATCGTCGGCCAATACCTGAAAAAGGGTTCCTCGGTCTACGTCGAAGGTCGCCTGCAGACCCGTAAATACACCGACAAGGATGGCGTCGAGAAGTACGCGACCGAAATCGTGGCCGAACAGATGCAGATGCTGGGCGGACGCCAGGGCATGGGCGGCGACGCCGTCGGCGGCATGGACGATGGCGGCGGCTACGATTCGCAGCCGCAGCAGAGCCGTCCGGCGCCACAGCGCCAGGCGCCACCCGCGCCCGCGGCACGTCCGGCACCGAAGCCGGCGCCGAATTTCTCGGACATGGACGACGATATTCCGTTCTAATCCAGACCAACAGGCTTTTTTGTTGAAAAGGCCCGTTCTTCGAGAGAAGAGCGGGCCTTTTCATTACCCACGAACCCTTTTTTTGATTCGTATGGTTGAGGACTGAACGACGGCTTAAAAAAATTGCTGGGTCATGCATCAGGCTCCGATGCCAGAACCCGCTTCAGGCCGGCCGCGCAATGCGGGCGATGGCCGAATGGTTGTGAATCGATTCGAAATTTTCCGCCTCGACCACATAGCCGCCCACCCGCGCATCGGCGTTGAGAGCGAGCGCCACATCGCGCACCAGATCCTCGACGAATTTCGGGTTGTCGTAAGCCCGTTCGGTGACATATTTTTCATCGGCGCGCTTGAGCAGGCCGTACACCTCGCATGAGGCGCTGCGTTCGGCCACGCCGATCAAGTCTTCCACCGTCATCGGCGCCTTCAGGTCCACCTCGATGGTGATGAGCGAGCGCTGGTTGTGCGCCCCATAGCTGGAAATTTCTTTTGAACACGGGCACAGGCTGGTGGCCGGCACCACCACCTGCATCGACGTCGTTGCCACGCCATCGGCGCCGGCGCGCACGCGCCACCGCACCTCGATGTCAAGCAAGCTCGATACGCCAGACACCGGTGCCGATTTCCTGACGAAATACGGAAAGCGCAATTCGATGGCGCCGCTGCGCGCGTCCAGCCGCGCCAGCATGTCGGCCGCCAGCGCCGCCAGGTCGGCCACGGCGTAGGGCGTGTTGCGCGCCTCGAGCAGTTCCACAAA
The DNA here is from genome assembly GCF_015689335.1 of Massilia antarctica. Classification (GTDB taxonomy): domain Bacteria; phylum Pseudomonadota; class Gammaproteobacteria; order Burkholderiales; family Burkholderiaceae_D; genus Telluria_A; species Telluria_A antarctica. The sequence continues at coordinate 1,437,390 of NZ_CP065053.1, read as the reverse complement.
GCGCGACATATGCGTGCCTTTCGTGGCGCCGTCCAGGCCGACCGTCATGGCAAAGGTCGCGACCGTCATCTGCGGCGCTCCCTGCGAGGCGATCGCCACTGGATAGCGCAGGCCGCGCACGCCGACGGCGTCGATGGCGATATTGCGTTGGTCGGGCTGAGACTGTACGTCGGGCAGGCGGAAGCGGTCGGGGGCATTCATGGGGTTCTTTCGATAGGGATTGCGCCGGGGCTGGCGCGACATTGGCCGGACGGCGCCGGCCTATTTGTGTTGGGTTTTCAGGTAGGCGATCAGGTCCGCGCGTTCGGTGGCGTCGGACACGGAAAAGAACATGCGCTGGCCAGGAATGAATTTTTCCGGGTTGCTCAGCCAGCGGTCGAGATTCTTTTCATTCCACACGACTTTGGACGTCTTTAACGCCGGGCTGTAATCAAAGCCGGCAACGCTGCCGGCTTTGCGCCCGACCACGCCGCGGTGGGCCGGACCGGCCACGCTCGCGTCGATCGTATGGCAGGCAATACAGCGCGCCGCGTACACCTTCTGGCCAATGACGGCGTCGCCCGCCAGGGCGCTGGCGCAGGGAATTGCCATGGCAAGCAGGCAATAGGCAAGTAGTTTCATGGCATTCCTTTAATGAAGATGAGCCCGCCGCAACGGGTGGCGGGCAAGTCAGAATCAGCTGCCGAACAGCATTGGCTTGGGCAGCGGCAGGCCGAGCGCGTGGTTCAGCACGGCCCAGTGGGCCACTTCGTCCGCGGCCAGGCGGCCAGCAATGCCGGCCAGGCCGCGGTCCTTGAACGCGGGAATGACGCCCAGGTAGGCGTTGGTGGCGCCCAGTTCAAGCGACAGCGCCAGCCTGAGGATGTCTTCCTGGTTTTTCAGGGTGTGCGCATTGAGGGCCTTGGCATAGACGTCGAGCGGTTTTTCCTCGACCGCCTTGCCACCCATTTTCTCGATTGCGCCAATCAGCAAGTCGCGATGGGCCTTGTGGTCGGCCTGGAATTGCAAGGCAATGTCGAGCACCGGCTTTTGCAGCAGGCCGCTTTGCGCGCCCAAGGTGTAGGCATTGATGCCCTGGTGTTCCAGGCCGAGGGCGACGTTGAGGATGCCGACGTCGTTGCCGACATCGGCGTGGCCGGCGGCGCCGGCGTCATGTCCGGCCAACAGCAGGACCGCGCCCGAGGACAGCAGCGCGGCGCTGCTGCCGCGCAGGAAGGAGCGGCGGGTATTTGTATGTTCCATCAATTTTTCAAACATGGTCTTCTCCAAGTGGGGGCTGGGCCGAGCAGACAAGCGCGTTCGCAAGTCCAGTGAGAACGCATCGTAAATGAATAAAAGCTATTTGTATAGTAAATTATGTTTTAAGTGTTTAAATAGGAAAAACATGTTATAGTTTCCTCATGCGCAGCCTGGCTTGTGAAGCAACTGGCAATACCGTCGCAGTCGCTGCGGCGCTCGGGATGGCCGCGTGGCCTGGACCTGGCCGATGGCGACGCCGATCCGTTTGACGGCGAACGCTGCGCCGCGCTGATCGCCGCGCTGCCGTTGAAAGCCATCTGGCAGCATGCGCGGGATTTCCACAATGGCAGCGCGGCAACGCTTGAGGACGTGGTACAACGCTACAATACGCACAAGAACTTGAAACCGAGCAACGCCGACGTGGCGGACCTGGTCGAGTATCCCAAGTCGATTTGAACGGGGCGGCACAATTGGAAGAGAACATCGATATCGTCTACCTGTGGGTCGATGGCTCGGACCCGCTGTGGCGCGCAAAGCGCCGTGCCGCGCGCGCCGGTCAAGGCGGCACGCAGCACCTGGCACGCCATGGCGATGTCGAGGGACGCTATCGCGACAACGGCGAACTGCGTTTCAACTTGCGCGCCTTGCAGACGTTCTTTCCCGGCCACGGGCATGTCTATCTGGTGACCGACGACCAGGTGCCGCACTGGCTGGTGCCTGGCGACCGCCTGACCGTCATCAGTCACCGCGCGTTGATGCCGCCGGCCGCGCTGCCGGTGTTTGATTCGTCCCATATCGAGTCCTACCTGCACCATATTCCCGGCCTTGCCGAACGCTTCATCTATTTGAACGACGATGTCTTTTTCGGTTGCGCGGTCGATCCGCAGGCATGGTTCGGCGCCGATGGGGTTGCGGTGTATGCCGATGTGGCGGCCATGGCCGATTATGAGGCGGTGCAAGCGCACCAGTCGGCGCCCGTCAACGCGTCGGTGCTGTCGCGCCAATGGCTGTCGCAACGCTATCCGCAGTACCGGCACGACGGGCGCGCGCTGGCCCATGCGCCGCGGCCGATGCTCAAGAGCCGGATGCATGAACTGGAACGGGTGGCGCCGCAACTGTTTGCCAAGGCGCGCCAGACTATTTTCCGTTCATGGCATGCGCCGTCCATCGTGGCTGACTTGCTGCCGCGTTGGCTGATTCATACCGGACACGCCGTCTGGCGCGATGTCCAGCCGCGCTACGTCAGCACCGGTGACTCCGATGCCGCTCAACAATTCGAAGAGCTCATCGGCGAGTTCGGCCGCATTCCCTTTTTTTGCATCAATGATACAAGCGACGATGCCCACCCCGGCGCGGCGTCCTTGCGCGGTGTTGCCCAGGTGCTGGCGAAGTTGTTGCCCAATCCGTGCCGCTTCGAGCTGGGCGGGGATGGCCTTGCCGACCTGGCGGCGGCCGCATAGCCTGCTTGCAATGTGGCGCATCCCAACGCCGTTCCCGCCTTTGCCAGGACGACCTGGCTTGCACCGCTCACGGTGGCACAGCCTTGAAAATTGGCGCATCGCATCGACCGTGTCCATAATCTGGCGAAATACCGGAGCGAAGGCGGCATTGCCCATGTCGCGCGTGTTGGGGCGCGGCCACGGACAAGGCGGCCAAGGCGAATGGATCGACCCGGCGGCCGAAGCGGGCAAAGCCGAGGTAGCGGAATGACGCCTCGACTTGCCGGTCGCTATGCCGGCAGTTTGTAAAGCGAAACATGTTTTATGTGTTTTAAAGTCGCGGCGGGTTAAAATGCGGATGGCGCGATTGCGCCTGGATGGATGGGCGATATCCTGCCCGCTGGAGAGATTATGTTGGACATGTTGGGAGCGACGCAGAAGCAGTTGCTCAAGGAATTGTTAAAGAATAAGGCAGGCATGACGGTCGATGAACTGTCGGTGCCATTGTCGATTACCCGCAACGCGGTGCGTCAGCATGTCGCCGCGCTGCTCAATGACGGCCTGGTGATCAAGGCGCAGACGCGCGCCTCGGGCGGGCGGCCGGAGCAACTGTACGCGCTGAGCGAGCAGGGACACGAGTGTTTCCCGCGTCACTACGTGTGGTTTGCCCAGTTGCTGGTTGAATCGGTCGAGCGCGAAGTGGGCGTCGATGGCATGGTGGAGCGCCTTGAGAAGATGGGAACCCAAGTCGGCACCGAACTGCTGGCCCAGCATCCCGGCTTGAGCGATCCGGTCAAGCGCATTGAAAAGCTCAGCACATTGATGGAACAACTCGGTTACGACGCGCATCCCGCCGCCGACGGCAAGGGCGATGCGATCGAGGCCCACAATTGCGTGTTCCACACCTTGGCGCAGCGCAATCCTCATGTGTGCCGCTTTGACCTGGCCCTGCTCGGGACGTTTACCGGCAGCACGGTCGAGCATCAGCAATGCATGGCCAAGGGCGATCAGATGTGCCGTTTTCATTTCAAGGAAAAAGACGGCGCGGCTTGAGGGGCAGGCCGCCTTGGCGGACAGTCAAGCTTGCTGCTCATCGTCGGGCCCTTATCGCAAGACTGGCTGAACGAAGCGCAACGTGTCGATGGCTCCGCTATTGAAACCAGTAAAAAACGCAAGCGGTCCGACGGTAGCTGCGAGCGGCATGCCATCCTGTTATTCGCCGAATTGACGGCAACGCCATTCGACCCGATGAAAACCCCCTACGCTACTTTCCTTGGCATTTTTGCCCTTCTATTCGCCTTTTTTGCTTCCATCGCCGTCACGCAGTTCCACACCAACGACGACGTCGCCAAGTCGCCGGCCTATGTGCTTGCGACAGCCGAACGCATCAGCCAGAAAACGCGGAACAACGACGTGACGTACCAGCTTAACTTCAGCTACGTGGTCGATGGCATCACCTACAAGAAAGATACGCAGTGGCTGAAGACACTGGCGCAAGCCGAGTCGCTGGCCGCATCGCCGGTTGAAATCGCCTACCCCACCACGGCGCCAGCCAAAGGTATTTTCAGGAGCGACTTCGACAAGCGCGACCTTGCCGAAAGCCTTGGAAGCGCGATCTGGAGCGCGCTTGAATGGGCCTTGTGCTTTTCTATCCTGGCCACGCTGTTTTTCCTTTGGAAATATCCTTCGCTGCGTGGCGACTGATCGGCGCGGCCGATGAGCCGGGGGCGATTTTTTGCCCGGGCGTTCGGCACCTCTGCATCTGGCGCCGTCAGGCTGCATTTCGCGCCTGTGCCGGGTGATTCGTCGCATGCCTTCCCTCTTCATTCCGGTCGCGGGCAAAGTGGCACCAACTTAAGCAACCTTGCGGAGCCTGCCATGCTGATTCAGATCCTGATCCACACCCCCCTCTACGTTTGGGCCATTCTCGCCTTGCTGGTGTATCGTGGCGTCGTCGCGCTGCGCGCGCGCGAGATGACGCTTGGAAAGATGTTCATCATCCCCCTCATCATGCTGGCCCTGTCCTTGCAGGACATCGCGGCAAAGTTCGGTACCGCCTTCCTCCCGCTGTCGGCCTGGGCCAGCGGCGCGGTGGTGATGACGTTGCTGGTGTGGAAGTTCGGCAGCGCAGGCATCAGCGCTGGCGCCACGCCCGGCAAGGTGCGCGTCCACGGCAGTTGGGTGCCGCTGGCGATGATGCTGGCGATTTTCTTCACCAAGTACGCCACGGCGGTGACCCTCGTCGTCCAGCCGCAGGCCAGCCACAATGCGCTGTTTTCGATGCTGGTGTGCGCCTTGTTCGGCGTCTTTAACGGCTACTTCCTGGGCGGCCTGGCACGCAATCTGACATGCTGGCAGGTATTGCGGGCGCCGGCCCGGGCAAGCAGCTACCCGGCGGCCGCGGCGTAAGCGCTACTGGAGACGGCCCGTCACTGCCGGCCGTCCCGAAGGCGGATTTTGACTCGGCGCGCCATCGGGCACATACTTTCCACTTTTGGAAAGCACAGGCAATCAGATGAATGCGCTCACGCTCCACTACCATCCCTTATCGTCCTGCTGCCACAAGGTGCTGATCGCGATCGACGCGCTCGGCATCGAAGTGGACAAGCAGCTGCTCAACCTGGGCGACCCCGATGAGCGCGCCGCCCACCTGGCGCGCTGGCCTACGGGCAAGATGCCGCTGTTGATGGACGGGCCGCGCGCGCTGCCCGAAACGAGCATCATCATCGAGTATCTCCAGCGCCACCATGCCCGCCCGGGCCGCACCTTGATTCCGGATGCGCCGGACGCAGCGCTCGAGGTGCGCTTGTGGGACCGCCTGTTCGACCTGTACGTGATGACGCCGATGCAAGCCTTGACAGCCGACCTGCTGCGGCCGGAAGGCGAGCGCGACGCGCACACCGTGGCCCAGGCGCGGGAACGCCTGTCGTCGGCCTACGCCTTCATCGAGCGCCAGCTCGAAGGCCGGACATGGGTGACCGGCGCTGCCTTCAGCATGGCCGATTGCGCCGCGGCGCCGGCCTTGTTCTATGCCGTGGCCTACGTGCCGCCGCCGCCGCGGCACGGCCACCTGGCGGCCTATGTCGAGCGCTTGATGGCGCATCCATCGGTGGCGCTCACCATCGACCAGGCACGGCCCTACTTCAAGTTCTTTCCTGGTCGCAGCGGTTTGTCCCGCCGCTACTTCGACCCGGACACGGTTTGAGGTGCATGCCGGCCTGGTCGCCGGAGCTTAAAGGCCAGGCCTGCAAGCCGGAACCGCCGGCCTGTTGGCCCCCGCTTGCAACAGGCAGCCTGGCGCCCCAGGCAATGCTGCCAACGACACATTTTTTTTGGGCCAAAGAAGTGTTGCATGCCTCGACACGAGGCGACACAGTCGGACAAGTATGTTGCAATAATGGAACAATAATCCCGAAAATGCAATGTTTTGAAAGTGTATTGACGTTTCGTATGGGATACTTGTTGCGTTTTTAACTACATATTATCCCTGAGTCATCATGAAGAAACCGCTCATCACTTTTATGGTCGTTTTTGCCATCGCGTTCGGCCTCGTCGCATGGTTTAACATCGAGAAAATCAACACCAACGCCGCCATCGCCAAATCGCCTGCCTACGTGCTGGCGACGCCGGAAGGCATTACCAAGCGAACCAAGAAGGGCAAGGTCACCTACCAGGCGAACTTCAGTTATGCCGCCGCCGGAGCAAGCTACAAAATGGACTCGCACTGGTTTGACACGCAAGAGCAAGCCCAGGCAATGGCCGACTCCCCCGTGCAGATCGCCTACGCCACCGACAAGCCGGCCGATGGTGTCTTCAAGACCGACTTCGATCAGCGCGATCCCGGCGAAGGCATGGCCAGCGCGCTGACCAGCGCCGGCATCATCGGCTTCTTCCTCGCCCTGCTCGGCACGGCGGTCCTGCTGTATCGCATCCCCTCGCTGCGCCGCTAGCAAATTGTTCGCGGGCCGCTTGTTCATCAGGAGCCGGCCCGCTGTCAGGCGGCAGCGCGCAAAGGGCGCAAAGCCGCCATGATTTCGCCGGCCAGGCACTCCACCGCCGGCGAATTGCTGTTGCGCCCCCTGATCAGCACGACGTCAAGCGGCTCCACCGGCGGCAAGCCCTCCGCTTCGCCCAGCCGCACCAGGTGCGCCGGGATGCTGCATTCGGCCAGCGCCGCCACCGCCAGTCCCGCATCGACCATCGCCACGATGCCCAGCAGGCTCGGACTGCTGTAGGTCGCGCCGTACGGCCTGCCGCATTGCTCCAGCGCGGCCAGGGTGTGCGCGCGCGCCGCGCAGCCCTGGTCGAACAGCGCCACCGGCAGCGGCGACTTTTTCCATACCGCATGCCGTTGCGAGCCGACCCAGACCATCGCTTCACGCCGGATCAGGCTGCCTTCCAGGCCGTCGGCGCGGGTCACGAACGCCAGGTCGATCTGGCCCTTTTGCAGCATCGGCTTGAGCAAGGTGCTTTGCAGGCAGACCAGCTCGATCTCGACATTGGCGAACAGCTTGGTGAAGCGCTCCAGCACCGGCGGCAGCAGGGACGCCACATAGTCGTCGGGCGCGCCGAGCACCACGCGCCCGACCACCTCTTGCGTGCGCAGCGCGGCCAGCGCCTGCGCCTCAAGCGCGAGCATCTGGCGCGCATACGGCAGCAGGCGTTCGCCCGCCGCCGTCAGCCCGATGCGGCGCGTGTGGCGCGCGAACAGCGCCTGTCCGACCGTCTCCTCCAGCTTCATGATCTGCATGCTCACCGCCGCCTGCGAACGGTGTACGACGTCGGCCGCGCCGACAAAGCTCATGTGGTCGGCCGCGGCGACAAAGGTGCGCAGCTGGTTCAGGTTCAGGTCGGGTTTCATGGTTTCGATTATCGAATGAATTTCATAAAATAAATCAGCTTGTTTGATGTGTGGCGCTGCCCGATGATAGCCCGGAACCACTTACAGGAGCACCTCATGTCCAACCCCGCCATCTCTTTCGCCGCAGCCATGCTCATGCTTGGCACCTTGGGTATCTTCTTCCACGAAGCCGCGCTGGCGCCCGTGATGACCGTGTTTTTCCGCTGCGCTTTCGGGGCCGCCATCCTGCTGGCGTACTGTGCGTACAAAGGCATGCTCAAGCGCAGCAATGTCTCGATGAAGAATCTGGGGCTGGCCCTCGGCAGCGGCATTCTGATGTGCGTCAACTGGGTGATGTTCTTTGAAGCGATCGCCCGCATCGGCATTTCCGTGACCACCATCGTGTACCACGTGCAACCGTTCCTGGTCCTGATTTTCGGCTCGCTCCTGCTCAAGGAAAGGGTCGGCGCCAACAATATCGGCTGGGTCGGCGTGGGATTCGCCGGCCTCGTGCTGGCATGCGGACTGCGCACCGACATGGCGCTCAGTTCCACCTATCTGATCGGCATTGCCTGCACCCTCGGCGCCGCCGTCGCCTACGCCGGCGTCACCCTCACCACGCGCGCCATTCGCGGCATGCCGCCCCATCTGACCGCCTTGACCCACTGCCTCACCGGCACCGTGCTCACGGCCGGGTTCTTCAGCATGCCCGCCGGCGGCATCGGCGTCAATCAGTGGGGCTGGCTGGCGGGCCTGGGCTTGATTCCCACCGCGCTCGCCTACGTGATGGTGTACGGCGCCACGCCGCGCATGAACACGGCCATCATCGCCGTGCTCACCTTTCTGTATCCGGCCGCGGCGGTGGTGGTCGATGTTGCCGTCTACGGCCACGCGCTCGGTGCGATGCAACTGGCCGGCTTTGCGCTCATCGCCAGCGCCACGCTCGGGGTCAACCTGCAATGGCAGTTCTTCCCTTCCCTGAAAGGCGCATGATGCAACCCTATCAAGCCCGGCGCGCGCGGCTGATCGCGCAGATGTGCAAGCACGGCGGCGGCGTCGCCATCATTCCCACCGCATCCGAAGTCATGCGCAACAACGATGTCGAGTACCCGTTCCGGCACGACAGCTATTTTCATTATCTCTCCGGCGTGACCGAGCCGGAAGCCGTGATCGTGCTGGTGGCGGGGGCGCAATCGCGCGCCATCCTGTTCTGCCGCGACAAGGATGCCGCCCACGAAATCTGGCATGGCTTCCGGCATGGCCCGGACGGCGCCTGCGCGCATTTCGGGTTCGAGCAGGCGTTTTCCATCGCGGCGCTCGACCAGCATCTGCCGGGCCTGCTGGCCGATTCGCCAGCCCTGTACGCCGGCATGGGCCGCAACGCGCCCTTCGACGAGCGCCTCAACGGAGCGCTAAGGGGCTTGCGCGGCGCGGCGCGCTCCGGCATGCGGGCGCCGGCGCTGATCCACGACGTCCATATGCTGATCGATGACATGCGGCTGCTCAAGGATGGCGGTGAACTCGACATCATGCGGCGCAGCGCCGCCGTGGCGGCCGATGCCCATCTGCGCGCCATGCGCATGGCGCGTGCGGGACTGGCCGAATACCAGGTCGAGGCCGAATTGCTGTACGAATTCCACCGCCAGGGCGCGGCGGCGCCGGCGTATCCATCCATCGTGGCGGCGGGCGCGAATGCCTGCGTGCTGCACCACAACCCCGGCCGCACCCAACTGCGCGATGGCGAGCTGCTGCTGATCGATGCCGGCTGCGAACTGGACAGCTACGCGTCGGACATCACGCGCACCTTTCCCGTCAACGGCCGCTTTTCGCCGGCGCAAAGGCGGATCTACGAGATCGTGCTAGCCGCCCAGCTGGCCGCGCTTGCCGCCGTGAAGCCCGGTGCGCACGTGATGGCGCCGCACGAGGCCGCAGTGCGCATCCTGTCCCAGGGAATGCTCGACACCGGCTTGCTCGATGCCGGCCGGGTCGGGTCGCTCGACGACGTCATCGCCAGCGGCGCCTGGCGCCAGTTCTTCATGTGCAAAACCAGCCACTGGCTCGGCATGGACGTGCATGATGTCGGCAGCTACCGCGAACCGGGCACCGATGCCTGGCGCATCCTGCACCCGGGCATGACACTTACCGTCGAACCGGGCCTGTACATCAGGCCCGCGCCCGGCGTGCCGGAACAGTTCTGGCACATCGGCATCCGGATCGAGGATGACGTGGCGGTGACCGCATCGGGCCGGGAAGTGCTCAGTGCCGGCGTACCCAAGGCAATCGACGACATCGAAGCGCTGATGGGTTGACAAAGGCATGCCGACATCCCTTCGCCAAGCGCATCCGGTTTTGCCAGCCGCGCCCTGACGGTTGGTGGTTCGACAGCTACATCTGCCGAAAATGATGCAGGTAACTCCGGCTGACCGGCAGCACTTCCGCGCGTCCGCGCAAGTGCACGTCGGCCGTCTCGTTCACCCCGCGCACCACTTCGCTCACGTAATGCAGATTGACGATCACAGAGCGGTGAATCTGCACGAAGCGGTCCGGATCGAGTTCGTCGCCCAGTTCGCGGATGCTCTTGCGAATCAGAACCTCGCCTTCGTCCCACACCACCGAGGTGTACTTGCCATCGGCGCGCATGAAGGCCACCTGCTCGACCGCAATCAAGCGCACCCGGCTGCCGACCGAGGCCTTGATCCACTGCAGCCAAGTGCGCGTGCCTGCGCGCTGGCGCAGCTCGTTGGCCATGCGCTCGAGCACCGAATCGAAGGACATGCCCGCGTCGGGCGCGCGCCCCAGCCGTTCCTGCAAGCGCTGCACCGTGTCGGCCAGGCGCGCCGGATCGACCGGCTTGACCAGATAATCGATGGCGCCCTGCTCGAAGGCCTGCACCGCGTACTGCTCATACGCGGTAATGAACACGATCTGCGCCCGCCGCCCCAGCGCCCGCGCCGCCTCGATGCCATTCAGTCCCGGCATGTGCACGTCCAGGAACACGATGGCCGGCTGGTGCTGGTCGAACAGTTCAATCGCCTCGGCGCCATTGCGCGCCTCGGCCACGATGTCCAGCGCCGGCCACAGCCGCGCCAGCTGCGCGCGCAGGTGCTCGCGCAGCAGCGGTTCATCGTCGGCGATCAGGGCGCTAGGATGGTTCATGCGGTGCTCCGTGGGTGAAAAGTCAGTTCGACGTGCAAGCCGTGCGGCAGCTGTTCATGTAAATCGAGCTTGGCGCCGTCCCCGTAGAATGCCTGCAGGCGCGTACGCACATTGTTCAACCCGGTGCCCGGCTGGCTCAATTCCGACATGCCCATGCCGGTGTCGCTCACCCACAGGCTCACCCTGCCGCTGGCGCCATCGAGCTTGCCGCCGACCTCGATGCAGCCGCCGTCAAGGCTCGGATCGATACCGTGCCGCACCGCGTTCTCCACCAGGGTCAGCAAGGCCATCGCCGGGAACGGCAACCCGTTCAGCACCGCCGGCGTGTCCACGGTGAAGCGCAGGCGGTCGGGCATGCGCATGTGCATCAGCTCCAGATACGCGCGCACCAGCTGCAGCTCGGTGTCGAGGGTGGCGTCGGCATCGTTCAAACGCGGCATCGCGGCCTTGAGGTAGGCGATCAGATGGCGCAGCACCGGCCCTGCGTTGTCGGACTTGGCCTCGACCAGCGCCGCGATATTGGCCAAGGTATTGAACAGGAAATGCGGCTCGATCTGGGCTTGCAGCAGGCGCAGGCGAGAGTCGAGCAGCTCGCGCTCCAAGGTATGGCGTTCGCGTTCGTCCTGCAAGCGCGCAGTACGCTCGCGCTCCTTGCGCTCCAGGCGCAGCGCCACCAAGGTCACCAGCAGCCCGACGACCAGCGCGACCACGGCCAGCATGATGTAGCCGTACACCAGTTCGCGCTTGGCGGGGCTGTTTTCCGTCAGCCGGAAAATGGCCAGGGTGGCCAGCGGCGCCATCAGCGCCACCGCCAGCACCCGTGCCAGGGGCGATGGCAGCGCCCGCTGGCGCAGCGCCCCGGTGGCCGTATAGGTGAACAGCAAGGCGATGGCGATGAAACCGATGCGCAGCAGCACCGACAAAAACGGTCCCGACGACAAGGTTGCCAGTACCCACGTCAACTGCAGCGTGACGAAGGTCACCACCAGCGACTGGCGCATGGTCGGCAGCGCCGGGTTGCGCGAGGGCAGGGAAGGTGGTGGCGCGTTCATCATCCCGCCACAATAACCGTTCGCCGACCGTCGTTCAAGCCCGGAAAACCGCCGCCGGTCGCGCCGATCGCCGGGCGCCCTCGCCAGCGGCTCCGCTTCCTTCTACTCTGTGCACAGCCGATATAACTCGAAAGGATGTCACATGAACTCGCACACCGCCGTCAGCATGCCGCGCACGGCACCAACAAGCACGGCGGGCGCGGGCGCGCGGCGCGACACCGTCGATACCGCGCTGGCGTGGTCGGCGCGCTTGTGGTTCGGCGTGGCGATACTGGGACAATTGCTGTTTGCCTGGTACGTCGCGCTGTTCTACGGCGGCGCGCTGGCGCACGGCGACCTGGCGCAGTGGAACAAGGTCATGCCGCGCGGCTATGTGGCCGGCGACACGGCCGGCAATGCCGCCGTCGGCATGCATGTGCTGGTGGCGGTCGTCATCACCGTCGGCGGCGCGCTTCAGTTGCTGACGCCGCTGCGCCGCCTGGCACCGGTGTTTCACCGCTGGAACGGGCGCATGTATGTGCTGCTGGCGGTCGCGTCGAGCCTGGTCGGCCTGTACATGGTGTGGTTTCGCGGCGCGGTGGGCGGCCTGGCGCAGCACGTGGGCATCAGCGGCAACGCCGTGCTGATCGTGCTGTGCGCCGTCCTGGCCGTGCACCATGCGCGCGCCGGCCGCATCATGCTGCACCGGCGCTGGGCGCTACGCCTGTTCCTGGCGGTGAGCGGCGTGTGGTTCTTCCGGATCGGCCTGATGGCCTGGATCGTCGCCAACCGCGGTCCGGCCGGGTTCGATCCGGTGACCTTCCAGGGGCCGTTCCTGAGCTTCCTGTCGTTTGCCCAGTACCTGCTGCCGCTGGCGGTGCTGGAACTGTATGCGCGCGCGCAGGCCAGCGATAGCGTGGCGGCGCGCGGTACGATGGCCGTCGTCATGCTGGGGCTGGGTGCGGCGACGGCGGCCGGTAGCGCTGCCGCCGCGATGATCCTGTGGCTGCCGCATCTTTGAAACGTCGCTCAGGCGGGGAAAGCCTCGGCTGTCGTACGCACGGCCAGTGAACTGCCGGCGGGCACCGGCAACCCTGACCATACCCAGTTGTGGTGCGCGATGATGGCCGGCGCGTCGAGGTGGGGGCGGTCGGCGGTGGTGTGCGCATCCGACAAGGCCACCACGTTCAAACCGCGCGAGGTTGCCGCGCGCACGGCGGTATCGATGCAAAATTCCGTGGCGAAGCCGCTGATGTACAGGGTCGAGGTGGCGCTGGCCGCCAGCTGCGCCGCCAGGCCGGTCGCGGCGAACGAGTCGCCGGCCAGCTTGAGCACCGTGCTGTCGGCGGCATCCTTTTCCAGCGCAGTGATCACTTGCCAGGGCGCCGAGCCGATGGGGGCGTCCGCGTCCGAATGCTGGACGAAAATCACCTTGCCGCCCTGCGCGCGGACCTGCCTGGCGGCGTGATTGATGCGCCCGACAATGGCGGCGCTGTCGAAACACGGTTGGGCGGGATTGTCCAGCCACGCATTCTGCATGTCGATGATCAAGAGTGTGTTCATGGGTCCGGTTCGTTGTGAAGGAGAGGTGCCCAGTGTTATCGAAAACGAAGCCCTGATCAACGCGCGTCCGGTTCGGAGATTGGGAACCAGCGCTTGCGAATCGGGCCCCAATGCGCCCGGCGTCCGCTCACAATTCCTACAACCGGGGTCAGACCTCTGATTAGCAACAAAGGTCTGATGAGCAACAAAAAGACGCCGCATCGGCGGCCTGCCGGTCATGGCGCGCTTGTGGAGATAGAAATGTGTTACATCGGAGGCTCGACCCCGGTTCGGAAAGACACAATGATGCTAATCAGAGGTCTGACCCCGGTTAGGAAACGAAAAAATTGCTAATCAGAGGTCAGACCCCGGTTGGGAAAGCACGGGCATGGCGTCGGCCAGTTGGCGGCCGAACAGCGTACGCGACCATTGCTGGCGGTTGCCGATCACGTACAGGCGCCGCTTGGCTCTGGTCGCGGCGACGTTGATGATGTTGGGCCGGCCGGCCGCCCAGTTGCGCGCGCCGTCGCTCTTTCCACCCAGGACCAACACCACCGTCTCGCATTCCTTGCCCTGGAAGGTGTGCACCGTGCCCACGTGCCCGTGCAGCCACTTGGCGATGGCGTCGTCGTCGGCTTCGCCGGCCCATTCGTCAACCCGTTCCCGCAGCAGGCTAGTGAGTTCTTGTGCCACCGATTTGAACGGCGAGATCAGGAACAGGTCCGGCAAGCCGTGCGCCTTGCCGACCCAGCCGTTGCTGGCGTAGCGCACCACGATGTCGGCCGCCAGCGCGCCTTCGCGCGCGTTGTAGTGCTCCTCGAATTCGCCCACGGCGACATCGTGCCAGCACGAGGGACCGAGCAGCGGCCGCAGCACGCTCGCCTGTTCTTCCTCGGCGCGCGCCGGGCCATAGACCATCTTGCCGTTGTAGGCAATCCGGTTCGATAGCGAAAACATCGGATCGGCGCAGCGCCGGTGCACACGCAGCGGCGCGCCGACCCACAGGTCGCTGCCGTCGTACTGCACCACGTTGGCGCCGAAGCGGTTGCCGCGGTCGGCCAGGTGCTGGGCCGAATACGCGGTCAGCTGGTGCCCGGCCGGCGCCTGGTGGTAGCTGAGGATGCCGTAGTCGAGCTTCTTGTCCATCGCGATCACCGGCTCGACTTGCAGCGGGTCGCCCACGATCAGGGCGCGCTTCGAGCGCCAGATGGCGCCGAGCGCGTGCGAGGGTACGGCCTGGCCGGCTTCGTCCACCAGCAGCAGCCCGATGTCGCCTTCGCCAAGGTCGGCGAAGCAGCGCGACACCGAGGCGAAGGTGCTCGACACCACCGGTACGGCCAGGAAGAAAGTGGCCCACCAGTGGCGTGCCATGGCCGCCAGGTGCGGCTGGATGTAGCCATCCTGCGCCAGCATGGCCAGCGCCAGGCGGAAGTTGGTTTCGAATGGCTTGCCGGCATGCTTGAGGAAGGCCTTGTGCAGTTGCATGGCGGCGACGAACACCGTGGCGCGCGCCGCGTGATATCCGGCGTTGCTGCGCGGCAGAGACTTCTGCTGCTGCTCGACCGGAAGCTCAGCGAACGCGGCCGGGTCGAAGGCGGCCTCGCCCAGGCTGGCGGCGAGCGCATCGAGCCGCTGGCGCACCGTGCGCAGCGCGGCCGCGCGCGTGGCAGCATCGGCCCGGGCGGCCTGCCAGTTGCCCGCATGCGTGGCGGCGCTGGTCGATCCTTCCAGCCGCGCCACCGCCAGGCGCGCACGCGTGCCGCGCAGGCTGTCGTACTCGTCCGATAATGCCTGCCGGCGCGCCTGGAATCCGGCGAAAGCCGCCTTGCGCAACAAGCGCGCCAGCAACTGGCGCCAGGCCGGCCATTCGGTCGTGTGCAGTTCGCGTTCGCGCAGATTGGTGGCGATGGCCGATGCATTGGCGGCGCTATCGGCGTCGAGGGCGGCCAGCGCCGCGTCGGCCTCATCGTTGCGCTGGCGTGCCGCGGCGGCGGCGGCGTCGGCAGCCGCGCACAGTTCCCGCGCCGCCTTCCATTCCGGCAGCGCAAGGTCGTAGTCGAGGATCGCCGCCTGCATCGCTTCGACCGTGGCCACGGCCTCGTTGAAGCGGGTGCGCGCCGCTTCCCAGTTGAGCGCGGCGCCGGCGGCGGCCAGCTGTTTCGCCAGGCCTGACTCCTGGAAGGCGCCGAGGCGGTTGGCCACCAGGCTGCGGTTCGCCTTTTTGCCGAGCGGGACCGAAATCAAGCCCCAGCAGCGGATCTTGCCGTGGTCGTCGTCGGCGTCGTCGTCCGCCCCGGTGTCTTCCGTCTCGCCCGGCAGCTTTTTCTTTTCTTCGTTGAGGATCGATTCGGCGCTGGCGGCGAAATAGTCGAACGGTGCGCCGTCCACCAGCAGCGCTTGCGGCGCAACTTTCTTAATGCTGGGCAGATCGAGCGTGATGTTTTCCACTGCCTTGTTATTTTCGCTGGCGACCACGATGCCGCTGTCGAGCAGGCGCTCATCGAGGTGGAAGCATGGGCCCCTATAGGCCACGCCGCTGCTGTTGGCCGGATACTCGACCTGGTGCGGTGCGCGCGCGAACGCGCTTTCCGGATTGGCGAATTGCACCAGGATCCGGGCGCGCTCGACCACGCGGGCGGCGATGATGTCCATCAGCAGGGTGGTCTTGCCGGTGCCGGGCGGGCCGTTGACCGAGAAGATGCCGCCGTCGGCCAGGGTTTCCAGGCCGATGTTGACGGCGACCTGCTGCATCAGGAACAGCGGGAATTCGGTCGGCCAGCGTCCGACCGGAAAGCGGCGCGGATCGAGCGCGGCATTGACCGTGCCGGGACGGGTGATGTCGCGTCGGGCGTCGCTATGTTCGTGGCCGTCGAGGTAAGCCTGGATCTGGGCCGAGCCGGGGCCGTGTTCGGCATCCTGGCGCATGCGCTCGAGGTCGTCGAGATAGAAGGAATTGACCGGGTCCATTTCCGGCGCGCGCGGAAATTTCTTGCCACGGCGGTCGACCAGGGCCACCTCGTGGGCGCACAGTTGGGCGCGCGCGAGCAGGGTGCGCGGTTTCCAGTCCAGCTCGCCGATGAGGAAGTCCGTGACCTGGTCGAACCAGTCGGCGTCGGCAATGCCATGGTTGCCCATGGCCAGTTCGTGCAGCTTGTTCTTCAGGCCGAACAGGGTCGTTCCGTAGCCGATCCGGGTCTGGTTTTTCTTTTCCGCGAAGGCGACGGCGAACGCGGCCAGTTGCAAGGTGTCGACACTGGGCCGGCCATCCGAACCGATCTCGATGGCGCACAGGAAGGTGTTGCCCCTGGCCGGGCGGAGGTGGTTGCCGCTGAATTTTTCTTCGGCCGCATCGGGCGGGAACATCTCCGCCAGCTCGGCTTCCAGCACGCCTTTCTCGACCAGGCCGAACCAGACGAAATACTTGTGCCGGCCGTGCGCTGCGTCGGCCGCCAGGGTGCCGCGCGGCGCCGGCAGCCACGGCAGCTGTTCGTCGTAGCGCTTGAAAAAGACGGGCCGCTTGCCCGGCTTGGGAAGATCCGGATACATGAGCGCTTCGACATCGAACCAATAGCGAAGTGTGTTGACGTACTGTGCGGGCATAGGAGTTTTCCGGGAGCATGGTTTCCCGGTGAAAGCGCGGGGAAGCCAACTTGCATGAGCGCGCTGGCGATCATTTGACAAGGCGGGATTGTAACTTCACCGACGGCAAAACATGGGCCGATTTCACAATGGCGCACCTTGCCGTCCGCTGAAGCGGTCCTTGTCCGCACCGTGCATCCGCGGAGGATGCGCGGCGCTACCCTGCGCGGCGCTCTGGTGCGCCGCGCCCTCGTGCGCCGCGCCCTCCTACCCGGCGTAGTTGACCGGGTTGCCGGCCAGCGGCGCGTGCGCGTCGCCGGGGACCGGGCTGGCGCAGGCCTGGTCGACCATGTGCGCGTAGCCGCTGAAGTCGGCTACCTCGAAGCCGAACGGCAGGCGGGTGGCGGCCTTGTCGTAATTGGCGTGCGGGCGCACCGCCTGGCTCAGGTCGTCGCGCTGCCAGCCGGTGGCGATGGCGTGGGCGATCAGGCGGCCCTGCTTCTTGGCGATCGGGGCCGGGCTGCCCCACAAGGCCGGCGCGCCGGTGAACCACAGGCCGGGGTAGCGCGCATGCAGCACGTTGCCGACCAACTGCTGCGGCACCTCGCTGCCTTCGGCCAGGATCGCCTGGCTCTGGTAGCCGGTGCAGCAGACGATGATGTCGGCGTCGCAACTGCTGCCATCGACGAAGTGGGCGCTGCGTTCGGCCACCTGGGCCAAGGCCGGGCGCAGCGGGACCATGCCGCTGCGCACCGGGCCCAGCATGGCGTCGCTGACCGTGATGCGCTGGCGCCCCACATCGATCTCGTGGCTGGACGGGTCGACCGCATGGCCGACCGCCCCATGCAGGCGGCAGGCTTCCCATAGCCTGGCCTGGTAGCTGTGGCGGTAGGCATCCTTGAGCGCGCGCGTGGCCACATCGATCGGGTTGCCGTGAATCATGCGCGGTACCAGCCAGGTCGGACTGCGGCCCGACAGCACCAGTTGCTGCGCCACCGGAAACAGCTTGGCCGCGCATTCCATGGCCGTATTGCCCAGGCCGACGATCAGCACGCGCTGGCCGACGAAGCGGCTGATGTCGCGCACGTCGGACGAGTGGATGATGCGGCCGGCAAAGTCGGCCGCCCCGGCGATGTCGGGCAATTGCGGCGTGTGGTACAGCCCGCCCGCGTACACCACCTGCTCGAAGTGGCGCAGCAGGGGGGAGGCGGCCTGGTCGGCGCTGGCGATCAGCAGGTCGGCCCCGCCCGCGTGCAGCGACGGCGTCACGCACAGCACCTTGGTCGAGGTGAAGATGCGCGAGACCAGGCCCTGGCGCTTGACGGTGTCGAGGCATTGCTCGGTGTAGGCGGCCCAGCTGCCCGTCTCGGGGCGCGAGAGCGGCAGTTGCGCGGCCGCGTTCTGGACCAGGTCGGGGTAAATCGCCGACAGCGGGTCCTTGCCCCACAGCCCGCCCGGCTGCGAGCGCGCTTCGAACAGGACCGGGTCGAGGCCGCGTTGCAGCATCTCGGCGGCGCACGCCAGGCCGCTGCTGCCGGCCCCGATGATGGCGATGCGCGGGCGGTTCAGCGCGCCGCCGGCGACACGCGCGGCCAGGTCGGCGAAGGTTGGCAGGGCGGCGCTCACCGGCACTGCTCCGCGCGGCCGGCGGCATCCGCCGCGGTGCAAGGAATCGGTAACGCCGATCGCCAGGATCGGAACATCACATCAACAGATCGACATAGGGACATCGTATTCACCACTCGCAGGATGGATAAATGAAAAAGCCGGCCTTTTGCGCCGGCCGGGACCGCGTAGTTAATGCCGGATGGGCATTTTTACGAAATATTGTTATTTCGCCGGGGCGATTAAAAACGATTTGGCATCGGAGTGTCAATCAATATTGCGCAGGTATTACTAATAGCAATTTATGTCGCATAAGAAATCGCGTTAAGTCATTGAATTTAAATGAGTTTGGTTTTCGCCTCTATTTCTTGCTGTTGTTGTTGCACCAATTGAGATGTTGAAAATTCGATCACTTGCGACGGCCGCGTCCGGCATCTGGTGCGACGTATCTGCGTGGACGTCAAAACCGCTCATTAATTAATTGAACATTAATTGTTATGGTAAAAACACCATATTTTGTCATGGCATGGTCATATTCATCTGCCTGTTTATTAAGCTGAGTGCGCCTGAATATGGGGCATGGGAATGCCGATGGCGGCGCGCTATGCCAAATGACGCAGTAAAAGGTTGTATCGGCACATATTCCACGACTTATTGATTTGGATCATATCGAGCGTAGAAAATTACCCCTTCCTATCACGTCGCCGGAGCGACTCCGCTGGAAATGACCGCATGGAAACTAGTTAATCGATTGCACGCTATGATGAGCATCCTGTACACATAATTTGAGGAGTCATTGAATGGTTGAGGCAATCCGCGTTCCCGACATAGTTCCGCTCGAACACATCCTGCCGGATGAACCCTTGCTGATGATGGGCGCGGGCCCGGTGCCGATTCCGCCCGCCGTGGCGGCCGCCAATTCGATCGTCATCAACCACCTCGGCGACACCATGAACCAGGTGATTGCCCAGGTGAAGGAAATGGGGCGCTATGTGTTCCAGACCAGTTCCTCGCACGTGATGGGCGTGGGCGGGCCCGGTTCGGCGGCGATGGAAATGGCGATCGCCAACCTGGTCCATCCGGGCGACCGGGTTTTATGCATCTGCAACGGCTACTTCAGCAAGCGCATGGCCGAGATGGTCAGCCGGGTGCGCGGCGAAGCGACCCTGCTGCACATCGACAACAATGAAAGCGCGAGCGTCGACCTGGTGCAGCGCGAACTGGCCAAGGGCGGCTACGCCGCCATCACCCTGGTGCAGGGCGAAACCTCGAACACGGTGTGCAACCACAGCCTGGGCGGCATCGCCCGCATGGCGCACGCGCACGGCTGCCTGGTGATCGTCGACGCCGTCTGCACCTTGAGCACGATGGCGCTCGACATGGATGCCTGGCAGGTCGATGCGGTGATCACGGGCGGGCAGAAAGGCGTGTCCTCGATTCCTGGTGTGTCCCTGCTGGCGTTTTCGGAACATGCCTGGGCTAAAAAAATTGCCACGCGCACCCACCAGCCCTATCACTGGTGCCTCGACGCCCAACTGGCCGACCAGTTCTGGAACCAGAAGTCCTATCACTACACGGCGCCGGTATCGGGCATCCTGGCCCTGCACGAAGCCTTGCGCCTGGTGTGCGCCGAAACCCTGCCGCGCCGCTTCGCGCGCCACCAGCAATGCTCGGAAGCGCTGCAGGCCGGCATCGAAGCGCTCGGGCTGGCATTGCTGGTGCCCAAGCAGCACCGGCTCAATTCGGTGATCGGCATCGTCACACCCGACCATGTGTCGTCCGACGTGGTGCGCGCGCACATGTCGCGCGTGCACAAAGTGGAAATTTCGGGTGCCTTCGGCCTGAACATCCTGCGTATCGGCCAGATGGGCGAACAAAGCCGCGCGCACAATCTGTTCCGCACCTTGCACGCCTTCGGTTCCAGCATGCAGGCCGGCGGCGCCAGCCTCGACCTGCCGGCCGGCATGGCCGAACTGGAACGCTCGCTGTCGCGCCATGCGATGGCGCCAGCGGCCAGCTGATAGCTCCGGCGTGAACTTGCGCCGCGCCATGCTGTCCAACCTGGATTGACACGGGAGACGACCATGGCGCATGCAAACCCCATCCAGATTCAAACATTCCTCAAGGGCGTGGACTATCCGGCCAACAAGGCCGCCCTGATTGCCAACGCCAAAAAGCTCGGCGCCGACGAGAAGGTGTGCGCCTCGCTCGACGCGCTGCCCGACGCAGCGTTCCAGACGCCGGCCGAGGTCAGCCAGGCGTTCAAGGGGCCCGACGACGGCGATTGAACGGCTGCGGGAACTTTGCGCCCGCTCTACCGCTCCAAGCTATACACGGTTGCGCTGGCATCCGGATGTACACGCGAGGAGAGTGGCGATGTTCAAGGAGTTCGATGCCCTATCGTTGATGCAGTGGCACGAGGCGCAACTGGACGATGTCCGCTTGCCGGCCCCGGCCGATACGCCGGTCTGGCGCTGGATAGAAGCCAATCACCGTCACAACCGCCTGCTGTGGGAGGAAGAAGACCGCGCCCGCCGCACCGATGCCGGCAGCGCCGCCATTGCCGCCAGCAAGCGCCTGATCGACCGCCACAACCAGTTGCGCAACGATGCCGTCGAAGCGATCGACGAAGCGCTGCTCGCGCAGCTGGCCGGCGTGGTGTCCCGGCCCGGCACGCGCCTGAGCAGCGAAACGGCGGGCGCCATGATCGACCGCCTGTCCATCCTCGCGCTCAAGGTGTTCCACATGCGCGTGCAGAGCTTGCGTACCGAGGCCGGCGCCGAGCACGTGAGCGCCTGCCAGAGCAGGCTGCAGCGCCTGTTGCTGCAGCGGCACGACCTGGCTTGCTGTCTCGACCGCCTGCTTGCCGAAGCCGCCAGCGGGCAAGCCTACTTCAAGGTCTATCGCCAGTTCAAGATGTACAACGATCCCGCGCTCAATCCCTGGCTGTACGGGGCGCCGGAGCGCGAGCGCGGCGGGGCCGCGCCATGAGCGAGCAATGCATCGATGTGCTGATACCGACCTGCAATCGCGCGGCGGCCTTGGCCGTGACCTTGACGGCGCTGGCCTCGCAAACCGCGCGCAATCTGCGCATCGTGGTATCGGACCAGTCCGATGGCGAGGGCGCCGCCGCCAGCGCCGAAGTGCGCGCGGTGCTGCGCTATCTGGCCGCGCGCGGACTGCCGGTGGACATGCGGCGCCATCTGCCAAGGCGCGGCATGGCCGAGCAGCGCGCCTTTCTGCTGGCCCAGGCAGTGGCGCCGTGGTGCCTGTTTCTCGACGACGATGTCATCATCGAAAGCGATCTGATCGAGCGCCTGGCGCGCACCATGCGCCAGCAGCGCTGCGGCTTTGTCGGCAGCGCCTTGCACGGCCTCAGTCACCGCCATGATCGCCGGCCGCATCAGCAAGCCATCGAGTTCTGGGAGGGGCGGGTCGAACCGGAAGTGGTGGCGCCGGGCGGATTCGCCTGGGAGCGCCACCACTTGCACAGCGCGGCCAATCTGTTCCACGTGCAGACGCGGCTGGGCATCGGGCGCGAGGCCACGCGTGCCTATCGGGTGGCCTGGATCGGCGGCTGCGTGCTGTTCGATACGGCCAAGCTGCGCGCCGCCGGCGGTTTCGATTTCTGGAGAGCGCTGCCGCCGGAACACTGCGGCGAGGATGTGCTGGCGCAACTGCGCGTGATGGCGCGCTCCGGCGGCTGCGGCATCATCCCGTCCGGCGCCTATCATATGGAATTGCCGACCACCGTGGTGGCGCGCCGGGTCGACGCGCCGAAGGTGTTGCTATGAAGAGCGGACAGCACGCGCGGCTGGCCCGTGTGCGCCACATCGTCGTGCTGCGCCCGAATGCGCTGGGCGATTTCATGTTTTGCCTGCCGGCCTTGCATGCACTCAAGCACAGTTATCCGGAGGCGCGGCTGTCGTACATCGGCTTGCCGTGGCATGCGGCGTTTCTGCAAGGGCGGCCGGGGCCGGTCGATGCCGTGGCCATCATGCCGCCGTATGCCGGCATGGGCGTGGGCGGGCCGGACGATGCCGATCCCTGCGCTGTCGAAGCGTTTGTGGAAAACCTGCGCCAGAGCGGGATCGATCTGGCTGTCCAGCTGTTCGGCGGCGGGCGCCATGCCAACCCGTTCATCCGGCGGCTCGGCGCGCGCCTGACGGTGGGCATGTGCGCGGGCGACGCCGAACCGCTGGACCGCAACGTCCGCCACGAAGGAGTGGTCAACCGGCGCCTGCAATTGCTGGAAGTGGCGGCGCTGGCCGGCGCCGCGGCGTGGCCGATGCGGCGCGAGCTCGACGTCACCGGGGACGATCTGGCCCAGGCGGCGCGGCTGCTGCCGCCCGCGCGCGACGGGCCGCTGGTGTTGCTGCAACCGGGGGCGAGCGACCCGCGCCGGCGCTGGCCGGTCCGCCGTTTCGCGGCGCTTGCCGATGTGCTGGTGCGTGAAGGCGCAGCGGTGGCGGTCAACGGCACGCAGGAGGAAGCGCCGCTGGTGCGCGAGCTCATCGGGGCAATGCGCCGCCCGGCGATCGATCTGAGCGGCAAAGTGTCGCTCGCAGCCTTGTGCGGGATTGTCGCGCGCTGCGCGCTGGTGGTATCGAACGATACCGGCCCGCTGCACCTGGCGCTGGCGCTCGGCACGCCGGCCGTGGGGATTTATTGGCTGACCAACCTGATCGAATCGGCGCCGCTGCGGCAACACGGCCATCGCGCGGCGGTATCGTTGCGCGTGCATTGTCCGGTTTGTGGCGAGGAAAACATCCGCACGCGCTGCGCGCACGATGCGAGCTTTGTCGACGACGTAACGCAGGATGAGGTCAACGCGCTGGCGCTCGGGCTGCTGCGCGATGGACGCGCAAAGGATGGCCGACATGCCGTCACAGGAGCGTCAGGGGGGGCTGCGGCAGGGAGCCGTTTCTGCGGATGAGGCAAACGACGGGGCATGGCATGACGCACGGTGCTGCCACACGCATGGTGCGGCGGCATCGTGGCTCTTGCACGCGCGGCCTGTTAGGCGCGCGGAATGCCGCTTGTTGCGTTGTTTAGCGCAGCTTCGACAAGGCCCGCGCCTGATCGAGCACGGTCTTGGCCTGCTCCCCGAACGGGTCCCACAGACAGCGATGCAGTCGCTGGTCGAGCGGCGCCCAGCGCCGGATATCAGCCTTGCTGAAGATGACCACGCTGCGCAGCCTGAGCCCGGCCGCGATGTGCGACACGCCCGTGTCGTTGCAGATCAGCAGGCGCGCGCGGCTCATCAGCGCCGCCATCGCGCCGATCGACAAGGGCCCGGCCGCATCGACCGGCGCACGCCGCATCAGGCGTGCCACGGCGGCCGTCAGCGTCGCTTCGGCGGGCGAGCCGGTCAGCACCGTTGTCAGGCGTGGACGGATCGCGAGCTGGTCCGCCACCGCCGCGAACTTCGCCGCCGGCCAGCACTTGTCGGCCGAGCGCGCCCCCGGATGAATGCACACATAGCTGCCCGGCGCCAGCCCGCGCGCCACCCCGCTTCCTTCGAGCTCCCGCTCGTCCTCGGCGGTGATGGGAAACTCCAGCTGGGGACCACGCGCCGGTGCGCCGAGGCCGGTCGCCAGTTCGAGCAGCCGCAGCGGTTCCGCCCCCGTGTCTGGAAAAGGAATCAGGCAATCGTCGCCGCCGCCCGGCGCGGCCCCGAATCCCCCCATCGCGCGCGCGCCGAAGGCCCGCACCACGGCGTTGCTGTACTGGCCATTGCCGTGCATTTGCAGCGCCAGGTCGAAGCGGCGCGCGCGCATGCCGGCATAGAACTCATGCAGCTGGTCGAGCCTGGCCGGCTGTTCGGGAAACGCCTGGTGGCCGGGGAAGGGAATGAACTCGTCGATATAGGCGCTGAAGCGGCGGGCGAACTGGTCCGCCCAAGGCAGGCTGACCAGGCTGATACGCGACCCCGGCATGGCCGCGCGCAAGGCGCGCAGGGCCGGCACCGCGCACAGCATATCCCCGAGCTGAAGCGCGCGGAAGATGACCACCTTGGCCTTGTCGTGCCGGGCTAACCAGGAAGATGTCGTCATGGAGTCATGCCATTGTGTGAGCGCCTTTGCCGCCGCCTGCGCGGTCCGGCCATGCCAGTGCGGGCACTACCGGTATGACAGCGCGGCACCAACCGCGTTCGATGCGGGTCGCGCCGGTTTGACGCAGATCGCATCCGCTGCCGCTTGCATCGCCCTGGCCGGGCAATCCGTGCTTGAAAAATGCGGTATGCTGCCTGTAGTCCACAACTCAAAAGGCTGGCCGCATGCTTCAAATGCCCTCAACGTTTGTGCCGCTGATCACGGCGCAATCGCACTCCGATCCACTGACGTTTGTCTTTCACGGAAGCCGCTTGTTGCTGCGCGAAGCGGACCTGGGGCTTCCCTCGGTAGACGAGCTTGCCGGCCTGGACATCGCGGGCACGCCGCATGCGGTAGGCATTCTGGGCGGGCGTTATTGCCAGACAGCGTGGCACGGCAGCGAGGAGCTGGCCCTGCCCGGTTACACCTGGCGCAGCGTGCGTTCCCTGTTTGGCGGTTTCGACGAGGATTTGCTCAGCGTGGCGGGCCGAGCCAGCCAGATTGCCGAGTGGGCACGGACCCACCGTTATTGCGGCGCGTGCGCCCAGCCGATGCAGCTCAAGGCGGGCGAGCGCTGCTATGTGTGCAGCGCCTGCGGCATGATGGCCTATCCGCGCATTTCGCCGGCGATGATGGTGCTGATCCGCAAGGGCGACCATGTTTTGCTGGCGCTGCACGCCGCCTCGCCCAGCAAGCGCTTCACGCCGCTGGCGGGCTTCCTGGAAGCGGGCGAATCGGTGGAAGAAGCGGTGCACCGCGAAGTGTTCGAGGAAGTCGGCTTGCGGGTCCACAACCTGGAATATTTTTCCAGCCAGTCGTGGCCGTTTCCCCACTCGCTGATGCTGGCCTTCACCGCCGACTACCTCGATGGCGAGATCCGGGTCGACCCAAGCGAAATCGTGGAAGCGCGCTGGTTCGGGCCGAACGATGAATGGCCCGAACGGGTGCCGCATTTTTCCATCTCGACCATCCTGGTCGATGCCCACCGTCCGGACCGCGCTGCCTGACGGCGGGCCTTGGCCCTAGGGCTTGGGTCCGGTACCGCGTACCTGGACCGTGCGCTTCATCAGGTCGAACCAGAACGGGGCGCCGAACAGCGCGGTCGAGGCGGTCAATGCCCAGCCCGCGACACTGAGCGCGAAGTCCCGGTTCAGGGCCGGCGGAAACTGTTCCCAGCCAATCGGCAAGGTCCACAGCATCTGCAGCGCCTGCGGGTTCAGGGGGGCCGGGGCCGCGCCGATCTGGGCCGCCAGGGAGGGATGCGCCCACAAGGTCCTGAACAGGTGGATGCTGTCGATGTTGAACAGACCCGCCAGCAGCAAGGACAGCAGCACGCTCATCACCATCGCGCGCCGTTTGTAGAGGCCGGACACCCTGTCCATCGCCGTGTCGAACCAGCCTTCCACCGATGCCTGAAAGCGTGCCATGTCGCCCCCGGCGCGCTGGTAAATGCCTTGCAGCGCGCGCTTGATCTGCGGATCGGTCAGGGCATCGATGTCGCGCCCGAGCTGGTCGTAGTCGCCCGGAATCGACCCGATGGTGTCGATCAGGGCGATCGCGAAATGCTCGGGCTTGATGTACGAGGGCTTGGTCCCGATGTGTTCCTGCCCGGGATTGGCCGGGTCGCTGTGCGGATTGACCAGCGCATGGGCGTACAGGGCGCGCGCCAAGGCCGTGAAATCCGGATCGTTGAGCATGCTCTTGATGCCTTCGAGCAGCCCGCGTGCGCGCAGTTTCAGCGCCGAGGCCAGCGCTTCCTGCACCGTGCTGACAATCAATGCTACCGTCGCGTAGCAAAAAGTCAGGCCAACCGCAACTTCAAGGACAGTGCTGCCGAACATATATCCTCCCGATGTGTTTGCTGGGGTTTGCTATCTCCGACGCTATCCCAAAGCCCAGCCCGGCGGTTCGGGTTTGCTCAACAAAATGCGGCGCCGTAGTGTGCCTGCCACCTATAGCGCTGTTAGCGCGGAAACAGTCCACCGAGCACGTCCTTCACCCGGTCTTTCGCGACCCGGTCCTTCGCGACCCGGTCCTTCGTGACCCGGTCTTTCGTGACCCGGTCTTTCAATTTTTCCTTGGCGCCACTCGGCATGGGCGCGCGCATCTTTTGCGCCGCCTCGCCGCTCAGCGCCGCCACGTCGACCTGCCATGCCATCCTGGCCAGCGGACCGCTCAGCGCCACCGGCACCGTCAGCCCGCCCAGGCTAGCGGCGGCGGGGCCATCCTGGCCGCCGGGGCTCGCTACCACGGTGCAACTCAAGCGCGCATCGATGGTTTCGTGCGCAAGGTCGACCTGGCCTTCGCCGCCGATGCCCAACAGCGGCGTGCTCGCCGACAAATCGGTACTGCGGGCCACGCCGCCATCGATGCGGAAAGTCGCGCTCAGCTCGCTGAAGCCGGTCGACTCGGCGCCGCTGCCCACACCAGCGGCCGCCTTCGCTTCGCGCACCAGCCGGCCCAGGTCGATGCCGCCGATGACGCCGTCGCGCAGCCGCAGCGCCGCCGTGCCGCCAAGCGCCTCGCGCAGGGCCATCGTGCTGGCGCCTTGCGTGGCCAAGTCGAGCCGCACGTCGCCGCGTCCCGTGAGCGGCGTCTTGCCGCTTGCGTCGAACAGTAGCGCGCCGAGCGAGACGCCACGCAAGTCCTGCACCAGCGCCATGCGCGGCTTGCTGGCATCGTCCGTGAAATCGAGGCTCAGCGAGCCGATGCCGTTGCCGCCGTACAAGGTGGCCGAGAGCGGCTTGATGCTGGTCTTGCCGCCATCGGCCAGCAACACCGCGTGCACATTCGCGGCACGCAGGCCGCCGGCCGTCAGTTCGCCCACTTGCAGGGTGCCGCTGGCGCGCAGCCGGGCCAGGGACGACAGGTCGATGGGCTGGTCCGGTACGGGGCCGGTGTCGGCCGCAACCGCGCCCGGCGCGGCCGCGCGCGGCAGATAGCGCGCCATATCGAGGCGGTCGATATCGATGTCGAGCTGCAGCATGCCGTCGCGCAATGCGCCCTTGCCGCTGACCGCGCTATCGTCGATCTTGCCCTTGAGCGCGGCGGCGATCGCTTCCTTGCCGAAGTCGATCTCGATGCTGCCTTTCAGTTTGGCGCGCGATTCGATGCCGGCCCGGCTCGACAGGTCGAGATTGGCGTCGAGTTCCGTCATCGCCACCCGGCGCGTATCGCGGTCGAGCGAAAAGCCGCTCTCGAAAATCAGCACGGTGTTGAGGGCCGGCTTGTCGACGCCGATATTGGCCGACAGCGCGACCCGGCTCGGCACGCCGTGCGCGATCGGGCCGGAATCGATGTTCAGGCGGGCGATGTCAACGATCCTTGCGGCCTTGCGGTCGTCGAAGCGCAGATGGGCGTTGTCGACCCGGATGCTGTCGACGGCGAAACGGATGCGGGCCGGTCCGGCGCCGGCGTTCCCGGACGCGCCGGCACCCTCGCCGGACTTGCTGCGCGCGGCGGTCAGGTCGTCGATGTTCATGCTGCCATCGGCCTGGCGCACCACGGTAGCGCGCATGCCGCGCAGTTCGATGCGGTCGATCACCACTTCCTGGCGCAGCAGCAGCGGCACCAGCGCGAACGACAGGCGCACGCTGTCGAGCGCGGCGAATTCGCCCGTGCCGCCCAGTTCCGACAAGCTCGCCTTGCCGAGGTGTACGCCGAGACGCGGATACACGGCCAGCCGGATATCGCCGCCGATGGCCAGGGTGCGGTGGGTTTTCTCGCGCACCCGCTCGACGATGGCGCTCTTGTAGGCGTTCGGGTCGAAGCGGGCCGCCAGGATGCCGAGGGCGCTACCCAGCACCAGCACGGTGGCGCCCAGCGCGATGACGGCGATCCTGATGCGTGCTTGCATGACGAAACTCGGAGGCGGGAAAGGCGTCGAGTGTAGCACCGGGCAGACCCGCCGGGATCCCCTTCGCCGGGTGCCCCTGTTTTCGATATACTTTCGCCATTTTCCACACACTTGGGGCAGGATCATGGCGAACGATGCCAACGCGCAGACAAGCACCGTCATCGGCTGGCATCTTGATCCGGAGTCGGCGTTTGCCCAGGCCCGCGCCGATGGCAAGCCGGTGTTCCTGTACTGGGGCGCCGTGTGGTGTCCGCCGTGCAACCGGCTCAAGGCGGCGGTGTTGTCCCAGCCCGTCTTTGGCGCGCTGGCGTCGGGGTTCGTGGCGCTGCACATCGATGGCGATGCCGCCGGCGCGCAAGGTGCGGCCGAGCGCCTGCATCTGCGCAGCTACCCGACCCTGGTGCTGTACCGCCCGGATGGCGCCGAGATCACGCGCCTGCCGTGCGAACTGGCGGCGCCGCGCTTTCTTCACCTGCTGCAACTGGCGCTGACGGCGCCGTTCACGGCGGCGCAGTCGCTGCGCGATGCCTTGTCGGGCCAGCGCGTCCTGGCGGCCGACGAATGGCGCCTGCTCGCTGGTTATTCCTGGGATACCGATGAAGACCAGTTGTTGGCCGGGCGCGACCTGGGCGCCACCCTGGTCGCCTTGCGCGATGCCTGCGACGAACCGGAGTCGGCATCGCGGCTGGCCTGGCACGCGCTGCATGCCGCCGTGTTGTCCAAGGCCGGTCCTGCCCCCCGCGACGGCCTCGACATGCTGCTGCGCACCCTGGCCGACCCGCAAGCGGTGCTGGCGCAGGCCGATCTGGTGAGCAATTACGCGGTCGAGCTGGTGCGTGCGCTGACGGCGCCGCAGGCGGAACAGCGCATGGTGTTGAGCGCGGCATGGTCAGGCGCGCTGGAGCAGCTGGTGTCGTCGGCGCAGCTGGACCGGGCCGACCAGTTGGCGGCCCTGCGCGTGCGGGTGCGCATGGCGCGCCTGGGCGGCCCCGTCGCCGGCCTGGACGCACTGCTGCGCGAGCGCATCGCCAGTGCCTTGGCGGCCGCGCAAGAGAGCGCGCTGCGCCATTACGTGGTCAATACCGCGGCCGGCGCGCTGGCCGACGCCGGCCTGCTGGAGGAGGCCGAGGCCGTCCTGCGCGCCGCGCTGCCCGGCTCGCACGCGCCTTTCTATTTCATGCACAACCTGGCCGCCGTTGCCAGACAACGTGGCGATGTGCCTGCCATGCTCGACTGGTACCAACAAGCCTGGGAACAGGCCATCGGCCCGGCCACGCGCCTGCAATGGGGCGCTACCTTGCTGCTGGCGCTGATCGATGCGGGGCCGGACGACGCGGCCCGCATCGGCCGCCTCGCGGGCGCGCTGCTGCCCGAGGTGGAGGCCATGGCCGATGCCAACTTCCGCCGCAACGGCACCCAGCTTGCGCGCATGCTGGACAAGCTGGCGTCGTTCAACGGTTCCAACGAGCAAGTTGAAAAATTTAAGCAAAAACTTAAGCAGATCTTACTAGAACGAGTCAAGGAATAAATTTAGGGAACCTGTTCCAGATCAGACCCTCAAACAAGATTTGAGGTTAACGACGATGGCCCGACCTGAGTTCGCAAGCGACGTTTCGCATGAGGAGTTTGAGGCGGTGCGCGGCATGCTGGAAGCCGCGCGCCGCAGGACACGTCCGCGCAAGCACGATCTGTACGATGTGTTTTGCGCGGTACTGTATTTTCTGGAAAGCGGCAGCGCCTGGCGCGGCGTGCCGGAAGGGTTTCCGCCCTGGCGCACGGTGCACGAATATTTCACGCAGTGGACGGCGCTGCGGCCGGGTGAACCAATGCTGCTGGAGGCGGCGCTGGAGCGCATCGGCCGGCCCGCCACCGTTGCCACCCTGCACAAGGTGCTGGGCCGGCACTGACGGCGCCTGCTGCGGCGTCAGCGCATCATGTTCAGCCGCCAGCGCCGGCAGTGCCTGGCGCTGGCGCGTGCGGCGTCGCGGCCTTTTCAAACGTCATTTTCTTTTCATCGAGGAAAAAGGTGCCGACCGGCTGTCCCAATGCCTTGGGCGGCGGTTCGGCCAGCAAGGCGCAGCTGAGCGTATCGACCTGCATCACTTCCGTGCCGGAGCGCACCGTGTACACATCGTCGCCGTTCGAGAACAGCTCGACCGACACATCGTGGACCGGCACCTTGGACATGGGAAATACGCGTTGGCATTCCGGCATGTGCGCGGCGACCAGGGTCAGGGTGATTTCTTTTTTCCAGAAGTACTCCTGCTCCGCGCGCACGGTAATGACGTGGTCGTTGTTGCCGTCGTCGATGTAGTAGCTGGCCGAGCTCTTGATGCAGCCGGCCAGGAGCAGCGGCGTCAGTAAAATCCAGAACCTGCGCATGATCGCTTTCCTGTGGAGTAATGCCAACAAGTATAGATCAGAACTCGGTGCCGATGGTCAGCGAGACGCCCCCGCGCCGCGGCCTGGGCAGCGCGCTTTTGAACGCGGACGAGCGGCGCGTGGCCCGCAGTTGCACGAACCAGGGCCCGTGTCCGGCCGTGCGCGTGTAGGGGAAGTCGAGGCGCATGCCGGCGCTGAGCGCATGCACGAAGCTGCGCCGGCCTTCCATTGTGTCGTCGCTGGCGCGCTCGCCGTTGAGGAAGGCATATTGCGCCCGCATGCGCGTTTCCAAGGTGCCAAAGGCGGCGCACTGCAGCCAGGGCACCATGCAGGTCGAGGTGGCCGCCGGCGTGACGGCCAGAGCGCGCTGTGCCAGCAGGCGCGCGATTTCGACCGGTGCGCCGGGCAGCGCATCCTGTCCGAACATGAGCACGATGCCGCCCACCGAGTAATTCGTGGCGTTGCTGTTGGCCATGCCCCACCAGACGCTGGTGCTCAGGCCCGTGGCGCGGGTGAATCCGGAAGAGGGGATGCGCGTAGCCGCGCCCGCGTAGTAGTGCGGCGCTTCCGACAACCAGCTGCTGTCGTCCACGCCGAAGCGCGCCAGGTCGTCCGCCGGCAAGCGCGCCTGGGCCAGCGCGGCGCCGCAGGAAAGGGTCAGCGCGGCTGTCAGCGCCGCGGTCGATGCAATGGAAAAGGTAGCCATGGCCGTCACCGCCTCGTGGAAAAACACTGGGGAGGAGTTCGATTGTAGGCCTGGCCCGCGCGTGCGGTTTGGCTTGGCGCATGTGTGCGGCAACGCGGCGGTTTATGTCTGTTTTTTGCGCCAGAAGCGGTCGAGCAGTGGCTTGACGCTGGTGCCGTGCACCACGATGGAGAGCATGATGGCAACGATCGTGATCTGGATCAACTCGCGCGACAGCGAGACCGGCAAGCCGTGGTTGAGGGCGTACATCAGGTAATACAGGGAGCCGATGCCGCGCACGCCGAACCAGGCGGTGATGCCGCGGATGCGCATCGAACTGTCCGAGCCAAGCAGGCCGATCATCACGCTCAGCGGCCTTGCCACGACGAACAGGAACAGGGCCGTGCCGATGCTGCGCCAGTTCCAGTCGTGCAGCGACACCATGCCGCCGAGCAGCAGGACCAGGGTCAGTTCGGACAGCCTTTCCAGATGCTCCTTGAACACCAGCGACTCGGCGCTGACGGTGAGCGGCAGGTCGGCTGGCGTCGCCGCAGCGCCCGGATCGTCCTTGCTGCGTTCGGGCACCAGCAAGCCCTGGCGGTCCTTGTGGGCGCCCGACAACACCAGTTCGGTCTGGCGCAGGGCCACACCGGCGAAAAACACGGCCAAAAAGCCCCAGGCAACGAAAATCACGCTCAGGCCGTAGACGACGGCGATCAAGCCCAGTCCGACGAGGTCGTCGAGCACCTCGTGCTTGGGATCTTTGCCGCGCAGCATCCAGCCAAGCCGGCCCAGCGCCGCGCCGCCGAGGGTGCCGATGGCGATCGCGGCCAGGGTGGCCCACAGCACGTCGACCAGCACCCAGCGCCAGCCCATGCCGCCCAGGTCGTAGGCCCCGAGCAGGCCAAGACCGAGCATCACGAAGGGAAAGGCCGAGCCATCGTTCATGCCCGCTTCGCAGGTGAGGGTGAAGCGCAGCCTGTCGCGGTCGTCGGGATGGCGCACCTGGACGTCGGTGGCCAGGACCGGATCGGTGGGGGCGAGGATGGCGCCGAGCAGCACGCCGGCGCCCAGCGGCAAGCCCAGCACGAAGTAGCAGAAGGCGGCGATCAGACCCACGCTCAGGCTCATCGACACCCAGGCCAGGCGGATGGCTGGCATCCAGCGCTGGCGCGAGATCGGCACCGGCATTTTCACGCCGGCCGAGAACAGGGACACGAGCACGGCGATTTCGGTGAGGGTTTCGAGCAGGTGCGATTGCTCGACGGGACTGAAGGAAAAGATGCCCAGCACCATGGGGCCCAGGACGAGGCCGACACCAAGGTAGACGATGGCCGAAGTGAACGGCAGGCGCGAAATACTGGTCGCCATCAAGCCCCGCGCCAGCATCAGGCAGCCGATCAGGATAAACCAATGGGTAGTCGTCATGGAGCGTATCGGCGGGTAGGGGAGTGGGGCGATTCTACAGAAGAGAACTCTTTCCCTACGCGCTGTTGCCGTACGGATCGAGCCTCAGCCCCATCGTCGTCCCCGCCCATTAACGTCGCCCCCGCCGAGTGCCGCCTTGGCGCGGGGGCGACGAGGTGGTGGATCTGCGCGGAAGCGACGAGGTGGATCGCTCGCCTTGCGCCCATTGCGTCACCAGTTAAAACGCGAAACTGCCCGCATCGAGCACCAGCGCCGGCGCTCCGCACGCCGGACTGGTGGCCTGGCGATTGCCGCTGGCGCTGGCCTGGTTGCGTTCCCACACATCCGCCACCGCGCCATGCTTGAGGAATTTGTACTCGATCGCGGTTGACGGCGGCAATTGCAAGGTGCGCGACCACGCCGCATTGGCGCCGCTGCCTTCGATCGCCAGCTGGTTGCCGTTGGTCGCGCTCCAGTTGCCCAGTTCGTTGCGCTTGCCCGTCACATGCACGTTCTGTCCCGGCACCGTATTCGCATTGGCCACGCGGAAGGTCACCGCCACGGTGCTGCACGCTGGCGGCGTGGTCCCGCCACCGCCGCCGCTGACCTTCTGATTCACATGCAAGGCCAGCGCCGGCACGCTGGCGCCGCCGTTGCCCGGAATGCTCACGCTGACGATGCCATTGCTGCCCACCGTTACACTGTCGCCGCTGCACGCTGTCTGCGCGGCATTGAGCTTGCCTGTCACGACATTGCAGTACGTCCCCGCCGGCAGCAAGGTTTGCAGGGATGCATTCCACGCCGCCCCGTCATTGTTGATGGCGACAAAGCCCTTGCTGCCGCGCGCAAACGCAATCTGGTTCGGGGTGCCGTTGACGAATTGATCGATACCCTGGCCGGACGTGGCCGCGCGGAAGGCCACCATATTCGCAATGTCGGACCAGCGGTGGATGAAATCCCACGATTGATTGATCAGTGGATTGCCGTTCGCATCGAAGGGGCTGGCCGCCGGCGGGCCCTGGTCGTAGCTGTTGAAGCGAAAGCCGGAGTGCACCTGCGCATGCCCGTACGGCCACGCCAGCATGAAGATATTGGCCAGGTCGTAGCGCTTGCTGCCCTGGGTATCGTTGACCTGCCCCGCCACATAGTTGCTGGCCACCAGAGAACTGCCGTTGCGTTCGGTGTCCCAGTTGTTGACGAACACAGTCGCCTTGTCGCCCGGCACGAAGCCCCAGGTCCCGCCCCAGTTGCCCGGCGTGCCCATGATGCTGCGGATTTGCGCCAGACTCGCGCCGTTTTCGTTGCGGAACACGGCTTTGAGCGCGTACGCGTACTGGAATTCGTTCAGGGTGCCATTGCCGAAGTAGCCCGAGCGCACCACGTTGTTATCGGGGATGACCTCTTGCGTGAGCCACAGCGCTTCGCCCGAGGTGGTGGTGCGGTTGGTGCCTGCCAGGATGGCGCCGATGTCGCCTGGCGCCATGTGCTTGGCCGCGTCGATGCGCAGGCCGTCCACACCCATCGCCACCAGCTTGTTGAAGAAGATGCGCACCTGGCCCTGGACGTAGCTGCTCTCGGACTTGAGGTCGGGCAAGCCGCTCAGGCGGCAGTTGATCACGCCGTTGCGGTTGCCCGGCGAGCCGTAGTCGCCGCCCTGGATGTCGCAGGCCGGATGAAAATCCTGGCCGCTGAAGTTGGGGTAGCTCAGCGTGGCGGCGTTCCAGGCCGACCCGTTGGTGGCGGTGCCGGCGCCGGCCGCCATGTGGTTGACCACCACGTCCGCATACACGCGCACCCTGGCGGCGTGGCAGGTCGTGATCATCGACTGGAATTCGGCTTCGGTCCCCATGTTGCTGCCCAGCGAAGTGAAGTTGACCGGCTGGTAAATGTCCCACCAGGTGCCCAGGCTGGCCGAGGCCTGCGGCGGCGATACCTGGACCGCGCCGTAGCCCTGCGGGCCGAGCCAGTTGGTGCACTCGCGCGCGATATCGTTCCACTTCCAGCGGAACATCTGGACCGAGGTATCCGGGGCATTGAAGGCGGCCGCGCCAGCCTGGCCGGCGGCGGCGCCGAACAGGATGCCGGCGGCGATCAGCGAGCGTACCAGGGGCGATTTGCGAGGTGATGTCATGTTGCTTCCTTATGGTTTTTGGTAGTGGAATGCACAACAGTGAAGGTAGAGGCACGGGTATCCCATCTGTCTCCATGCATGGGATGCGGCCGGGTGAAACGGGGGCGGTGTTGCGGCGCCGGGTGGGCGCCGGACGGAGGCGGCGGGCTGGGCCCTTGTGTGCTTCCGGAATGCAAATGTAGCACAACTACATTGAATGTAAACTGACAAATGAAAAATGTATCAGTTTTGCTTGGCGGGTGTGCGATTATTGGTGGTGAAGGCCAAGTGGATGTAGCATATCTACATCGCTATTCTTGCTGCGGAAAACAAGAAAGCCGGAGGAGTGATCCTCCGGCCGCATCCCCAAGCCCCACGCTCGTTTGCTGCAGGATGCCTAACGCTGGTAAGCCCCGATATCGATGCCACTTTCCCTGGCGCGCGTCTTGCCGGCGATGTCGTCCTGCGTGGCGAGTTCGGCGCTGCCCTTGCCCACGGCGGGCGAGCTGGGGCGCAGGCGGAAATCGGGGAGGCCGCCCTTGCCGTAACGCCGGAACTGGGGCGCTTGCGCCACCGTGCCGCTGTGCAGCAAGCCATTGTTCAACTGCCAGTCGGCGGCGGCATTCAGGTACACCAGGTTGTTGCGATAGCTGTTGTGCAGGCCTGTCGCGCCCTGTTCGGAAATGCCGTATTTGTTGTCGTAGACGATGTTGTTATGCACGGCGGTGAAATCGTTCGGCCCCTTGATGTAGTAGGGGTCGCCACCGCCGACCAGGATGCCCGTCATCGAGAGGGCGATCGTGTTGTGGCTCACGACCACGTTGGTGGCGTCGTGCCACATCTGGATCGCCGCGCCGCCGATGGCAAACAGCACATTGTTGGTGATTTTGCCGCTGGTGCTCATGTTGATGCCCTGGACGAAGCGGCAATCGGTGGGGCCGATGTCGTGCACGGTGTTGCCGGTCACCGTGCCGAGGCGGCCCTTGTAGTAGCTGTCGATGCTGATGCCGGCCGCGCTGGCGCTGGTGCAGGGCACGTCCTGGCCCACATGGTGCACGTGGTTGTGGCGGATCAGGGCGCTGGAGCCGGCGTTGTAGATGCCGTAGGTCCAGCGCACCCCGCCGTGGCCGTTGCGCCCATCCACCTGGAAGCCGACGATATCGACGAAGTCGCCGCGGTTCTCCCACGCCATCTTCGTGGTCGAGCCGCGCGGCGGCACCAGGCGCGCGCCGCCGCGCACGGTCGAGACGTAGGCAATGCGGCGCTCGGCGGTGCCGCTCATCATGGTGCGAAAGCCGCCCGCGTACGTGCCCGGCGCCACGTGCACGGTGGTGCCGGGCAGTGCCACCCGCGACGCGCGCGCGATGGTTTCGAAGGGCTGGGTGGAGGTGCCCGGATTGGCGTCCGAGCCGTCGCTTGCAACGTAGTAGTGGTAGGTGGCGCTCGCCGGGGCGGCGCCTGCCGGGAGGGATAGCCCAAGGCCGGCAAGCAATGCTGTCAGCAGGAGGGGTTGGTGGGGCCTGGATGGGTTCATCAACAGTTTCCTTTTCGCCGGATCGTGCTGGAAAGGTGAGGCGGATGCCGGAATCGAACCGACTTACCCAGCTTTGCAGGCTGGTGCATTGCCATTTTGCTACTCCGCCATAAACGTAGTGTCCACCCGCGCCGTGCCATCCCATGCCGACTGGATCAAACAAACTGTTTGCGCGCCGCCCAAAGAAAAGCGGCCCTCGCGGGGCCGCCCGTGCTGCATGGAAGGCGCCGCTTACGGCTTGACGGACTGGAGGTCGGCGCCGGTCGCGCCGCCTTCGGCGTGGCTGTAATTGTTGATGACATAGCGGCTGGCCAGGCTGGCAACGTGGGTCAGCATCAGGTTATCGTGCACGCCCAGGGTGAAGCCGGCCGACATGGCGTTGGCGCGCTGGAAGAACTCGGGATGGGCCACCATGCGGCCCTTGCCGTCGGTAATTTTCAGGCGCAGCAGCACGCCGGAACTGCCGGCCAACGGCCCCAGCAGGATGCGCTTGGCGCCGCGCTTGAAGCTCATCTGCTCGATGACGGGCTGAATGATCAGGGTGCGGCCATTGGCCGGGCGCGTGTTCCATTCCAGCAGCGATGCCGACAAATCCTTCTGGAAATTCGCTTCGATCTTGTCCAGCCCATCCCGATCGGGCTTGACGTCGGACCCGAACATCACCGGCCGCACCTCGATCCGGCCGAACGCCGAAAACGCTTCGGACGGAGGCGGATTGCTGGTCGCCGATGCCTTGATCCTGGCGCCGCCACAGCCTTGCAGCAAGACCGCACCAAACAGGCATGATGCAAGGAGCAATGCTTTGGAGGCGATGTTCATGGTCGTTCCCTGGTTAGTCGTTGGTGAATTGCATCGTGCGCGCAAGCGCTGCCGATATTATAGTAAATCCATCAGCATTCACTTATAAGTAACTTCCTGAAGGAAACACAACAGAGCGCATGGCGGGCCGCATCCACGCTCGCGGCGACTCATCGCCATCCGGAAAGTAAGCTTGCGTAAAGGCTACCGAGCGCTCGGAAAATGCCTACACAGCTAGACTGGCTCCACCGTGTTATTGGTTTAATGACATTATTTCAAACACAAGGAGATGCACATGCTGAAAACGACTTTGATCAAATGTGTTTTGGGCGCCGCTGTTGCCACCGCTTTCGCCATGCCGGTCGCCAGCTACGCCGGGACGGGCGCAGCAACCATGAACACGCCCGCGGCGAGCGCGCTGAACAAGGGCGACCAGAAAATCGTGGCCGACATGGCCCGCGCCAACATGGCGGAAATCGAGGCCGGCAAGCTGGCGCTGACCAAGAGCGAGAACGCGGAAGTCAAAACGTTCGCGCAGCAAATGATCGACGACCACACCAAGGCGCTGGGCGACGTGACGCAACTGGCCCAAACCAAGGGTGTCACGCTCCCGACCGAGCTCGACAGCAAACACAAGGCACTGGCCGCCAAGCTGGGCAAGCTGAGCGGCGACGCATTCGACAAGGTGTACATGGGCCAGGCGGGCGTGGGCGATCACAAGGCCGTGCACGCGGCGCTGAAAAAATTCGAATCCAAGGCCAAGGACCCGGACGTCAAAGCCCTGGCCGCCAAGATGCTGCCAACGGTGGAACAGCACCTGCATTCGGCCAGCGGCATGGTGCCTGCCAAGGGCAGCAAACCCAAGTAACGGGCAAAGCGAACGATCACAGCTCGCCAAGCGGCGCCGTACACGGTGCTGCCCACCCAGCCCCGATGGCAGGCGCCAAAACGCCGGCTCCGGCCGCTGCTGTCAAGCCGCCGGTCGTGGGCGAAGCGAACGAGCAGAACGCTTGCAAACGCTAACGGCATGACGATGGCATGACCGCAGCGGTGTACCGCCGCCGCTGCGGGATAGCGAGGTTGACCACGTCAGCCTCGCCATGACCTGTACGCGTCTTTTTCCGCGTGACACCCGTCTTTGTCGTATTTATCTTACGAATTCCCTCCTCTTTGACGATTGCCCAGGCATACGGCTACCGTCATCTATATTCCTTCCGGAAATATTGCGCACTGTCATCTGAACGATCAAACCCGAAGCTTAAAGTCAGACATCCGCATTCGCACATCGTTCAATTTTTCGGGACCGCCATGCCAGCCGCCGCCCTTCTTGTGACCTGCCGCAGTCAGCGCCGTGAACGAAGCCTTGGGAGGAAGCCGGCATGAGCGAAGCGCCGCACAGCCTGCGCGATCTCATCAGCGATCGCCAGCACGACCGCCTTCTGCGGCTGTCGTTTCCGCACGACGATGGTCCGGCCGCGCAGTTGCTGGTCAACTCGCTCGACGCGTCCGAAGCGCTATCCCGGCCGTTTGAATACATCGTCGAGCTGCTGTCGGACAAGCCGGATATCCCGCTCAAGAGCCTGCAGGGAAAAATGCTGTGCGTGCAGCTGGTACGCAAGGATGGCAGCATGCGCTATTTCACCGGCCGGGTTTTCGGGTTCAGCCTCAAGACGGTGGACGGCGGCGTGTCGTATTACGAGGCGCGGCTGGGGCCCTGGTACAACTATCTGGGCATGCGCAAGGATAACTACCTGTTTCACAACACCACGCTGTACCAGCAGACCGCCAGCATTTTCAGCGACTACGGTAAGGTGGCCGACTGGGACTGGCGCGTCAGTGGCGCGGACACCGTCATGACCGATGCCTGCCAGTTCGGTGAAACCGACAGCAATTACCTGGAGCGGCGCTGGGCAAGGGCGGGTATCCTTTATTGGTTCGAGCATACGGAACATGGCCACAAACTGGTGCTCTCGGATGATTCGACCAGCGCGCCGGCGATCGATGGCGATCCGGATGTGCCATTTCAGCGGCATGGCGGATCGGCCGAAGAAGATGGCATCGGCGAATGGTCGCCGGTCCGCCAGATCACGCAGGCAAGCGTGGCGCTGGCATCCTATGACTTCAAGACCGGCCGGCCGGCGACGACCTCCTTGCCAACCGTGCAGCAACAGGGCGATGTGCTCGATATCGAGTCGTATGACTATGCGGGAGCCTACGGCTTCAAGGACAGCGGCAATGCACGCGAGGTGGCACAGCGCCAGATCGAGGCCCTTGAAGCGGGCGCAAAGCAGTTCGATGGCAGCGGCAATAACCGCCACGCCATGCCCGGCCGCTGGTTTAGGCTATCCGGACATTTTGATGCCGCGACGTCCGGCGACGATGCGCAGGCGCGCGAATTCCTGATCACCGAAGTGCATCACAGCGCGAGCAATAACTACCACCGCCAGGCGGCAACGCCATCGCACTACGAAAACAGGCTCAAGGCGATCCGCAAGATTATCACCTGGCGGCCGCCGCGCGGGCATAACAGCAGCGACACCCGCATTCACGGCATCCAGACGGCCACCGTGGTCGGTCCGGCCGGTGAAGAGATCCACACCGACGAATACGGGCGCGTACGGGTGCAATTCCACTGGGACCGCGCGGGAATCAACGACGAGAAAAGCTCCACATGGCTGCGCGTTGCAACGCCATGGGCGGGTGCCAATTTCGGCATGACTACCATTCCGCGCATCGGAACCGAAGTGCTGGTGCAGTTCATGGATGGCAATCCGGATCGGCCGATCATCACCGGCATGGTCCCGAATGTGAATACCATGCCGCCCTGGACACTGCCCGATAACAAGACCCAGTCCGGCATCCTGACGCGCTCCACACCGGGCGGGAGTTACGACAACGCCAATGCGCTGCGTTTCGAGGACAAGAAAGGCGCGGAGCAGCTCTGGCTGCACGCCGAAAAGGACCAACTGACCGAAGTCGAGCACGATGAAGATAAATGGGTCGGCAATGACCGGCGCAAAACCATCGACCGCGACGAGACCAGTCATATCAAGCGTGACCGCACGGAAACCGTCGACCGCGATGAAACCATCATGGTCCATCACGACCGAACCGAAACGGTCGACCATGATGAAACCATCACCGTTCATCACAACCGAAGCGAGCGGGTCGACCATAACGAAACGATCAGCGTTGGCGACCATCGCGACGAGGACGTGGGCAAGAATGAAACGATCCACATCGGCCAGAACCGCACCGAGGCGGTCGGACAGAACGAGCGCATCACGATCGGGAAGAACCGCGACAAGGACGTTCGCAATAACGAGTCCGACAAGATCGGCAAGAACTGGTCGATCAAGGTGGCCCGCGTGAAGAAGGAACATATCGGCATGGCCAACCTGGAGAATATCGGGCTGGCGCGCATGACCAATATTGGCATCGCGTATTCGCTGATCGTGGGGATGGTGCGCAATACGGCTGTAGGCATGGTTGATCTGCTGACGGTTGGTAAATCGCGCAAGGTGACGGTGGGCGAGAGCCAGGAAACCAGCATCGGCAAAACGGAGACCAGAACCATCGGCCAGAGTCATGTCACTTCGGTCGGCGAGCATCTGGAACTGGTGTGCGGCGCGGCCAAGATTGTCTTGCGCAGCGATGGCAGCATCTTTTTGCAGGGTACCCAGATTCATTTGCAGGGCAGTGCCCAGATCAATGCCGATGGCGGCCTGGTGCAGCTCAATTGCGGCGCTGCGAAGGCTGCGCCAGCCGCTCCCGAGGCGAAAAAGGAAGCCCCTGCCGACACGACGGCGGCAGGTTCTTCGCTGGTTGATTGTGGAGGTCCCTGCGCGGGCGGAATCGGCGCCGGCCTGGAAAAATTGATGAGCGGGGAAATGAGTCCGCTGGCCGTATTCAAGGAACTCAAGAATCTCGCCCAGACAGCGAAAGCGGTCAAAAACCGCGACGTTGGCGCGATTGTGAATGTGGTTGGACCGGTGGCTGGCGGTGCGGCGGCTGTGATCAAGGGCAGCGGCAAGGGTGCCGGCGGTCATTAACGTTTTTCGATCCGAGGAGGCGTCAGCAATGGGAAAACCATCAGCCAGGCAAACAGATGACGTCGCGCATCCACGCGGAAGTGGCGCCATTCTGGAAGGTAGCGGGAATGTGATGATCGGGAACCTGCCTGCGGCGCGCATCGGCGACAAGGTTCAGCATAACGGCGCTAGGGATACCATTGTCGAGGGCGAGAAAACGGTCCTGATTAACGGCAAGCCGGCGGCGTGCATGAGCGACAGGGTCAGTTGCCATGGCATCGTCACCGGCGGCTGCATGACA
This sequence comes from Massilia antarctica, assembly GCF_015689335.1. Taxonomy (GTDB): domain Bacteria; phylum Pseudomonadota; class Gammaproteobacteria; order Burkholderiales; family Burkholderiaceae_D; genus Telluria_A; species Telluria_A antarctica. Next base: position 1,395,760 of record NZ_CP065053.1, on the reverse strand, counting down.
GTGTTGTTCGGGAAGGACCGGGACGAGACCTGCCTCATCGACGCCGCTCAAGCTGGCGCGATGACGGTGCAACCCGGGAATCGATGATGGCGAACGATGCTGCCCGTCATGCGCTTCACCGGCTGCTCAGCGAGCGCAGTGAGACCTTGTATGCCTTGTACGACGCAGCGGCGGACAACAGCCTGCTGGCCGATTTGCAGCGCGATGGTCTGACCCACGAGTGCCTGTATAGCGGCACCAAGGCAATCACCTTGCGCAATGTGGCGCCTTATCTGATCCCCTGCGCGCAGTTTCAGTCGAATGTAGCGGGATTCATTGACCAAGTCTGGCGCCGTGGGGTGACGATGCTGGTGGAGTCCGGGGCGGGGTGCGAGGCACTCAAAATTCAATTGAAAAAGAATAGCTTCGTCAGGAATAGCCAGGGAACGGATTGCTACTTCCGCTACTACGACGCGCGAGCCTTCGGGCGCTTTGTGCGGATGGCGACCAACGACCAGTTGAGCGAGTTTTTTGGAAGTGCGTGCCTGACGGTCTACTTTGACGATGCCGGCAGCGGGAAAATTATCGCCCTGGCAGGGAAGAAGAAAACGCTCATCAGCAGAATTTTCGATCCCAGCGCGATGCAGTTTAATGTAAGCGACATCGATACCAATCAATAGTGGGGACGGCGCCATGATTGCGTTCACGGCAGATCAGGAAAAGCGGGCCATGCGGAGGGATTGTCGAGCCTGGACGGAACTCATGGTTGAGGCGTGGTACACAAGCGATTATCCAAACGCAACTGACTATCCCGCAGCCGAATTGGTATCTGATTTGCGTACTGTGTATTTCGTCTGCCGGGAGAATGATATCGAGAACGTGAAACATATCTCGCTTCTCGGGTTCAATGTGTTGCGCGCCAATATGCTAAATCGCTCTAACGCCGATGTATCGGCCATTGTTGATTATTTTTTGATGTATGCGCAAGGGGGGAATGTTCATTATGCGCAGGCTTGGATTGAAATTTATATAGAGGAGCCTGCATATCATGGCGCGTAAAATATCATCTCCTCCACTGCCGGCTAAAATTGAAGAAAATCTGCCCGAATACGATAAGTACGAACTCCAAGGTCAACGAGATCTAATTGCGCAAGCAAAAGAGTGCGCTGTCAGTGCGAAAATAGCTAAAGTAGAAATCGAGAAATTAAATAGGCAAAAAGCCGGTCTCAATAAAAAGAGCCAGGATTCAACCGCCTTATCTGAAGAAATCAATAAAAAAATAGAAATTTACAACGGAGCCGCGATCAAGAAATGTCATTTATACCAACCTGGCTGCGTGCCTTCCACTGATTCAAAAAAAATTATCAGTCCCAAAGCGATGGGGGAGGATCTGAATAAAAACTATGGGACAAAAATAGATTTTGAACGATTATCAATTTTTGAGGGAGGCGAGCATACCGTCGCGTATATTCCATGGTGGCCCTATTTAAAAAATGACCGTCCGAAAATTATATTTTACAAAAATACGCCGTCAAAAAATATTCCGAGGCTCGCCGGAAACTATGGCGGGAAACCCGAAAATCGATCCGGAACGACCATCGGAATCGGTGTCGACTTGGGACAAGCTTCAGCGGAAGAGTTCTTGAAAAAAATGAAAAAAAGAAATACTGGAGCACAAAAAATTTCTGATGCTGAATTGATTGAATTGCATGAAAAAATTAAGCCATATTTTCAAAAATTTGGTGGAGAGGCGTGCCAATTTTTGCGCGAGCATCCATTGACGTTAAACGCGAAGGAATCCCATTTCCTTAACAAGGTTGCCCATGATGATGCATTGCAGAAGACAATCAGTGATTATAAGTTTATTGCCGATAAAAAAGGCGGTAAAAAATTTACGGATTTGCCTGTTGAGCAACAGACGGCGTTGTTTTCAAACGGATATCAACAAGGGACTGCCAGCCCGGCATTGATAAATGCGATTATTCACGAGAGCAGGAAGGAGATACCGGTGAAATTGCGCGAGCATGCATATCTATATGCATCGATGCTGAAGAAAGAAAAAAAATGAGAGGTGGGGAGATGATTCGCACGGTAACTTTCTGTATCACCATTCTTGCTATTGCTTGCTTTAATATTGCTGAGGCCAAACCGAAAATGAAAAAATTCAAGAATCCAGCCTTTCAATTCGTCGGTTCCTGGAGTGTGGAAGCGTACGATTTCCGGGAGTTTATCGGTGTGCCAACAGATTTGGATCTACAACTTCAGGAAAGAGCGGCCGCATTTCCGGTCGGACAAACGCTCAAGATTGATTGGACTGGAGTGGCAGTGATGCCAGGGAATTACAATACGGAAAAAATGAAATTCGACGGTCCCATTGGTGAGACTCTGTCGATTACGTTTCTAACGCCACTAGAGAAGAAGCTTTGCAATGGATACTGGGACTTTGTTTGCAGCGGCGGGACTGCGGAGTATGTTAAAGACTTCATGATCGTGGAAATTAATAAATGGGATGCTGATGATATGAAGATGGCGCCAATGTGGCCTGAGGCCAAACACGTTAATTACTCGCTGGTCTCCCTGAGTAAACAACATTCTTTTGATGTTTGGGTCGCCCACGGAGGGAAATTAATTCTCCCAATATTCCTTGATGGCAAGGCTAAAAATGGGAAAACGTATGGACTCATGGCCGTTATCCTGAGGCGCAAAGATAATTGAAAATATTTAACTTGATGCTTTTGGCAGTACGTCCCGCAATGCGGGGGCGCTCAAGGTTTTACTTCATTCGCACAATGCTTCCCCTCCATAAAACACGCAATATTCCCAAACGTGACCTCGGCAATCTCGCGCATCGCCTCCACGGTAAAGAACCCCTGATGCCCCGTAACCAGCACGTTCGGAAACGTCATCAAGCGCTGGAACACATCGTCGTCGATGATATCGCCCGAGCGGTCGTGAAAAAACAGCGAGCCTTCCTGCTCGTACACGTCGATCGCCAGAAAACCCAACTGGCGCGATTTGAGCGCCTCGATCACGGCCGGCGTATCGATCAGCGCCCCGCGCGAGGTATTGACCAGCATCGCTCCGGGCTTCATCCGCGCCAGGCTGTCGCGATTGATCATGTGCCAGGTCGAATCCAGCAGCGGGCAGTGCAGCGACACGATGTCCGACTCCGCCAGCAAGGTCGGCAAATCCACCATGGTCCCCAGTGCGGCAAACTCGGGCGCCGGCGCCGGGTCATGCCCGAGCACCCTGCAGCCGAAACCCTTGAGAATGCGCGCCGTCGCCAGCCCGATCTTGCCGGTGCCGACAACCCCTGCGGTTTTTCCGTGCAGATTGCTGCCCAACAGTCCATCGAGCGCAAAATTCCCCTCGCGCACGCGCGCATAGGCCCGATGCGTGTTGCGGTTCAGCGTCAGGATAAGCGCCAGGGTATGCTCCGCCACCGCTTCCGGTGAATAGGCGGGCACCCGCGCGACAAATAATCCCAGCCGGTGCGCCGCCTCGATGTCGACATTGTTGAACCCCGCGCAGCGCATCAGCACCGCGCGCACGCCGGACCGGTGCAGCGCTTCGAGCACGGGTGCATCGAGATGGTCGTTGACGAAGACACACACACCATCGCAGCCCTGCGCCAGTGCGACGGTGTGCAAGGCCAGCGCCGCTTCCTGATACTCCAGCGTGATGTCCCGGCCTTGCGGATGGGCGGCGAGCGCCTCGTCCAGAAAACGCCGGTCGTAAGCCTGGGTGCTGAAAACAGCGATTTTCATGGTGTTCGATTCCCGCTTGAATTGAGGTGACCCATCATAGCCCGGACACGCTTAACCCTTCGCCTTCGTGCATCGCATCCGTGCGCGTGAGAAAACGGTCAAGCAGCGCGCTACGCATGGGCTTGCGCGCGTATGATTGGCTGGCCCGCTTCCAACTCCTCGTCCGCCGCCGATGCTGAAAATCGATCCTGAATTACTGAGTAACGCCAGCATGTCGCCGCATCGCCGCGCATTGGAGCAAGGTTATCGCTGGCTGCGTTTCGAGGATGGGCTGGAACGCCAGTTCCAGGCGTTTTTTACACAAGGGCACCTGGTGCGCGTACGCGTCGCGGCCTGGGTGAGCATTGTCCTGTTCATCATGTTCGTGCTGATCGACCTGGCCACCTTGCCCGCCTATGTGTCGATACGCACGGTCAGCATCCGGCTCGCGCTGATTATCCCGAGCTTCATTATCGTGCTGCTGGCCAGCTATCGGGCCGCGTGGCGCCCGTATCTCGGCAGCGCGGTATTTACCGCCGCCCTGGTCACGGGACTGAGCACGGTCGCGGTGATCGGCAGCGCGCTCGATGTCGGCTATCAGATCCCGTACGAAGGCATCCTGCTGGTGGCCCTCTTCGTGTACCTGATCGCCTGCCTCGCATGGCGCCGCGCGCTGCTCGCCAATATGGTGACCTTGTGCGCCTTCGTGATCATGGAATTCGCGCTCCAGACCAATCCCCAGGCGCGCCTGTACCAGATCGTGTTCATGTGCGCGGCCAATGGCGTGGGAGCCTATGGCGCCTACTTCCTCGAACACAGTATCCGCACCACTTTTCTGGTCGACACCTTGCTGCACGAACTGGCGGCGCTCGATGGACTCACGGGACTGTCGAATCGGCGCACGCTCAATATCCATCTGGAGCGCGTCTGGCGCCAGGCCATGCGCGACCGCCAAGCCGTGGCCATTGCGATGATCGATATCGATTATTTCAAGCGCTATAACGACCGCTACGGCCACGCCCGCGGCGACGCTGCCTTGAAAGCGGTGGCCGACGTCATCGCCGGCCAGGCGCGCCGCCCGCTCGACCTGACCGCGCGCTACGGCGGCGAGGAATTCGCCGTGATCTGGCATAACCCGGTCCCCGGCGAATTGCAGGCGATGGGCGAGGTACTCACCGCCGCGGTGGAGGCGCTCCACATCGAACACCTCGACAGCGACCTCGGCAGATTGAGCGTCAGCGTCGGCGTGGCGATCGGCCTGCCGTGCGCCGGCGACGATGCCGCGGCCCTGCTGCGCGCGGCCGACGAGGCGCTGTACCAGGCCAAGCACCAGGGCCGCAACCAGGTCGTGGTGACCGAACCGGTATCCGCGCTGGTGTAGCGAAGAAAAGACACAAGCCATGCGGCAACTGCCTGTTTAGACCTCCCGCGAGCGGATATGTTTACCCGAATTACTTTTTGTTATAGTGTCGACATTATTTGAACAGTGGAGATTTGCACATGAATGGAGCAGGTGGAACCAGCGGCGGCACGGGCCAGTTTTTTCTCGGCCTGATCATGATGTGCGGCGGCTTCTATTTACTGCTTAACGGGATCGTGGTCAGTTCCAACTTTGGATTCGGCACGCGCCTGTTCGGCTTCGGTTCGGGTTTCGGCGTCAGCGGCGGCATGGTGCTGATTCCGCTGATGATCGGTATCGGCATGGTTTTCTATAACTCGAAGAACTACTTGGGCTGGCTGATTACCCTGTGCTCGTTCGCGGCGCTGGTATTCGGCGTGATTTCCTCGGTCAGCATGAGCCTGCGCACCATGTCGGCCTTCGAGCTGATTGCCATCCTGGTGCTGGCGATCGGCGGACTCGGTCTGTTCCTGCGTTCGCTCAAGCCGGCGCAAGCCGCGCCGCCGCAGGCGCAATAAGACCTTGGCGATGCGCGTGCGTGCGCAGCGCCGCCGCAGTCAGCTTGTGCCGGTACGCATGCGCAGCCGCGCGCGCCATTCACCCAAGGCCGATAACGCAGAATGAAATTCGCGCTCGATCAGGTCCGCTTCGGCGTCGGTGACAACGCCATCCATCAGCGCGCTCGATACGGCTTCGGCCACGGCCCCGACTTCGCTCATCACCCGGCATACCGTCTGCGACAGGTCGTCGCGGCCCACTTGTTCCGGCTGCGGCACGACGAAGGCCGCCATGCCGTGCCGGTTCAGCAAGGCATGCAGCGGCATCATCGCTTCCTGCACGCCGGCCTTGTGGCAATGCTCGACGATGATGGAAACCTCCTCGAACGATGGGTAATGTGATGAAATGGTGGGCGAGAGCTTATTGCGCAGAACATTGGCGGAAATGCCAATCTCCTTGGCCAGCATGTCGAGGCCTCCGGGATAGCGGCGCGCCACGCTGTACAGCGCGTCGTGCTGGTTCATGTCCAGATATTTACGAGTCATGGTGAATCTTGCCTATTTTTACCGGTGCATTGGCAGTATTGGTGCTGTTATGCTTCTTTCAACCTTCAACCCGGCCAAAGAAAAATGAAGTCAACTCAGATTATGTTGCTGCTGGCACTGCTGCTACCCGCCGCAGCCACAGTCACGGCCGGCGCGAAACCGGCATCCAGTTCGAGTTCGCGGTCGAGCTCAAGCTCATACAAGAGTGGATTTTCCTCCCAAAAATCCAGTCCATCAAGTAGCAATTCGTCAACGTCGTCGAAGAACTCGTCGTTCGGCTCGTTTGGCAGCCGGTCTTCTTCCTCGACGCCGCCGCCGCAGAAGTCCGGCTCGTCGTGGTCGCAGCGCTCGCAGGACAGCGCGCCGGCGCCGCAGAAATCGAGTTCGATGTGGTCGCCACGTTCGCAGGATAGCAGCGCCGAGGCGGGCAAGGCGGAAAAGCGGAGCTCGCCGGGCGGCTTCGGTTCCTTCGGTGGGGCGCCGGCGCAGCAGGACAGCGGCTCCCAGGCGGGCCTGCAGAAGCCGGGTTCGGTGCTGTCGCAGCGCCTGACCAAGGGCAGCGCCGAAGCGAATGCCTTGCGCACCCTGGAGGCGCGTCGGGCGGCCGAGCAGGCGGCCAATGCGCCGCGCGAGATCAAGCCGGTGCCCTCGGGCGGGCAATACGGATCGGGCAATGCGGGGCAGTACGGCAATAACAGCGGTGGCCAGTACAGCGGCAACGGGAATGGCCAATATAACGGCAATGGCATGCCGGCACCGATCATCGTGCCGCAAAATAATAACGGTATGGGTAGTGCCATCCTCGGCTTTTTGCTGGGACGGTCGATGTCCAACTCGCATGCACACAGCGGTTATCCGGGCAATACGAACAATAGCGGGATGGTGGGCACCAATCCGGGCAGCGGCACCACCGGCACCGGTCCGGTAGCCGGGGCCGAAGTGCCGCCGGAACGCTCGTTCGGCAAGTCGCTGTTGCGTACCTTCGTGTGGCTGGTGATTCTGTCGGTGCTGGCCTGGGGCGCTTATCTGGGCTGGAAATTTTTAAGGCGCGGCAAAGCGCCAAGCACGGCAAACTATACTTTTGACAGGAATTGACATGGGCTGGAAGAACGCATTCGATTACATGCGCGGTATGGCAGGCAAGCATGGCGCCGATGGCAAAGCCCGGCGTGAAGATGAAGGCTTGCCGCTGGGCGCGCGCATCGGCGGCATGCTCCAGCTGCAGATGTCGCCCCTGATCCGGGCGCAGGCCAACGGTTCGCTGATCGCCATGCCGCGCGACGCCGATACCTTGATCCTGGCGGTATCGCAGATCAAGCTCAATCTGGCGGGCGGGCTGTATCGCTATTACCTGGCCAAGGGCGACGACGACGCCAAGGAAAAGTTTTTGCAGCTGTACGCCGATGAACAGGGCAAGGTCGCGGAAATCATGTACTGCACCCAGCTGGCGCGCGTGATTCCGGAAACGGAGGAAGACCAGGATGCCTACACCGGCCGCTCCGGTGCCGGCCTGGGCGACCCGACTTACACCCTGTGGCGCGAGCAGCTCGACGATGTGGGCTTGAGCGAAGACGAACTGGCCACGGTGTTCGGCGACAGCGACCGCCTCGATTATGTGCGCGATGCGGGTGACCGCAACGCCACTTTTGTTGCCCCCTTCACGGGCACCGAAACCCGGATCGACGATGCCGCCGGGGCCCAGGGTCTGAAGCAGGAAATGTATTTCATGCCGTACGTACGCGAATTGAAGGGCGGCGGCAGCGAATATCTGCTGATCACGACGGAGATCATCTCCAGCGTGAATGGCGATGACTCAAAACGCGGTATCCATGTCGATTTCGTCATTGGCATACCGGTGGAGCAAGAACGGGTCGTTATCCAATAACGGTCCGGTACAGGCAGTTTTACTTAACAACGAAAGGGATTCAAGATGAGCAATGCAAGTGGATGGGGACTGACGGCGCGTTTGATTTCGAAGCACTTTGGCGTGCTGGGCGACCGTATATCGTCAGCGATCGCCAATTTTGACCCTGAAACGGCGACCGAGGCCGACCGCGACCGTCTGGCCGACACCCTGCGCGCCACCGCGCAAGTGCTGGCATCGGCGCGTTCCTCTTTCGAGAAGGAACATAAGGATGTGGTCAGCCTGCGTGAACTGATCGCCAACGATGAAAAAGCGACGGAAACCCTGGCCGAACGCCTGGCCGCCGGCAAGATTTCGGAAGCCACCGTGACCATGTTCTGCGACGAGCTCGAAGCGAACAAGGGCCGCCTGCCGCAAGAGATCCAGGAAGAAGCCGACGCCAAAGCCTACATGGACGAGCTGCAAAAGATCATCGATGCGCTGTCCAAGCAGCTCGCCGACTTCGACGCCCAGGCCAAGAAAGCGCTGCAACAGCTGGCAGCGGCCCAGGCGCAGAAGGATCTGCAATCGATGCGCGCCGAGCGCCAGAGCCAGCTCGCCGGCCTGACCGGCATGAAAGGCAATTCGACCGCGCTCAACGCCTTGACGCGCCGCGCCCAGGAAGTGAGCAACGAAGCCGAAGGTATGCGCATCGTCGCCGACATCGGCCAGAAGCCGCTCGACCAGGCCGCGGAAATCGATGCGATCCGCAAGTCGGTGCAGAGCGATACCGCTGGCGAAACCGCGCTGCAACGTCTGCAGCGTCTGTCGGGCAAGCCGGCCGCGTAAGCGTCGATCCAGGCCGCACCGCCATGCGCATGGCGGCCGCGGCGCACATGAAAACGGCCTCTTTCGAGGCCGTTTTTTTTATCCCATCGCTGGAACGCGGAATCAGAAATCGACGGTAAAGCCGGCGCCGATCGAACGCTGCGAATAGTTATAGTCGATCAGGCTTTGTCCGTAGCCGGAAAACAGCTGGACATAGCCTTTCAGGTTGGTCGTGAGCGGATACGACATGGCCGCCTGGAGCGCGCCATGGTCGGTCGACATATTCCGGCGCGCCATGATCGAATACTCATAGCCATCCTTGCGGTAGCTGGCACGCACGTCGCCGCGCGCCAGGTAATCGGTGATGTCCGCATTATCGTTGTTCGATTTGGCGTTATCCAGGCGGCGCCACAGGCGCGCGCTCAGCGCGAAATTGCCGTGGTCGATGCCAACTTCGGTGTACACGCGGTTCCAGCTGCGCGACAGGGTCGAGGTTTGTCCGTTCGACTGGTGAACCAGGCCAAAATTGACGAAGCGCAGATTGATGCCGGCGAACGATTGGTTAATCGGCAGGACCGCCATGATTTCAGGCTGGTAGTTTGTTTCGCGGAAGGGGCTCGATGCCGCGCGGTTGTACGCCTGCCAGAAACTCTGCTGCGTATAGCCGAGCCAGATATCGACCGGCAGACCAGCGACCTGCTCGGCCGCCTTCATTTTGAGGCTCAGCTGATAGGTCAGCTCGACGCGCTTGGTCTTCAAGCCGCCGGGAGTGAAGTCGCGGTAGGGCGCATCGTTCGACGAGGTGCTGTAGTTGGCCACCAGCAGGTAATTCTCGCGGTGCGGACGGAAGGAAAATACGCCACGGCGCGAGGCCTTGGTCAGCTCCCACAATTGCTCGGTACGCGAAATCGGCGTTTCCGGCGGTGCCGAGGTGGCCGAGGCCACGGCAGGAATCGGCGTTGCCGCGTCGGCTGGCTCGGTCTTCTTCTTGGCGGCGACGGTCGGGTCCGGGGTCGGATTGCCGGCGACGGTGTCGGCCGTCGCGGCCTTGGTGAGCGCGTCGAAGCACCCGAGTCGCGCGCTCGGGTCGCCAAGCACGGAGCAGCGCACCATTTGCTGTTCGAGTTCGCCCGCCTGGGCGGCGCCAGCGGAAATGAAAAGGGTGGTCAGGAGGAGGGGCAGTCGGGCGGCGTGCATGTGGGATGTTTCTAAAATGACAAAGGGCGGTTACTGTAGCGCAATATGGAAAAAGATGTCGCGCTGCATGTATTTATGTTGCAAGGATGCATCAAAGCTCGCTTGCGTCATCGATATACACGGCTGTGTCGTGCTCCATCGTTTCGGGCACCTCCAGCACGAGACGGCTGATTTTTTCGTATAGCGCCAGGCGGAATTCGTCGCGGTCGAGGGACAAATGGCAGCGCCTGTGGCAATTCGGACACAGCGCGGCGGTATTCGATGGCTTATCCGAGCCGTGGCTCGCAAGCGGCATGATGTGATGCACTTCCAGATACGGAAAACCATCGCTGCCCGTGAACGGCGCCGGCATGTCGCAGCCTTCGCAGATCCCGTCGGCAATCTTGAGCACCCATGCCTTGACCGCCGGATCGCGCACGTAGCGCAGGGTGTGGGTCATCACTTGGGAGGGCGCGGCGGAACCGGGCGGCACGCCACCGGCTGGCTGGCGCAGCAGCGCCGTAACCTTGTGTGCGAGTTCGCGCTCATCCGCCGTGCGCTGGTACATCGTCAGCGTTTCCAGGCCGTTTGCTTCCAGCATCTGTTCGATGCGCAGCTTGACGCTGCTGCCCACGTTCCTGGCAGGGCGGTAGCCGACAATGTGCGGAAGGCGCAGGTCGAACAGGGTCGACGAAATATTCTGCATGCGAAATTCGACGGCGGACTTGGTGCGGGCGGCCAGCGCGCCCTCGCGTAACCGCCGGTTCACTTCCGCCTTGTTGATGGGCTCGCCAGCTAGCTCGCTGCGCAGCATCGCCACATAGGCGCGCACGGATGCGGCCAGCTCGGCGTCGGTCCAGTCCTTACTTGTGGTCGATGCCTCGGGCGAAGAAGAAACAGGCATCTGGACGGTTGAGTGCGATCGATAAGGGAACGCAGCCAGTGTACCAGGTGTTCAATTTCTTTTATATAAGCCTTCTCTGCTGGAAGCGAGAACCCGCCGTGGCTTACGCTGCAATCCCGTACCCAAGCATGCGCGCCGCCTTGCGAAATTTGTCTTCCTGGCTTTGCAACACCGTCAGATGGCGTTTGCCCGCGCGCATGCACAGCGCCGCGGTGTCCTTGTGTCCGGCGATAAGGTCGGCCGTGTCCGCATCGACGCACTCGATCAGCACGCTGGCTCCCAGCACGCGCATCGCCTTGCCTTGCTTGTTGCAGGTGCGTAAAAAGCTTTCTACCTGCACCGGCAGGGGTTGCTTGTCGTGCGATTGCAGGAAAGCTTCCAACTGGGCCGTATCCTGGCCGCGCTCGACAGCGAGGATGGTTTTGTCGCGGTCCAGGCGCCACAGATCGGCGCTGTCGCGGCTCGCCCAGTTTTCCAGCAGCAGACCATCTTCGGCCGACAGGCTGCCCTGCGTCACGCTGATCTGCAAGCTGGCGCTGACCGAGAGGACGCACGAGGCGGCCCGCGCGGGTGGCGCGTAGGTCGGGCTCAGGCCAAGACAATACGCGCCCAGGTCGGTCAGGCGGACGTGCGTCAAACCGTCGTAACGCGACAGGAAGCTCATGCCATCGCCTCCCCATAAGGCTTGAAAATGGGTACGCGCATGGTGCGGCGAACGATAGGCGACGTCGACCATGCCCAAGGTTGCACAGTATTCGAAGAGCACGCACAGCAGATAACGCCGCTCGAAGATATCCCACTCGTCGTCGGTATAAGCGAGGGCGCCGTAATTGGGGTCTTCCAGGTAGAGCGACCACGGATCCGCAGCCACCGCCAGCGGCGCGCCCTCGGCCCGCATGAAGCGTCCCAATTCATCAACCTCGACCCAGCGCGCGGTCGGGCAGCGCTGGAGGAACTGGCCGACGGCCGCGCGCCGCGGCGCAACCGGCGTCAGGCGGCCCTTGGCCTTTTGGCCTTTGATTGCATCGATCCGGTTGAACTCGTCGAACATGGTCGAGGTCAGCCATTTCTTCCACATGCCGCGCAGCACGTCGGCGGGCGGCGCCTGCAAGGCCTTGATGCCGGCGGGGGTCAAGCCGAGCTTGCTGCCATGCAGGTCCGCCAAGCCACTCGCCTGCAAAAGCAGCGGCCACGCAACCGGTTTGATCGCGCCGATGAGCTGGTCCGAATCGTCGCACTTCGCCGTGGCGTCATAAAAATCCGCGCTGGCCAGCTTGCCTTCGATCGCACGCAAGGCGGCCACGCCGGGCATGCGGGTTTTATCGCTGACGGTGATGAGCTTTTGATCGACCATACGCAGCATGGCGACGACCTCGTACAGGGCATCTTGCGACGTATTGCGCTGCGCTACCGGTATCCCATCGTCGTGCTCGCCCGCTTCCCGCTCCGGCTCCGGCAACGCGGCCAGGCTCGTCAGCGCATTCGGCGGCGGTGCCGGGAACAAGGCCGCCACCCGCAGGCGAAGTTGCGCAGGGAGCTGGTAGGTGCCGTCTTGCTCGAACAGGAAAAGGTTCAGCACGGTCATTGGGCCATCGCCGTAGCCGGATCGCGCCGGATGATAAAAGTGCGGGGATTGGCCGTGTTTTGCCGCAAAGCGCTTGCCGTCGAAATTGCCGCGGACGTCGTACGCCGCTTCGCGTACGGCCAGTTGCTGGCAGGGATCGAGCATCGCCCAGACACGCGGCAAGCCGGCTTCCGACATTTCGTCGAGGAGCGCCGCGACCATCAAGTCTTTGCGTAAAACTTTTTTCGAGTCAGTGAAATTGGCAAGCAACTGCTTGAGGTCAGTGTTTGTGAGGCTGTGCAGTGCATCGGGCAGTGTATTCATCGGCGCAGAAGACAAGTGAGAGCATGCGAGCATGGCAAACCCTGCGCTACGCGTCAAGCCTTGCGTATCAGGCGATGAGCTTCAGTCCCGGCGGCAGCGATTCGCCCAGAATCCAGCGCTCGGTGGCTTGGTCGAGCTGCACGACCCGCTGCACCATGGTGATGGTCGCCGGCGGGGCGTTGATCGCCACCAGCCGTTGCGCGATCCGTTCGCGCAATGCCAGCGGCAAGTCGCGCGAACGGTCATCGGTCATGCGCGCCAGGTGCACGGCGGCAAACGCGGCCGACTCGACCTTCTTCCAGTCGAGCGCCAGGATGGCATCGAGCCAGCCTTCCACCACCTCGGTGGGCACCACGTCGTGCGTGCTGCCGTGGAAAGGCTGGCGCGCGCCGATGCGGCCCAGTGCCCACAGGTAGCGGCTGGCGCTAGTGCTCTCCTTGCCCGGCGTGGCTGGCGTTGCCTCGATGCGCTCCAGCAGCCACCCGCCGATTTCTGCCTTGTAATCGACTGGGATGCGTTCGAGCGAGGCGCCCAGGCGCAGCATGTCGTCGTCGCTGCCGGCCACCACCGTGCCGTTCGTGTCGCCGCCTTCTTTATTGGTTTGCAGATTGAACGCGAAATCATCGAGCAGGCGCAGTTGCTCGGTGGCGCCCAGCCCGCCCGCGACCCTGCGCCACAGGGTCCACCATTCCGCGCGCGCCTGCTTGTCGTCGGCATGGCGCACGCCGGCCTCGAACAGGGTCCACAGCTGCTCCAGGCGCCACTCGTCGAGCGCGTAGCCGAAGCCCGGACGCAGGCAGTAGCCGGCCAGGTTCAGCCACACCCGTTCATGCTCGGGAGAGCGGCGTCGTCCGCGCGCGCGTTGCCACAAGGCGTCGAACAGCTGGCGCAGCAGCGGCGTGTGCCATTGTTCGCGGTCACCCAGCAGTTGCTCCAGTTGCGCGCGCAGCTGCTTGACCTCCTTCGCCGTCACCTGCTGCCCGCTCTTGCCGAAGATGCGGTCGATCTTGTCGATGGCGGCCGTCAGTTGCGGCGATGGCGCGCCGTCGGCTTTGTCGTTCCCGGCCGCCGCGTTGTCGTGCCGCAGGTCGATTTCCAGCAGCCAGCGCTGGCCGGCATCGGTCAAGTTGACGCAGTGCATTTCCAAGGTGCCGACCTCGGTCAGCGCGGTGGCCAGTTGCACGGTGGTTTCCTGTTTGCCGCCCGCCGGCTTGAGTTTGCCGTCGTCCGCGTGCAGCACGGTCGCAATCGGCGGCAGGCGCACGTATTTCGGATCGTCTAGGTCGACCAGTTCGCCGGCCGCGGGCGGTGCATCGGCGCCGTCCGCGTTCGATGTCATCACGTGAAAGCGCACCGGCTGTCCGAGGCGCAAGGCGAAGGTGCGGTCCTTGAGCAGGATTTCACGGCCGGTTTCGCTGCCGCGCGGCAGGATGCAGATGCCGCGTTTCGGCCCTGTGCCGGCCTCGTCGAGCACCAGGAAATAACTGCGCGCCGCGCCGGCATCGATGCGCGGCGCTTGGCCTTGCAGCGACAGGGCATACGCCACCGCGCCACGGGCCACGGCCACGTCCGGATTGTCGTTGTGCAGCAGGCGCAAGGGCGCGCCACGCCAGTTGCCCAAGGTTTCCTGCAAGCGTTCCACCAGCGCGTCGGCGCGGAATACGCCGCCGTTGAGCAGCAAGGTATCGGGCATGGCCGTGCCGTCTTCCTGCGCCGCTTGCAGGGCGCTGGCGTGCTGCTGCAAAAAATCGGCGATGTGACGGGTGACAGCCGGGTCGCGCGCGTACGGCAAGCCGAACTCGACGATACCGGCGCGGCCTTGCTGCACGTGATCGGTGGCCGCCACCAGCGGGAAGAAGCCATCGACGATGATGCTGCCGACTTCGTCGCGCGTCAACGCCACCGAGCGCATGCCGCCGATCATGCGCGAACCGGAACCGAGCAGGGTCACTTGCGCCTGCTCGGGGGCGTCGGCCGCCAGCAATTGTTCCTTGGCGGCGCGGCAGCGTTCCATCAATTGAGAAAGGGCACTGGCGGACAGATGCGCGCGCGGCTGATCCGTGCCCGCCATCTGCGCCATTTTCGCTTCGGTCACATGGGCCAAGGCCAAGTCCATGTTGTCGCCGCCGAGCATCACGTGGTTGCCCACGCCGATGCGCGTCAGTTGCGGCTGGCCATCGTGCAGGTCGACCTTGATGAGACTCAGGTCGGTGGTGCCGCCGCCGACGTCGCACACCAGCACCATGCGCGTGTGCGCCAGTTCACCGGCCAGTTCGCCGCGATGGCGGAACAGCCAGTCGTAGAAGACGGCTTGCGGCTCTTCCAGCAGGCGCAGCTGATGCAGTCCGGCCTGGCGCGCCGCACTCAGGGTCAGCGCGCGCGCGCCTTCGTCGAACGACGCCGGTACCGTCAGCACCAGTTCCTGCTGTTCCAGGGGAGTATCGGGAAACTTGCTGTTCCAGGCTGAGCGCAGGTAAGCCAGATAGCTGGCGCTGGCCGCCACCGGCGACACCTTGGCCACGTCGGGCGCGGCGCCCCACGGCAGGATCGCCGCCAGGCGGTCGACGGCGGTGTGCGACAGCCAGCTTTTGGCGCTGGCCACCATGCGCCCCGGCACTTGCGCACCGAGCCGGCGCGCAAGTTGGCCGATGACGACCGGCGGCGTCTGCGCATGATCTTGCGGCCATGGCAGCCGTATATCGGCCACCGGCAATTCGGCATCAAGCGGGTGGTAGCGCACCGATGGCAGCAGCGGCAACGCCGCGAGCTGGCCCGGCGCCACCAGTTGCTCGATTTCGAACAGGGTGATGGCGGCGCGCCCGTCCGCCTGCGCATCGATGGGCGCGTACGCCACCACGGTATTGGTGGTACCGAGGTCGATGCCGACGATGTACTGGCGCGCCATACGTGCCCTAGCTGTTGCCGCGCACGTCGAACTCCACCTTCCAGCGCTCCTCGCCCTGGACGGCTTGCGCCACCAGTTCCAGGGTGCCGGTATCGGTGGCGACGGCGGCCAGGGTTACCGCGACCACATCGCCAGCCTGGCGGCCTTCGGCAGGCAGGGTAGCCTGGATTTCGCCGACTTCCTGCATCTCGTCCGGCTGCCAGAAGTCGAGCAGGTCGCCCAAGCGGTCCTGGCGCCGTACCGACGAGCCGAAGAAACGCAGGGTGATCGCGTGTCCGACCACCAGGCCGAACTGCTGGGTCTTGAGTTGTGCTTCGATGCCTTCTTCCATGCCGAATGGCGCCACGCAGAGCAGCTGGATCGGCGGCTCGAAACCTGGCACGGCCGGCATCGACGATTCGATGGCGACATAGTAGGCGCGCGCGGTGCCGCCGCGGATGCGGATGCCTTTGCCGCGACGCACGTAACCGTAGTAGGCTGCGCCGCGCGCCACGGCCAGGTCGAGGTCGGCGCCGGTGAGCATGCGCGCAGGTTCCGCGCCTTCCCCAGCCAGCCAGTCGTTGAGGGTGGTGAGGGTGCGTTCGGCCAGGACATCCGACTTGAACACGCCGCCATTGAACAGCACGGCGGTCGGGTGCAGGAAGCTGGCGCCTTCGCTGGTCTTGCCGGCAAAGCCTTCCAGCTCGGCCGTTGCGTTGGTTTGGCGGCTCAGCAGGGCGGCCAGGTGGCGGGTGACGCCGGCATCCTGCGCGTACGGCAAGCCGAGCTGTACCAGGCCGCCGCGCGGACGGCTGACTGGACGCGCCGCCGCTTCCACCTGCGGGAAGAAACCTTCGAGGATGGTGGCGCGTACTTCTTCCTGGGTCAGTTCGGTGCGGATCGAACCGCCGATCAGCTTGGAGCCGCGGCTCGGTACGACGATTGCTTGGGTGGCCAGTTGGGCGTCGCTGAGCAGGTTTTCCTTGGCTGCGCGGCAAGCATAGGCGAGCGCGCGCATTTGCCAGGCATCGAGCTGGGTGCCGCTGGCGGCGACCTTGCGCGCCACCAGATGGGCCAGTGCCAGGTCCATATTGTCGCCGCCGAGCAGGATGTGGTCGCCCACGGCGATGCGGTGCAGTTCCAGGTTGCCTTCGCGTTCCAGGACGGTGACCAGCGAAAAGTCGCTGGTGCCGCCGCCGACGTCGATGACGAGGATGATGTCGCCCGGCTTGGCATCCTTGCGCCAGCGCCCGCCGCTGTTCTGGATCCAGTTGTAGAGCGCGGCTTGCGGCTCTTCCAGCAGGGTCAGGTTGACGTAGCCGGCAGCCTTGGCCGCTTCCACGGTCAGCTCGCGCGCGGCCGGGTCGAACGAGGCGGGAATGGTGACGGTGATGTCCTGCTCGTCGAACGGTGCTTCCGGATGGGCGGCGTTCCACGCGTTGCGCAGGTGCGCCAGGTAGCGGGTGGATGCTTCCAGCGGCGACAGCCTGGTCACTTCCGGGGGCGCGTCGCTCGGCAGGATGGCGGCGCGGCGGTCCACGCCGGGGTGGCACAGCCAGCTCTTGGCGCTCGACACCAGGCGGATCGGCGTTTGGGCGCCGCGCGCGCGGGCGAATTCGCCGACGGCGTAGTCCTGGCTGCTGGTCCATGGCAGGTTGAGCGCGCCGGGGGGCAATTCATCGCCGTGGGGCATGTACAGGAAGGAGGGCAGCAGGTGCGCCTGGCCAACCGCGCCGGCATCGACCAATTGGGGAATGTCGAGCACGCCGTGGGTGGTTTTCTCGCCATCGCTGGCGGTCAGGTCCACATAGGCCAGGGCGCAGTGGGTGGTGCCGAGGTCGATGCCAATCGAAAAGTATGCGTTGCTCACAGTTCCACCTCCGCCTGGGCGAGTACGGTTGCGTCGTGGCCGGCGGCCAGGATGGGCAGGCGGACGTCCGCCGCGCGCCAGCCGCGATGGCTGATGCTGCCGTTGAATGGGGCCTTGCCGACCACGTTGCCGGTCAGGCGTACGGCGCGGGCGTCGAAACCGTCGTTCAGGGTGACGCGGCTGCCTTCGGCTTCGTCGCGCACGGGAACGATGGTGAAGTGTTCGCGCAGCACTTTGGCGCAGCCTTCGTGGACCACGCGCGCGGCGGCGCCGATGTCGGCGTCGGAGAAGCCGCTCAGGTTTTCCTGGGTGAAGTCGATCAGGCGCGCATCGCGCTGGAACAGGGACAGCAGTTGTAGGGCGGTGTCTGGTGTCGGGGCGGCTGGTTTCGGTGCTGGCGCTGGTGCGGCGGCGACCGGGGCGACTGGTACTGGGGCAGGCGTGGGCGCGGGCATGCCATCACGCACGCGCTCGATACGGCTGGCGAAGCCGGCATCCGACAGCGCGCCGAAAAAGGCGCCGAAGGCGATCGGAATGCGGCGCAGGAAAGAAGGCGGGTTGTTGTCCGGGGACGGGTGATTCGAATTCGGCGACGAGTCGATCATCAATTACTCCTGAGTATGCCGGCTGTATGTCGGGCTGATGTGGTTGGCCGGGCTAGTAAGCCGCAGGGCCGGAACCGGGATTGTATGCTGTGCAGGGCTTAAGTTTCTGCTGCGCGGCAGTATAAATCATTTGGTGGGGGAGCTGGACGGGGCGGCCCTGAGCGCTGGCGGCAAAAAGCCGGGCGCGCGGCTCGGCTTTTTGGGGCGTGGCAGGCTGCTGCGCGCGCGGTGGCTGTCTGTGGCGACCGCGTTGTCGGCTTACTTGGTGGCTTCGATACACGCGTTATATTGGGTCAAGCATGGATCGAATTCAAGCCTCCCTGGCATTTCAGCCGGGTTGAGGGCACGGACATCGTCGATGACCTTCTTTTTACAGGCAGCGTAGGCAGTTTTGCACTTGCCGACGGGCGTTGCTTTGGCCAGCGGTTCAATGTCGCGTTGGCCGCACTGGTAATAGTCGGCCTTGCATGCCTTTTTGCCCGCTATGGGGTCTGCCGTTGTATCTGCCGTGGTATTGCACTCGACCCATTTCGACTTGCAATTGATTTTGCCGACGCGCAGTTTCGCATAGCAATCAATGCTCAAGAGTTCCGGAAAGATGGGCGACAGAGCGTCGATGCATGCCTGGACGGCCAGCTTTTTCTCGCCGGCGACGGCTTCGTAGTCGTTCGACCGCCACGCAGCCAGCGCGCGCGGCTTGGAGATGTATTCGCAAGTTCGTCCCGGCCGGTTCGCCCTGCGCAAGAAATTGTCGTCCTTCCCTTCGCCAATCTTCGACACGTTCACGGCGAAGCGCAGCACGTACTCATCGTCCGGCACGGTTCGTGTCGCCGCGTCGTGATAAACCAGATGCCAGCCAAGCGGCGCGACGATGAGGGAATTTTTATAGACGGGAACGTCGCTTGCGTCTTCCGCTGCCAGCAGGTCGCCTATTTTTTTGTCGATTGCCTTGGGAAAATCGCCCAACAGTGGACTGACCAGATTGCGCCGGCTGGACGCATCCGTGATGACGTTGCCATAACACTTGGTGCGGTCGGTGCCGTCCTGGTAGAGCGTGGCGCCATGCTGTGCCTGCGCGATGCCGGCAATGATGCCTGGCATGTTCGAGTTGGCCGCCTTTTCGCGACTCACGATGCGCAATTCGTCCGCCCATTTGTCTTCCTGGATGGTCATGGGGACTGGGTTCTTGGGAGTCTGAGCGCGTTCGTTTGCCGGGACTGGTGCGGTGGGCTCGCCGGCGGACTGGGCGAAGCAGGGGCTAAGTAGTCGCCCAATTTTTGCTGTCAAAGTCGGATTGACCATGCAGCAGGAGTTGAGCGATGAAGCGCTTGGGATTGTCTGAGGACGAGGGACGCACGCTACGCGAGATGGGCATTTTTCACCCCCATCCAAGAACACGGATGCGTGCTCAAGGAGTTTTGCGGTTGAGCCAGGGATTGACACTTCAGCAGACTGCTGACGAGTTCGGCGTGCATTTGAACAGCGTCGAGCAATGGCGCCAGCGCTGGAACAAGCTTGGCTTGGCCGGACTATACGAAGGGCGTCATACCGGCCGAGGAAATGGACGCTCCAACAGCAACAGGGTCTTGGCGAGTTGGCAGACGCGGAAGGTGGCAGCGTGCTCGAACTGCTACGCCAGTTCGAGCAACGCCGGGATCACGCACCGATCAGCGAAAGCACGGCCGTACGGTATCTCAAGGAGATGGATTTCACCTACAAACGCTATCGGTACAGTTTAAAAAAAGCGAAATCAAGAGGCGTTCGAGCGGGCCTGAAAAGTGATCGGCGCGCTGGCCCAGCTTGATCGTGAGCGGCAGTGCGAACTGCTGTATTTCGACGAGTGCGGGTTCAGTCCGAATACTCCTGTTCAGTATGGCTGGAGTAAGATCGGCCAGACACGGGCTGTCGAACCGCTGGCGCATCGGCAGCGAGTCAACATGCTTGGAGTTTTGCGCCATAATGGCCAGTTGACCTGGACTACTCAGCAGCGCCCGACTACACGTGACGATGTCATCGCCTTTTACGAGCAGATTGCGGCGCAGCCGCACTCGGTGCCACGCATCGTCCTGATCGACAATGCTGGGATTCACAAAGGCGAGATTATGGACAAGAAGCGGCGCCAGTGGACCAAGCACGGGTTGTACCTGTACTATTTGCCGCCCTACAGTCCCGAACTTAATCGCATCGAAATCCTGTGGAAGCACGCTAAGCATTTCTGGCGCCGCTTCGTTGCCAAGAACGGGAAAGATCTGCTCGACGAGATTCAATCGTTGATGAGAGATTTCGGCAGCAAGTTCACGATAAATTTGCCTGACTACTTAGCGCGAGTTGTAGGCCTGCCCATTGACAGGCGCACACCTCTTCTTTTTTATTAAGGGAGCGCGAAAATTGTGGAAATATACATTGATAGAGAGTTGCCCATAAGCTGGCAAACTAGCTCGAGCCGAAACAAGTTACGTTATTTTGACTACGAAACATCAATTCACCTTACACCCGTCCTGAAACCAGGTCGTATTAGGGACGAAAATGCGTCACAGGGCGTAATCAGGCTTTACGCTTTCGCACTTCCTTTAAAAAATGCTTGCCGACTGCCAGTGACATTGCAGGGGGAACTGCGTTTCCGATCTGACGTGCCCTCGATGCCAAATTTCCAGCAAACAGATAATTGTCGGGAAACGTCTGAAGCAACGCCGTTTCACGAACACTGAGGGCCCGGTTTTGTTCTGGATGTCCAAATCGACCATTTGAGTAGCTGATGCACCGAGTAGTCAATCCAGATGCCATCTTGTCCCACGCAAGGCGACCATAAACGTCAGAATGCCCAGAGTGCGTCCTATGGCAGTCAAGCTTCAACCCCTCCGGCCATGACTCTCTTCCCCCACCTTCCGGCGTATGCGCTATCCGAAGCAAGTTGAGTTCAGAGAGCTCAGCAGACTGATGGTGCATGTCGCTAGGATGCGTCCCGCCTGCCAATATAGGAGGAAGATGGCCAATCGCGTCCCGCACTGTTGTGTACGGCTTTCCAGATGGTCCGTGGGTCGCGGGTGGGATCGATATAGGGCCGTTTAGTCGCGCAAGCAGTACCAAACGCTTTCTTGTCTGGGGAACTCCAAATGACATTGCTGGTACAACTTGCGACGCAAAGCTGTACCCCAACCTTGAAAGCAACTGATTAAACTTATGAAATGGACCACTCTTGCCGTTAACCTTCTGCATGCCGGGCACGTTCTCAATAAATACATATTCAGGAAGCCAACGTTCCACAAACCTTGAGAACTCCCCCAAAAGGTCCCGGCGGGGGTCCTCGGCACTTTGATTGCGATTTTGCTTTGAAAACGGCTGACATGGTGCGCAGCCACAAAACAAGAGCGGTGATTTGCGCTTCCCGATAAGAGGCGAGAGGACATCTGCATCCATCTCACGGATGTCGCCTAAGAGAAAGGTCGAACGAGGGAAATTTGCTCGAAATGAGTCTGCCGAATCAGGATCAATGTCTAATCCCATCGCGATCTCCATTCCAGCCTGGCCAAGGCCGGAACTAGTCCCCCCGCATCCAGAGAAAAAATCGAAAACCCTAATCACGTTCAATCCGATTACTGTAAAAAACCGTAGAGCGAGTCACGCAACTCAGCGAGCCCGACGTCTTCATCTTTGATCAGCGAGAGCAGACGTCGCTGGGTATGCAAAATCGCGTCACCTTGTATCTCTTCGAAATCCGCGAGCCCCAACTCCTTCCGCGCCAAATCAGCAAAGTTTTTCTTGTAATCGCTGCCTGCGATCCCTTGTTTCGATGCATCAGGTGCGTTGTGCCATACAAATTGCTCAGGCGTCACTCCAGGCATAAAACCCACTCGCGACCGCGACCATCTAATGAAAGTGCGCTGTGCAAGCACACGTTGTTCATTATTCGACTTGCCACCCGTGCCGTCCACGGGAAAATTGACATCCACGCCAGTCGCCTGCTTAATAATCGCGCCCAGTTTATCGTCATCGCCAACCGGGATCTCGTCAGATGCAGGAAACCAATCGCTATGATTTGGCTTTTGATCTCCGTCAAGGAACACAACAACGTCGTCGCGATCTTCAGCGGCGAAGATTGGAATATAAAATGACCATAACGTTTTACAACCGCCTGGGAAGAACGTAACATCGAACAAGTCAAAGATCGCTTGACCAAGAGGCCTAAGGCTTTTTTCAACAATAGATTTGGCCAGTCGATCCTCGACAACCACTCGCTTCTTGCCGGTCGCAGGCTCTCCGAGATGGAAGAATGCCTCTTCCGGCAGTGCCGCTTGCCGAATGACCCCAATTTTTCCACTGACTGGATCCATACCCATCACCTTTATTGCTTGTGGTGGCAAGGTACGAAGTAACGCGGGCGAGTGAGTCGAAATAACAATTTGATGCTTGTGCTTCTTTGCTTGCTCAGATAAAAACGTCATGAGGCGGTCTTGGGCACCAGGGTGAAGCGATACTTCCGGTTCATCGAGAAGGATGAGAGTGCGGGGTTCGCATTTCATGACAGTGGCGACCAGCTTGACGATGGAAAACTCACCGCTCCCCGCAAATGCTTCCGTATAGCTGAAGTCAGCAGTCCGCATTCGAGCTGTGTAGCCATCCGCATTATAAAAGCGATGTCGGATCAGTCTAATCTCGCTGTATTGCCGACCCAAGATTCTCGACACCGCAGCTAACTCCTCAGCGTTTAGCAAAGTGTTCTCGCTGTTGACAATACGATCACTTTTTCGGTACGAAAGCGTAGTAAGCCCTTGATCTGCGGCGCGCTTCAAGTGGGGCGCTCGGGCACGAATAAAATCCTTCTTATCTTTCTGCGTATTACTTTTATCGCGAAGCTCGCCGTAGTAGAAAAACTTGTCAAAAGCGCTTAATGATGCTCGGAAATCAACATACTCCATCTTTTTCTTGATTGGATTCCAACGCGTCTTGCCGGCTCCAGGAGGAGGCGTCCCAACACGCGGGATCATTTCCATTTCATATTTCGCGTAGGGACGCGACGGCTCCCAATAGTCTGGGTCCTCGTCTTTTTTTATTCGAATCTTCAGCACCTCGGTAACACGCTTTGCGTCTTGGTTGAAGTGCCCATATATGAAGCAGTTGCGCTCACCGTCACCTTCCTCAATGGGATCAATTGAAGTGGAGAACCAAAGCATCCCCAAGTTCGAATAGTCTGGCACACCGTATAGTGCTCGCAGGACTGAACTTTTGTTCGTACCGTTCGCCCCAACAATCACCGTGATCGGATGATTGAACTCGATCCGTGTGTTAGGAGCAAGATTCTTGTATTTTGGAAAACGGATATGAGTAATAAACGGTTCGAACTGTTTCGCCACGTGCATTTGACTCAGCTGTTGTTGTAAGGAAGACATTGTTTGCCTCGGTGTCGGATACTCAATGTTACAGCATTTGTGAATCCATAACAAAAGCGAGTTTCTTAGTGATATTTATTTCATTCATGACGTTTTCAAAACGTCAGCTCCCACTTAGGTTTCCGGTTCTGACCGAGCAGAACATCACGGACGAACGCACTGGCCTAGGATTTATGCCGCGGTCCGCACAAAACTAACCTCATCCCGTCCTATTGACTAATTGAAGAGAATCGTTAAGTCGTTGTTGTCTTACTCAGCGGCCTAACGCAAGAGGCCCATGCATCGCTGCACGGGCCTCCTCATTTTTTGCCAGATTAAGGTTCCCAAACTGCCGGTTTTTGAGCCCACCTACACGAGTTTATGCGTCGATATTCCCCGCCCGCAGCGCGTTCGACTCAATGAAATTCCTGCGCGGCTCAACCTCATCACCCATCAAGGTAGTGAAAATCTGATCCGCCGCAATCGCATCATCAATCTGCACTTTCAGCAAACGGCGCACGGTCGGGTCCATCGTGGTTTCCCACAGCTGTTCCGGATTCATCTCCCCCAGCCCTTTGTAGCGCTGCTTGCTGACCGTGCGCTCGGCTTCGTCGCGCAGCCATTGCATCGCGTGGTGGAAGTCGTCAACCGCCGTTTCCTTCATGCGCTCGCCTTCGCCGCGGCGGATAAACGCGCCTTCGCCGATCAATCCCTGGAACGTCGCCGCTGCATTCGCCAAGGTCGAGTAATCGGCACCCTGCACAAAATCGGCATCGATCGAGCTGACCTGGATATTGCCGTGGTGCATACGTTCGATGCGCAGCGCGTGTTTTTCGCTCAGGTCGTCGGAACGTACGCTCACCTTGACGGCTTTGTCGTCGATCATCTTCTCCATCGCGGCGGCCGATACGCCGGCGCTTTCCAGCGTCTCCAGATCCAGGGTCACGCCGGTCATGATGGCGGTCAGCGCGGCGCGGTCGATCACGCGCGTCAGGCGCATCATGATCGCGTTTGCCAGGTTGAACTGGCGTACCAGTTCGGCCAGCGGTTCGCCGGAAATAGGCTCGCCACCGTCGCGCGGGGTCAGCACGGCGGTATTTAACGCCACCGTCATCATGTAGCTCGCTTCTTCCACGTCATCCTTGAGATAACGCTCGTCGCGGCCCGCCTTGACCTTGTACAGCGGCGGTTGGGCGATATAGATATGGCCTCGTTCCACCAGTTGCGGCATCTGGCGATAGAACAGGGTCAGCAGCAGGGTGCGGATGTGGGCGCCGTCAACGTCCGCATCGGTCATGATAATGATGCGGTGATAACGCAGCTTGTCGACGTTGAATTCGTCCGGTCCGATCGAAGTACCCAGGGTCGCGATCAGGGTCGTGATCTGTTCCGACGACAGCATCTTTTCAAAGCGCGCCTTTTCCACGTTCAGCACTTTACCGCGCAGCGGCAAAATGGCCTGGAATTTACGGTCGCGCCCTTGTTTTGCCGAGCCACCCGCCGAATCACCCTCGACGATGTACAGTTCGCACAAGGCCGGGTCTTTTTCCTGGCAATCGGCCAGCTTGGCCGACAGGCCCAAGCCATCCATGATGCCTTTGCGGCGGGTCAGGTCGCGTGCCTTGCGCGCCGCTTCGCGCGCACGCGCCGCTTCCACGATTTTGCCGCAGATGATCTTGGCGTCGTTCGGCTTTTCCATCAGGTAGTCGTTCAAGGTCTTGGCGACGATTTCCTCGACCGGGCCGCGCACTTCGCTCGATACCAGCTTGTCCTTGGTCTGCGAGCTGAATTTCGGCTCCGGCACTTTGACCGACAGCACGCAGGTCAGGCCTTCGCGCATATCGTCGCCGCTGATTTCAACCTTGGCTTTCTTGGCGAAATCGTGCTCGTCGATATATTTGTTGATCACGCGCGTCATCGCGGCGCGCAGGCCGGTCAGGTGGGTGCCGCCGTCGCGCTGCGGGATGTTATTGGTGAAGCACAGTACCTGTTCGTTGTAGGCGTCGTTCCATTGCATGGAGACGTCGACGCTAATATTGGTGCCCTGGTCCGACAGGCGTTCGCCGGTAGCCTGGAACACGGTCGGGTGCAGCACCGTCTTGGCTTTGTTGATGTATTCGACGAAGCCGCGTGTGCCGCCCTCGAACGCAAAAATCTCTTCCTTGCCGGTGCGCTGGTCGGTCAGTTTGATATTGACGCCGTTATTCAGGAACGACAGTTCGCGAATGCGTTTGGCCAGGATTTCGTAGTGGAATTCGACGTGCGTGAAAATCTCTTCGTCGGCCCAGAAGTGGACGTCGGTGCCGCGCTTGTCGGTTTCGCCGATGACTTTGATCGGCGATACAGCCACGCCGTCGATCATCTCGATCAGGCGGTTCTGCGGCACGCCGCGCACGAATTCCATGTAATGGACTTTGCCGTCGCGGCGGATGGTCAGCTTGAGCAGTTTCGACAGGCCGTTCACGCAGGACACGCCCACGCCGTGCAGGCCGCCCGAGACTTTATACGAGTTCTGGTCGAACTTGCCGCCGGCGTGCAGCTCGGTCATCACGATTTCGGCGGCACTGCGCTTTGGTTCGTGCTTGTCGTCGAATTTGAGGCCGGTCGGTACGCCGCGGCCATTATCGGTGATCGAAATCGAATTGTCGGAGTGGATCGTGACGTGGATTTCGGTGCAGTGACCCGCCAGCGATTCGTCGATTGAGTTGTCCAGCACTTCGAACACCAGGTGGTGCAGGCCGGTGCCGTCCGAGGTGTCGCCAATGTACATGCCGGGGCGCTTGCGCACCGCTTCCAGACCTTCGAGGATCTGGATTGAGGAGGCTCCGTATTCTTCGATCTTGGCGGGGATTGCTGGTGTGTTCTCGGACATGGACTGCTTTCTCAAAAAACGATGTATCGGGTGCTAAATGTGGAAACTAATCACTCGTGGTTCCCGCACCAAGGTGGCACTCGGCGGGAACCCAAGTTATATGCGTCGCAGGTATCGCTGCGAACTTGGGTTCCCGCCTGCGCGGGAACGACGGGTTTAGGTTCCCGGTATTGCTTGCTGCTTAAATCCGCATCGGCATGACAACGTACTTGAAGTCCGCGTTGTCAGGAATCGAAATCAGCGCCGACGAATTCGAGTCGCCCAGCGCGATGTTGATCTGGTCGCACTTCAAGTTGTTCAACACGTCCAGCAGATAGGTGACGTTGAAACCGATGTCGACACTGTCGCCGCCGTAGTCGATTTCCAGTTCTTCGACCGCTTCTTCCTGGTCCGCATTGGTCGAGCTGATCTTCATGCTGCCCGGGCTGATGATGCAGCGTACGCCCTTGAACTTGTCGCTGGTCATGATCGCCGCGCGTTGCAAAGAACGCAGCAGCTCATCGCGGCCGATCGTGAAGTCGTTCTTGTAGCCCTTCGGAATCACACGCGTGTAATCCGGGAACTTGCCTTCCACCAGCTTCGAAACCAGCTCGATATCGGCGAAGGTCAGCTTGACTTGCGACGTCGAAATGTCCAGCTGGACCGTCTCGTCGCTTTCTTCCAGCAAACGCTGCAATTCGATAATCGTCTTGCGCGGAATGATGACTTCCTGGCGCGTGAATTCCTGCTCGGTCTCGACCTGGCAAAACGCCAGGCGGTGGCCGTCGGTCGCCACGGCGATCACGTTGCGGCCATCCAAGACCAGCAGCAGGCCGTTCAGGTAGTAACGGATATCCTGTTGCGCCATCGAAAAGTGCACCATGTTGAACAGGTGCTTGAGCGTTTTCTGCGGCAGGGTGACCGTGGCGTTGTAGGTGTCCGCGACCGAGACGGTCGGAAATTCTTCCGCCGCCAGGGTTTGCAGCGCGAAGCGCGATTTGCCGGTCTGCACCGTCAGGCGCTTGTTCAGCAAGGTCATCGTGACGTCGCCCGATTCGGGCAGGGCGCGCAAAATATCCAGCAGCTTGCGCGCGGCCACGGTGGTACCGGCCACATCGGCTCCCGAACCGATGCTGGCGTGCGTCGTGATCTGGACCTCGGTGTCCGTCGACAGGAATGAGACGTTTTCGCCGTCCTTGCGGATGAGGATATTGGCCAGAATCGGCATAGTGTGCCGACGCTCGACAATACCGCTCACGATCTGCAGTGGCCGGAGAAGGGTATCTCGGGTGGTTTTGACCAATTGCATAGTAATCCTCGGTAGAGTTGTCAGAAATATACTGTATGGCCCGCTATGCTGTGCCGCCACGTCTGCCGCCCCCGGCAAGCGCATTTGCCTTGAGGCTGACAACGCAACAACAGGGCCACGGTAACCTTGCTGCTAATGCTATATTTTGCCAGAAATTGCCGTCCGCACATTAATTCAGGCTTTAACCCTTCAAAGTCTGTTCAAGGACGTGCAGCTCGTGGTTGCACTCCGCATTCTTGGTGCGGTCGAGTGCGATCTTGCGCACTGCGTGCAGCACCGTGGTGTGGTCGCGTCCGCCGAACAGTTCGCCGATTTCCGGCAAGCTCTTCTGCGTCAATTCCTTGGCCAGGTACATCGCGATCTGGCGCGGCCGCGCGATGTTGGCCGGGCGGCGCTTGGAGTACATGTCGGCCACTTTAATGCTGAAGAAATCGGCCACCGTTTTCTGGATGTTTTCCACCGAGATCTGGCGGTTCTGTACCGACAGCAAATCCTTCAGCGCTTCTTTCACCACGTCGATGGTGATGTCCTTGCCGTGGAAGCGCGAGTACGCCAGGATCTTGCGCAGCGCGCCTTCGAGCTCGCGCACGTTCGAGCGCAGGTGCTTGGCGACAAAAAAGGCCACGTCGTCCGAAAACGTCACCCCTTCCGACTGGGCTTTTTTCAGCAGGATCGCCACGCGCATTTCCAGCTCCGGCGGCTCGATGGCCACCGTCAGGCCGGAATCGAAACGCGAGATCAGGCGGTCGTCCATGCCGGTGATTTCTTTTGGATACGTGTCGCTGGTGATGATGATCTGCTTCTTCGCGGCGATCAGCGCCTCGAAGGCATAGAAAAACTCTTCCTGGGTACGGCTCTTGCCGCCGAAGAATTGAATATCATCGATCAGCAGCATGTCCAAGGAGTGGTAGTAATGCTTGAAGTCGTCGAAGCCCTTGCGTTGGTAGGCGGTGACAACGTCGCGCACATACTGTTCCGCGTGGATGTAGCGGATCTTGGCGCCCGGCTGGTCGGCCATGACCTGATTGCCGATCGCGTGGATCAGGTGGGTTTTACCCAGGCCCACGCCGCCGTAGAAGAACAGCGGGTTGTAGCTCACACCGGGATTGTTGGCCACCTGGATCGCGGCGGCGCGCGCCAGCTGGTTGGCCTTACCGGTGACGAAACTGTCGAAGGTCAGGTCGGTGTTGACCCTGCTCTGTTCGCGGCGCGGCGAATTTCCGATGTTGAACATTTCCGGCGCAGCCGGATTGTCCGCAGGGCCGTTGCCGGGACCGGTGTTGATGGTGCCGGGCAGCGGGCCGTCGTTCGGGGCCGGATGGGGCGCGACCGGTTTCTTCGGCAGCGCGTTACGCGGGTCGAGCACGAACTGCACTTCCGTCGGCGCTTCCCAGTACTGGGAGGCGAGGGCGGTGATGCGGTTGGCGAACTGCGACTTCACCCAGTCCAGCTTGAAGCGGTTCGGTGCTGCGATGCGCAACTTGCCGTCCTCGTAATCGAGGGCAACCAGCGGTTTGATCCACGCACTGAATTGTTGCGGCGTCAGCTCCAGTTCCAACTGCGCGGAACAGGTCTGCCAAAAATTTTCCATGAATCTTCTGTCTGAATAAGGTGTGGAGGGGCGGTTCGATGATGCTTCGCTAGCGCATGCGTTGCGAGCGGTTCGCCACACGTAACACGCTATTCTACCCGCGAAGGCCAGAGTTATCCACAGGCACGCCGCTTATTTTCGGTGCGGGGGCGACGTGGCAGAGGGGAAATAGAGGAAAGGCAAGTTGTCGTAAATTTACGTCGATTGGGTATTCGGAACCCGTATCCCGCACCGGCCGCACGCGCTATCCCTTACGTCGTTCCCGCGCAGGCGGGAACCCAAGTTCGTCGAGCCGCCTGTGACTGCGCTACGAAATTGGGTTCCCGCCTCTCGAGGAACTAGCATTTTGCCGCTACGTTAAGCAGCTTTGCGACCACAAACCTCGAAACCGTCGCTCCCGCGCAGGCGGGAGCCCATAGCACCTTCGATATCCAACTGTGCTATGGATTCCCGCCTGCGCGGGAAAGACGGAGCGTAAGTTAGCGCCATTTGGAACTGGTCTCGCATTTGCCTGGTTCCAAGAGATTTGAGGAGTTTCCTTGAAACTGGACACTGCGCGGGAACGACGGGCTAGTGGCGGGAACGACGGTGGGGGGAAGCGAGGGGTGGGGGCGCGGGAGCGACGGAAGTGGAACTGTGCTTCCCACCCCACATTCCCCCGCCAAAAACACCGCCGCCCAGTCTCCAAACCACAGCCTTCCTTGACAAAGGCCAGCGAAATGAGTTCTAATCCAAGGTTCCCCGCCCGTACTCCGTGCAAATGAGTCAGTTTCTTGTGACTTGTAGCTGTGGCTTAGCGGGTAAATATGAGTATTTTTGCTATGGCGTGTCGCTGGCTTAACATCTGCGAAATGTCATTGGCGCCTAAAACTGACGGGACGTCAGACCCGATTTTGCATTTTATTTTGCTTTAAGCGAGACCACCATGAAACGTACTTACCAACCTTCCGTCGTTCGTCGCAAGCGTACGCACGGCTTCCGTGCACGTATGGCTACCCGTGGCGGTCGCGATGTGCTCAATGCACGCCGCGCCAAGGGTCGCAAACGCCTGGCTGTATAACTCTGGCACTTACTGCCCGATCGCGGTTGGCTATGGCTAGCGAAGGTTCACACGACTTCGCGCGCGTTCGGCGTATCGTTAAAACGGATGAATTTTCATCCGTTTTTCGTTTGCGCCCTGCCCAAAAGACAGCCCACTTCGTGCTCTACACCCGCTCGAACGACTTGCCGCATGCGCGGCTCGGCGTGGTCGTGGCCAAGCGCTTTGCGCCCCGTGCCGTCACCCGCAATACGATCAAGCGCGTGACGCGCGAGCTGTTTCGCATGGCACCGCTGCCGCCCGTCGATTGCATCGTGCGCCTGGCGCGCCCGGTCAATACCAAGCAAGGCCCGGCCACCACCGCCGCGCTCAAGGCGATCCTGCGCGCTGAAATCGCGCGCCTGTTTTCGTCGCAGGCGCCACGTGGCGCGTCGTCCGGTGCGTCACATAGTGTGCCGCGCGATCCGGCGCCCGATGGGACGCCCGATGGGACGCCCGATGGGACGCCCGATGGGACGCCCGATGGGACGCCCGATGGGACGCCCGATGGGACGCCCGATGGGACGCCCGATGGGACGCCCGTGCCGAAAGCCTCACCATGAATACCCTGCTCGTCTGGTTATTGCGTGGCTATCAGCTGATGTTATCCCCGATGCTGGGGCAGCGCTGCCGCTTTTACCCGACCTGCTCCAATTATGCGATCGAAGCCATCCGCACCCACGGCGCCGCCCGCGGCAGCTTGCTGGCCGCGCGCCGTGTGTGCCGCTGTCATCCGTGGGATGATGGCGGATTCGATCCGGTGCCGCCCGCGCACCCGAAGAATTCTTCTACAGCCGCTTGCGGCTGCAACCACTCCTGACCAATACCTCAATGGAAATCAATAAACGTACTATCCTGTGGATCGTGTTTTCCGTATCGCTGGTGGTTCTCTGGAACAACTGGATGGTATCGAACGGCAAACAGTCCATGTTTTCCGCCACGCCGCCTGCGCGGACGGCCACGGTCGCCAACCCGGCACCAGGCATCGCCGCGCCGAACGCCGCCGGCGTGCCTGGCGCCGCCGCGCCGGCTCCCTTCCAGAACGAAACGATCACCATGACGACCGATGTCATGAAAGTCGACATCGATACCGCCGGTGGCGTGATCAAGCGTCTTGAATTGCTCAAGTTCAAGAATGCCCACGACAAGACCAAGAACCAGGTCCTGTTTGATGTGACGCCGAACGGCATGTATGTCGCCCAGACCGGCCTGCTCAGCAATGTCACCGGCCTGACCCTGCCGACCAAGGACACGGGCTTCGTCGCCAAGTCCGGCCCGCGCGCGCTCGACGGCGCCAATGAAATCCAGCTCGTGCTCGAAGCCGAGCAGGGCGGCGTCAAGCTGACCAAGACCTTCACCTTCAAGCGCGGCGATTACCTGATCGGCATGCGTCACGACGTGGCCAACGTGGGCACCGTTCCGGTCAACCCGTCGCTGTACCTGCAGTTGCTGCACCACGGTAACAAGCCGGAGGGCGAGTCCTACTTCAATTCCAGCTACACCGGCCCGACGATGTACACCCCGGCCGATCACTATCAAAAGCTGAAGTTCGACACCATCGAGAAAAAAGGCCATGCCGAGCACGCCACCAAGGCGGACGACGGCTGGGTTGCCATTTCGCAGCACTATTTTGTCTCGGCTTTCCTGCCACCGGCAAACATGCAGCGTGAAATTTTCACCAAGAAAGATGGCCCGAACCTGTACGCCATCGGTACCATCATGCCGCTGGGTAGCATTGCGCCGGGCAAGAGCGTGAGCAACGAAGCCAGGCTGTATTCCGGTCCGCAGGATGAAAACAAGCTGGCAACGATCGCGCCAGGGCTGGAACTGGTCAAGGATTATGGTTTCCTGACCATCATCGCGCGCCCG
This sequence comes from Massilia antarctica, assembly GCF_015689335.1. GTDB lineage: Bacteria > Pseudomonadota > Gammaproteobacteria > Burkholderiales > Burkholderiaceae_D > Telluria_A > Telluria_A antarctica. The sequence continues at coordinate 1,363,531 of NZ_CP065053.1, read as the reverse complement.
ATTTTCTGGGTCATGGACCACATTCACGACCTGCTGGGCAACTGGGGCTGGACCATCATCGCCTTCACCATCCTGATCAAGCTGCTGTTTTTCCCGCTGTCGGCTGCTGGCTACAAGAGCATGGCGCGCATCAAGGTGGTCACGCCGAAGATGCAAGCCATCCGCGAAAAGTACAAAGGCGACCCGGCCAAGATGAACCAGGCCACGATGGAGCTGTACAAGACCGAAAAAATCAACCCGTTGGGCGGCTGCCTGCCGATCATGGTCCAGATGCCGGTCTTTATCTCCCTGTACTGGGTGTTGCAGGCGTCCGCCGAAATGCGCGGCGCCCCGTGGGTAGGCTGGATCACCGACCTGACCGCGCCGGATCCTTTCTTCATTCTGCCGGTGCTGTACGCGATCTCGATGTTCATCACGACCAAGCTGAACCCGGCCCCGGCCGATCCGATGCAGGCCAAGATGATGCTGTTCATGCCGCTGGCGTTCTCGGTCATGTTCCTGTTCTTCCCATCCGGCCTGGTGCTGTACTGGGTGGTGAACAATATCTTGTCGATCGCCCAGCAGTGGGTCATCACCAAGAAATTCGAAGACGCCTCGGCCAAGAAATAAGCACTCGTTCGCAACGCGACCTCACAAAAAGCCCGTGTTTCCCACGGGCTTTTTTGTTGTCCGCGCGCGGCAACGCAATGCCGCCGGCTTGTTGCGGCAATTAAATTACAATCACATATATGAAACTCGATACTTCCCCCATCGCCGCGATCGCCACCGCACCGGGCCGCGGCGGCATCGGCGTGGTGCGCGCTTCCGGCAAATCCCTGGCGCCGCTGCTGGCCGCGCTCTTTCCGGACGTCACCCTGAGCCCGCGCCGCGCGACTTATATTCCTTTCAAGCAGGCCGACGGCGCCGTGATCGACCAGGGCATCGCCCTGTATTTCAAGGGCCCGCGCTCATACACCGGCGAAGACGTGCTCGAACTGCAGGGACACGGAGGTCCCATCGTGCTGCAGATGCTGCTGGCGCGCGTGCTCGAAGCGGGCGCGGAATCCGGCCTGCGCCTGGCCGAGCCCGGCGAATTCACGCGCCGCGCCTACCTCAACGACAAGCTCGACCTGGCCCAGGCCGAAGCCGTCGCCGACCTGATCGACGCCTCCACCGAGGCGGCCGCCAAATCGGCCACGCAATCGCTCTCCGGCGCCTTTTCCAAGACCATCAATACCCTGGTCGAGCAAACCATCGGCCTGCGCATGCTGGTCGAAGCGACCCTCGATTTCCCGGAAGAAGAAATCGACTTCCTCGAAAAGTCCGACGCGCGCGGCCAGCTGGCCGTGATCGTGGCGTCCCTGGAACGCGTGTTCCAGCAGGCAGCCCAGGGCGCGCTGCTGCGCGAAGGGCTCAACGTGGTGCTGGTCGGCCAGCCCAACGTGGGTAAGTCTTCACTTCTCAATGCCCTGGCCGGGGCCGACGTAGCCATCGTCACGCCGATCGCCGGCACCACGCGCGACAAGGTCAGCGAAACCATCCAGATCGAAGGCATTCCGCTCAACATCATCGACACCGCCGGCATCCGCACCATCGACGACGCCGTCGACGTGGTCGAGCGCATCGGCATCGAGCGCACCTGGGGGGAAGTGGCCAAGGCCGACGTCATCCTGCACCTGCTCGACGCCGACTTGGGGCCGACCCGGGCCGACGACGGCATCGTCGCCGCCTTTCCGGCCGGCGTGCCGGTGCTGCGCGTGTGGAACAAGATCGACCTGTCGGGCCACAAGCCCTCGGTCAACCCGACCGAGGAAGCGACCAATATCTACCTCTCGGCGCACGAGCACGTGGGCATGGACTTGCTGCGCGCCGAACTGTTACGCATCGCCGGCTGGCAGCAGACTGGCGAATCGCTGTTCCTGGCGCGCGAGCGCCACCTGATCGCCTTGCGCTCGGCGCACAAGCACCTGGCGCTGGCGGGCGAGCATGCCGCCCAAAACGACCAGTCGCTCGACCTGTTCGCCGAGGAATTGCGGCTGGCGCAGGCGCAGCTGTCGAGCATCACCGGCCAGTTTTCGTCGGACGATTTGCTGGGCGTGATTTTCAGCCGCTTTTGCATCGGGAAATAGGCCATGGATCGCTGCTCCGTTCCGGAGCATGAGCAAACCACGATGCCGCACCATCGCCGCCCACGCTCGCACACGGGCACGCCATGACACCGCAGGCGCACGATGGCACGATCGGCCTGGTCACGCTCCTGTGCATCGGCAGCTTTGTGTTTTACCTGTGCGGTCCCTTGGCCGTGCTGGGGTTTCTGTACCTGTGCGTGCTGGCGATGTTGATGGGCGCTCTGTGGAGCGCCGCTTTCCCGATGGGGAAAATCGTGTGCATCGTCGCCCTCCCGCCGATCTTGCTGGTCTATTGCCTGCCCAAAACCTTGCGACACGCGGTGAATGCGTTGCCGGCCGCAAGCGCGCCGTGAATTTCAATGATCTCCCCTCACCAAAAGGCTCCTGCCATGGCGCTACCCCACACCCTCGATGAACTGCGCAGCCGTTTCAACGCAGGCGAAGCGTTTTCGTTCCTGCAGTTCTGGGGCCACACGCCGTCCAAAAACGGCCAGGTCACACGCAGCTGCTTGAGCCAGTGGTACGAAGCGCCGTTCGAGCTCGACGGCGACCCTTATCCCACCGCCGAGCACTTCATGATGGCAGCCAAGGCGCGCCTGTTCAAGGACGAGGCCACCCGCGCCCAGGTGCTGGCCGCGCCCACCCCCGGCGCCGCCAAGGCGCTCGGCCGCGGCGTTGCCGGGTTCGTCGATACCGACTGGCTGGCGCACCGTGTCGAGATCGTTTGCCGCGCCAACGTCGCCAAATTCGGACAACACCCGGCCCTGCGCGACTTCCTCATCGGTACCGGCGAGCACGTGCTGGTGGAAGCCAGTCCGGTCGACCGCATCTGGGGCACCGGCCTGGCCGCGGACGATCCCCGTTCGGAAGACCCGAACCAGTGGCAAGGTCCGAACCTGCTCGGATTCGCCCTGATGGAGGCGCGCCGCCAGTTGCAACAGGCATGAGGCGGCCCCTGGTCTCGTGAAGCACGGATCGCTTATCGCTATGGCAATGAAATCGAGATTGCTATAATGCACAGTGGATCGACACGATGACAATTGAAGGGATGTGTATGAAGAAGTATGTTCGCGCGGCAGCCATGTTGCTGGTGCAACTGGCAGCCTTGCCTGCCATGGCCGCGCCTGAGATGTCCACGCCGATCTGCGAGATTTTGCCTGCCGCCACCATCGCAGCGCTGATCGGCATGCCGGTGGACAGCAAGGAGTCCAGCAAAGGCATGTTCTCGGACGCATGTGTATTCAAGACCTCGGCGGGCAAGCAAGGCCCGTCCATGTTTATTATCGAGCACTATACAAAGCCGCTGCCGCCCGGCGCCGAAAAAGACATGGTGATGACGACGCCGACCAGCCAGATTCTCCCGCTCGAGGGCCTGGGCGACGCGGCGTGGATGAATAGCTACACCAGCGAATTGCTGATGCGACGCGGCGACACCGTGCACAAAGTGATCGCGCGCGCAGTCGAGTGCGAAAAGCTGGCCGCCGAGTCCTACGACGAGCAGGACGTGCGCTGCACCGCCAAGCGGGTCGGCATCCTGAAACAGACGGCGGCGGCGATCCTCGCGCGCTGATCCGGCCGCATGCCAGGGCAGTGCGGGTGTCGCGCACGGTGCGCGCATGAGTCCGCTCATTTGATATAGTGGTCCATTCTCCGCGTTTTCAGGAGTGGACGCACGATGATCCCCATTTGCCCCGCCGACGATGCCCACCGCGAGCCGGTTCCCGCTTGCGTGCAATGCAGAAATAACGACGAACTCGATTTCGATTTCGACTACGCCTACCAGCCCATCATTCACCTGCGCCAGCGCGCCATTTATGCGCACGAGGCGCTGGTGCGCGGCCCCAACGGCGAATCGGCGTATTCGGTGCTCTCCAGGGTCAACGACACTAACCGCTACATGTTCGACCAGGCTTGCCGGGTGCGGGCGATTCGCGGCGCGGCCGAACTGGGCATCGCCGAGCTGCTGTCGATTAACTTCCTGCCAAATGCCGTGTACCGGCCCGAAGCCTGCATCCGCAGCACCTTCGCTGCGGCGCGGGAATATGGGTTTCCGATCGAGCGGATCATCTTCGAGGTCACCGAAAGCGAACAGGTGATGGACCGGCCGCACCTCGTCAATATCTTCGAGGAGTACCGCCGCTTCGGTTTCCGCACCGCCATCGACGATTTCGGCGCCGGTTATGCCGGTTTGAACCTGCTGTCCGAATTCCAGCCCGATATCATCAAGATCGACATGCAACTGGTGCGCGATATCGATACCAGCCCGGCCAAGCAAGCCATCGTGTCCGGCATCGTGGGCATCTGCGCCAGCCTGAAGATCGCGGTGCTGGCCGAAGGCATCGAAACGCCGGCGGAGCGCGATGTGCTGCGCGATGCCGGCGTGGACCTGATGCAGGGCTATCTGTTCTGCAAGCCCGCCTTCCGCGCGATCGGCGTGGTCGATCCGGGGTCCTGGAAATAAATCCAAAAATAGTTCAAACAGTTGTCGATTTCGCGCCGGCTGCAACGTCGTCGTAGCAGCAACCCACTCTTCAAGGAGAAACCCATGCTCGACACGCCGTTCATTACCCGCACCGACCCGGTGCAGGCGGCCGTCATCCGCTTCGACATTCCACGCGCCGAGATCGGCAAGGTGATGGGCCCCGGCATGGCCGAATTGATGGCCACCACGGCGGCCCAGGGCGTCGGCCCCGCCGGGCGCTGCTATTCGCACCACTTCCGCATGCAGCCCGACCGTTTTGACTTTGAAATCGGCGTCCCGGTATCCGCACCGGTCACGCCGGCCGGGCGGGTGCAGCCCGGGATGCTGCCGGCGACGCGGGTGGCGCGCGCCGTGCTGCATGGTCCCTACGACGCCTTGCCCGGCGCCTGGGGCCAGCTGATGGCCTGGATCGAGGCGCAGGGCCTCAGTAAAGCGCCTGGCCTGTGGGAAGTGTACGTCAGCGGTCCGGATCTCGATCCCGATCCCTCCACCTGGCGCACGGAACTTAATCAACCATTGACTGACTAACCTAGACACGCAAAGGAGAATCTCCATGAGCACGCAAGCCGTCCAACGCATTCCCGAGGACATGCATACCGTCACCCCGCACATCGTGTGCGCCGACGCGGTGTCCGCCATCGATTTTTACGTCAAGGCCTTCGGCGCCACCGATGCCGGCAAGATGCTGGCGCCCAATGGCAAGTTGATCCACGGAATGATCCGCATCGGCGATTCCGCCATCATGCTGGCCGAGGAAACGCCGGAATGGGGTGCCGTCGGCCCCCTGACCCTGAAAGGCTCGCCCGTCACCCTGCACCTGTACGTGCAGGATGCCGACGCAGCATTCCAGCGCGCCACCGATGCCGGCGCGACCGTCGTCATGCCCCTGGCCGACACATTCTGGGGCGACCGCTACGGCGTGCTCAAGGACCCGTACGGCCACAGCTGGTCGATCGCCCATCACGTGCGCGACATGAGTCCCGAAGAAATGCAGGCAGGCGCGGCCAAGGCTTGCGGCGAACCCGGCGCGTGACAGGAGACCCACCATGAGATTCATGATCATCGTCAAGGCCAGTCCCGAGTCCGAGGCTGGAAAAATGCCGAGCGAAAAGCTGCTGACCGAGATGGGCAAATACAATGAAGAACTGGTCAAGGCCGGGGTGATGCTCGCCGGCGAAGGCTTGCACCCGAGTGCGCGCGGCGCACGTGTCCAGTTTTCCGGCAACAAGCGCACCGTGGTCGACGGCCCGTTCGCGGAAACCAAGGAGCTCGTTGCGGGCTTCTGGCTGATTCAGGTAAAGTCGAAGGAAGAAGCGATCGAATGGGTCAAACGCTGTCCGAATCCGATGGAAAGCGATTCCGAGATCGAGATCCGGCAAGTGTTTGAGGCGGAAGATTTCGGGGCCGAATTCACGCCGGAGCTGCGCGAGCAAGAAGAACGCTTGCGCGCGCAACTCTAGACCCATGCCGTTCCCGCCCATCAGGCGCGGGGACGGCAGTTGAAGGCAATCTTCGTTCACTGCGCCCCACCCTGGAGAACACTATGCGCTACATGCTCTTGCGGCGATCCGACCCGGCTCACGAAGCCGGCCTGCCCCTGTCACCCGCCGGCCGCGCGGCCTTGGCCAGCTACACCGGCGCCATGGCCGACGCCGGCATCCTGCGCGCCTGCGAGCACTTGCTTCCCAGCGCCAGCGGGGTACGCCTGCGCATCGACAGCGGCGGTGTCACCCGGGCCGATGGTCCGTTTCCCGAGACGCGGTCACTGCTTGCCGGCTTCGCCGTGATCGATGTCGGATCGAAAGACGAGGCGCTGGAATGGGCTGCGCGCTGGCCGCCGGGCGAGGCCGGCGCCGCCGAGGTCGAGGTGCGCTTGAGCGGCTGCCCCGGTGGCTGCGCCAACGTCCAGGCCGCCGACCAGCCCGATGCATCCGGCCAGCGCTACGCCATCTTGCTGCGATCGAGCATTGAGCTGGAAAATGAAACCCCGGTCGCCCGCGCCCGGCTTGACGCCCTCGATGCCCACAATGCGGCCGAGGCGAGCGTCGGCGTGCTGCTGGGGGCTGACGGGCTGCGCGCGAGCGCATTGGGCGCGCGCGTCAACCTGGCGTCGGGCAAGCTGACCGTCGTCGACGGCCCTTTCACCGAAATCAAGGAAATGATCGCTGGCTATTGGCTGATCCGCGCGCCGTCGCTGCAGGATGCCATCGCCTGGGCCACGCGCAATCCGTATCCGGTCGGCCCGCCGGTCGAGGTGGAAATCCGCCAGCTGGCCGAGCTCACCGACGCCGCCGGCGCCTTTACCCCCGAGCTGCGCGCCGCCGAGCAACACATGCGCGCCAGCGGGCTCGATGCCGGCATGCGCGCGCAACTGGCGGGTGGCGCGCCGGTCCCGCGTTAGACGATGCCGCTAACGCAGGCACAGGCGACAAAGGAAGCGACTGGGGCTACCCAGGCGGCCGCGCGCGTCATCGAAGGCGTCTGGCGCATCGAGTCGGCCCGCATCATCGGGGCGCTGGCGCGCATGCTGCGCAATGTCGGCCTGGCCGAGGAGCTGGCGCAGGACGCCCTGGTCAGTGCGCTGGAACGCTGGCCCGAGGCCGGCATTCCCGACAATCCGGCTGCCTGGCTGATGACGGTGGCCAAGAACCGCGCGCTCGACCACCTGCGCCATGCGACCTTGCAGCGTAACAAGGAGCCCGAACTCACCTACGAGATCGAAACCTTGCTGCAGGACGCCGCGCCCGACCTCGACGCCACCGTCGAAGACGACATCGGCGACGACCTGCTGCGCCTGATGTTCATCGCCTGCCACCCGGTACTGTCGACCGAGGCACGCGTGGCGCTCACCCTGCGCCTGCTGGGCGGGCTGACGACCGATGAAATCGCCCATGCCTTCCTCGTTTCCGAAGCGACGGTGGCGCAGCGCATCGTGCGCGCCAAGCGCACCCTGGCCGAAGCGAAGGTGCCGTTCGAGGTCCCGCGCACCGACCAACTGGTGGCGCGCCTGGCGTCGGTGTTGCAAGTGATCTATCTGATCTACAACGAAGGCTATTCCGCCAGTGCCGGCGGCGACTGGATGCGTCCGAAGCTGTGCGACGAAGCCTTGCGGCTCGGCCGTATCCTGGCTGGCCTGTTGCCGCAGGAATCCGAAGTGCATGGTTTGGTGGCGCTGATGGAAATCCAGTCTTCGCGTGCGCGCGCCCGGCTGGGGCCGCAAGGCGAGCCGGTCTTGCTGCTTGAGCAGGACCGCAGCCGCTGGGACCAGTTGCTGATCCGGCGCGGCCTGGCGGCGCTGGAGCGGGCGGGGCAGCTGGGCGAGGGCTACGGGCCGTATGCGCTGCAGGCTGCCATCGCCGCCTGCCATGCGCGTGCGTTGACGGCGGAGCAGACCGACTGGCCGCGCATCGCCGCGCTGTACGATGCGCTGGCGCAGCTGATGCCCTCGCCCGTGGTGGAGCTGAACCGCGCGGTGGTGCTGGGGATGGCCTACGGACCGGCGGCCGGGCTGGAGCTGGTCGATGCGCTGGTCGCCAGCGCTGCGCTGCGCAACTATCATCTGCTGCCCAGCGTGCGCGGCGATTTGCTGGCGCGCCTGGGGCGCATGGACGAGGCATGTGCCGAGTTCAAGCAGGCGGCGGAGTTGACCAATAACCTGCGCGAACGCGCGCTGCTGCTGGCGCGCGCGCAAGGTTGCGCCGGGGATGGCGGATAGGCGGATGCACTGTAGGAACTGTGCAACGTCAGAAGCCGGTTCCAAATGGCGCTAACTTATGCTCCGTCTTTCCGGCGCGGGAAGTCATTTCTGCCAGTGGCAGGGATGACGGTCTACATGGCGGTGGCAAAAATCGGTGCAGTCAACGGTCTTCGGTCCAAATGCCGGGGCAAAGTCCGGCCCATCAGGCTCGCAACCGCGCCCATCGAACTATGCTAGCCTTCGTCTCATGAAAAAGCTCCTCCGCACATGCACCTTGCTGGCGCTGGCCGGCAGCCTGCTCGCTTCCTGCGCCAGCGTGATCGGCCCGCGCCAGATCGAACTCCCCTTAACCAAGCTGCAGGCAGGCATGGACCGACGCTTCCCCATCAGTAACCGGGTAGTGGAAATCTTCGATATCGAACTCAAGCACCCGCAACTGTCGCTCGCCCCCGCCAGCGGCCGGGTCGGCGTATCCCTGGAGGCGGCGCTGGGCTCGCCCTTCACGCGCCAGTCCTGGCGCGGCAGCCTGGCCATGTCCGGCCGCCCGTATATCGATCCGGCCCGCAACGCCGTGCTGATGGCCGAGCCGCGCGTGGACCGCTTCGCCATCGATGGCATCGACGATGCACAGCAGCGCAACCTGGCCACGGCGGCAAACGTACTGATGAAAAAGGTCGTTGCCGATGTGGCGGTGTATAACTTCCGGCCGGAAGATTTGCGCTATGCCGGCGTGCAATTCGTGCCGACCCGCATACAGACGACCGCCTCTTCCCTGATCGTCACGGTCGAGCCGGCGAAGTAAGATCGCCGCTATTTTCGCGGCCTTTCCAGCCATCCCCCCGGCCGACGCGCATTTCTAATCCTGCTATGATTTAACGCAGCGAATCTACCCACTGTCGGGTATCTTCGTGGTTGTTGCGTCGCAACGAACGCATGTTTTCCCTTGATTGCGGCTGCTGCATATTGCGTGCAAACTTGGGATTGATCGTGACCGTTTCATCGAATGCGGCAGGACTTGCGAATTCTCATGTCCAAAGTATTCCGCTAAAGTAATCTTGCTCTGAGAATTCGCTGTGCTGCCATTTTGGGGGTGACTCGTGGGAACGATAGAGGAAAGTTTGCCGGAAAAGGAAGCGGGGCTCGACGCCGCGTCCGATGCAGCGCCGGCGCCCGTGCGGCCGCGCCAGGCGTTGCCGCCCAAGGGCTCGTGCTGGTACTGTGAAAAGCCGCTCGACAGCGTCAAGCGCTTCTGCGGCAAGGCGTGCGCCGATTCCTTCGACGAAGAAGCCGAATACACCCGCTGATTCGGCCGCGCCGCGCCGCGCGTTCGCCGTCCGTCAGAGCGCGGTTTGCCTGAGCGCGCTCAGCGCACCCTCGAAATCGAAGTCATTCACCGCCTTTGTTACCCGTGCCAGCCTGGCGTCGCCCAGGATCACGCGCAGGCTCGCGCCCGACTCGTCGAGCAGGTCGACCGCCGCGCCATCAGCATCGATCAGCAATTCCACCAGCCGCGCCAGCAGTACCGGGTCTTGCATCAGGGGACGCTGCGGCATGTCCAGCGCGAAGCCGTCGGGCGCGCTGCCGGTCACCACCTGATCGAGCAGGTGCAAGACCTTGTCGAAGGCGCCCATGAGCGCGTTCAGTGCCGCCTGCTGCGCCGGCGGATTGGTGCGGATCGCCAGTTCCAGGACGCTGGCATCTTGGTGCAGGCGGTGCGCGCCGATCATGCCGGCTGCACCTTTCAGGGTATGCGCCAGGCGCTGCGCCAGAACGGCATCGCCGGCCGCCAGCGCTTGGCCGATCGGCACCGCCCCGTGCGCGTAATCGCTGCGAAAGCGCTTGAGCATGCGCGCGTATAACTCGCGGTTGCCCATGATGCGGTCGATGCCGTCGGCCATATCGATCACCGCGCGCGTGGCGGAGTCGGCGCGCAGTGCGACGCGGGCGGGCAGCTTCTCTCTCGATGACATGAAGTGGCGATTGTTCATTATCTAATGCACCACACGATAGCAGAATTTTTCAGGCGAACCGAAGCAAGGCCGCGCTATTTGCTCGTAAAAGACCAGGTTTTCGTGATGGGCAGGCTATCGATGGTGCCGGAAAAACTGACCTCGTACACCGTCCTGGGGGCCAGCACGGTGAGCGGAATGATCGCGGCGGCCGATTTGGGCGTGTGGCTGTCCACGCCGAGCTTGAGCAGCTTGACGTTGAGCAGCGCGCCGCCGCGCGGGCGCACGGTGAAGCTGTCGACCTTCAAGGTGGCATCGAGGTCGGCGTGCACGCTGATCGGGTAGCCGACTTCATTGAGATTCTCGACCGGGTCCGGTTCTTCGTAGTTGCTGAAAAAATTCGGCGTGACCCCGGCCTGGCCATCGGCCGGCCAGGTAGCGATATTGCCGCGTCCCATGCCGGGGCCGAAGCCATTGTTGGCCGCGAAATTGCTGGTGAAATAGGTGTAGCCGCTGGCGTTGGCGGCCGAGCCGGTGCCGATTTCCTTGAATTTGGGCTCGAACATCACGAAGCGGTGGTAGATGGCCGTGATCAATTCTTCCGCCATGTAAAAGCCGGACGCGTTCGATGTGGCCGAGATCACTTCGCCATAGGCGGTGTCGCTCGGCACGAACGCATAGCCGGCAGCGGTCAGGCGGTCGATCAATTGCGCGCCGGTAAAGCCCGGGGCGCCCACGGTCTGCTCGTGCGTCACCTTGTTGTTGCTCTTCTGATAGTCGGAGTGACCCTGGGCGGCGCGCTCGATCTGCGCGTTGCGGGCCAAGATGGGCATGCCGATCTGCGCGCGCCGGAAGTTAATCCAGTTCAAGCCATCGATCGCGGTCACGTTGGTGGCGATGGGGGCGCCCGCTACCTGGGCCAGCGCGGCCGAGGCGCTGGTCTGGGCCGCGGAGGGATTGTCGGCGCCGCCGCCGCAGGCGGACAGGGCCAGCGCGCATGACAGACCGGCGGCCAAGCTGCTCCAGCGATGCAATCTGTTCATCCTGCTCCCTCCGACCGGAAAAAACTCCTGAGTATCGATTCTAGGGGAATTCAGAAATCGGTGAAATTTGTTTGCCGCCGTTTGATCTGGCGCATACAGGTCGACGCTGTAAAATACCAACACTATCCTCGATGCGATTGCGAAACCACTTGAAACCCACACGCCAGCAGCGCCTCGCGCGCGCCAAGTTTGCCCTGCCGAGCTTTGTCACGCTGCTATCGATTGCCTGCGGCTTTGGCAGCATCGTCATGTCGGTCGACAATGCCCACGTCGGCCTGGCCGCGGACTACCGCATGTCCGCCATCCTGCTGGTGCTGGCCGGCGTGTTCGACGCGCTCGACGGCTTTGTCGCGCGCGCCACCAATACCTCATCCGAATTCGGCATGCAGCTCGACTCGATCGCCGACGTCATGAATTTCGGCTGCGCCCCGGCCATGCTGCTCTATTGCTACGGTTTCGTGCAACTGGGCGCCGACCATCCGACCCTGCTGCGCGCCGGCGGCCTGGCTTGTTTCGTGTTCGTCGCCTGCGGCGCGCTGCGGCTGGCGCGCTTTAACGTCAATGTCGGGCGTACCGATCCGCGCTACTTCGTCGGCATGCCGATCACGGCCGGCGCGGCCTGCGTGGCCGCGGTCGTGGTGGCCTGGCCGGCGCCGCTGACCACCACCATGCAAGCCTATCTGGTGATGCTGCTGATGGTGGGCGTGGGCACCCTGATGGTGTCGACGGTGCGTTTCCCCAGCTCCAAGCAGCCGAAAAGCATGCTGCTGTTCGTCGTCATCGGCGTCGGCGTGGCCTTGCTGGCCTGGCTGCAGACGCGCTTCTTCGTGCTGTTTTTCGTGCTGTACATCAGCGCTACCCTGCTGCTCAACATCGCGTGGCAGCTCGGCTGGCGCGGCGTGCCGGCCCCGGCCGTGTACGAAGACTAGGAAGGTTTCACGCGAACTTGTCGAGCATGGCCGCCAGCTTGCCGGCGCTGGCCTGGGCTTCGGACAGGTCGCGCGCGTTGGCGCTCTGGGTTTGCATGGTGCTGGTGAGCAGTTGCACGAACGAGCGGTCCAGCGCCTTGCGCGCCGCCGCCATCTGCTGGGCCACGGCGTCGCAGTCGGACGGCGTGGCGGCTTGCGCGATCAGCTTCTGCACCCCGCGCAACTGGCCCTCGATGCGCGCCAGGCGGTGCAGCAAATCCTTCTTTTGCAAGGGGGTCAGGGCCGTGCTCTCGACGATGTCCGCCATTCCCGCTGCTCCCGGCACCGTTATGCGACTTCGTGACCGCGCGCGGCGCGCAGGATGCTGAACCAGTCTTCGCGGCTGAGGGTGAAACGGGTGGCGGCCACGGCCACGGCGATTGCCTCGATGCGCCCGGTGCCGGTCAGCGGCACTGGGCGGCATGGCAATTGCATGATCCACGCAAACACCACGCTCGCGAACGGCTGGTTCAGCGCATCGGCGATGCCCTTGATGACCAGGCGCAGGTGATCGGCATGGTCGTCGTTGCTCGCGAACAGGCGCCCGCCGGCCAGCGGCGACCAGATCATCGGCGCCACGCCCAGGTCTTGCAGGCCGTCGAAGGTTTCATCGAACATCGGCGGGGTGTGCAGGGGCGAAAACTCGACCTGGTTGGTGGCCAGTTCGATGCGGCGGTTGAGCGACTCGAATTGGTGGCGCGAAAAATTCGAGACGCCAAAATGCAGGACCTTGCCGGCCTGGCGCAGGGCCGCGAAGGCGGTGGCGATCTCATCGAATTCCATGAGCGGATCCGGGCGGTGGATCAGCAGCAGGTCGAGATGGTCGGTATGCAGTTGGCGCAGCGATTGCTCGACCGAGGCGACGATATGGGCGGCGCTGGTGTCGTAATGCTGGATCGCATGCTGCGGGCGTTGCGGGGACAGCAGCTTGATCCCGCACTTGCTGATCAGTTCGATACGGTCGCGCAGCGAAGGCTGCAGGCGCAGAGCCTCGCCGAACAAGCCTTCGACGCCATAGTCGCCGTAGATATCGGCATGGTCGAAGCTGGTGACGCCGAGCGCGATGCACTGTTCGATGAAGGCGACGCGCTGTTCGGCCGACATGCCCCACTCCCCCATGCGCCACATCCCGGCGATGATGCGCGACAGGTCGGGGCCATGCGGCCGCGTGCGCACGCGCGGGCAAAACAGATCGGCGGGAAGGGCTGCGTTCATGGTTTTCTTTCCTAAAATAAACAACCGGGGTCTGACCTCTGATTAGCAATAAAAAGCCGCCCGGCAACACCCCCAAGCGGGGGCAGTGCTTTTAACTAGCAAGCAAAAATGTTCCCGGCACCGAATTTTCTGATTTTTCTGCCGGTTTCGCAGACCCTGAACGCCGGATCTGGAGATTGGCGCGGCATTCGTCCGATTTCACCTCACGGCAGTCGGTTCAGCAACGCATTGCGAGCCAAAGCGCTGCCCTCGGTTGCGGGTGTTTAGGGCCGTTAGGAAAGTAATTTCTAATCAGAGGTCAGACCCCGGTTTCGGCAAGTAATTGCTAATCAGAGGTCAGACCCCGGTGTCAGGGCGTCGGCTTACTTGAGCCAGAGGCGCATCGAGTCCCAGGCGCGGCCGAAGATCGATGCTTGCGGCACTTCTTCGAGCGCGACCACCGGCAGTTCCAGCAGCTGTTTGCCATCGACCATCATCTTCAGGGTGCCGACCTTGCTGTTGAGCGGCAGCGGGGCGACCAGCGGGTCGTTGCGCTCCAGCACAGGCTTCATCTTGGCCGCGACCCCTTTCGGTACCGTCACCAGCACGTCGTTGTTGAAGCCGATCTTGACCGTATTCGCCGAACCCTTCCACACTTCCGGCGTCTGGATCGCCTGGCCCTTGGTGTACAGCTTGATCGTGTCGAAATTCTGGAAGCCCCAGTTCAGCAGCTTCTGGCTTTCCTGGGTGCGCGCTTGGTCGGAACTTGTGCCGAGCACGACCGAAATCAGGCGGCGCTGGCTGTTGCCGTTGGGACGGCGCGCCGAGGCGATCATGCAAAATCCGGCCGCTTCGGTGTGCCCGGTTTTCATGCCGTCCACCGTCGGGTCCAGCCACAGCAGGCGGTTGCGGTTCGGCTGGGTGATCTTGTTGTAGGTGAAGCTTTTGACCGAGTCGATCTTGTAGAACTCGGGATAGTCGGCGATCACGCGCGCGGCCAGGACCGACAGGTCGTGCGCCGTCGAGAAGTTGTCGGGGTGCGGCAGGCCGTGCGGGTTGGCGAAGCGCGTGTTTTTCAAGCCCATGCGCTGGGCTTCGCGGTTCATCAGGAATACGAAGGCGCTTTCGTCGCCGGCCACCGCTTCGGCCAGCGCGACGGCGGCGTCGTTACCGGACTGCACCATCAGGCCGTGCAGCAGGTCGTCCACCGAGACCGGTACCGCCGGGTCGATGAACATCTTGGAACTGCTCGAATCGACTTTCCAGGCTTTGACCGAGACATTGATCATCTGGTTCAGGGTCAGCTTCTTTTCCTTGAGTGCGGCAAAGGTCAGGTAGGCCGTCATGATCTTGGTCAGCGAGGCCGGTTCGATGCGGGCGTCGGGGTCGTGCGAGGCGATGATCTGGCCGCTGGTGGCGTCCAGCAGCATCCAGGAGCGGGCGGCGACTGTCGGCGGCGGCACGGTTTGCGCAACGGCGGACGAGAGCGCCAAAACACTGGCAGCCAGTGCGGCAATAAGTTTTCTCATGGGAATGGATACTCAAAAAAGTGGTGCAAAAAAAGGGCGCCCAATTATAGTGGCGATAGTGGAATTGCGCCCTCACGCCGCCACAGTTGGACCACCAGGGTCTTGATGTGGGCCAGCTTGCGGTGGAAGAAATGATCGGCGCCGGGAATGACGATGACCGGGATGTCTTGCGGCCGCGCCCAGTCCAGCACCTGGGTCAGGGTAATGGTGTCGTCGACTTCGCCATGGATCAGGATGGTGTCGGCCGGCACCTCGGGCATCGGCCATTTGCCGGCGGCGGTGCCGACCAGCACCAGGCGCTCGGCCGGCCGCCCCGCGGCGATGAGGCGTTGTTGCAGCTGGGCTTGCACAAAGGTGCCGAACGAGAAGCCCGCCAGCGCCACCGGCAAGCCCGGATACTGCGCTTGCATGTGCGCGAGCATGAGGGCCATGTCGTCGGTCTCGCCAGCGCCGCCGTCGTGCACGCCGGCCGAGGCGCCCACGCCGCGAAAGTTGAAACGCGCTACCACGTAGCCGAGCGCGACGAATGTGCGCGCCAGGGTTTGCGCCACCTTGTTGTCCATGGTGCCGCCGTACAGCGGGTGCGGATGGGCGACCAAGGCGATGCCGCGCGGCGCGCCCGGGGGCAGGTCGAGCAGGCATTCCATCGGTCCGGCGCCGCCCGCCAGGGTGAATTTTTCAGCGTTTTTAT
This sequence comes from Massilia antarctica, assembly GCF_015689335.1. Taxonomy (GTDB): domain Bacteria; phylum Pseudomonadota; class Gammaproteobacteria; order Burkholderiales; family Burkholderiaceae_D; genus Telluria_A; species Telluria_A antarctica. The sequence goes on along the minus strand of NZ_CP065053.1, from coordinate 1,347,870 downwards.
TCAACAGATTATGCGTGGCAGTGTTCATGTAAAAACTAATCAGATTTTGAGGCGGTCGACGACCTTGCCGCCAACCAAATGGGAGTCGATGATTTCATCGATGTCGCTGGTGTCGACATAGGTGTACCAGGTGCCTTGCGGATAGACCACCAGCACCGGGCCTTCGTCGCAGCGGTCGAGACAGCCGGCCTGGTTGATGCGCACCTTGCCGTGCCCGTTCAAGCCCAGTTCCTTCATGCGGCGCTTGGCGTGTTTTTGCGCAATTTCAGCGCCGAGCTTGCCGCAGCACTGGCGTCCATCCTCGCGCACATTCATGCAGATAAAGACGTGCTGTTCGAAGTAGGGTGTATCGCTCATGGGGGTGTCCGTTTCTGTTATGGCTGGCGCAATGATACCCCCTCTTCGCGCCGATTGAGTTTATGCGAGGGCAGCAGCAGGAACCAGATCGCAAAAAACGGCCATAGCAAGGATAGGAATTGCGCTGCGCCATTAAAGTTCAGGAACTTGCCTTGTACCCAGCCTTGCAGGGTGGAACTGAAATAGGGATTGACGGGGATCGTATTCACCACCAGCAGGCTGAGCACGAGGGTGACCACCGCCAGCCGCCGCTGCGCGACTTCGGGTGCGAAGGCCAGGCCGGACAGCATGATCAGGCCAATCAGGAAGCCGCCCTGGGCGCCCGGGGTGATCCAGGCCAGTGCATTGTCGGGCTTGAACAGCAGGGAACTGGCCAGGGTCTTGGTCAGCAGCGCCGCGCCCAGCATGGCGCCGATCAGCAGCAGGCGCGGGGCGCCGCGCCGTAGCAGGCACAGCATGGTCAGGACGGCGCCGGTCATGCCGCAGGCGGTGATGATGGTTTCCGACAGCCAGTACTGTTCCACGCTCATGGCGGCGCCGGGACGCAGCATGGCGACCAGGTCGATGTCGGTATCGAGCCAGGCCGACAGCCATTCGGAAAAAATCGGCAGCAGCTGGCCGTGGCCGAACATATAGCCGAGCGGGTAGATCTGGGCCAGCGGCCACAGGGCCAGCAGCACCAGGCCCTGGCTGGCATGGGCTGCGAACCAGCGCTGGCGCAGCTTGTACAGGCGGCTCTGGTCCAGGAACGAGCGCGCGCCGAGGGCGCCGATGATGGCCCCGAGCAGCGCGCCGGCCGCATTGGTGATGAAGTCCAGGCTCGATGGCACGCGGCTGGGCAGGTAGGTCTGCACCGCTTCCATCGCGCCCGATACCAGGATGCCGAGGAGGGCGGCGGCCAGGACGGCCCACACGCCGCGCACGCGCGGGTACATGGCCAGCACCAGCAGGGTGCCGAGCGGGATGTAGCCGATGATGTTGACCATCACGTCGAAGCCGGTCCAGTACTGGGGCATGGACAGGGTCAGGAAAATCAGGGGCGACAGCCCGCTGCCGTGCCAGCCGGAAAACGGAAACCAGCTGGCGTACACGATCAGCAGCAGATAGGCCAGCAGCGACGCGCGCGCCACCGGCGAGCCGCGCGCGGCGGCCGTTACCGGTGGGGGAACAGGCCCCGGCCCTGGCGCGTCGGGCGCGTTCATTCTTTTTTGAGCGGCAGCGTGGCAAGCCAGGCGATGACGTCGGCGGCGACCGTGTCGGTGGCGCCGGCCAGCGCGCGTGCGCCACCGGCGGCATCCATGCTGGTGGCGGGGTTCTTGCGGTCGAAGGTTTTCTGGTCGATCAGTGTATGCCCCTGGAACAGCGATGCGCGCAGCACCAGCTGGCCGTGGCTCTGCGTCTGGCTGTCGAAGTTGTGGGTGAAGTCGTCGATTTCCAGGCGCAGGATCGGCACGCCGTCGGAAGCGTCGCTCACGCTGAGCACCTTGGCGCCCGACTGGGCGATGCGCGACTTGAGGCGCTGGGTGACCATCTGCAGCGGCGTGGCGCTCCAGCGGCTGTTGGCGTAGGCGCGCGCCTGCAGCGGGTCGCTGTAGTTCAGGCGGTAGTACATACGTTCGCTGTCGAGCGCCGCCGAGCCGGTGACGTCGCCCACCACGACGGCGGCGACCGGCGCGCGCGCGGACGGCGCGCCGCTGGCGGCGGGGCCGAAGTCGAAGGTGGTGTTCAGGGCCTGCTTGTCGCTGGCGCAGCCGGCCAGCAGGAGGGCGGCGCCGGTGGTCGCGGCCAGCAGCAGGCGGCGCACGGTGGTCACGCTGGTGCGCGGAGTCGGGGTGTGGTTCACGGTGGTCCTCATTTGGTCGGTGCGGTAAATCCCGGTTCTCCCGGCCCCGGGGTGGGCGGCGCGGCGCCGAACAGCAGGCTTTGCGGACGGTCGTTGAGCGAATTCATGGTGCGCCGCACGGCCCGCAGCGAGGTGCGCGCTTCGTCGGTCATGGCCACGAAGTGCGGCAGGGTTTGCATTTCGAGGTCGGTGGTGACCGCTTCGAGCGAGCCGCCGACCCGGTCCACGGTGCTGTTCAGGCGCGCAATCGCGCCGTTCGGCGCTTGCAGGTCGTCGGCCAGCTTGGTGTAGCTTCGGGTCATGGTGCTGGCGTTGTTACTGAAGGTGTCGAATGCGGCGAAGCTTTGTTCCGCCTTGGCGGTCAGTTGCGGCAGGCGCGCCAGGGTCGGTTCGAGCCTGGCCGGGATCTCGCCGTAGGCAATCGCCGCCTTGCTGACGTTGGCGAAGGCGTCGAGGATGATCTTCTGGTTTTCCGGCGCGGCCAGCGCGTCCAGGCGCGCGCTCAGTTCCTCGGCTTTGTCGAGGATCACCAGGCCGCGCTTTTCCAGCTGGTCGAGCAGGCCGGGACGCAGCGGGATGCGCGCCATGGCATTGGCATTACTGGCCAGCAGGGGCGAGCCGGTTTTTTCATCATCGAGCTGGATGAAGGCGATCCCGGTCACCCCCTGGTAGCCGAGGGTGGCGAAGGTGGTGCGGGTGATCGGCGCTTCCGCGTCGACCGACAGGCGGATCAGGATCTGGCCGGGGATCTTGGTGTCGAAGCTGATGTCGTCGACCTTGCCCACTTCGAGCCCGCGGTAGCGCACCGCGGCCTGGGGATTCAGGCCCGGGATCGACTGGATCGTGGCGATCTGGTAGGGCACGCGCTCGACCCGGTCGCGGTTGAACCAGATGCCCGCCAGGACCGTGGCCACCAGCAGCGCAATGGTAAAGAAGCCTGTCATCAGGGCGTGTGATCGGTTTTCCATAGGCTAGTGCTCCGGTGCGTGCTCGGCGTCGTATTCGTCGAGCACTTCGAGGGCGCGCTGGCCGCGCGCACCCAGGAAGAATTGTTTGATGAAGGGATGGTCCACTTTCAGGACGTCGCGCGTCGGTCCGATCGCGATCACGTGTTTTTCGGCCAGCACCGCGATCCGGGTCGACAGCGCGAACAGGGTGTCCAGGTCGTGCGTGACCATGACCACGGTCAGGCCCAGTTCGCGGTGCAGCGATCGGATCAGCGCGACAAACGCGTCCGACAGGTCGGGGTCCAGGCCCGCGGTGGGTTCGTCGAGGAACAGCAGTTGCGGTTCGAGCGCCAGGGCGCGCGCCAGGGAGGCGCGCTTGATCATGCCGCCGGACAGGTCGGACGGCATCTTCTTGGCGTGCTCGATGCCCAGGCCGACCATGTTCATCTTCAGCAGCACGGCGTCGTGGATCACGTCTTCGGGCAGGGCGCGCAGTTCGCGCAGCGGCTGGGCGATGTTCTCGAACACGGTGAGCGCCGAATACAGGGCGCCCTGCTGGAACAGCATGCCCCAGTGGTTGCGCATGCGCTGCAGCTGGTCGGCGTCGGCCTCGCTGATGTCCTCGCCGAACACGCGCACGCCGCCGCGCGAGGGCGTTTCCAGGCCCAGCATCTGGCGCAGCAGCACCGTCTTGCCGGTGCCCGAGCCGCCCACGATCGACAGGATCTCGCCGGCGTAAATCTCCAGGTTCAGGTCCTGGTGCACCACGGTGCGGCCGAATTTGGTCCACAGCTTGGTGATCTGCACCACCGGCGGACCGACATCTTCGTCGGGCCGCATGTTCAGGTGCTGGCGTGCGTCTTGCGCTTTTTGTTCATCCATCAGAAACCGACTCCGCTGAAAATAATCGCAAACACCGCGTCGGCCAGGATCACCACGGTAATGGCGGTGACCACCGAGGTGGTGGTGCCGCGCCCGAGGCTTTCGGTGTTCGGCTTGATGCGCAGGCCGAAGTGGCAGGATACCAGCGCGATCAGCATGCCGAAGGTGGTCCCCTTGAGCAGGCCGATAATGTAGTTCGCCAGCGGCACCGCGTCGGGCAGCTTTTGCAGGAAGTAGCGCGCGGACAGGTGCAGTTCGACCTTGGCCGAGGCCATGCCGCCGATCAGGGCCATGGCGTCGGTCCATACCACCAGCAGCGGCATCGAGATCGCCAGCGCGACCACCTTGGGCATGATCAGGCGGTAGCCGTGCGAGATGCCCATGACCAGCATGGCGTCGAGTTCCTCGGTCACCCGCATCACGCCGAGCTGCGCGGTGATCGAGGAACCGGAGCGGCCGGCCACCAGAATGGCGGCCAGCAGCGGACCGAGTTCGCGGATGATGCTCATGCCAAGGATATTGACCAGGTACATATCGCCGCCGAACATGCGCAGGTTCTGGGCCGACAGGTAGGACAGCACGACCCCGATCAGAAAGCCGACCAGCGCGGTGATGCCGAGCGCCTGGAAGCCCGAGTGGAAGATATTGGCCGACACTTCGCGCCACGGCCCCGTCATCGGATGGCGGATGAAGCGGCCGATATCCTGCACCACCTGGCCGATCAGGCGGATGAAGCCTTGCGTGTGCTCGAAGAAGTGGAGCATGCCGCTGCCCAAGGTCATGACCCAGTTGAAGCGGCTGGGGCGCGTGCGCGGCATCTGCAGCTTGCCCGCTTCCTCGATGCGCTTGAACAGTTCTTCCTGTTTTTCGGCCAGCTGGAGCTGGGCGGGGCGCTTCTTGCCCCAGGCATTCCAGAACATCTGGGCGCCGATGTGGTCGAGGCGCACGATCTGGCTCAGGTCCCAGACCAGCGCTGGCTTGTCCTTGAGCGAGGTGAGGGTGGCGCTGATGGTCTTGATCGCGCCGCACTGGGCCAGCGCGTGGACCTGCCAGATCCCGTTGGCGACGACCGATTGGGACGAGCCTGCATCAGGCGATTCGAGGGTTAAAGTTGGCGCATTTTCAATCTGCATTGCGCCAGTGTAAAAGAGAATCGCCGTGACCGCTACAGGAGTTCGTGCGCGGGGCGGCGCGGGCGAGCTGTGGTCGCCCTGCTTATGCCGCCAGATGGCGTGCCTGGCGCTGCGGCACGCTGGCCACCGGTTTGGCTTTTTCGGCCGGGGCGTCGACCCGGCCCGCATAGTCGCTGCCCACCAATGCCGCGGCGTCAGTACGGCTCATGCCGCACGTTTCCAGCCATTGCGCGACCAGCTTGGCCAGGCGGTCGAGCGCGATGCGGTGGGTGGCGTCGGTTCTGGCGTAGATCCAGTCGGAGAAGGCCATGAAGTTGGCGAAGGGTGACTCGCCCAGCACATGGGCCAGGGTGTGCGCGAAGCGTCCGGAGTTGGCCACCAGGTCCCAGTAGCGCGCAAAGCGCACCAGGCGCTGCATGGTCGGGAAGTCGATCAGTTTGGTGGCCAGGATGGTGTAGGGCGGGTAGGGATCGAATACCAGGCCGTGTTCTTCGGTGTGGCGGATGATCGGCGTGCCGCGCAGGCGCTTGAGGATGCCGAACTGGATTTCATGCGGCTTGAGGGCGACCAGCTGGTCGAAGCCGCGCGCGAAGCTGTCCATGTCTTCGCCGGGCAGGCCGGCGATCAGGTCGACGTGCAGGTGGGCGTGCGACTGTTCGCACAGCCAGCGAATGTTGTCGGCGGCCTTGGCGTTGTCCTGGCGCCGGCTGACCAGCGCCTGCACCGCGGGGTTGAAGCTCTGGATGCCGATCTCGAACTGCAGGGCGCCGGGTGGGAACTTGCGGATGCCATCCTTGAGCGCATCGGGCAGGTGGTCGGGCACCAGCTCGAAGTGGGCGTACACCGGGTCGTCCGGGTCCGCTTCGAGTTTGTCGAGGAAGAACTGCATGATCTTCAGGCTGGTCTTGATATTCAGGTTGAAGGTGCGGTCGACGAACTTGAACAGGCGCGCGCCGCGCGCATGCAAGGTTTCGAGCTCGCCCAGGAAGGTGTCGAGGCCGAAGGGCCAGGCGGTCTTGTCGAGCGCGGACAGGCAGAACTCGCACTTGAACGGGCAGCCGCGCGAGGCTTCCACATATAAGGTGCGGTTGGCGATGTCGTTGTCCGTATATAAGGAGTAGGGCATGGCGATGTCGGCCATCGGCGGCTGCACGCCGGCGTGGATCTTCATCAGCGGCTTGGGCCCGTGCAGGATCTCGCCGCACAACTTGGGGAAGGTGACGTCGCCCCAACCGGTGACCAGGTAGTCCGCCATCTGCACGATGGCTTGCTCGCCCGGCTCGTGCGACACTTCCGGCCCGCCCAGCACGATCACCACCTGGGGCGCGATCCGCTTGAGCATGGCGACGACCTTGGTGGTTTCCTCGACGTTCCATATATAGATGCCGAAACCGATGATGCGCGGCGACTGCGCCAGCAGGCGTTCGACGATCTCGGTGGTTTTCGCGCCGATCACGAATTCGTGCAGGCTGGTCTGCTCCTGCAGGGGCCCCATGTTTGCCAGCAGATAGCGCAGCCCCAGCGATGCGTGGGCGTAGCGGGCGTTCAGGGTCGAGAGCAGGATGGTCATGGCAGGCAGCATTGGCGAAAGCTGACATTCTACCCGTGTGCAGGGATGGTGATCGGCCCGTGCCAAGGTGATGTTGCTACCGCAAAACAATTTCAGGCATAAATCTTGCATCGGTACCGGGGTGAAGAGCCGAGCTGTTGTGTTCTAGCTCAGAAGCGTGCGTATAAGAAATGTGTTTACGCATCTGCCCTCAATGCTACGTTAGTATATGAATCGATCGCCATCGTGTGGAGCACCGCGCCACTTTTTGTCACATGAATAAATTACAGCCCATTTTTGTCATCGCCGCCGCCCTTATTTGCTGCGCCGCGTCCGCGCAGCAAATGTACAAGTCCGTCGGTCCGGATGGGAAGGTCACGTTTTCCGACCGCCCGCAAAACGGCGACAAGCTCAAGGTCAGCGTGATGAAGGGTTCCGTGTTGCGCGCGGTGGAAGGTCCGCCGCCGGCCCAGCCCAAGATCGCGCCGCCCCCCAAGGGCAGCGGCGCCGACCCTTCCGGCGGCGGCATCTCGGCTGCCGGCGTGCCGTCGCCCGAGCTCCAGCATGCGGTGCTGGTCGTGGCGCTGATGTCCGAAGTGGCCGCCAAGTTCGAGCCGGTGTGTGCCAACGTGGCGCCCCAGAGCAAAAAATTCGTGACTGCCGCCAACGGCTGGAAGCAGCGCAACAGCACCTTTATCGAGAAACAACGGCGAGCGATGGCGGACATGTCGCCGGCCAAGCGCACGGCATTGCAGGGCGAGGTGGCGGCAAAGATTCATGAGGCCATGGCCGAGGTGCTGGCGCAGAGCGCGTCGGGCCAGGCGCACTGGTGTGACAAGGCGACTGTCGATATGTCGGGTGGAAGCAACGATGTGGCCAATAACGCGGACGTGGCCCTGCCGCTGATTACCTACAAACCCAAGTAATTTGCACCGGGTGACTTGTGGAAACGCGGCCCTTTTGCTATAGTTCGCCTCCCCGCTGAAACGCTAGCGAAATCAAGTAGTTGCAGGACAGATCAGGGGCGTTTCGAAAGAAGCGGAGTAACAAAAAGAGGTTGACGAGAAAGGCGAAACGCTGCATAATCTCACCTCTCTGCTGCAACGAACACAACGCTTCGTAGCAAACGGCAGAAGTAGTGCAGAATAAGTTCTTTAACAATTAACAGTCGATAAGTGTGGGCGTTTGATGAAGGTGCCAACGAAGCGTAAGCGACGTTGAATACTTAAATTATCAAATGTTCACAAAGAAGAAATATAGGCGCTTCGCAAGAAGTGGCCTGTCAGTATTTTGAGTGAGCGATCTGTCCGCAAGGACATTAAACAGAGATTGAACTGAAGAGTTTGATCCTGGCTCAGATTGAACGCTGGCGGCATGCCTTACACATGCAAGTCGAACGGCAGCGCGGGGCAACCTGGCGGCGAGTGGCGAACGGGTGAGTAATATATCGGAACGTACCCTGGAGTGGGGGATAACGTAGCGAAAGTTACGCTAATACCGCATACGATCTAAGGATGAAAGTGGGGGATTCGCAAGAACCTCATGCTCCTGGAGCGGCCGATATCTGATTAGCTAGTTGGTGGGGTAAAGGCCTACCAAGGCATCGATCAGTAGCTGGTCTGAGAGGACGACCAGCCACACTGGAACTGAGACACGGTCCAGACTCCTACGGGAGGCAGCAGTGGGGAATTTTGGACAATGGGCGAAAGCCTGATCCAGCAATGCCGCGTGAGTGAAGAAGGCCTTCGGGTTGTAAAGCTCTTTTGTCAGGGAAGAAACGGTGAGAGCTAATATCTCTTGCTAATGACGGTACCTGAAGAATAAGCACCGGCTAACTACGTGCCAGCAGCCGCGGTAATACGTAGGGTGCAAGCGTTAATCGGAATTACTGGGCGTAAAGCGTGCGCAGGCGGTTTTGTAAGTCTGTCGTGAAATCCCCGGGCTCAACCTGGGAATTGCGATGGAGACTGCAAGGCTAGAATCTGGCAGAGGGGGGTAGAATTCCACGTGTAGCAGTGAAATGCGTAGAGATGTGGAGGAACACCGATGGCGAAGGCAGCCCCCTGGGTCAAGATTGACGCTCATGCACGAAAGCGTGGGGAGCAAACAGGATTAGATACCCTGGTAGTCCACGCCCTAAACGATGTCTACTAGTTGTCGGGTTTTAATTAACTTGGTAACGCAGCTAACGCGTGAAGTAGACCGCCTGGGGAGTACGGTCGCAAGATTAAAACTCAAAGGAATTGACGGGGACCCGCACAAGCGGTGGATGATGTGGATTAATTCGATGCAACGCGAAAAACCTTACCTACCCTTGACATGTACGGAAGCCACGAGAGATCGAGGTGTGCTCGAAAGAGAACCGTAACACAGGTGCTGCATGGCTGTCGTCAGCTCGTGTCGTGAGATGTTGGGTTAAGTCCCGCAACGAGCGCAACCCTTGTCATTAGTTGCTACGAAAGAGCACTCTAATGAGACTGCCGGTGACAAACCGGAGGAAGGTGGGGATGACGTCAAGTCCTCATGGCCCTTATGGGTAGGGCTTCACACGTCATACAATGGTACATACAGAGGGCCGCCAACCCGCGAGGGGGAGCTAATCCCAGAAAGTGTATCGTAGTCCGGATTGTAGTCTGCAACTCGACTACATGAAGTTGGAATCGCTAGTAATCGCGGATCAGCATGTCGCGGTGAATACGTTCCCGGGTCTTGTACACACCGCCCGTCACACCATGGGAGCGGGTTTTACCAGAAGTAGGTAGCTTAACCGCAAGGGGGGCGCTTACCACGGTAGGATTCGTGACTGGGGTGAAGTCGTAACAAGGTAGCCGTATCGGAAGGTGCGGCTGGATCACCTCCTTTCTAGAGTTGCACCGGCTATAGAGCCAATTCATTAAGCGTCCACTCTTATCGACTGTTGAATTTAGAAGAAACAGTAGCAGTGTCCAAGTCGGGGCTGTAGCTCAGCTGGTTAGAGCACCGTGTTGATAACGCGGGGGTCGTTGGTTCGAGTCCAACCAGCCCTACCACGTATTCCTTGGGGGATTAGCTCAGCTGGGAGAGCACCTGCTTTGCAAGCAGGGGGTCGTCGGTTCGATCCCGTCATCCTCCACCACTCTACTAGTCTTGAAAGTGCAAACGTAAGCAACACCATAAGGTGAGATGTTTAGGTTTGGTCTTTTAGAGATTAAAGCTGTTTCGTTCTTTAACAATCTGGAAGAAGTAAAGTTTTAATCGAATCGCCGACAGGCGGTTCGATGGGTAGTGATTGTATGTATCAAAACAAAGCAACAACGCTGTACTTTCTTATCTCTGTAACGCTCTTTGATCGTCAAGATCAGAGGCTAACGTTATAGGGACAAGCGAATAAGTGCACATGGTGGATGCCTTGGCGATTACAGGCGATGAAGGACGTAGTAGCTTGCGATAAGCTGCGGGGAGCTAGCAAACAAGCTTTGATCCGCAGATTTCCGAATGGGGAAACCCGGCCTTTTAGGTCATTGCATACTGAATACATAGGTATGCAAAGCGAACGCGGCGAACTGAAACATCTAAGTAGCTGCAGGAAAATAAATCAACCGAGATTCCCAAAGTAGTGGCGAGCGAAATGGGATGAGCCTGCACGTTTTAGCATGACGGATAGTAGAAACCACTGGAAATTGGTGCCATAGAGGGTGATAGCCCCTTATACGAAATTCGATGTGTGGAACTAAGCGTGCGACAAGTAGGGCGGGACACGAGAAATCCTGTCTGAATATGGGGGGACCATCCTCCAAGGCTAAATACTCGTAATCGACCGATAGTGAACCAGTACCGTGAGGGAAAGGCGAAAAGAACCCCGGAAGGGGAGTGAAATAGATCCTGAAACCGTGTGCATACAAACAGTAGGAGCGGACTTGTTCCGTGACTGCGTACCTTTTGTATAATGGGTCAGCGACTTACATTCAGTGGCAAGGTTAACCGTATAGGGAAGCCGTAGAGAAATCGAGTCCGAATAGGGCGACAGTCGCTGGGTGTAGACCCGAAACCAAGTGATCTACTCATGGCCAGGATGAAGGTGCGGTAACACGCCCTGGAGGTCCGAACCCACTAATGTTGAAAAATTAGGGGATGAGCTGTGGGTAGGGGTGAAAGGCTAAACAAACTTGGAAATAGCTGGTTCTCTCCGAAAACTATTTAGGTAGTGCCTCAAGTATCACCATCGGGGGTAGAGCACTGTTATGGCTAGGGGTTCATTGCGAATTACCAAACCATTGCAAACTCCGAATACCGATGAGTGCGAGCTTGGGAGACAGACGTCGGGTGCTAACGTCCGGCGTCAAGAGGGAAACAACCCAGACCGCCAGCTAAGGTCCCAAAGATTGGCTAAGTGGAAAACGAAGTGGGAAGGCTAAAACAGTCAGGATGTTGGCTTAGAAGCAGCCATCATTTAAAGAAAGCGTAATAGCTCACTGATCGAGTCGTCCTGCGCGGAAGATGTAACGGGGCTAAGCCAGTCACCGAAGCTGCGGATATATGCTTGCATATATGGTAGGAGAGCGTTCTGTAAGCCTGCGAAGGTGTCTTGTAAAGGATGCTGGAGGTATCAGAAGTGCGAATGCTGACATGAGTAGCGATAATGGGAGTGAAAAGCTCCCACGCCGTAAGCCCAAGGTTTCCTGTTCAACGTTCATCGGAGCAGGGTGAGTCGGCCCCTAAGGCGAGGCAGAGATGCGTAGCTGATGGGAAGCAGGTTAATATTCCTGCACCGTCGTATGATGCGATGGGGGGACGGATCGCGGAAGGTTGTCCAACGGTTGGAAGTGTTGGTTTTTGACTCATAGAAGGTGCTTAGGCAAATCCGGGCACGTAATTCAAGGGGTCGAGACGAGGAACTTAGGTTCTGAAGCAATCGGAAGTGGTTCCAAGAAAAGCCTCTAAGCTTCAGTCATACGAGACCGTACCGCAAACCGACACAGGTGGGCGAGATGAGTATTCTAAGGCGCTTGAGAGAACTCGGGAGAAGGAACTCGGCAAATTGGTACCGTAACTTCGGGAAAAGGTACGCCCCGGTAGCTTGACTGGTTTACTCCAGAAGGGTGAAAGGGTTGCAATAAACTGGTGGCTGCGACTGTTTAATAAAAACACAGCACTCTGCAAACACGAAAGTGGACGTATAGGGTGTGACGCCTGCCCGGTGCTGGAAGATTAAATGATGGGGTGCAAGCTCTTGATTGAAGTCCCAGTAAACGGCGGCCGTAACTATAACGGTCCTAAGGTAGCGAAATTCCTTGTCGGGTAAGTTCCGACCTGCACGAATGGCGTAACGATGGCCACACTGTCTCCTCCCGAGACTCAGCGAAGTTGAAATGTTTGTGATGATGCAATCTACCCGCGGCTAGACGGAAAGACCCCATGAACCTTTACTGTAGCTTTGCATTGGACTTTGAACCAATCTGTGTAGGATAGGTGGGAGGCTTTGAAGCGGGGACGCCAGTCTTCGTGGAGCCATCCTTGAAATACCACCCTGGTTTGTTTGAGGTTCTAACCTTGGTCCGTTATCCGGATCGGGGACAGTGCATGGTAGGCAGTTTGACTGGGGCGGTCTCCTCCTAAAGTGTAACGGAGGAGTTCGAAGGTACGCTAGATACGGTCGGACATCGTGTTGATAGTGCAATGGCATAAGCGTGCTTAACTGCGAGACTGACAAGTCGAGCAGGTACGAAAGTAGGACATAGTGATCCGGTGGTTCTGTATGGAAGGGCCATCGCTCAACGGATAAAAGGTACTCTGGGGATAACAGGCTGATTCCTCCCAAGAGTTCATATCGACGGGGGAGTTTGGCACCTCGATGTCGGCTCATCACATCCTGGGGCTGTAGCCGGTCCCAAGGGTATGGCTGTTCGCCATTTAAAGTGGTACGTGAGCTGGGTTTAAAACGTCGTGAGACAGTTTGGTCCCTATCTGCCGTGGGCGTTGGAAATTTGAAGGGGGCTGCTCCTAGTACGAGAGGACCGGAGTGGACAGACCTCTGGTGTACCGGTTGTCACGCCAGTGGCATTGCCGGGTAGCTAAGTCTGGAAGAGATAACCGCTGAAAGCATCTAAGCGGGAAACTTGCCTTGAGATGAGATTTCCCAGAGCCTTGAGCTCTTTAAAGGGTCGTTCGAGACCAGGACGTTGATAGGTCAGGTGTGGAAGTGCAGTAATGCATTAAGCTAACTGATACTAATTGCCCGTACGGCTTGTCCCTATAACCTTAGCAGGTACAGAGATAAGAAATGCGCGTTGTGTTTTGTGCGATATGCACAGTCACTACCCAAGTAATACAATAAAACGATACTTCTTCCAGATTCAAGCTAGTGCTGCCCGATCGGGAGCACCAAGCTGTACAAGTTATGCCTGATGACCATAGTAAATCGGTACCACCCCTTCCCATCCCGAACAGGACCGTGAAACGATTTTACGCCGATGATAGTGCTGCAACCAGTGTGAAAGTAGGTTATCGTCAGGCTAGTTATAAGAGAAAGACCCCGGTAAGCCTAAGCGCGCTCAAGATCGCGCTTAGTGCAAACCGGGTTTTTTTTCGTCCGCAGATTTGTCGCATTCAAATCGAAGATTGCTATCAATTAATAAAAATACGCAGTATAATATGCCCTCAGGATTCGAGGTACTGCTGCCCAGTCGGGAGCAGCTACTTGTACAAGTTATGCCTGATGACCATAGTAAATCGGTACCACCCCTTCCCATCCCGAACAGGACCGTGAAACGATTTTACGCCGATGATAGTGCTGCAACCAGTGTGAAAGTAGGTCATCGTCAGGCTAGTTATATGAGAAAGCCCCATCAGCCAAGCGCGCTCAATCGCGTTTTGTGCAGGTGGGGTTTTTTTTCGTCCGCCAAAATTCCTTAATAGAATTCTGATGAATTTCGATGACATTCCGCTGGAAAGCCTCTTTCGCGCCACCTAGCTTGCCGATCTGCCTCAGCTCATCGTCTTGAAAGTGGAAGTAATCGCCTACCTCCACGCTCTGTGGCGGCGACCGAAATCAAGTCCGCGCAATTCCTGGTCCTGTCTGGCACTGGTTTCTTATACCAGTGACGCAATTCCCGGCTGGATGCTCGCTCCCCTCTACAAAGTTGGCCGCCGCGATGCCTGGAGCCTGCCAGCGATCGAGTGCGGGGATCGCCACATACCCCTCGACCCGGGCTATCGGCGTTTTTCTTCGCACCCAAGCACGGAACAAATCGATGAATTGGTAACGGCACTCGAGTTTTTTAACCTCGGTATGCACACGGAAACGATCGAGTCGTGGTATGTCGTGCGCGATGGCGCAATGATGCCTCCCGCGCCCGACGCCTGAGCCGGGCGCTCAGGAAAAACTCCGCGCAACCGCCGTGATTAGCGCTGAAGCTGGAGCGCCGTACCGCGGCTGATGCTCTCTCCATCGTTCCGGTGCAAGCGCCAGAAAGTCAGTGACGATATCACCGTAATGATCGACAGCGTTGCAAAACCATGATGCAGCGCGCTGATGACCATCGTGCGGTCGGTTTGCGGCACATCGCCGAGGAACCACGCGGTGACAAGCGAACCGGCGGCCAGCCCGAAACTCATCGACAGCTGCTGGAATGAGCTCGACATCGTACTGGCCATGCTGGAATCCTGATCGTCCACATCGGCATACGCGAGTGAATTCATGCACGAGAACTGTAGCGAATTAAAGAATCCCTGAGTCAGCCCGAGCAGCACGATCAACACCAGCGGCGTGCCGGCGCCTATGAAGGAAAACAGGCCGATCGTCAAGCCGATGGACACTGTATTGACCACCAGGATCTGGCGATAGCCAAAGCGATGCAGCAGACGTTGCGACACCAGCTTCATCGCCATCGCCGCGACGGCGGCCGGCATCATCAGCAAGCCGGATTTCCACGCCGGAAAACCCAGCCCAACCTGGTACAGCAGTGGCAGCAGGAAGGGCATGCCGCCCAGCCCCAGCCGCGTCAGGAAACCGCCGACCACGGCGATGCGAAAGGTGCGGATGCGGAACAACGACAAGCGCAGCAGCGGGAACTTTCTGCCTCTTGCATACAAGGCATACGCGCCCAGCAAGCCCAGCGAGGCCCCCAGCATGGCTGCGGCGGTCACGGACGCCAGCGTGTGTTCGCCGAAAATTTCCAAGAACCACGACAGCATCGCGGTACCCGAGCTGAACAGGATCAGGGCCGACCACATCGAGCGGCCGCCGCTGTGCCGCGCGGTAGTCGGGCATGTAGCGAAATACCAGGAACAGTGCGACCAGGCCGACCGGCACATTGATGAAGAAAATGTAGCGCCACGACACCCAGTGCACGACCAGCCCGCCGACCGTCGGTCCCAGCAGCGGGCCGATCAGCGCCGGAATGATCACGAAATTCATCGCGCCCAGCAGCTCGGACTTGGGAAAGGTGCGGATGATGGCGAGGCGTCCGACCGGCATCATCATGGCGCCGCCGAGGCCTTGCAGCAAGCGGGCGGCGACCATCATCGGGGCGTTGACCGCCATGCCGCACAGTACCGATGCGATTGTGAAGACCACGATCGCCACCGCGAACACGCGGCGCGTGCCGAAGCGGTCGGCCATCCATCCGCTGACCGGAATGCCGACGGCCAGGCTGAGGATATAACTGGAGACGATGGATTTCAGGCTGAGCGGACTGACACCAAGGCTCGCCGCGATGCTCGGGACCGCCGTGTTGACGATGGTTGCATCGAGCTGTTCCATGAACAGCGCAGCGGCGACGACCCAGGGCAAATAGGTCTTGACGGAGGCTTGACTCAGAGCAGCCTCGCATCGGCATGTGGCGGGTTAACGGAAGATCGCGGCTGCGCGCATTCCTCGCGCCAGTCGATCTTGGTCTTCGCCGTCAAACCCATTCCCCGTCCCCAGACAATCTACCGGCAATGCTGCCGCTTTTTTTATTATAAATTCTCCCGATGCGGTGAGCATCGGCCGCGCGCGCGTCATCGCCGGAGGCCCGGACCGACATGCACGTCGACGAATATTACACCTAACGAAAGCATCGAATATTTCTTTTTCTCATCAGCCAAAGGCACGCGGATGAAAGTGGGACCGGCGTGTTCCCGGCCATGTCGCGTATGTGCCGCGGTGCCCTGTACGCCTTGTAGAAATAGGCAATCAGCCGAGAGTCCTGTGTATTTCCGTGCGTGCCAGGGGTTTGTAAGATGCGTCACCTGTCCGACGTTCAAGGAAAATACATGTCCAGCCACCACCATCCTCACCAGAAAGTTGTCCTCATCACTGGCGCCAGCAGCGGCATCGGCGCCGCCACCGCGCGCTTGCTCGGGCGCCACGGTTACCGTCTCGTGCTCGGCGCCCGCCGCGCCGACCGCCTGACTGCCCTGGTCGCCGAGATCCGCAACGAAGGCGGTGCAGCCGAAAGTTTCGCCATGGATGTGCGGCGCCTGGAAGACGTGCAAGACTTCGTGGCGTTCGCGCTCGATGTGTACAAGCGCGTCGACGTGCTCGTCAACAATGCCGGGGTGATGCCCTTGTCCAGGCTCGATGCGCTCAAGGTCGACGAATGGAATCACATGATCGACGTGAACATCCGCGGCGTCCTGCACGGCATCGCGGCCGCCCTGCCGTTGATGCAGCAACAGCGCTCGGGCCAGTTCATTAATCTCTCATCGATTGGCGGCCATGCCGTCAGTCCCACGGCCGCCGTGTATTGCGCGACCAAGTTCGCAGTGGGGGCCCTGTCGGAAGGCTTGCGCCAGGAAGTGGGCGGCGACATCCGGGTGACCGTCATCTCGCCGGGCGTGACCGAATCGGAGCTGGCGGAAACGATTTCCGATCCGCTTGCGCGCGAAGCCATGCGCGACTTCCGGCGCATTGCGATCGCCCCAGCGGCCATCGCCAGTGCCATCCGCTTCGCCATCGACCAGCCGGCTGACGTGGACGTGAGCGAAATCATCGTGCGTCCGACCGCCAGTCCGTACTGAGTCCCGGCGGCCTTGCGGCACAGCGCTGGCTGCGCGGGCGGGCGTGTCATGGCGCGTTCAATCGCGACCGATGCCGTCGCTGCAGCCAGGCCGGTGCTACCCGCTCAGGCAATGCCCGCCGCGTGCAGCCAGGCCAGTGCTATCTGCCCAAGCAGTGCCGCCGCGTGTAGGCAAGCCGGCGACTTCCGCTCAAACCATGCCGTCATCGCGCAAGCGTAGGCTTGACTGTCCTCCCTGCCGTGCGCGCTAGCGATGCCCGGCGTTATTCCGGTGCGAGCGGCAGCGCCTGCGCTCGTACCAGGGGAATGCGAACCACAGGCCACTCAGCAAGGCCAGGGTCAACAGCGCGCCGGCCACGCTGGCCGACAAGCCGCGCGGGGTCACAAAGATGACCGTGAACATATCGAGCGCAAGCCCGCACTCGAGAGGCGCGAGGGCGCACCGGAGCAGCCACGACGAACGCGCGATCATCCGGTTGCGACACATTGGCCGGGCCCCACAACACGGTAGTACACGGCCGGCGTCATCACCAGCGCGACGGCGATGATCACCATGCCCAGCCCGACGAGGTGGCACAAGGTCGCGTACGAGGGCAGTCCGGCAAAGCGGTCATTGAAGACGGCAATGGTCTGAAAGCCAAACAGTGCTTGCACGCCCGGAAGAATCACGCGTGCTTCTTCGATGATGTTACGCATCTCCTCATGCAATCCATTGTGTTCGATAAGCAGCTTGTCCATGCCTGAGCAGTACGCCCAAATGCGCACCCATTCAACCGCACACAATTGAGGCGACCGAACACGACTCGCCGCGCTGCATGGCACAGCTTTCTTTTATTGACTCCACTCAATACGCCCCAGGCGGGCGTTCGTACGATTGCCTGTCGGTCACCCTGGCCGGCGACAGTCAAAGGGAGTCACTATGAGACGTGCATTTTCGGATTTAGTTCGGCAGAATCGGAAGGTTTGGCCTGCGCTGGCGGCATGCCTGGCCGGGCTCGCCATGGGCGGCTGCGGACGCGGCGACCAGGCACCTGAAAGTCGGACGGTCGTCCGTTCCCAGTTTCGCGCCGAGCTGGCGCGCACGTCGCACGGCATCGCTCATGTACGCGCAAGTGATTTCCGCGGCATCGGCTACGGCTTGGCCTTTGCCTATGCCCAGGATAATGTCTGCATGTTCGCCGATACCATCCTCACGGTGCGCGGCGAGCGCGCGCGGTTCTTCGGCGCCGATAAATCGGCAACGCCGGCGCGTAACGGCGAGTATGGCGCCGACAGCGATTTCATGAAGCTCAACAACGAGGACAGCGACTTCTTCTTCAAAGGCTATCTCGATGCGGAGCAGTTAAAGGCAGGATATGCGGCCGGCAGCCAGGAGGCCCGCGATTTGCTGACCGGTTACGCGGCCGGCTATAACCGTTATCTCAAGGAGTACGCCGGCCGCTATCCCGCCGCATGCAACAAGGCGCCGTGGGTCAGGCCGATTACGTACGACGACATGATGCTGGTGCTCGCCGAGAAGGCGCTGCACGCGTCCGGCCAGGTATTCGCGCGGGAGATCGTCGATGGCGCGCGGGATAGCGCCGCGCGGGATAGCGCCGTTGCGCCCGCGGACAAGCCCGAGGTGATTGGGGTCAGCGATATCGGATTTCTCGAGCGCAGGCTTGAACGCCTGACCAGGGAGCAACTGGGAAGTAATGGACTGGCACTTGGCAAGGAGGTGACAGCGAGCGGGCGTGGCATCCTGCTCGGCAATCCGCATTATCCCTGGACCAGCACCGACCGCTTTTATCAGGCGCACCTGACCATTCCGGGGCGGTACGACGCGATGGGGGCCATCCTGGGTGGCATTCCCATGATCGTCATCGGCTTTAACAAGGATGTGGCGTGGACGCATACCGTTACGCGCGCGGTCCATTTCACGACCTTCAGACTGGCGCTCGATACGCGTGATCCGAGCGGCACGACGTATCTGTACGATGGCTCTCCGGTCAAAATGAGTTCCAAAACGGTGAGCGTGGACAGCCTGCGGCCCGATGGCAGCATGGGCCGGCGCAGCAAGACCTTTTATTTTACGAAGCAGGGCGCGGTGCTGGTGAAGCCGGATGCGGGTATTACCTGGTCGTCAAATGTTGTGCATGTGCTGGGCGATGCGAATCGCCACAATACGCGTCTGATCGAACAATGGATCGGCATAGGAAGCGCTAAAAATGTCGGCGAGATCAAGGCTTCGCTCGACCGGATTGTCGGCCCGCCGTGGGTGAATACGATGGCGGCGGACCGCGATGGCAATGTCCTGTATGCGGATGCGAGTGTCGTGCCCGATGTGGGTGCGGAGATGTTCGCGTCCGATTGTTTCGTGCTGCCGCAGCTATTGATGTTCGACGGCTCGCGCCGGGCCTGCGCGTGGGGCGAGGATCCTCGGGCGCCTGCGGGTGTATTCTCGCCGGCCCAGGCGCCGTGGATGACGCGCACCGATTATGTCGGCAATTCCAATGACAGTTACTGGCTCACGACGCCGCGCGCTTTGCTCACCGGGCCGGCGCCCTTCGGCTACTCGCCACTGTACGGGCAGACCGGGGTGGCGCAGATGCTGCGCACGCGTATCGGATTCAGGCAGCTTGAAGATGCCCTGGCACATAACGGGCGGCTGGGGATGGGCGACGTCCAGGAGCTGGCGTTTGCCAATCGCGTGTATGCGGCCGAATTGATGCTCCCGGAATTTCTGCCACTGTGCGGCGCTTCCGTCGACGCTATTGTGGCGCAAGCATGTCGGGTATTGAGCGCTTGGGACAGGCATGCCGACCTCGATAGCCGGGGGGCGGTCCTGTTTCGCGAGTTCTGGAACCGGGCGTCGCTTATTCCGGACAAATGGGCTGTCCCGCTGGACCCGGCAGACCCGGTGAATACGCCGCGCGGACTGGCTCCGGCTGCAGGACCCGCTATGCTGGCCGCCTTGAAAGTAGCCGCGCAGCAGATGTACGCATTGAGCGTTCCGCTCGATGGGCGCTTGGCCGATTACCAGAGCGACACGCGCAATGGCATACGCGTACCGCTGCATGGAGCGATCGGCGATATCGATGGCTCCTACAATTCCATTCATCTGGAGACGCCGCTGCAGGCGGATGGCTATCACCAGGTCGTATGGGGTACCAGCTATGTACAAACCGTGACGTTCGATGAGGCCGGGCCGGTGGCGCACGCGATGCTTTTGTATGGGCAGTCGGTCGATCCGGCGTCGCCCTACCATGTCGACCAGTTGCCCTTGTATTCGCAGAAAATCTGGCCGCTGTTGCCATTTACGCCAGGCAGGATGCGGGCCGATCCACGTTACTCGGTAACGACATTATCAGAATAGGCCTTGCCACTACGGGGAGGCTTTGCTATAGTTCGCCTCCCCGCTGAAACGCTAGCGAAATCAAGTAGTTGCAGGACAGATCCGGGGCGTTTCGAAAGAAGCGGAGTAAGAAAAAGGGGTTGACGAGAAACGCGAAACGCTGCATAATCTCACCTCTCTGCTGCAACGAACACAACGCTTCGTAGCAAACGGCAGAAGTAATACAGAATAAGTTCTTTAACAATTAACAGTCGATAAGTGTGGGCGTTTGATGAAGGTGCCAACAGAGCGTAAGCGATGTTGAATACTTAAATTATCAAATGTTCACAAAAAAGAAATTAGGCGCTTCGCAAGAAGTGGCCTGTCAGTATTTTGAGTGAGCGATCTGTCCGCAAGGACATTAAACAGAGATTGAACTGAAGAGTTTGATCCTGGCTCAGATTGAACGCTGGCGGCATGCCTTACACATGCAAGTCGAACGGCAGCGCGGGGCAACCTGGCGGCGAGTGGCGAACGGGTGAGTAATATATCGGAACGTACCCTGGAGTGGGGGATAACGTAGCGAAAGTTACGCTAATACCGCATACGATCTAAGGATGAAAGTGGGGGATGCGCAAGCACCTCATGCTCCTGGAGCGGCCGATATCTGATTAGCTAGTTGGTGGGGTAAAGGCCTACCAAGGCATCGATCAGTAGCTGGTCTGAGAGGACGACCAGCCACACTGGAACTGAGACACGGTCCAGACTCCTACGGGAGGCAGCAGTGGGGAATTTTGGACAATGGGCGAAAGCCTGATCCAGCAATGCCGCGTGAGTGAAGAAGGCCTTCGGGTTGTAAAGCTCTTTTGTCAGGGAAGAAACGGTGAGGGCTAATATCTCTTGCTAATGACGGTACCTGAAGAATAAGCACCGGCTAACTACGTGCCAGCAGCCGCGGTAATACGTAGGGTGCAAGCGTTAATCGGAATTACTGGGCGTAAAGCGTGCGCAGGCGGTTTTGTAAGTCTGTCGTGAAATCCCCGGGCTCAACCTGGGAATTGCGATGGAGACTGCAAGGCTAGAATCTGGCAGAGGGGGGTAGAATTCCACGTGTAGCAGTGAAATGCGTAGAGATGTGGAGGAACACCGATGGCGAAGGCAGCCCCCTGGGTCAAGATTGACGCTCATGCACGAAAGCGTGGGGAGCAAACAGGATTAGATACCCTGGTAGTCCACGCCCTAAACGATGTCTACTAGTTGTCGGGTTTTAATTAACTTGGTAACGCAGCTAACGCGTGAAGTAGACCGCCTGGGGAGTACGGTCGCAAGATTAAAACTCAAAGGAATTGACGGGGACCCGCACAAGCGGTGGATGATGTGGATTAATTCGATGCAACGCGAAAAACCTTACCTACCCTTGACATGTACGGAAGCCACGAGAGATCGAGGTGTGCTCGAAAGAGAACCGTAACACAGGTGCTGCATGGCTGTCGTCAGCTCGTGTCGTGAGATGTTGGGTTAAGTCCCGCAACGAGCGCAACCCTTGTCATTAGTTGCTACGAAAGAGCACTCTAATGAGACTGCCGGTGACAAACCGGAGGAAGGTGGGGATGACGTCAAGTCCTCATGGCCCTTATGGGTAGGGCTTCACACGTCATACAATGGTACATACAGAGGGCCGCCAACCCGCGAGGGGGAGCTAATCCCAGAAAGTGTATCGTAGTCCGGATTGTAGTCTGCAACTCGACTACATGAAGTTGGAATCGCTAGTAATCGCGGATCAGCATGTCGCGGTGAATACGTTCCCGGGTCTTGTACACACCGCCCGTCACACCATGGGAGCGGGTTTTACCAGAAGTAGGTAGCTTAACCGCAAGGGGGGCGCTTACCACGGTAGGATTCGTGACTGGGGTGAAGTCGTAACAAGGTAGCCGTATCGGAAGGTGCGGCTGGATCACCTCCTTTCTAGAGTTGCACCGGCTATAGAGCCAATTCATTAAGCGTCCACTCTTATCGACTGTTGAACAAGAAGAACAGCATTTGGGGCTGTAGCTCAGCTGGTTAGAGCACCGTGTTGATAACGCGGGGGTCGTTGGTTCGAGTCCAACCAGCCCTACCAGTCTTACAAGTCGTATCTCAGGGGGATTAGCTCAGCTGGGAGAGCACCTGCTTTGCAAGCAGGGGGTCGTCGGTTCGATCCCGTCATCCTCCACCAAAAGTTCAAATGTAAGTCGCGCAGTTGGTTTGCGTTGGATTTAGGTTTGGTCTTTTAGAGATTAAATGCTGTTTTGTTCTTTAACAATCTGGAAGAAGTAAAGTTTTAATCGAATCGCCGACAGGCGGTTCGATGGGTAGTGATTGTATGTATCAAAACAAAGCAACAACGCTGTACTTTCTTATCTCTGTAACGCTCTTTGATCTTTGGATCAGAGGCTAACGTTATAGGGACAAGCGAATAAGTGCACATGGTGGATGCCTTGGCGATTACAGGCGATGAAGGACGTAGTAGCTTGCGATAAGCTGCGGGGAGCTAGCAAACAAGCTTTGATCCGCAGATTTCCGAATGGGGAAACCCGGCCTTTTAGGTCATTGCATACTGAATACATAGGTATGCAAAGCGAACGCGGCGAACTGAAACATCTAAGTAGCTGCAGGAAAATAAATCAACCGAGATTCCCAAAGTAGTGGCGAGCGAAATGGGATGAGCCTGCACGTTTTAGCATGACGGATAGTAGAAACCACTGGAAATTGGTGCCATAGAGGGTGATAGCCCCTTATACGAAATTCGATGTGTGGAACTAAGCGTGCGACAAGTAGGGCGGGACACGAGAAATCCTGTCTGAATATGGGGGGACCATCCTCCAAGGCTAAATACTCGTAATCGACCGATAGTGAACCAGTACCGTGAGGGAAAGGCGAAAAGAACCCCGGAAGGGGAGTGAAATAGATCCTGAAACCGTGTGCATACAAACAGTAGGAGCGGACTTGTTCCGTGACTGCGTACCTTTTGTATAATGGGTCAGCGACTTACATTCAGTGGCAAGGTTAACCGTATAGGGAAGCCGTAGAGAAATCGAGTCCGAACAGGGCGACAGTCGCTGGGTGTAGACCCGAAACCAAGTGATCTACTCATGGCCAGGATGAAGGTGCGGTAACACGCCCTGGAGGTCCGAACCCACTAATGTTGAAAAATTAGGGGATGAGCTGTGGGTAGGGGTGAAAGGCTAAACAAACTTGGAAATAGCTGGTTCTCTCCGAAAACTATTTAGGTAGTGCCTCAAGTATCACCATCGGGGGTAGAGCACTGTTATGGCTAGGGGTTCATTGCGAATTACCAAACCATTGCAAACTCCGAATACCGATGAGTGCGAGCTTGGGAGACAGACGTCGGGTGCTAACGTCCGGCGTCAAGAGGGAAACAACCCAGACCGCCAGCTAAGGTCCCAAAGATTGGCTAAGTGGAAAACGAAGTGGGAAGGCTAAAACAGTCAGGATGTTGGCTTAGAAGCAGCCATCATTTAAAGAAAGCGTAATAGCTCACTGATCGAGTCGTCCTGCGCGGAAGATGTAACGGGGCTAAGCCAGTCACCGAAGCTGCGGATATATGCTTGCATATATGGTAGGAGAGCGTTCTGTAAGCCTGCGAAGGTGTCTTGTAAAGGATGCTGGAGGTATCAGAAGTGCGAATGCTGACATGAGTAGCGATAATGGGAGTGAAAAGCTCCCACGCCGTAAGCCCAAGGTTTCCTGTTCAACGTTCATCGGAGCAGGGTGAGTCGGCCCCTAAGGCGAGGCAGAGATGCGTAGCTGATGGGAAGCAGGTTAATATTCCTGCACCGTCGTATGATGCGATGGGGGGACGGATCGCGGAAGGTTGTCCAACGGTTGGAAGTGTTGGTTTTTGACTCATAGAAGGTGCTTAGGCAAATCCGGGCACGTAATTCAAGGGGTTGAGACGAGGAACTTAGGTTCTGAAGCAATCGGAAGTGGTTCCAAGAAAAGCCTCTAAGCTTCAGTCATACGAGACCGTACCGCAAACCGACACAGGTGGGCGAGATGAGTATTCTAAGGCGCTTGAGAGAACTCGGGAGAAGGAACTCGGCAAATTGGTACCGTAACTTCGGGAAAAGGTACGCCCCGGTAGCTTGACTGGTTTACTCCAGAAGGGTGAAAGGGTTGCAATAAACTGGTGGCTGCGACTGTTTAATAAAAACACAGCACTCTGCAAACACGAAAGTGGACGTATAGGGTGTGACGCCTGCCCGGTGCTGGAAGATTAAATGATGGGGTGCAAGCTCTTGATTGAAGTCCCAGTAAACGGCGGCCGTAACTATAACGGTCCTAAGGTAGCGAAATTCCTTGTCGGGTAAGTTCCGACCTGCACGAATGGCGTAACGATGGCCACACTGTCTCCTCCCGAGACTCAGCGAAGTTGAAATGTTTGTGATGATGCAATCTACCCGCGGCTAGACGGAAAGACCCCATGAACCTTTACTGTAGCTTTGCATTGGACTTTGAACCAATCTGTGTAGGATAGGTGGGAGGCTTTGAAGCGGGGACGCCAGTCTTCGTGGAGCCATCCTTGAAATACCACCCTGGTTTGTTTGAGGTTCTAACCTTGGTCCGTTATCCGGATCGGGGACAGTGCATGGTAGGCAGTTTGACTGGGGCGGTCTCCTCCTAAAGTGTAACGGAGGAGTTCGAAGGTACGCTAGATACGGTCGGACATCGTGTTGATAGTGCAATGGCATAAGCGTGCTTAACTGCGAGACTGACAAGTCGAGCAGGTACGAAAGTAGGACATAGTGATCCGGTGGTTCTGTATGGAAGGGCCATCGCTCAACGGATAAAAGGTACTCTGGGGATAACAGGCTGATTCCTCCCAAGAGTTCATATCGACGGGGGAGTTTGGCACCTCGATGTCGGCTCATCACATCCTGGGGCTGTAGCCGGTCCCAAGGGTATGGCTGTTCGCCATTTAAAGTGGTACGTGAGCTGGGTTTAAAACGTCGTGAGACAGTTTGGTCCCTATCTGCCGTGGGCGTTGGAAATTTGAAGGGGGCTGCTCCTAGTACGAGAGGACCGGAGTGGACAGACCTCTGGTGTACCGGTTGTCACGCCAGTGGCATTGCCGGGTAGCTAAGTCTGGAAGAGATAACCGCTGAAAGCATCTAAGCGGGAAACTTGCCTTGAGATGAGATTTCCCAGAGCCTTGAGCTCTTTAAAGGGTCGTTCGAGACCAGGACGTTGATAGGTCAGGTGTGGAAGTGCAGTAATGCATTAAGCTAACTGATACTAATTGCCCGTACGGCTTGTCCCTATAACCTTAGCAGGTACAGAGATAAGAAATGCGCGTTGTGTTTTGTGCGATATGCACAGTCACTACCCAAGTAATACAATAAAACGATACTTCTTCCAGATTCAAGCTAGTGCTGCCCGATCGGGAGCACCAAGCTGTACAAGTTATGCCTGATGACCATAGTAAATCGGTACCACCCCTTCCCATCCCGAACAGGACCGTGAAACGATTTTACGCCGATGATAGTGCTGCAACCAGTGTGAAAGTAGGTTATCGTCAGGCTAGTTATAAGAGAGAAACCCCGTTGGCCTTTGTGCCGATGGGGTTTTTTTTCGTCCGCATATTTGCCTGAGCGTTTTATTCCCAAGTGAGGGCAAATCGCCTGGGGCCGCAATCGCCCATTGTTATTTCAAGACAGTCAGCTGCTTTACAATTTCCAGACGGTCATCGTTGCCTGGTCCTGGTACGCGGCCGCGGTTGCGTTCAATCTTGTATTCCAGTATCACTTTACTGCCCTTGAATTTCTTTTTTAGAAAATAGCCTTGGTTTGGGTCATCGCTTTCGCCGACGACTTGTTCGCAT
The DNA here is from genome assembly GCF_015689335.1 of Massilia antarctica. GTDB lineage: Bacteria > Pseudomonadota > Gammaproteobacteria > Burkholderiales > Burkholderiaceae_D > Telluria_A > Telluria_A antarctica. The sequence continues at coordinate 1,321,985 of NZ_CP065053.1, read as the reverse complement.
TCCTTCTTCACGCACCAAGCCGTGACTTCCGTGCCATTCGCGGCACGAACCGTCACATATGACGAGTCGCCGCCGCCGGCGGTAATCAGTGTTCCAGAAATGGTCGTTGCGAGCGCTAGCTGAGGCAGGGCCAAGGCAGCAGCGAAGAGATAGTGACGTTTCATTCGATTCCTTCTTGATAAAATGGCGCAGCGGCCGGATCTCGTCACCAGTGCGAATGTCGCGAAAATCGCCGGCGCTACTGGTGGCGCTTGGCCAGCATTCTCACGAGATGCTGGGGTCGCATGGAGTCAGGCTCCGCATTATTGCACCATCGAGCCGCTGAAATAAGGTGCCTCGCCCAGGTTAGTTCAAACTCGCCTGCAAAGTAGCTTCCATTCGGGTCCCCGCTGATCTCGAAATAATTGGATGCGGCTTGGCGGTGGCGGGCTCAAGCAACCCGCACGCAGTTCCTGCCGTTCGATTTGGCTTGGTAAAGAGCACCGTCGGCGCGCTTGATCGCTTCGCCAATGACCTCTCCAGGTTGGAGGGCGGTCACTCCGAAAGACGCGGTAATCCGAAGGCCGCCCGGCCAGATCTGAGAATTCAATCCTTCGCGCAGCTTCTCTGCCAACAAATGAGCATCGCTCGCCTTGGTGCCGGAGCATATGATCAAGAATTCTTCCCCTCCCCAACGCGCCAGTTTGTCGCTCGCGCGAATCCCATGTTGTATCGCAGCAGCGAAAGCGCATAACACGTCGTCGCCGACGCCATGGCCATGGGTATCGTTCACCTTTTTAAAGTGGTCGATATCCACAAAAATCACCGCGAACAGCTCATGTGACGAATCGGGATGCTGCCATCGTTCCATCAACGCAGCGCGCAAGCCCTCCCGGTTCAAAACCTGGGTGAGAGGATCGGAGTAGGCCTGGCCGGCCAGTTCGCGTGTTTCCAGCTCCAGGGCTTCATTCACCTTGCTAAGTAAGGCGAGCCGCGTCGTGCTATTGGTGAGCTGCGATCGGGAATGACGGAGGGCCAAGCCCAGCCACACCACGGCACAGCCGATCCACATTCCCATCAATATCAGAAGCAAGCGGTTCTGGCTGATGAGCTTTCCGTGGAATTTGAGCGATCTTAACTCGACGCGATGGTGTCCCGCAGTATCACGGGCGCCGATCGATAAGTCGACTGACGTGACGTTATCGATACGCATATCCGCGTGCAGGAACGGAACGTGGCGCATATCGGTCCACCACGGTGCGGCGCGCAGGACCTTCACAGGTATTTTGACGATGCCTTTCGCAGGGACGATAACGTGGACCTCGTTTACCTTCTGCGACATGTAGTCGTCCAATGTCGACATGCCAGGCTCAAAATTGCGGAGAAATATCCGTACGGTATGGTCGCCCGGGCCGTCGTACGATATATCGAAGCTGATGGAGTCGAATTCCGACAGATCGACGCCAAATTCGTTTTTGCTCAGAATAAAAAGGAAGCGGCAGTATGGCCATTCGAACTTAAGGCGCAGGTCGCAGTCCATGATGAGCGCATCGGGGCGTCGCGTGAGCCTTGCGACACTGCCGCCTTGTTGCAGACGGTCGTCCACAAGCTCCACCGGCCGCCCGCTGGCGGCGGAGAACTCCATAATCCTTTCCATCCCAAAATGTTGCCAGATGAGCAGCGCTGCAGTCAGCACGATCAATCCGATCACGAGCGTTTCCATACGCGGGAGGGCACGAGAAGGAAATTTCATGTTTAAGAGGCAGTTTGCTATGAAGTCGTCGGGGCGGATGAGACACCGCGCGTAATTACAGGGTAACGATGTAATTTCTTTAGCGCAATACATGCCGGTATCGCGCGTAGGTTTTGCACACATTCCCTGTGATCAATTGGCTCGTATGACTTGCGGCGCTTGCCCTGGCTGAAGTGGGGAGGGAGCTGGCTTGCCCTCCAGGCGATGTCGATAACGACACAGTGTCGCCACGAGCTAAAGTAAATGCCATGGGCACCTTGTCAAACTCAAGAGCCTTTGCTATAGTTCGCCTCCCCGCTGATTCAGTAGCGAAATCAAGTAGTTGCAGGACAGATCAGGGGCGTTTCGAAAGAAGCGAAGTAACAAAAAGGGGTTGACGAGAAACGCGAAACGCTGCATAATCTCACCTCTCTGCTGCAACGAACACAACGCTTCGTAGCAAACGGCAGAAGTAATACAGAATAAGTTCTTTAACAATTAACAGTCGATAAGTGTGGGCGTTTGATGAAGGTGCCAACAGAGCGTAAGCGATGTTGAATACTTAAATTATCAAATGTTCACAAAAAAGAAATTAGGCGCTTCGCAAGAAGTGGCCTGTCAGTATTTTGAGTGAGCGATCTGTCCGCAAGGACATTAAACAGAGATTGAACTGAAGAGTTTGATCCTGGCTCAGATTGAACGCTGGCGGCATGCCTTACACATGCAAGTCGAACGGCAGCGCGGGGCAACCTGGCGGCGAGTGGCGAACGGGTGAGTAATATATCGGAACGTACCCTGGAGTGGGGGATAACGTAGCGAAAGTTACGCTAATACCGCATACGATCTAAGGATGAAAGTGGGGGATTCGCAAGAACCTCATGCTCCTGGAGCGGCCGATATCTGATTAGCTAGTTGGTGGGGTAAAGGCCTACCAAGGCATCGATCAGTAGCTGGTCTGAGAGGACGACCAGCCACACTGGAACTGAGACACGGTCCAGACTCCTACGGGAGGCAGCAGTGGGGAATTTTGGACAATGGGCGAAAGCCTGATCCAGCAATGCCGCGTGAGTGAAGAAGGCCTTCGGGTTGTAAAGCTCTTTTGTCAGGGAAGAAACGGTGAGGGCTAATATCCCTTGCTAATGACGGTACCTGAAGAATAAGCACCGGCTAACTACGTGCCAGCAGCCGCGGTAATACGTAGGGTGCAAGCGTTAATCGGAATTACTGGGCGTAAAGCGTGCGCAGGCGGTTTTGTAAGTCTGTCGTGAAATCCCCGGGCTCAACCTGGGAATTGCGATGGAGACTGCAAGGCTAGAATCTGGCAGAGGGGGGTAGAATTCCACGTGTAGCAGTGAAATGCGTAGAGATGTGGAGGAACACCGATGGCGAAGGCAGCCCCCTGGGTCAAGATTGACGCTCATGCACGAAAGCGTGGGGAGCAAACAGGATTAGATACCCTGGTAGTCCACGCCCTAAACGATGTCTACTAGTTGTCGGGTTTTAATTAACTTGGTAACGCAGCTAACGCGTGAAGTAGACCGCCTGGGGAGTACGGTCGCAAGATTAAAACTCAAAGGAATTGACGGGGACCCGCACAAGCGGTGGATGATGTGGATTAATTCGATGCAACGCGAAAAACCTTACCTACCCTTGACATGTACGGAAGCCACGAGAGATCGAGGTGTGCTCGAAAGAGAACCGTAACACAGGTGCTGCATGGCTGTCGTCAGCTCGTGTCGTGAGATGTTGGGTTAAGTCCCGCAACGAGCGCAACCCTTGTCATTAGTTGCTACGAAAGAGCACTCTAATGAGACTGCCGGTGACAAACCGGAGGAAGGTGGGGATGACGTCAAGTCCTCATGGCCCTTATGGGTAGGGCTTCACACGTCATACAATGGTACATACAGAGGGCCGCCAACCCGCGAGGGGGAGCTAATCCCAGAAAGTGTATCGTAGTCCGGATTGTAGTCTGCAACTCGACTACATGAAGTTGGAATCGCTAGTAATCGCGGATCAGCATGTCGCGGTGAATACGTTCCCGGGTCTTGTACACACCGCCCGTCACACCATGGGAGCGGGTTTTACCAGAAGTAGGTAGCTTAACCGCAAGGGGGGCGCTTACCACGGTAGGATTCGTGACTGGGGTGAAGTCGTAACAAGGTAGCCGTATCGGAAGGTGCGGCTGGATCACCTCCTTTCTAGAGTTGCACCTGACTATAGAGTCAGTTCATTAAGCGTCCACTCTTATCGACTGTTGAATTTAGAAGAAACAGTAGCAGTGTCCAAGTCGGGGCTGTAGCTCAGCTGGTTAGAGCACCGTGTTGATAACGCGGGGGTCGTTGGTTCGAGTCCAACCAGCCCTACCAGTTATGTCTTTAGATATACCTTGGGGGATTAGCTCAGCTGGGAGAGCACCTGCTTTGCAAGCAGGGGGTCGTCGGTTCGATCCCGTCATCCTCCACCACTCTACTTAACTCTTGAAAGTACAAACGTAAGTCAGCGCAATTGGCGCCTGGGTTTAGGTTTGATCTTTCAGAGATTAAAAGCTGTTTCGTTCTTTAACAATCTGGAAGAAGTAAAGTTTTAATCGAATCGCCGACAGGCGGTTCGATGGGTAGTGATTGTATGTATCAAAACAAAGCAACAACGCTGTACTTTCTTATCTCTGTAACGCTCTTTGATCGTCAAGATCAGAGGCTAACGTTATAGGGACAAGCGAATAAGTGCACATGGTGGATGCCTTGGCGATTACAGGCGATGAAGGACGTAGTAGCTTGCGATAAGCTGCGGGGAGCTAGCAAACAAGCTTTGATCCGCAGATTTCCGAATGGGGAAACCCGGCCTTTACAGGTCATTGCATACTGAATACATAGGTATGCAAAGCGAACGCGGCGAACTGAAACATCTAAGTAGCTGCAGGAAAATAAATCAACCGAGATTCCCAAAGTAGTGGCGAGCGAAATGGGATGAGCCTGCACGTTTTAGCATGACGGATAGTAGAAACCACTGGAAATTGGTGCCATAGAGGGTGATAGCCCCTTATACGAAATTCGATGTGTGGAACTAAGCGTGCGACAAGTAGGGCGGGACACGAGAAATCCTGTCTGAATATGGGGGGACCATCCTCCAAGGCTAAATACTCGTAATCGACCGATAGTGAACCAGTACCGTGAGGGAAAGGCGAAAAGAACCCCGGAAGGGGAGTGAAATAGATCCTGAAACCGTGTGCATACAAACAGTAGGAGCGGACTTGTTCCGTGACTGCGTACCTTTTGTATAATGGGTCAGCGACTTACATTCAGTGGCAAGGTTAACCGTATAGGGAAGCCGTAGAGAAATCGAGTCCGAATAGGGCGACAGTCGCTGGGTGTAGACCCGAAACCAAGTGATCTACTCATGGCCAGGATGAAGGTGCGGTAACACGCCCTGGAGGTCCGAACCCACTAATGTTGAAAAATTAGGGGATGAGCTGTGGGTAGGGGTGAAAGGCTAAACAAACTTGGAAATAGCTGGTTCTCTCCGAAAACTATTTAGGTAGTGCCTCAAGTATCACCATCGGGGGTAGAGCACTGTTATGGCTAGGGGTTCATTGCGAATTACCAAACCATTGCAAACTCCGAATACCGATGAGTGCGAGCTTGGGAGACAGACGTCGGGTGCTAACGTCCGGCGTCAAGAGGGAAACAACCCAGACCGCCAGCTAAGGTCCCAAAGATTGGCTAAGTGGAAAACGAAGTGGGAAGGCTAAAACAGTCAGGATGTTGGCTTAGAAGCAGCCATCATTTAAAGAAAGCGTAATAGCTCACTGATCGAGTCGTCCTGCGCGGAAGATGTAACGGGGCTAAGCCAGTCACCGAAGCTGCGGATATATGCTTGCATATATGGTAGGAGAGCGTTCTGTAAGCCTGCGAAGGTGTCTTGTAAAGGATGCTGGAGGTATCAGAAGTGCGAATGCTGACATGAGTAGCGATAATGGGAGTGAAAAGCTCCCACGCCGTAAGCCCAAGGTTTCCTGTTCAACGTTCATCGGAGCAGGGTGAGTCGGCCCCTAAGGCGAGGCAGAGATGCGTAGCTGATGGGAAGCAGGTTAATATTCCTGCACCGTCGTATGATGCGATGGGGGGACGGATCGCGGAAGGTTGTCCAACGGTTGGAAGTGTTGGTTTTTGACTCATAGAAGGTGCTTAGGCAAATCCGGGCACGTAATTCAAGGGGTCGAGACGAGGAACTTAGGTTCTGAAGCAATCGGAAGTGGTTCCAAGAAAAGCCTCTAAGCTTCAGTCATACGAGACCGTACCGCAAACCGACACAGGTGGGCGAGATGAGTATTCTAAGGCGCTTGAGAGAACTCGGGAGAAGGAACTCGGCAAATTGGTACCGTAACTTCGGGAAAAGGTACGCCCCGGTAGCTTGATTGGTTTACTCCATGAGGGTGAAAGGGTTGCAATAAACTGGTGGCTGCGACTGTTTAATAAAAACACAGCACTCTGCAAACACGAAAGTGGACGTATAGGGTGTGACGCCTGCCCGGTGCTGGAAGATTAAATGATGGGGTGCAAGCTCTTGATTGAAGTCCCAGTAAACGGCGGCCGTAACTATAACGGTCCTAAGGTAGCGAAATTCCTTGTCGGGTAAGTTCCGACCTGCACGAATGGCGTAACGATGGCCACACTGTCTCCTCCCGAGACTCAGCGAAGTTGAAATGTTTGTGATGATGCAATCTACCCGCGGCTAGACGGAAAGACCCCATGAACCTTTACTGTAGCTTTGCATTGGACTTTGAACCAATCTGTGTAGGATAGGTGGGAGGCTTTGAAGCGGGGACGCCAGTCTTCGTGGAGCCATCCTTGAAATACCACCCTGGTTTGTTTGAGGTTCTAACCTTGGTCCGTTATCCGGATCGGGGACAGTGCATGGTAGGCAGTTTGACTGGGGCGGTCTCCTCCTAAAGTGTAACGGAGGAGTTCGAAGGTACGCTAGATACGGTCGGACATCGTGTTGATAGTGCAATGGCATAAGCGTGCTTAACTGCGAGACTGACAAGTCGAGCAGGTACGAAAGTAGGACATAGTGATCCGGTGGTTCTGTATGGAAGGGCCATCGCTCAACGGATAAAAGGTACTCTGGGGATAACAGGCTGATTCCTCCCAAGAGTTCATATCGACGGGGGAGTTTGGCACCTCGATGTCGGCTCATCACATCCTGGGGCTGTAGCCGGTCCCAAGGGTATGGCTGTTCGCCATTTAAAGTGGTACGTGAGCTGGGTTTAAAACGTCGTGAGACAGTTTGGTCCCTATCTGCCGTGGGCGTTGGAAATTTGAAGGGGGCTGCTCCTAGTACGAGAGGACCGGAGTGGACAGACCTCTGGTGTACCGGTTGTCACGCCAGTGGCATTGCCGGGTAGCTAAGTCTGGAAGAGATAACCGCTGAAAGCATCTAAGCGGGAAACTTGCCTTGAGATGAGATTTCCCAGAGCCTTGAGCTCTTTAAAGGGTCGTTCGAGACCAGGACGTTGATAGGTCAGGTGTGGAAGTGCAGTAATGCATTAAGCTAACTGATACTAATTGCCCGTACGGCTTGTCCCTATAACCTTAGCAGGTACAGAGATAAGAAATGCGCGTTGTGTTTTGTGTTGATACGCAGATCACTACCCAAGTAATACAATAAAACGATACTTCTTCCAGATTCAAGCTAGTGCTGCCCGGTCGGGAGCACCAAGCTATACAAGTTATGCCTGATGACCATAGTAAATCGGTACCACCCCTTCCCATCCCGAACAGGACCGTGAAACGATTTTACGCCGATGATAGTGCTGCAACCAGTGTGAAAGTAGGTTATCGTCAGGCTAGTTATAAGAAGAAAACCCCGCAGAAATGTGGGGTTTTTTTTCGTCCGCATTTTCGTAACTTCGGCATTCTCCCTCCCCTCAACCGTACAACAATTGATGCTTGCACATGTCATTTGTCCGGCATGTCATCATCCTGTCATATTACCGTCATATGCTGGAACCCATAAAAACGAGAATAAGGCGGACACAATGAGCGGCAACAAGAACCAGAACACCAACTTCCCCTCCCGGCGAACACGCCCGACACCGCGCGACATGCAAGTGGCGGCGGACACTCCCCCCACTCCGTGCACGAACGTGACCCGTTCTGCGCAATACGACATCAAAGGCATCCCATCGGATGCCTTTTTTTTCGCCCCTGCCACATGCCAGGCGCCGACCTTGGACGCCCCTAGCCTCACGCACATTCAAATCAACCAGGAGACAGCATGAAAAACTTAGTGAGCAACGACTCCGGCCCGGTAACCGAACAGCAGCGCGTCTGGGCAGTGCGCATCGCCGCGGGCGTGGCGGGAACATCGGTGCTGGCTACCCTGGCGCCCATCATCTGGGGCGCCGTCAGCGCCGGCTTGGGCTTGATCGCCCTCGCGCTGATCGGCGCCGTCGGCGTGGCGCTCTTCCAGGCTCTCCCGCTGTTCGGGCAAAAGCTGGAAAACCGCTTGCTCGCGGCGCGCAAAGCGGAAGCCCGCGCCAACCCGATCGAGCAGCTACAGAATTTTTTGCTGCAAAAACGCCAGCGTGTGGTGGCGTTCAAAAAAGCGGTGGTGAACATCGGCGCCCAAATCAAAAGCATGAGCGACATGATCGAGGAACGCAAACGCCAGAAGCCCGGCTACGATGCCAGCCGCCAGGAAAACGCAGTCAAGGCCATGAAAGAAGCGCACGTCCTGCTGGTCGTGAAATACAAAAATGCCGAACTGGCCCTGGTGCAGCTGAGCGAGGTAGTCGAAGACAAAAAATTCGAATGGCGCTTCGGCCAGGCAGGCCAGGCCGCGATCCAGAACCTGAACGCCACCAGCGGCCAGGAACTGCTGAACCAGATGCTGGCCGACGAAGCCTTCGACAGCGTGCGCGACAACTTCAACCAGGTGTTCTCCGAACTCGAAATGGAAGCGGAAAAACTCAGCAGCGCAAAGGAGCTGTCGTTCGACGACGGCATGTCGATCGACCTGAGTGCGATCGGGATTGGCAGTACTGAAAAAGTAAGGAGGTAATCGATGTTCTGGAAATGCATCCGCTGGGGCGGCACCTTGCTCGTGGTCTTGCTCGTACTTGCCGCAGCTTTACTGGCCCCGCATAACGACGACGCAGCAACCCCGGTCCAGCCGGTCGACACGCAGCCGCAGCCAAATAAAAACTTCAACTTCTAAAAAAGGCACATATGAAAACCCGCGTAATGATCTCCCTGATGTTCGGACTGACCGTATCGGCAGCGCAGGCGGCCAAAATGGATGGCGCTCCCGCTGCCCCCTGCGAAGGACTGAAAGTGGCCACCGGCCCCGCCGGCAAAGGTTATTCCAAACTGTACGCCGACCTGGTGCGCGTCTCGAAAAATACCATGCCGCTGTGCGAAGTGAACACCGAAGGCGGCCTGGATAACCTGACCACGCTCTCGATCAAGAAAGCCGATGTCGGCATCGTGCCGATGGACGCCCTCAAGAAAATGGCCGAAGGCGACGCAAATATCGCTTCGCTGATGGTAGTGGCGGCACTGAACAGCAATTACCTGCACATCGTCACCTCCGCCAATGGCCTGATCCTGGAAGGCCCCAAGAAATACGGCGTGCTCAAAGGCGATACCCGGACGGTGCGCATCACCAGGATGTCCGAATTGCGCGGCGCGCCGGTCGCACTGGTCGGCTCGGCTCAGCTGATGGTACGCCAGCTCGATAAGGTCCTCGGCTATAACATGCGCTACATCGACGTCGACAGCGACGCCATCGCGTTTCAAAAAGTCCTCTCGGGCGAGGCTTATGCCGCGTTCTCGGTGGCCGGCTGGCCGCACGGCCAGATCACCCGCCTGGCGCCCAACAGCGGGCTCACCTTGGCCGGCTTCGATGTCCCGATCAGCAGTCCATACAGCGTGCGCCCATACACCTACAAGAATCTCGGCGTCTACAATGTGCAGGCACTGGCGGTACAAAACGTGCTGGTCACGCGCCCGTTCAACGGCGCAAAAATCGGCTATGTGGCTGCGCTCAGGCAAATGCTGGAACGTGAACTGCTGGAACTGAAGGATGGGGATTTTGAACCGGGCTGGAACGAGATCAAATCATTCGAGAGCAAGGTCGAATGGCCACGCTTTGCCGGCCTGCCGCTCAAAAAGAAGTAAAACAGGACGCGCGCCCGCGCACACAAGCCCGCCCTGGCGGGCTTTTTCACGCCCGCGGCACAAACCACATAATGAAAGCTGAAAGCCGCGCGAGTCCATACAGACATGCGCGCGGCCCGGACTGCTCGCCGTCATCCGGCGTTTATTGCGGCTTGTACGTCACTTTCAGGGTATAGCTTGACGACGTATAACCGTTCAACAGCACATACACATCGCCATTGGCCGTCATATTCACCGTGCAGCTTTCCGTGCTGGTGGAGCCATCCGACTTGCAGGTGTAGGACGAGGTGGTTGGCACCGATGTTCTGCGCACATACAGATCCGTGTCGCCGGTTCCGGTGGTGGACGAGACCACCGAGCCGATCGCCGCCTTGAACGGACCGAAGGTCTTCTTCTGGCCCGAGGTCAGGCTGCCCGTAAACGTTTCGGTCTTGTCGCCGCCGCCGACCACGGCGCCATCGCTGCCCAGCTCGATGGCGAACGAGGCCGCCAGCCGCGCAAACTTGAGCGAGTGATTGGCCTGGCCGCCGGCATTGGCGAACGTATCGTTGGCCGTGTGGATATACGGATTATCCTGGGTGAACGAGGTCTCGAACGGCATCGACGTGTAATAACCCTGCGCATTCCATGACGCGTGATCCGAGCAGCCATAACCGCATTTGTCGTAGCCGATGGTCAGGGTCGGCTGATACGTGTTGATCAGCTTGACGACGAAGTCGTTCTGCAGGCTGTCGGTATAGTCGGTATAGATATAAATATCGTTGGCCGAGCCTTTGTAATTGGTCATGTCGAGCTGCATCACCCCGACCACATTCACGTTATTGGCCTTGAAGTTCTGGGCAATCGCTTGCGAACCGCGCAAGCCCACTTCTTCGGCGGCATAACCGATCATCTTGATGGTGCGGCGCGGCTTGTAGCCGTTGGCAATCATCGAGCGCAGCACTTCGGTCATGCTGGCGATACCCGACGCATCGTCATCGGCGCCCGGCGCGCGCGACGATTCACCGGTGCCGGAACCGGCGGTCGAATCGAGGTGTCCGCCCAGCACGATCACCTCGGATGGATTATCCGTCCCGGTAATGGTCAAAATCACCGACTTCTGGTTGTAGCCGGTATGCGCGAATTGCGTCACCGCGATATCGGCGCGGCCGGTTGCCATGCCGGCCCATTTTTGCTTGAGCCAGTTGGACGCATCGGTGCCGCCCGTGGTCGTATAAAAGCGGTTCTGGAACGACGCCAGTTCGCCAATCGTCGTCTCGATATTACCGGCCTGCATTTGCGACAGCACTGGCGCCACCAAGGCCTGGTTGTCGAGCACATAGCTCGGCCGCGCCAGGGTTGCCAGGCTGGCCGTGCTGGCCGGCGCTGCCAGCTTGGCCAGTGCGCGCTTGCCGTCGGCTTCGCTCTCGTGATACATGTAGCCGCCGCAACGCCTGAGTTCCTTGTGGATCGCTGCGTTCAGCTTCAACATCTCTTCTTCGTTCACCTGCACCAGATGAACTTTTTCCGAAGCGACGATACCGGCCTGGTCATTGGTCCTCACAAGCTGACTCTGGCGCGCAATCGCTTGCGGTGCAACTTTCTGCAAATGCGTATAGGCGGCGTCGCCCACGGTGATCCATCCTTTACCGGGGGCGGCGCTCGCGCTCGTCGTTGCCAGCAAGCCGGAAATCAGGACTGCAAGCAGGGCAGGCATCGTGCGACGCTGAAATTGGTGCACTTGATTCTCCATCGGATTTTCCTTTTTTATAGATGGGCGTTGTAGCCCATTTGCCGAGCGATGGCGTGACCGGTGGGTCAGACGGCGCTCATCCAAAAAACAATGCAGCCACAATGGCCGCACCGGTCGGATGCCTGAATTGCATAAACGGTATGCATACTTTGAAAAAATATTATCACGAGGAAGCGGCGCGCAGCGCAGAGTGTCGGATTATGTTCACAGTAAATGTATATATAAATCAATGGCTTACGGCAATTTTATATCTATTGAGCATGAGCCGTTAAGGCTTGGAACTGCCGAGCTCGATTGCAAAGGCCGCAGCCAGCCGGGCGAACTTGAGCGCATGCACGGCTTGCCCGCCGGAGTTCGCGAAGGTATCGTTCTTGCTGTGCATGTAGGGATTGGCTTGCGCCAGCGAGGACTCGAAAGGCATGGACGCGGGGTAGCCTTCGGCATGCCAGGAGGCATGGTCAGAGCAGGCATAACCGCAATCATCGCTACCGACCCGGATCCCCGGCAGGTAGGTGGTGATCAATTTTTTGATGAAATCATTCTGTTCCGCATTGCTGTAATCGCGCAGCAGATAGATATCCTCGTCCGAGCCCTTGTAGTTGATCATGTCCAGCTGCAGCACCCCGACCACCCGGACGCCGGCCTGGCGGAACGCGCGCGCCAGGTCTTGCGAACCGCGCAAGCCCACTTCCTCGGCGGCGTAGGCGATCAGCTTGATGGTGCGGCGCGGCCGGTACTTGCTCTCGCTCAGCGCGCGCAGCACCTCGGTCAGGCCCGCCACGCCGGACGCATCGTCATCGGCGCCGGGGGCTTGCAGCGCGCCCTGTTCCTCCATGGCGTGCGTGTTGATCGAATCGAGATGGGCGCCGAGCACGACGACTTCGTCGGCCAAGTCGGAACCCGCAATCGTTGCAATCACCGATGCCTGCGGGTATCCCGCGTGAGCGAACGTCTCGACCAATACCTTGCCGTGACCTTCACCCACGGCCGCCCAGCCCTGGCGCAGCCACTCGGATGCGCGCGCCCCGTGCGCGGTGTTGTAGAAACGGTCGGGGAAGGCCGCCAGGCCGGCGATAGTGCGCGCGATCTGTTTCGCCTCCATGCGCGCCAGCAGCGGCGTGACCCTGGCCCGGTTGGCGATCCCGTAGGCTGGCGGCACCAAACCGGGCAAGGGTGCCGCCACCGCCTGCGCCAAGCTACGCTGGGCACTGGCTTGATCGGCGTGAAACATGAAGCCCCCACAATGCCCGAGCTTGCCGTGCAGCAGGCGCGCCACTCCGGCCACGTCTTGCGCCGGCACTTCCACCAGCACCACCGGCGCGGTACTGGCAGCCGCGGCGGCGGCGGGCGCATGCAAGCGCATGGCCGGCAGGGCAGGGCGCAGAAGATGGTAAGCCGCTGCGTCCACGGTGAGCCAACTGCTCTCGGCCAGCGTGCGCGGTGCCGCCGCCAACAGTAACGCCATGATCAGAATGCGCATTGTCATGCCCTCCTTCTGCCTGATGGAAAAAGCATACTGCGGCTGTTCAGTAAAAGTTCAATTTCAAATAGAGTAAGCTTGATGTTCGTCAAAAAGCGATGGCATCCCCTTGCTCAGTACACTCCGGCGTCGACCGATCTCCCTGATGAGGCCTGCATGAAATTTCTGCCGCAACTTTTCCTGACCGCCGCCGTGACCGGACTTGCGCCTGCCGCGCAAACCGGCGTGTTTCCCGAGGCCGCCGTGCAAGGGCTCGACGAGGATAACCATCCGTCGAACGGTTTTGAGCTCGCGGGCGACGCAGAAGCGGCGCTGGCCGGCAACGCCATCGGCGGCCCCGCCGTCGAGCACTTTACCCAGTCCACGCCACTCGGCAATGTGGTCGCTAAGGTGATGCGCTATCAGGTCAAGGCGGCGGCCCGTTTCTGATCGGGGTGTTCACCATCGGCAAAAATGGCGCCAGCCTGACCGCCAGCCTGCCGATCAAGGTCGCGCCCGAGGTCAACGCCTCGGGCTTGCCGGTGCCGGCCGGATCGCTCGGCAACTCGGCCGAAATCCCCGTCTTCGATGCCATGAAATTCGATTCCTCAGGCAAGGCGGGTTTCAACGCCGGCGGCATCGACAGCGAAGCCATCGCCCTCGATGCGCGCCGCAAGGCCTTGTGGGTGACGGACGAATACGGCCCCTTCCTGCTCCGGATCGACCCGGCCAGCGGCGTCATCCAGGCCAGGTACGCGCCGGGCAGCGGCTTGCCCGCCATCCTGTCCAGGCGCCGCGCCAACCGCGGCATGGAAGGCATGGCGCTCGACAGCGCCAGCGACAAGATCCATGCCTTCCTGCAAAGTCCGCTCAGCGATGGCAAGGCCCCCTACGCCGTGACCGGCAAGAACGAGCAGGTCGAGCGCTTCGCCCGCTTCATCCGCTGGCTCGAGTTCGATTCCGCAAGCGGCGCGACCACCCGCATGTTCGCCTATCCGCTCGACGCCAAGGACTACGCCGACGGGCGCACCGGCAACGCCAAGCTGGGCGACATGGTGGCACTGGGCAATGGCAAATTCATCGTCATCGAGCAGGGCGCCGGCCCCGGCGGCAAGGTATTCAACAAGCTGATGCTGGTCCAGATCGGCACCGCCAGCAACATCCTGGCGCAGGCCTACAAGCCCGACAGTTCCGACCTGGAAAAAAGCAGCATGAGCGGCGACGCCGTCAACGGCGCCAGCTGGGCAAGTGTGGTGCCCCTGAAAAAGACCTTGCTGTTGGACTTGAACGCGATCGGCTGGCTGGCCGACAAAGCGGAAGGGTTGGCCCTGGTCGATGGCAATACCTTAGCCATAAGCAACGACAACGATGTCGGCATGGCCACCCGGATCACGGGTCCCGATGGCAAGACAGTGGCCGACGCGGATGTCACCAAATGTCATGTGAACGCCGCCGGCGTCCTCATCACCAACAGCGCGCCGGGCTGCGTCGAGGGCAACACGATCCGGGTTGGTCGCGGCGCCGACAAGGAGCGGCCGAGCCTGCTGTGGTTGATCAAGTTCGACAAGGCATTGTCGTCCTACTGATCCGCCAACGAAAAACGGCGCCGGATTCGCATCGGGCGCCGTTCATCAAGCTTGCCGCATCAAAACCGGCGCGAGGCCTTGAGCAGCAGGAAGTTCACGCCACTGTTGGGCTCTTTATAGCCGCCATTCGAGAAGTGCTGGACTTTCATCCCTACATCCCATTGATTCGCGAACACATAGCCCACGCCCAGATGGTCGCCGAACTGGAACGCGGTCGACAGCCGGTTGGAATCGTTGTCGTACAGTTTGGACAGCAAGTTCAGGCCGACACCAGCTTCGGCGTACCAGCCACGCATGTCATCGGCCTGGAAACGGAACACCGGCGTGAAGCCGATATTGGTGATGTTCTGGTGTCGGCCATCGACGTTCTGATACGCATTGCCACGCCATTGCGCGATCGATGCATCCCAGTAACCGCTCACATGGGTACCGTTGGACTGGAACCAGCGCCGCTCCCAATCCTTTTGCACGCCCAAACGCACCATCTGGACCTTGGGGCCACCGCCGAATTCCAGCGAGGCATGATCAACGACTTTATCGGACGCCAATGCTGGCGGCGCCGCAGCCATCGCCGCCAAGGTTGCGAGCGAGGCGCACAGCTTCATATTTAACAGGGACATAGAAGAGCTTTCGTAGATAGGTACGCTAATTCATAATGATTAGCATCGTCATATTGTACCGGCGAAGCAAAAATCGCGCCTTGGACACGTGTGCGCGCAATTTAATTTAATGACATCACTATATAACGACTGCAGGAGGCTGTTTTGACCACGCTCACCATCGCATTTCTCGGCATCGGCCTGATGGGCCAGCCCATGGCCACCCGCCTGGCGCAAGCCGGCTGGACGGTGCATGCCTGGAACCGCTCGCCCGCCAAGGCCGATGCCCTGCGCAGCGCCGGCGCTCACCCCTGTGCCGCGCTGCATGACGCCGTGCGCGCGGCCGATATCGTCATTTCCATGCTGGCATCGGGCGCAGTGGTCGGCGAACTGATCGACGCAGCCCTGCCCAGCCTGCACCCGGGCGCGCTCTGGATCGACATGAGTTCCACCCAGCACGGCGAAGCCCTGGCCTTCCATGCGCGCCTTGCCGCCGCCCGGGTCCGCTTCCTGGATGCGCCCGTCTCCGGCGGCGTGACAGGCGCCCAGGCGGGCAGCCTGGCGATCATGGCCGGCGGCGCCCCCGATGACTTCGCCCAAGCCGAGCCCATCCTGCGCGCGCTGGGACGGCCCACCCTGGTCGGCCCGGCCGGCAGCGGCCAGGTCGCCAAACTGTGCAATCAATTGATCGTGGGGGGCACCCTCAACATCGTGGCCGAGGCGCTGCTGCTGGCGCAGGCTGCCGGCGCCGATCCGGCTGCGGTGCGCGCCGCCATCCGCGGCGGGTTTGCCGAAAGCCGCATTCTCGAACTGCATGGCCAGCGCATGCTGGACCGCAATTTTATTCCCGGCGGTCAAGTGACCAGCCAGCTCAAGGATTTGCAGAATGTGCTGGTGGCCGCAGCCGATGCCGGCCTGGTGCTGCCGCTCACCGCGCTCGTGACCGAGAACTACCGCAGCATTGCCGCGGAGCTGCCGCGTGCCGACCACGCCGCCGCCCTGCTGGCGCTGGAGAAAATGAATCCCGGCCAGCGCCTGGGGACAGCGCCGGACCAGTTGCCGCCGGACCTGGCGCGCGCGCAGCCTTAACCTGGCGCCAGCCGCATTTCCGCCAGCCGCACCCAGTAGCTGGCGCCAATCGGCAGCAGGCTGTCGTTGAAATCGTAGCTGGCGTTGTGCAACTGGCATGGCCCCAGACCGTGACCGCCAGCCCGGTGCTCGCCTTCGCCATTGCCGATGAAGACATAGCAGCCCGGCTTTTCCTGCAGCATGAACGCAAAATCTTCCGCGCCCATGGTCGGCTCGGTGTTGGCATTGACCTTGTCAGCCCCGACCACCGCGCTCATCGCCTCGACCGCATAGCCCGTCTCGCGCGCATGGTTGACCAGCGGCGGATAGTTGCGCTTGAACTGGAAATCGACCGTCGCGTTGAAGCCGGCCGCGCAATGCCGCGCGATCTCGCCCATGCGCTGCTCGATCAGGTCCAGCACCGGCGTGGTGAAGGTGCGCACGGTGCCGATCAGCACCGCCTCGTCGGGAATCACATTGGTGGCGCTGCCCGCATGGATTTGTGTAATCGACAACACCGCCGTATCAAGCGGATTTTTCTCGCGCGACAGAATGGTTTGCCACGCCTGGGCGATCTGCACCGCCACCATGACCGGGTCGATGCCGCGGTGCGGCTGGGCCGCGTGGCAACCCTTGCCCTTGACCACGACGCGGAACTCATTACTGGACGCCATCATCGGCCCCGCCACCACGCCGAACGTGCCCATCGGCATGCCCGGCCAGTTGTGCATGCCATACACGGCATCCATCGGAAACTGCTCGAACAAGCCGTCATCCATCATGCGGCGCGCGCCGCCGCCGCCTTCTTCGGCCGGCTGGAAAATCAGGTACACGGTGCCGTCGAAATGGCGGTGTTTCGCCAGATGATAGGCCGCGCCCAGCAGCATGGCCGTGTGGCCGTCATGGCCGCAGGCGTGCATCTTGCCCGGATGGCGGGAGGCATGGTCGAAGCGGTTGATTTCTTGCATGGGCAAGGCATCCATATCGGCGCGCAGGCCGATCGCGCGCTTGGACGTGCCGTTTTGTATGATTCCCACCACCCCGGTCAGGCCCAAGCCGCGCACCACGGGGATGCCCCATTCGGTCAAGCGGGCCGCCACCACATCCGCGGTGCGGACTTCTTCGTAACACAATTCCGGATGCGCATGCAGGTCGCGCCGGATCTGCTCGAGCGCGCTCTGGAAGGCGATGATCGGTTCAACAAGGTTCATGTCATTCTCCACTGATGCTGGAATGTTAACCCATTTGTCGCACTATTGTCGTCCTTCTGGGGATCGCTCAGGCAGACCGGAATTGGTTCTCATCAACAACCCCGGAATCGTATAAAGTAATGGTTTCAACGCCTGTTTCCCTGGATCGTCAATGACCACCACCCAAGTCCGGGCCACCTGCCCGCACGACTGCCCCGATACCTGCGCCCTGCTCATCACTGTGGAAGATGGCGTCGCCACCGAAGTCAAAGGCGACCCCGACCATCCGACCACGGCCGGCGTGCTGTGCACCAAGGTAGCGCGCTATGCCGAGCGCACCTACCACGCCGAGCGCCTGCTGCATCCCATGCGCCGGGTCGGCAACAAGGGCGAGGGCAAGTTCGAGCGCATCAGCTGGGACGAGGCGATCGACACCATTGCCAGCCGGTTAACAGAGATCGCCGCGCGCGCTCCCCAAGCCATCCTGCCCTACAGCTACGCCGGCACCATGGGCTTGGTGCAGGGCGACTCGATGTCGGCGCGCTTTTTCCACCACCTCGGCGCGTCCTTGCTCGACCGCACCATCTGCGCCACGGCGGGCTTTACCGGCTACAAATACACCATCGGCGCCACCATCGGCACCGATGTCGAGCAATTCCAGGATGCCAAACTGATCATCATCTGGGGCGGCAACCCGATCGCCTCCAACCTGCATTTCTGGATGCGTGTCCAGGAAGCCAAGCGCAAGGGCGCGCGCCTCATCGCGATCGATCCCTACCGTTCCCTGACGGCCGAAAAGTGCCACCAGCACATTGCCCTGCTGCCCGGCACGGATGCCGCGCTGGCGCTGGGCCTCATGCATGTGCTGATCCGCGACAACTTGGTCGACGAGGATTACATCGCCCGCTACACTCTGGGCTACGAGCAACTGAAAGAACGCGCCGCCGAGTGGCCGCCGCAGCGGGTCGCCGAGACTTGCGGCATTTCGGCCGAGGAAGTGGAAAACCTGGCGCGCGAATATGGCGACACGGCGCGGCGCGGCGAACCGGTCGCCATCCGCACCAATTACGGGGTGCAGCGCGTGCGCGGCGGCGGCATGGCTGTGCGCAACATCACCTGCCTGCCGGCCCTGGTCGGCGCCTGGCGCCACCCTGCCGGCGGGGTGCAGCTGTCGGCCTCGGGCTCGTTCCCGGTCAACAAGTCAAAGCTGCAGCGCCCGGACTTGCTCAAGCAGAGCGTGCGCACCATCAATATGACCACCATCGGCGACGACTTGCTGCGCGACACCTCGCCCGCCTTCGGCCCGAAAATCGAGGCCGTGATCGTCTACAACGCCAACCCACTGGCCATCGCCCCCGATTCCGACAAGGTGATGCAAGGCTTCGCGCGCGAGGACTTGTTTACCGTCGTGCTCGAACATTTCCAGACCGACAGTGCCGACTACGCCGACATCCTCTTGCCCGCCACCACGCAACTGGAACACGTGGACGCCCACAATGCTTACGGCCACCTGTACATGATGGCCAACAACGCCGCCATCGCCCCCCTGGGCGAAGCCAAGCCCAACACGGAAATCTTCCGTCTGCTGGCGGCGCGCATGGGCTTTACCGACCCCTGCTTCCAGGAAACCGACGACCAGTTGGCCGCCCAATCGTTCGATGCCAGCCATCCGCGCGCCATCCATTTCGACTGGGATTCGCTCAAGCGCAAGGGCTGGCAAAAGCTGGCCATGCCGGACGCGCCGTTTGCCGAAGGCGGTTTTCCCACGCCATCGGGCAAGTGCGAATTCTATTCGGCCAGCATGCTCGCCGATGGGCTCGACCCGCTGCCGACCCACATTCCACCCTACGAATCGGTGGCCAGCAACCCGGCATTGGCGGCAAAATATCCGCTGGCCATGATTTCCCCGCCGGCGCGCAATTTCCTGAACTCGACCTTCGTCAATGTGACCAGCCTGCGCGCGACCGAAGGCGAACCGCACCTCGACATCCATCCCGACGATAGCGCCGCACGTGGCATCGGGCATGGCCAGATGGTGCGCATCTTCAACGACCGCGGCTCGTTTGTCGCGCGCGCGCGGGTCACGCCGAAAGCGCGCGCCGGCCTGGTGGTGGGCCTGTCGGTATGGTGGAAGAAACTGTCCAGCGATGGCAAGAACGCCAATGAAGTGACCAGCCAGCGCCTGACCGACATGGGGCGCGCGCCGACGTTTTACGATACCTTGGTCCAGGTGGAAAAACTGGCGGCCTAGAATCCCAAGGGGGTGCAGGATGAAACTGAGCAGACGGGCCCGGAACGGCCTGATGGTGGGCACGGCAGCGTTGCTGCTGGCCAGTTGTTCCAGTCTGAACTATTACCGCCAGGCCGCCCAGGGCCAGCTGACCCTGCTTTCCGATGCGCGCCCCATCGATGACTGGCTCAATGACCAGGCCACCGACGCCAAATTGCGCGTGCGCTTGGCCACGGCGCGCCAGATCCGCACCTTCGCCATCAAGGAACTGGGCCTGCCCGACAACAACAGCTACAAGAATTACGCGGCCCTGACCCGGCCTTTCGTCCTGTGGAATGTGGTGGCCGCGCCCGAACTGTCGCTCAAACCCATCCAGTGGTGCTTTCCGGTGGCCGGTTGCGTCAGCTACCGCGGCTATTACAGCAAGGACGATGCCGTCGACTACGCGCGTGAATTGCGCGCCGAAGGCAACGATGTCTCGGTCGGCGGCGTGCCGGCCTATTCCACCCTGGGCTGGTTTAACGACCCGCTGCTGTCGACCTTCATCCACTACCCGGACGCCGAACTGGCACGCCTGATCTTCCACGAACTGTCGCACCAGGTGGTGTACGTGGCGGGCGACTCGCAATTTAACGAATCCTTCGCCAGCACGGTGGAAGAGGCCGGTGTCGAGCGCTGGCTCAGCGGTTACGGCAATGAAGTCATGCGCGACAATTACCTCAAGATTTCGGCGCGCAAGAAACAATTCCTGGCATTGCTGCTGGGCTGTCGCGATGCGCTGGCAACAAGCTACGCCTCCAAAATCAGCATCGCGGAAAAGCGCGCCGCCAAGGTCCGCCTGTTCAAGCAGTTGCAGGACGACTACCAGCTGCTCAAGGCCAGCTGGGGCGGCTACACGGGCTACGACCGTTTCTTCGCCGAACCGCTGTCCAATGCCCATCTGGCCTCGATCGCCACCTACAACGATTTCATTCCCGCTTTCCGCGCGCTGCTGGCCCGCGAAAAGACGTTTCCCCGTTTCTACGCCGCCGCCAAAGCCCTGGCGGAGCTCGACCGTGAAGAGCGCCACCGCCGCCTGAAAGCGCTTGCCGGCGCCTGAACGGCAGCCGCCGGTTTTCTTCCATACCAATGGGTGTTGCGGCACCGCACCAAAAATAGCGTGCATCAAGCCTGTCTGAAATAGCAGCAAAAGCGCTTGCATCGGAGCGCATCGCCCGATAGCATCACAGACAGCGTAATAAAGCGCACGCTCGGTTTATTTTTTTTGAGCGAAAAAAATACT
This sequence comes from Massilia antarctica, assembly GCF_015689335.1. Taxonomy (GTDB): domain Bacteria; phylum Pseudomonadota; class Gammaproteobacteria; order Burkholderiales; family Burkholderiaceae_D; genus Telluria_A; species Telluria_A antarctica. The sequence continues at coordinate 1,300,948 of NZ_CP065053.1, read as the reverse complement.
GGTCGGCAATGTGCGCCGAATCCATATAACGATAATATTCTGAGACAGAGGCACACGATGGACAAGATTTGGCTGAAATCCTATCCCGGCAACGTCCCTGCGGAGATCGATCCCGACCAGTACGGCTCGCTAGTTCAATTACTGGAAGAATCTTTCCAGAAATTCGCGACGCGCAATGCCTACGTGTGCATGGATAAATTCCTCACCTACGGCGAGCTCGACCAGTATTCGACACGCATGGCGGCCTGGCTCCAGAGCCGCGGCCTGTCCAAGGGGGCGCGCGTGGCGGTGATGATGCCCAACGTGCTGCAATACCCGATCGCCATCGCCGCCATCCTGCGCGCCGGCTACACCGTGGTCAACGTCAACCCGCTGTACACGCCGCGCGAACTGGAGCACCAGCTCACCGATTCGGGCAGCGAAGCGATTGTCGTCCTGGAAAATTTTGCCCATACGCTCGAACAAGTCCTCACTAAGACCCCGGTCAAGCACATCGTCGTGGCCAGCATGGGCGAATTGCTGGGCGGCGCCAAGGGCATGCTCGTCAATTTTGTGGTGCGCAACATCAAGAAAATGGTGCCGGCGTTTTCGCTGCCCAACGCCGTGCGCTTCAAGGATGTGCTCGCGCAAGGCGAGAAAATGACATTTACGCCGGTCAAGGCCAGTTCCGCGGACGTCGCCTTCCTGCAATACACGGGCGGCACCACGGGCGTGTCCAAGGGCGCGACCCTGACCCACCGCAACATCATCGCCAACGTGCTGCAAAGCGAAGCCTGGTCGCAACCGGCGCTGCTCAAGGCGCCCGTGGTCGAGCAGGTGGTGATTGTGTGCGCGCTGCCGCTGTACCATATCTTTGCGCTGACCTGTTGCGCGATGTGGGGCATGCGGGTCGGCGCCCTGAATATCCTGATTCCCAATCCGCGCGATATCGGCGGCTTTATCAAGGAATTGTGCAAATACAAGATCAACATGCTCCCGGCGGTCAATACCCTGTATAACGCGCTGCTCAACCATCCCGATTTCACCAAGGTCGATTTCTCGGGCCTGAAGATTTCCAACGGCGGCGGCATGGCCACCCAGCAGATCGTCAACGACAAATGGAAAAAGGCCACCGGCACCTGCATCATCGAAGGCTACGGCTTGTCCGAAACGTCACCGGTCGCCACCTGCAACCGTTCCGACCTGACCGAATTCACGGGCCACATCGGCATGCCGGTGCCATCGACCGACATTGCGATCCTCGACGATGACGGCAAGCCGGTGGCCCAGGGCCAGCCGGGCGAAATCGCGATCCGCGGTCCGCAGGTCATGGCCGGCTACTGGAACCGTCCGGATGAAACGGCCAAGGTCATGACGGCCGACGGATTCTTCAAATCCGGCGACGTCGGCGTGATGGACGAGCACGGATTCGTAAAAATCGTGGACCGCAAAAAGGATATGATCCTGGTCTCGGGCTTCAATGTGTACCCCAACGAGCTCGAAGAAGTCATCGCCAAACACCCTGGTGTGCTCGAATGCGCCTGTATCGGCGTGCCGGACGAGCATTCCGGCGAGGCGGTCAAGGTCTTCGTGGTGCGGAAAGACCCGACCCTGACGGTGGAACAATTGATGGCTTACTGCAAACAGGAATTCACCGGCTATAAAAAGCCGAAGTACATCGAATTCCGCAGCGAGCTTCCGAAAACCAACGTCGGCAAAATCCTGCGCCGCGTGCTGCGCGACGAAAAGAAGGCGGCGTAAGCGCTGCCCGCCGTATCGCATCAGGCAAAAAGCATATTCGCTGATTTAGCGGCACGACCGCCTGCGGGCGGTCGTTTGCATTCACAGTCATAGTTAACAGACGAGGCATAGATGGACAAGTTTTGGCTCAAGTCGTACCAGCAGGGCGTACCCGCGGAGATCGATTACACGCAATACCGCTCGCTGACCCACCTGCTGGAGGAAGCATTCCGCAAGTATGCCGACCGCAAGGCCTACGTTTGCATGGACAAGTCCATCACCTACGCCGAGCTGGACCGCATGTCGGCGCAGATGGGCGCCTGGCTGCAAAGCCGCGGCCTGAAACCCGGCGCGCGCGTGGCGATCATGCTGCCCAACGTGCTGCAGTATCCGGTAGCCATGGCCGCCGTGCTGCGCGCCGGCTACGTGATCGTCAACGTCAACCCGCTCTACACCCCGCGCGAGCTGCAGCACCAGATGATCGACTCGGGCGCCGAAGCCATCATCGTGCTGGAAAACTTCGCCCACACCGTGCAGGAAGTGCTGGCCAAGACCCAGGTCAAGCACGTCATCCTGGCCACCATGGGCGACCTGCTCGGGCCCCTGAAAGGCATGATCGTCAACCTGGTGGTGCGCAAGGTCAAAAAACTGGTGCCGTCCTTTTCGTTGCCGGATTCGGTCCCGTTCAACAAGGTGCTGTCCGAAGGCGCGCGCCTCGCGCTCGCGCCGGCGACCCTGGGCCATGACGACATCGCCTTCCTGCAGTACACCGGCGGCACCACGGGCGTGTCGAAAGGCGCGGTCCTGCTGCACCGGAACGTGATCGCCAACGTGCTGCAGAACGAAGCCTGGCTGCAGCCGACCCTCGACACCCTGCCGAAGGACCAGCAGCTGCAGTTCGTCTGCGCGCTGCCGCTGTACCACATCTATTCGCTCACCGTGTGCGCGCTCATGTCCACGCGCCTGGGCGGAATGAACCTGCTCATTCCGAACCCGCGCGACATGCCGGGCTTCGTCAAGGAGTTGAGCAAATACCGCATCAATATCTTCCCGGCCGTGAACACCCTGTACAACGGCCTGCTCAACAACGCCGAATTCGCCAAGCTCGATTTTTCCAGCTACAGGATTTGTAACGGCGGCGGCATGTCGGTGCAGCAGTCCGTGGCCGACCGCTGGCTCAAGCTGACCGGCACCCCGATCATCGAAGGCTACGGCATGTCCGAAACGTCGCCGGTGGCCACCGCCAACCGCTGCGACATCAAGGAATTCACCGGCTCGATCGGCCTGCCGTATCCATCGACCGACATCGCCATCCTCGACGACGACGGCAACCATGTTGCGCTGGGCGAGCGCGGCGAAATCGGCATCCGCGGCCCGCAGGTCATGGCCGGCTACTGGAAGCGCGACGACGAAACCGCCAAGTCGATGACGGCCGACGGCTTCTTCAAGACCGGCGACATCGGCATCATGGACGAGCGTGGCTACACGAAAATCGTGGACCGCAAGAAGGACATGATCCTGGTATCGGGCTTTAACGTCTATCCGAATGAAATCGAAAGCGTGATCTCGTCGCATCCCGGCGTGCTCGAATGCGCGTGCATCGGTGTGCCGGACCATAATTCGGGCGAAGCGGTCAAGCTGTTCGTGGTGCGCAAGGACCCGAACCTGACCGCCGAAGACCTGCTCGAATTCTGCAAGGAGCAGCTCACGGCCTACAAAAAGCCGAAGTACATCGAGTTCCGCACCGAGCTGCCCAAGACCAACGTCGGCAAGATCCTGCGCCGTGAACTGCGCGAGCCGGTGCCTGCCGCAGCCGCTTAACCCGCCGTCCGCAACTGGACCCGCTTCCCTCAGCTCCGTCCTTCCTGCCAGTGGCAGGAAGTCGGTTCTGAAGGTTCCGGTTATATCTGACGCGCTCCCGGCTTGCCGCTGGCGACTTCAAACGCCGCCAAGGTCGCCTTCCCCGACTGCGCGTTGCGCACATCATCGAGCCCGACGAAGGTGGTCGTGGTCTTCGCCGGCGTCACCTCCATCAGCATGAACCCGCGCTTGTCGCTGCGGCCATACTTCACGTGCCGGTTCATCTCCAGGTATTGCAGGGTGCGCGCCTGCGGGCGCGAGCTTGACGTCACCGACGTGCCGCAAAACTCGGTCGCGATGACCGGATTGTTTTTCGACGCGGGCCGGTTGAAGTCATTCTGCAAATCCGACGCGTAAAACGTGTGCACGTCCCCCGCCAGCACCACCGGATTGGCCGCCCCGCTTTTGCCCAAGGTATCGAACAGGCGCCGGCGCGCCAGCGGATACCCATCCCACCCGTCATTCCAGAAGCGCCCGTCGCCCGGTTTCACGATCGGCACCTGGGTCGATTGCGCCATCGGCGTTTGCTGCGCGATCAGGTTCCAGCGCGCCTTCGATGTGCTCAAGCCCTCGGCCAGCCAGGCTTCCTGCTCGCCGCCCAGCATCGAACGGCGCGAGTCGCGCAGGGCCGCGCAGGCGCGCGTGACCGAACTCGAACCGCCCCGTCCAGCCGGTGGGCAGGCATGCGTGGCGCGGTACTGGCGGTCGTCCAGCACATGAAAGCGCGCCAGCCGCCCCCAGTCGTAGCGCTGGAACATGCGCATGCCGGCATAGTCGCCCGGCCGCGCCAGCACCAGGCGCAGCGGCATATGTTCGTAAAATGCCTGATAGGCCGCCGCGCGCCGCAGGGCAAACGCCGGATCGAGCCGCTCGTCGCGGTCGGCTGCGTAATCGTTGGCCACCTCGTGGTCGTCCCAGGTCACGATCCACGGCGCCGCCAGGTGTGCGCCCTGCAGGTCGGCGTCGCTCTTGTACTGGGCGTAGCGGGCGCGGTACTCGGCCAGCGAAAACGATTCCGACGTGCGCAGCGCCGACTGCGGATGGCTTAACTTGTAGGGTCCCCACTCATAGATATAGTCGCCTAAAAACGCCACCAGGTCCGGCGCTGCGGCCGCGATGTGGCGGTGCGCGGCGTAGCTGCCGAACTCCCAGTGCTGGCACGACGCCACCGCCAGTGTCAGCGCGGCGGGCAGGCTGTCGGCGGCCGGTGCGGTGCGGGTGCGCCCCACCGGGCTGACCGCCTCGCCCAGCATGAAGCGGTACCAGTACCAGCGGCCCGGCGCCAGGCCGCGCACGTCCACGTGCACGCTGTGAGCCAGCGCCGGCAGCGCGCTGGCCGTACCCTTGGCCGCGATGCGGGTGAACGCTTCGTCCTGCGCCACTTCCCAGCGCACCGCAAAGGCGACCGGCGGCGTGGCAGCGGCGTTCAACGGGTCGTTCAGGATGCGGGTCCACAGCACCACTGAATCGGGCAAGGGAGAGCCGGAGGCGACCCCCAGGCTGAAAGGATAGTCGGTGCCGGGCGCGCGCGCGTGGGCGCCCGCCATGGTGGTGCCGCCGGCCGCCAGCGCCGCCCGCAGCCCCGCGTGTTGCAGGAAGAGGCGGCGCTGCGCGTCCACTTACCGGTCTTGCGGGAACATCAGCTCGTCGAGCGGCGGCACCTTGCGCGGCTTGCGGTCGTCGCCGGTGGCGACGTAGGTCAAGGTGGCCTCGGTCACCTTCACGGTGTTGGCCTGCAGGCGGTTACGCTCGGCATAGACTTCCACGTACACGGTGATCGAGGTGTTCCCGACTTTGGTGATCTCGGCGTAAAAAGACAGCAGATCGCCGACGAACACCGGATTTTTGAAGACGAAAGAGTTCACCGCCACGGTGGCGACGCGCCCGTTGGAGCGCCGGGTGGCCGGCAGCGAACCGGCGATGTCGACCTGCGCCATGATCCAGCCGCCGAACACATCACCGTAGACATTGGCGTCGGACGGCGCGGGCATGACGCGCAGCTCGGGCATTTTGCCGGCTGGGAGTCCACGGGTGGCGGGAACGGGTACGGCGTTTTCTGGCGTGGTCATCGTGAATTCTCTTGAAAGGCTACAATCGACCGGAATTGAACCACAAATCCCAGAGCTCCGCCATGCGCCGTAATTCTTCGCCTCCGCCCCCCGTCGACCCGAACGCCCCGCCACGCAGCGACTGGGGCACCTTGACAACCCTGATTCCCTACCTGTGGGTGTATAAATGGCGCGTGATGGCGGCCCTGGCCTGCCTGATCGGGGCCAAGCTGGCCAACGTCGGCGTGCCGCTGGTGATGAAAAAGCTGATCGACCAGCTCACCATCAATCCATCGAGTCCGCATGCGCTGCTGGTGCTGCCGCTCGGCGCGCTGGTCGCCTACGGCGTGCTGCGCCTGTCGACCACCGTATTTACCGAGCTGCGCGAATTTTTGTTCGCGCGCGTCACCCAGCGCGCCGTGCGCACCATTGCGCTGCGCGTGTTCCGCCACCTGCACGCACTGTCGCTGCGCTTTCACCTGAACCGCCAGACCGGCGGCATGACGCGCGACATCGAGCGCGGCACGCGCGGCGTCAGCTCGCTCATCTCCTACACCCTGTTCAATATTTTGCCGACCCTGGTCGAGATCACCTTGGTGCTGGGTTACCTGGTCACCCACTACGACATCTGGTTCAGCGCGATCACGGGCGTGGCGCTGGTGACCTACATCGCCTTCACCATCATCGTCACCGACTGGCGCACCCACTTCCGGCGCACCATGAACGATCTCGATTCCAGGGCCAACACCAAGGCCATCGACTCGCTGATCAACTACGAAACCGTCAAATACTTCGGCAACGAGGATTACGAAGCGGCGCGCTACGACGAAGGCCTGAAAAGCTACGAGAACGCCGGCGTCAAGTCGCAAACCTCGCTGTCGGTGCTCAACACCGGGCAGTCGCTGATCATCGCCACCGCCGTCACCCTGATCCTGTGGCGCGCCACCGAAGGCGTCATCGCCGGCACCATGACCCTGGGCGACCTGGTACTGGTGAACTCCTTCATGATCCAGCTGTACATTCCGCTCAACTTCCTCGGCGTGATCTACCGCGAAATCAAGCAAAGCCTGGCCGACATGGAGCGCCTGTTCTCGCTGCTGGACCAGAACCGCGAAGTGGCCGACAGCCTTGATGCGAAAGCGCTGGTCACGCACGGCGCCCAGGTCGCGTTTTCGAACGTGAACTTCAGCTATGAAGCCAAGCGCCAGATCTTGTTCGATGTCGACTTCACGATTGCGGCCGGCACCACCACCGCCGTGGTGGGCCACAGCGGCTCGGGCAAGTCGACCTTGTCGCGCCTCCTGTTTCGCTTTTACGACGTCAATAGCGGCAGCATCACCGTCGACGGCCAGGACCTGCGCAACGTCACCCAGGAGTCGCTGCGCAGCGCCATTGGCATCGTGCCGCAGGATACGGTGCTGTTCAACGACACCATCGAATACAACATCGCCTACGGCAAGCCGGGAGCGGGCAAGGAGGCCATCGTGGCCGCCGCGCGCGCCGCATCGATCCACGACTTCATTGAATCCTTGCCGGACGGTTACGCCACCATGGTGGGCGAACGGGGGCTGAAACTGTCGGGCGGCGAAAAGCAGCGCGTGGCCATTGCGCGCACCCTGCTCAAGGACCCGGCCATCCTGATCTTCGACGAAGCCACGTCCGCGCTCGACTCCAAGGCCGAACAGGCGATCCAGGCGCAGTTGAAGGAAATCGCGAAGAACCGCACCACCCTGGTCATCGCGCACCGCCTGTCGACGGTGGCCGACGCCGAGCAAATCCTGGTGCTCGATCACGGGCGCATCGTGGAACGGGGAACGCATCAGGCGCTGCTGGCCGCGAACGGCTTGTATGCCCAGATGTGGGAACGCCAGCAGGCCAAACAGGAAGAAGAGGCGGCGTCGCCGCTCGAAGTGGAGTAAGCGGGTGGGCGCGCTGTGCCCACCCTTGAAGCAGTTAGTACGTGTAGAACATGCGCTGGATTTCCTTGGTGTTGCTGGTCTTGGTCAGCGCCAGCATCAGCAGGATGCGCGCCTTTTGCGGATTGAGGGTATCGGCCGCCACGAAGTCCAGTTCATCGTCATTCGCTTCGCCGTTGCGCGCCAAGATCCCCTGACCCACGCGGCTTGCGCGCACGATGACCGCGCCCTTGGCGCGCGCCGCTTTCAGCGACGGCACCACTTTGCTGGCCAGGCTGCCGTCGCCCACGCCGGCGTGGATGATGCCCTTCGCGCCAGCCGCCATGAAGGCGTCGAGCGCCACCGGATTCATGTTCGCGTAGCCGTACACAATGTCGACCTGCGGCAGCGATTGCAGCGCGCCGATATCGAACTCGGTCTCGGTGGTGTGCTTGCGCAGCGACTGGCGATAGAAGAAAGGTTTGCTGCCCTGGATATAGCCCAGGAAGCCAAATTCGGGGGTGCGGAAGCTGTCCAGGGTCGAGGTATTGACCTTGGTGACATCTCGCCCGGCCTGGATCTGGTCGTTCATTGCCACCAGCACGCCCTTGCCGACGGCCTCCGGACTGGCTGCCAGCAGCACCGCGTTATACAGGTTGATCGGACCGTCGGCCGACAGCGCGGTCGATGGCCGCATCGCGCCGACCAGCACCACCGGTTTGCGGCTCTTGACCACCAGGTCCAGGAAATACGCGGTTTCTTCCAGGGTGTCGGTGCCGTGTGTGATCACGACGCCATCGACGTTGTTCTGCGCCAGCAGCACGTTGACCCGCTTGGCCAGGGTCAGCCAATGTTCGTTGCTCATGTTCTCGCTGGCGATCTGGAACACCTGTTCGCCGGTGACATTGGCCACCTTGGCCAGTTCCGGCACCGCCTTGATCAGGTTTTGCACGCCCACCGTGGCGGCGGTGTAGCCCACCGTGGTGGTGCTGCTCGCGCCCGTGCCGGCGATGGTGCCGCCGGTGGCCAGGATGGTCACGTTGGCCAGCTTCGGCGCGGCGGTTTCCGCTTGTACGGCCCCTGTCACCGCCACCAGCAGGGCGAACAGGGCAATCATCGATTGCGTGGTTTTTTGGTACAGCATGGGTTCTCCTTGGGGTTTCGCGTTGTATGGTGCGGTCATGGTTGTTTGTAGACGACGCCATCCTTCATCACAAAGCGCACCTGCTGCATGAGCGCGATGTCGCGCAGCGGGTCGCCCGTGACGGCGATGATGTCGGCCGCGTAGCCCGGTTCCACGGAACCCAGGCGTGTGCCTTGGTCGAGCAGGGCGGCGGCGCCCACGGTGGCCGAGCGGATCGCTTCGAGCGGCGGCATGCCCGCTTCGACCATGTAGGCGAACTCCCTGGCGTTCTCGCCGTGCGGGTACACCCCGGCGTCGGTGCCGAAGGCGATCTTCACGCCGGCCTTGTAAGCGCGCGCGAAGGTGGCCTGGATCTGCGGGCCGATGGCCGCCGCCTTGGGGCGCACCAGCGGCGAATAGTAGTCAGGGTCCCTGGCCTTGTCGGCCACGTAGCGCCCGGCCGACAGGGTGGGCACGAACCAGGCGCCGTGCTTCTTGAACAGGGCAATGGCCTCGTCGTCCATCAGGGTGCCATGTTCGATCGAATCGACCCCGGCGCGCAGCGCGCGCTTGATGCCCTCGGTGCCGTGCGCATGGGCCGCCACGCGAAAGCCGTAGTCCCTGGCGGTGCTGACGATGACGCGCAGTTCGTCCTCGGTGTACTGGGGGTTTTGCCCGTTGCGTGCCTGGCTCAACACCCCGCCGGTGGCGGTGACCTTGATCAGGTCCGCGCCTTCCTTGTAGCGCGCGCGCACCGCTTCGCGCGCGCCGTCGGCGCTATTGACCACGCCTTCGTTGGGGCCTGGCGTGCCAAGCGCTTGACTGAAGCGCTGGGAATAATTATTGGTCGGGTCGGCGTGCCCGCCGGTGGTGGCGATCGATTTCCCCGACGTGAACATGCGCGGGCCGGGAATGCTGCCGGCCGCGATGGCGCGTTTGAGCGCGACGTTCAGGCCATCGTCCGCACCGAGGTCGCGCACCGTGGTGAAACCTGCCTTCAGGGTGCGCTCGGCGTAGGCGACGGAGCGGTAGGCATGGTCGGCCGGGTTCAGGCTGATGGTGTCGCGCAGGGCGTCGGCCTGCTTGCGGGTTTCGCCGGTCAGGTGCACGTGCATGTCGATCAGTCCGGGCAGGCAGGAGTGGGCCGACAGGTCGATGTGGCCGGGACCCGGCACCAGCGGGCCGACCGACGTGATCGAGCCATCCTCGATGACGATGCTCACCTTGTCGCGCCAGGCGCCGCTCTTCACATCGAGCAGGCGGGCGCAATCGACGGTCTGGGTGGCCGCTTGCGCACTGCCGCAAGCGAGCAAGATAGCGATGGCGGACAGCTTATGCAAGGCGCTTCTCCCGGAAGAAATAATGGCAAAAGAGCATACACGAAAACGGTAGGCGCAAGTGCAGGCGGCCCAAATGCAAAGGGCGGAAAAGCTGTGCTTTTCCGCCCTGACAAGCGCGAACGACCTTATTTGAACGGCGCGGCGGCCGGTTCGACCGCACTCGGGTCGCTCAATTCGCCCTCCCACTTGGCCACCACCGCGGTGGCGATGGCGTTGCCGATCACGTTGGTGGCCGAACGCGCCATGTCGAGGAAGTGGTCGATACCCAGCAACAGCAGCAGGCCCGCTTCAGGAATGTTGAACTGGCCCAGGGTGGCGGCGATCACCACCAGCGACGCGCGCGGCACGCCGGCCATGCCTTTGGACGTGAGCATCAGCACCAGCATCATGGACAGCTGGGTCGAGAGCTCCATCTCGATGCCATAAGCCTGGGCGATGAACACGGTCGCGAAGGTGCAGTACATCATCGAGCCATCGAGGTTGAACGAATAACCGATCGGCAGCACGAACGCGGCGATGCGGTTGCGCACCCCGAAGCGCTCCAGGCCTTCCAGGGTCTTTGGAAACGCCGCTTCCGACGAGGCGGTGGAAAACGCCAGGATGGTCGGCTCGCGCACTTCGCGCAACAGCGCAAATACGCGCGGACCAAGGAACAGGAAACCGGCAATCGTCAGCGCCACCCACAACACGCCGATAGCGATGTAGAACTCGCCCATGAAGATGCCGTAGGTGGACAGGATGCCGACGCCGCTCTTGGCGATGATGCCGGAGACGGCCGCGAACACCGCGATCGGCGCCAGGTTCATCACGTAGCCGGTCACCTTGAGCATGACGTGGGCGACACCGTCGATGGCTTCGATCATCGGGTTGGCGCGCGCGCCGACCGCCGCCGCCGCAGTGCCGAAGAACAGCGAAAAGATCACGATCTGCAGGATTTCGTTCTTGGCCATGCCGTCCACGATCGACGACGGCACCAGGTGGGTGACGAATTCCTTGAGCGTCAGGCTGCTGGTGACGATGCCCGACACCGCGCCGGCGGCCGGCAGGTGCGCCACCATGGCGTCGCCGGGACGGAACAGGTTGACCAGGATCAGGCCGAGCGAGAGCGACATGATCGAGGCGAGCACGAACCAGCCCAGCGCCTTGGCGCCGATGCGGCCCACTTCATTGGCGTCGCCCATCTTGGCGATGCCGACCACCAAAGTCGAGAACACCAGCGGCGCGATGATCATCTTGATCAGGCGCAGGAACAGGGTAGTCACCAGCGACATGTAGTCGGCGAAAGAAGCCGGGTTGGCCATGGAGACGTTGATGGCATAGCCTGCCACCACCCCGAGCACGAGTGCCAGCAGGATGTAGAGGGTGAGGCGATTTTTCTGGTTCATGGGCTGTGCGTCCTGTATTTGAGTCGATTCGTCGTCGAAAGGGGGGCCGCGGAAATCCGGTCTCCCTGCGTTCTCGGGCAAAATAGCGGTATTTTGTGAGCGAACCAGCCAGTAAGTGATGATTTTATTGGCAAGTTCCGCAGTATCCTAGGGGGCGCAGGTGCTGTCAAGCTCGCACCTTCCCCATCAGAACAGACGAAAACAACATGATCGAACTAAAAAATGTCAGCAAGTGGTATGGCCAGTTCCAGGTACTGACCGACTGTACCACGCAGGTGGGCAAGGGCGATGTGGTGGTCATTTGCGGGCCATCGGGCTCCGGCAAATCGACCCTGATCAAGACCGTCAACGGGCTCGAACCGTTCCAGCAGGGCGAGGTACGGGTCGACGGCATCGCCGTGGGCGACAAAAAGACCGACCTGTCGGCACTGCGCGCGCGCATCGGCATGGTGTTCCAGAATTTCGAGCTGTTTCCGCACCTGTCGGTACGCGAAAATCTGACACTTGGCCAGACCCGGGTGCTCGGCCGCAGCCTGGAAGAGGCCACCGCCAAGGGCTTGCAGTACCTGGACCGGGTGGGCCTCTTGGCGCAGCAGGATAAATATCCGAACCAGCTCTCGGGCGGGCAGCAGCAGCGCGTGGCGATCGCGCGCGCCCTGTCGATGGACCCGATCGCCATGCTGTTCGACGAGCCCACCTCCGCGCTCGACCCGGAAATGATCAACGAAGTGCTCGACGTGATGGTCGGCCTGGCGCAGGACGGCATGACGATGATGGTCGTTACCCACGAAATGGGCTTTGCGCGCAAGGTGGCCGGACGCATCCTGTTCATGGATCACGGGCGTATCGTCGAAGACAGTCCGACCCAGGAGTTTTTCACCGCGCCCCGTTCCGAGCGCGCGCGCGAGTTTTTGGCGAGGATTATTCATTAATCGCGCGGCACGCCGGTCGCCGTCCGCGCGCGCTCGAAACCTCAATTGGCTGACGGGGTTTCTGCTTGCGCGAGTACTGCGTCGAGCTCGCGCAGCACATCGTCGGCGCTGCAATACTCGCCGGCTTCCCGTGCCGCGTGGCGTGAGGCCTGACCGCGTGCGATAAAGTCGCGCCGGGCGCGGCGATGCCGAATCTGCAGTGTCAGCGATTCGGCGACGAAGCTGGACAGGGATTCGCCGTTTTTCAGTACGCTCTCGGCAGCTTTGCGCAATTCGGGGGTGACTCGGAGGGATGGGACGTTGGCAGTTTTCACAATGGGACTCCATTCGTTGCATTTGCAATGTAATATCTCAAGCCCCCGAGGCCGATGCAAGTAGCATGTTCAAACCTGCGTCATGTTTCTTGGAGGAAGCACGAGCGATTGGATGCCTGCGGAGGTTAAAATACCGCATTCGTTCTCCGAAAGCCGCCATGTCCACCATCGATACCCTCCAGAGCCTGACCATCACCCGTCCCGACGACTGGCACCTCCACCTGCGCGACGGCGCCGCGCTGGCCAGCGTGCTGCCGCACAGCGCGCGCCAGTTCGCCCGCGCCATCGTCATGCCCAACCTGAAGCCGCCGGTGACCACCACCGCCATGGCGCAGGCTTACCGCGAGCGCATCCTGGCCGCGCTGCCGGCCGGCATGCGCTTCGAGCCGCTGATGACGCTCTACCTGACCGATAACACCGACCCGGACGAAATCCGGCGCGCCCAGGACAGCGGCTTTGTCCACGCCGTCAAGCTGTACCCGGCCGGCGCCACCACCAATTCCGACGCCGGCGTGACCGACCTGACGCGCTGCTATAGGACGCTCGAAGTGATGCAGGAAGTCGGCATGCCCTTCCTGGTGCACGGCGAAGTGACCGACCAGGACATCGACCTGTTCGACCGCGAGGCGGTTTTCATCGAGCGCGTCATGCGCCCGCTGCGGCGCGACATGCCCGAGCTCAAAATCGTGTTCGAGCACATCACCACCAAGGACGCGGCCCAGTACGTGGCCGAAGCCGACGGCCCGATCGCCGCCACCATCACCGCGCATCACCTGCTGTACAACCGCAACGAGATCTTCAAGGGCGGCATTCGTCCCCATTACTACTGCCTGCCGGTGCTCAAGCGCGAAGAACACCGCCTGGCGCTGATGACGGCGGCCACCAGTGGCGACGAGCGTTTTTTCCTGGGTACCGACTCGGCCCCGCACGCGGTGGGCGCCAAGGAAACCTCGTGCGGCTGCGCCGGCTGCTACACCGCGCTGCACGCGATGGAGATGTACACCGAAGCCTTCGAGCGCGCCGGTGCGCTCGACAAGCTGGAAGCATTCGCCAGCTTCCACGGTCCCGATTTCTACGAACTGCCGCGCAATACCGAGCAAGTCACGCTCAAGCGCGAAGCCTGGACCCTGCCGCAAACCGTGCCGATGGCCGACGGCAGCCTGGTACCGCTCAACGGCGGCGAGCAGATTAACTGGAAACTGCTGTAAGCGATGCTGTCGCAGATTGACTGGGCGCGGCCGTGGTACGACGCGGTGCGCCCCGCCTTCGCGCGGCTCGACGTCGACGTAAGCTGCGTGGCCGACGCCCTCAACGCGGCCGCTGCGCCGCTGGCGCTGGTCAACCAGCGCGGCTTGCCGCTGCGCTTCGTGCCGCAGGCGGACTTGCCGGAAGGGCGCGCCTACGAAGAATTCATCGGCGCCACCGGCTGCGTGCCCACGCGCGAGAACCTGCACGATTTTTTCAATGGCCTTGTGTGGCTCACCTTCCCGCGCATCAAGCAGCAATTGAACGCCCTGCAGGCGGCGCAGATCGCGCTGGCCGGCGTGGGCAAGTCGCGTGGTGCGGCGCGCGACGGCGCCACCATCTTCGACGAAAATTCGGCCCTGCTGGTGGTGCGCGCCGGCTTGGCGGGCGAACAACTGGTGGCAGCGCTGCGCGCGCACGGCTGGATTGAGGCACTATACGAACGGCGCGCGGTCTTTGGCGCCGATGCCGAGGTCTGGCTGTTCGGTCACGCGCTGATGGAAAAGCTGGTCGCGCCGCGCAAGGCGATCACCGCGCACACCCGCGTGGTGGTGGCTGGCGACGATTATTTTGCGCTGCCGCACGACGGGCGGCGCGCGTGGATCGACCGCCAGGTGGCGGCCGAACTGGCGGCTGAAGGATTGAGCACTGCCTGCTTCACCCCCCTGCCGGTGCTGGGCGTGCCGGGTTGGTGGGAAGGACAGGACCACGCGTTTTACGCCGACACCACGGTATTCCGGCCCAAGCGGGCCGTCTGAGGAGATGAGATGACTGAAGCCGTTCGTTGGGCAATTCTGGGCACGGGCAAGATCGCGCGCGCGTTTGCGACGGCGCTGCGCGACACGCCGGGCGCGGTGCTGGCCGGCGTGGCCTCGCGCAGCCTGGAGGGCGCGCAGGCGTTCGGCGCCGAATTCGGCGCGGCCGCCTGCTACGGTTCGTATCAGGCGCTGGCCGATGCTGGTGATATCGATGTCGTCTACATCGGCACGCCGCATCCGATGCACGTCGAGAATGCCATGATGGCGCTCAACGGCGGCAAGGGCGTGCTGTGCGAAAAGCCCTTTACCATGAACCGGCGCGAGGCTGAACAGATCGTGGCGCTGGCGCGCGAGAAGAAGCTGTTTTTGATGGAGGCGATGTGGACGAGGTTCATGCCGGCGCTGGCCGAAGTGCGGCGCATCATCGCGTCCGGCGAAATCGGCTCGGTGCACCAGGTGACTGCCGATTTCGGGTTCGCGGGCACGCAAGACCCTTTGCATCGCTTGAATAATCCGGAACTGGGTGGCGGCGGACTGCTCGACCTGGGGATTTATCCGCTGTCGATTGCCGCCGCGCTGCTTGGGCCGGTGGCCGATGTGCGGGCCATGGCGCTGATGGGCGAGACCGGGGTGGATATCCAGACCGGCTTCACCATGACGCACGAAGGTGGAGGGATGTCGGTGTGCAGCTGCTCGCTCAGGGCCAGGACGCCGGCGGAGCTGACCGTGTCAGGGAGCCTGGGGCAGGTGCGGATGAATACCATGTTCCACCGGGCGCAGTCGGTAACCGTGAGCACGGCCGACGGTGCGCGCACGATCGACACGCCGTATTTGGGCAATGGGTATGTGCACGAGGCGATGGAAGTGGGGCGCTGTTTGAAAGAAGGGCTGCTGGAGAGTCCGGGCATGCCGCTCGATGAGACGCTGCATTTGATGGGAGTGCTCGATACGATGCGCGGGCAGATCGGGTTGCGCTACCCGTCCGACGCCTGATAGGTGGACTGGGAAACATTGAAACATTGAAACATTGAAATATTGAAGCATTGAAATATTGTTAAGATTGCCAAGATAAAGCTGCTAGCATTGTCGTTCCATTCAACTGGACCGAGGATTGCTTGTGAACGAACTGACGCTGATCGCTGGTATCGCCACCGCCCTTGGGCTGGGGGCCATGAGCCCGGGACCGAGTTTCATCCTGGTAGCGCGCACCGCGGTGACCGCGTCGCGCATGGACGGCATCGCCGCCGCGGCCGGCATGGGTATCGGTGGCGTCTTGTTCGCTGCAATCGCCTTGCTCGGGCTGCACGTCGTTCTCACCAATGTGCCCTGGCTGTATATGGTGCTCAAGGCGGCTGGCGGCGCTTACCTGATTTATCTCGGCTACCGGATATGGCGCGGCGCGGCGCAGCCCCTGGCGCTGGGTCAGGACGGCGCGCCGCGCCAGCGCCGCCAGCTTGGAAAGTCGTTTTCACTCGGGCTGGTAACGCAACTGAGCAATCCGAAAACGGCGATTGTGTACGCCAGCGTGTTCACCGCTTTTCTGCCGCCGTCATTTTCGTTGGTGCTCGCGCTTGTGCTGGCGCTGGTGGTGTTCGTCATCGAGGCCGGCTGGTACGCCGTCGTGGCCGTTGCACTGTCGTCGCAGCGCCCGCGTGCCTGGTACCTGCGTTACAAGGCGTGGATCGACCGGGCGGCCGGCGGCGTCATGGCCGCGCTGGGCGGCAAGTTGATCTGGTCCGCGCCCTCCTTGTAAGCGCGGGCGTGGCGGGGCGCGGCGTCAGACCTTCAAAAACTCCTCTTTCCCACCCAGCCAGCGCGCCAGGTGTGCTTCCACCACATCATCGACCGCTTCATGAATCAGGTTGTGCGCCACGTCGCGCGCCTGTTCCACCAGCCACTGGTCGGTTTCCAGATCGGCAAACCTGAGCATCGCCTGCCCCGACTGGCGCGCTCCTAAAAACTCGCCCGGTCCGCGAATCTCCAGATCCCGGCGCGCGATTTCAAACCCGTCGGTGGTCTCGCGCATCGTCATCAAGCGCTGCTTGGCGATTGGCCCCAGCGGGCTCTGATACAGCAGCAGGCACACGCTTGCCGCGGATCCCCGTCCCACCCTTCCGCGCAACTGGTGCAGCTGCGACAAGCCAAACCGCTCCGCGTGCTCGATCACCATCAGCGACGCATTCGGCACGTCCACCCCCACCTCGATCACGGTGGTGGCCACCAGCACCTGCACCTCGTTGGCCGTGAACGCATCCATCACCTCCTGCTTCTCGGCCGCCTTGAGGCGCCCGTGCACCAGCCCGACCTGCAAATCGGGCAGGGCTTCGGCCAGCATCGCGTGGGTATCGGTCGCGGTCTGCAATTGCAGCGCCTCGGATTCCTCGATCAGCGGACAGACCCAGTAAATCTGCCGCCCCTCCAGTGCCGCCGCGTGCACCCGCTCGATCACTTCATCGCGCCGGTTCTGGTCGATCGCCCGCGTGACGATCGGGCTGCGCCCCGGCGGCAGTTCGTCGATGATCGACACTTCCAGGTCGGCGTAATAGGTCATCGCCAGGGTGCGCGGAATCGGCGTGGCCGACATCATCAACTGGTGCGGCGTCTTGCCGTTGCTGCCCTTGTTGCGCAAGGTGAGACGCTGGCCGACGCCGAAGCGGTGCTGCTCGTCGACGATCACCAGCCCCAGTTTCGCAAACTGCACCGTGTCCTGAATGAGCGCGTGCGTGCCGATTACCAGCTGTGCCTCGCCCGATTCCACCATCGCCGTGGCGGCCAGCTTGTCCTTCTTTTTCAGGCTGCCCGTGAGCCACGCCACCTTCACGCCGAGCGGCTCCATCCAGCCGGCGATCTTGCGAAAGTGCTGGTCGGCCAGGATTTCGGTCGGCGCCATCAAGGCCGCCTGGTAGCCGCTGTCGATCGCTTGGGCGGCGGCCAGCGCCGACACCACCGTCTTGCCGCTGCCCACATCTCCTTGCAGCAGGCGCTGCATCGGATAGCCGTTTTTCAGGTCGGCGCGGATTTCCTTGAGCACGCGCTGCTGCGCGCCGGTCAGCTTGAACGGCAACTGCCCCAAGAACGCTTCCGACAGCGCGCCCACCGCCTTGAGCACCGGCGCCCCCTTGACCCGGCGCGCCCGCTGCGCGCGTTTGAGCGAGAGCTGCTGCGCCAGCAGCTCGTCGAACTTCATGCGGATCCAGGCCGGGTGCGAGCGCTCGACCAGCGAATGGGCGTCGATTTCCTGCGGCGGATAGTGCAGCAGGCGCACCGAGGGCTCGAAGTCGGTCAGGTTCATTTCCGCGCGCAAGGACGGCGGCAGGGTGTCGCGCCAGTCGATGCGCTTCATCGCGTCGGCAATCGCGCGCCGCAAAATCGCCTGCGACAAGCCTTCGCCCGACGGATACACGGGCGTGAGCACGGTCGGCAGCGGCGCGCCTTCGTTGATCACCTTGTACGCCGGGTGCACCATCTCGGCGCCGAAGAAGCCATGCTTGAGTTCCGAGCGGGCGCGCACGCGCGTGCCTTCGGCCAGCTGCTTGACCTGGCTGCCGTAAAAATTCATGAAGCGCAGCAGCAGGTCGCCGCTCTCGTCGGCGATGGTGACGAGCAGCTGGCGCCGCGGGCGGAAGCTGATCTCGTTTTTCGTGACCACCCCCTCGACCTGCGACACATGGCCGCCGCGCAGGCAGGCTTCGCGGATCGACACCACGCACGTCTCGTCCTCGTAGCGCATGGGCAGGTGCAGCACCAGGTCCATGTCGGTGTGCAGGCCCAGCTTGGCGAGCTTGCTTTCGTTGGTTTTCGGTGGTGTTTTCGGTTTGGTCGGCGGCATATTGAAGCAACTTCGGTGCGTAAGGGGGTAAAATAGAGGGTTGCCCTGCACGCGTGAGCCCTATTGTACGGCTCTTGACCCTCTTTTTTACAAAATTAGCAGAATGTACTCGCTCTCCGACTTCGATTTCGACCTGCCCGCCGAGCGCATCGCGCAAACCCCGCTGCCCGACCGCAGCGCTTCCCGTCTGTTGCACCTGGACGGGACGGCCATCGTCGACCGCCAGTTCGCCGATATTGTCGGCCTGCTCGCGCCCGGCGACCTCTTGGTGATGAACGACACGCGCGTGCTCAAGGCGCGCTTTTTTGGCGTCAAGGAAACCGGCGGCAACGTCGAGGTGCTGGTCGAGCGCATCCTCGACAGCCGCACCGTGCTGGCCCAGGTGCGCGCCTCCAAGTCGCCCAAGCCCGGCAACCGCATCCGCCTGGCCGACGCCTTCAATGTCACCGCGGGCGAGCGCGCCGGCGAATTCTTCACCCTCGTGTTCGATGGCGACGTGTTCGAACTGATCGAAGCGCATGGCCGCCTGCCGCTGCCGCCCTATATCGAACACGATGCCGACGAATTCGACGAGACGCGCTACCAGACCGTGTACTCGCGCGAACCGGGCGCGGTGGCCGCGCCCACGGCCGGCCTGCACTTCGACCAAGCGCTGCTGGCCGCCCTGAAAGCGAAGGGCGTCAACTTCGCCTATGTCACCCTGCACGTGGGCGCCGGCACCTTCCAGCCGGTGCGGGTCGAGGCGCTGGCCGAGCACAAGATGCACACCGAGTGGTACACCGTGCCGCAGGAAACGGTGGATGCGGTGCGCGCCGCCAAAGCGGCCGGGCGCGACATCGTCGCGGTGGGCACCACCAGCCTGCGCGCGCTCGAATCGGCGTCGCAGTCGGGTGAGCTGGTGGCCGGCAGCGCCGACACGGCCCTGTTCATCACGCCCGGCTATACTTTCAAGACGGTATCGCGCCTGATCACCAACTTCCACCTGCCCAAATCGACCCTGCTGATGCTGGTGTCGGCCTTTGCCGGCTACCACGCCATCCGCGCCGCCTACGCGCACGCCATCGCCAGCCAATACCGCTTCTTCAGCTATGGCGACGCCATGCTGCTCACGACCGACAACAAGTAGATCAAACAATCCTATGCTCGACTTCCAACTTCTCAAGACCGACACCAGCGGCCTGTCGCACGCGCGGCGCGGCCGCCTCACGCTCAATCACGGCGTCATCGAAACCCCGATCTTCATGCCGGTCGGGACCTACGGTTCGGTCAAGGCGATGTCGCCGGTCGAACTCAAGGAGGTCGGCTCGCAGATCATTTTGGGGAACACCTTCCACCTGTGGCTGCGCCCGGGCACCGAAGTGCTCAACAAATTCGGCGGCCTGCACGGCTTCATGGGCTGGGACAAGCCGATCCTGACCGATTCCGGCGGCTTCCAGGTGTTTTCGCTGGGCGCGATGCGCAAGATCACCGAGGAGGGCGTCAAGTTCTCGTCGCCCATCGACGGCAGCAAGCTGTTTTTGTCGCCCGAGATCTCGATGCAGATCCAGCGCGCGCTCAACTCCGACATCGTCATGCAGTTCGACGAATGCACGCCGTATGAAATCGACGGCCGTCCGGCCACCTCGGTCGAAGCGGCGCAATCGATGCGCATGTCGCTGCGCTGGGCCCAGCGCTCGATGAACGAATTCACCCAAGGCGAAAACCCGAACGCGCTGTTCGGCATCGTCCAGGGCGGCATGTTCGAAAACCTGCGCGACGAGTCGCTGGCGGGCCTGGAAGAGATCAACTTCCCGGGCATCGCGATCGGCGGGCTGTCGGTGGGCGAGCCGAAGGAAGACATGATGCGCATGCTGGAACACGTCGGTCCGCGCCTGCCGGCCAACAAGCCGCACTATTTAATGGGTGTGGGCACGCCGGAAGACCTGGTGGCCGGTGTCGCCAACGGCATCGACATGTTCGACTGCGTGATGCCGACCCGGAATGCGCGCAATGGCTGGCTGTTTACGCGCTTTGGCGACGTCAAGATCAAGAATGCGCGCTACAAGGACGACCAGGGACCGCTCGACGAGAGCTGCGACTGCTACTGCTGCAAAAATTTTTCGCGCGCCTACCTGCACCACCTGCACCGCTCCAAGGAAATCCTGGGTGCGCGCCTGAACACGATCCACAATTTGCACTACTACCTGAAGCTGATGAGCGAAATGCGCGATGCGATCGACGCCGACCGTTTCCACGCCTTCCGCCTCGAGTTCAACGCCGGCCGCGCCCGCGGCGTCTGAGCCGCCGCCGTTGAGTCCCCACCGTCGCCCCCGCGCCGAACTTGGGCCCCCGCCTGCGCGGGGGCGACGGAGGGTGAGCTGATGGTGAAATCGGCAACGCCGCCCGCCGTTGTTGAAAGTTAAATAACTTTCAGCAGCTTGCAAAAACCAAGATGGCAGCCAAATAGCTCGAATTGGCTTGCCCGCAGTCTCCGGTGCTAGAATACAGCGCTGATTTTTTAACAAAACTAACCTCAATATCGGAGTCCCCGTGTTTATTTCCAACGCCTACGCGCAAGCCGCTCCCGCTGCCGCCGACGCCAGTTTGATGGGTAATATGACCACCTTCCTGCCGCTGGTTCTGATGTTCGTGGTCATGTATTTCCTGATGATCCGCCCTCAGCAGAAACGCGCCAAAGAGCAGAAATCCATGATGGACGCGCTCGCCAAGGGCGACGAAGTCGTCACCGCCGGCGGCATCCTCGGCAAAGTCATCAAGGTCAACGATACCTATGTGACCATCGAGGTCGCGAGCAATACCCACGTCGTCGTACAAAAGAATTCGATCACCACGATGCTGCCAATCGGCACGATGAAGTCCCTGTAAGCCTGATGGGCGGCCCTGGGCCGCCTGCCTGCTCAACATTGAACGCTGGAACACTATGAATCGCTATCCCGTCTGGAAATATATTCTCATCGTCATTGCGTTGTTGTTCGGCGCCTTGTACACGGCGCCCAACTACTTCGTTGAATCGCCCGCGCTGCAGGTGACGACAGGCAGTTCGACCCTGAAGATCACCCGCAACACGGCCGACCAGGTCGAAGCCGCCCTCGCGGCAGCGGGCATCAAGTCCGACGGCGTGAGCCTGGACGGGAATGGCAACGCCACCTCGGTGCGTGCGCGTTTCAGCACCACCGACGTGCAGTTGAAGGCCAAGGACGCGCTGGAAAAGGCGCTCAACCGCAACGCGGCCGAACCGGATTACATCGTCACCGTCAACCTGGTGAAGAACACCCCGAAATGGATGCAGGCGATTAATGCGCTGCCGATGAACCTGGGCCTGGATTTGCGCGGCGGCGTGCACTTCCTGATGCAGGTCGACGTGGCCGCGACCACCGAGACCAAGATCAAAGGTATCCAGTCGAGCGTGCGTAGCCAGCTGCGCGACAAGGACGATGCGCGCCACACCGGCATCGACCGCGTGGGCCAGACTATCGAAGTGCGCTTTGCCGATGCCGGCAACCGCACCCGCGCGCGCCAGGTATTGGCAAGCGAGTCGAACGATCTGGTGTTTGCCGACGCGGCCGACGCCAACGGCCTGAAACTGGTCGTCTCGCTCAAGCCGCAAGCGCTTCAGAGCACCATCGAAGAAGGCGTCAAGCAAAACATCTCGACCCTGTCCAAGCGTGTCAATGAACTGGGCGTGTCCGAGCCAATCATCCAGCAGCAGGGCCGCGACCGCATCGTGGTGCAGCTGCCCGGCGTGCAGGACGTTGCGCGCGCCAAGGCCATCATCGGCCGCACCGCCACCCTGGAAATGCGCTTGGTCGACGATACCGTGGTGCCGGGCATGGAGTCGGCCGCCACCATTCCGCTCACGTCCGAACTGTTCACCGACGAGATGGGCCGTCCTATCGTGCTGCTCAAAGACGTGATCCTGACCGGCGACTACATCTCCAGCGCCATCGGCACCAATGACCAGAACAACCAGCCGGCCGTGGGCCTGGACCTTAATGGCGACGGCGGAGGCAAGATGCGTGCAGCCACGCGCGAGCGCATCGGCAAGCGCATGGCCATCCTGCTCAAGGAAAAAGGCAAGTACACCGTGCTGTCGGCACCGACCATCAACAGTGAACTGGGCAGCCGCTTCCAGATCACCGGCATGGGCACCCTGGAAAAGGCCAACGACCTGGCGCTGCTGCTGCGCTCCGGCGCCCTGTCGGCACCGATGGAAATCATCGAGGAACGGGTGATCGGCCCGCAACTGGGCGCCGAAAACATCGCCAAGGGCTTGTACTCGACCGTGTACGGCTTCGCCGCGATCGCCGTTTTCATGATCCTCTACTACCATATGTTTGGCGCTTTCAGCGTGATCGCGCTGGCCTCGAACCTGCTGTTCCTGCTGGCGCTCCTGTCGTGCCTGCAAGTGACCCTGACCCTGCCCGGCATCGCCGCGATCGCGCTGGCACTGGGCATGGCGATCGACGCCAACGTGCTGATCAACGAGCGTATCCGCGAGGAGCTGCGTGCCGGCGAGGCGCCGCAAAAAGCCATTGCCGCCGGTTTCGACCGCGCCTGGGCCACCATCCTGGACTCGAACGTGACCACCCTGATCGTCGGTATCGCGCTGCTGGTATTCGGTTCCGGTCCGGTGCGCGGCTTCGCCGTGGTGCACTGCCTGGGCATCCTGACCTCGATGTTCTCGTCCGTGTTCGTCTCGCGCGGCGTGGTCAACCTCTGGTACGGCCGCACCAAAAAGCTGAACAAAGTCTCGATCGGTACTGTCTGGACTCCTGGCCTGTCGGTCACGAAATAACAAGCACTTACTACAACAGGATTCAAGATGGAATTTTTCCGAATCAAGAAAGATATTCCCTTCATGCGCCATGCGTTGATTTTCAACGTGATTTCGGCACTGACCTTCGTGGCGGCCGTGTTCTTCCTGGCGACCAAGGGCCTGCACCTGTCGGTCGAATTCAAGGGCGGCACCGTGATGGAGCTGAAGTACCCGAACGCGGCCAACCAGGAAAAGATCCGGGCCGACCTCGTCAAGCTCGGCTACGAACAGCCTGAAGTGACCAGCTTCGGCACCGCGCAGGAAGTCATGCTGCGCCTGCCGATCACCAAGGCGGTCGCCGGTTCGAGCGGCTCGCAGATCGTGTTCGACGCGCTGTGCAAGTCCGAAAGCGGCGCGGTCACCAAGATCAATACCGTGGTCAAGGGCCAGAGCGTGATGAAGGATGTCTGCCATAACCCGGCCGGCGCCGAGGTGCTCAGTCTCCAGAAGGTCGAATTCGTCGGTCCGCAGGTGGGCGACGAGCTGGCGCAAAATGGCGTCAACGCCTTGATCATGGTGGTGCTGTTCGTGGTGTTCTACCTGGCGGTGCGCTTCGAGTGGAAGTACGCCGTCTCGGCCATCATCGCCAACTTGCACGACGTGGTCATCATCCTCGGCTTCTTCGCCTTCTTCCAGTGGGAGTTCTCGCTGGCGGTGCTGGCCGGCGTGCTGGCGGTGCTGGGCTACTCGGTCAATGAATCGGTGGTCATTTTCGACCGGATCCGCGAAAACTTCCGCAAGCAGCGCAAGACCAGTGTCGAGGAAGTGATCGACAATGCGATCACCAGCACCATCTCGCGTACCATCATCACGCATGGCTGTACCCAGATGATGGTGCTGTCGATGCTGCTGCTGGGCGGCGCGACCCTGCACTACTTCGCCGTGGCGCTGACCATCGGTATTCTGTTCGGTATTTACTCGTCGGTGTTCGTCGCCGCCGCCATCGCCATGTGGCTGGGCGTGAAGCGCGAAGACCTGATCAAGCCGATCAAGGAAAAGGACGAAACCGACGGCGCCGTCGTTTAAGCGCAGTTTCGCCGCTCCATGAACAATGCCGCCCGGCTCACGCTGCGCGGCATTTTTCATGGCCGCGCCCCGTTCAACCATTGCCCCCTGGCCGAATCATGATGTGTCACGCCCGCCCGCTGCCATGAGCCGCACCAACCGCCTGTTCCTGCTGCTCGACGCCCTGCGCGGCCACCGCCGGCCCGTCACGGCCGCCGTGCTGGCCGAACGCCTCGGCGTCTCCGAGCGCACCATCTACCGCGACATCCAGACCTTGTCCGAACTGGGCGCGCCGGTCGAGGGCGAGGCTGGCGTCGGCTACCTGATGCGCGCCGGCCTGTTCCTGCCGCCGCTGATGTTTACCAACGACGAACTCGAAGCGCTGGTGCTCGGTGCGCGCTGGGTGCGCCGCCAGGGCGACGACGCGCTGGCCGAGGCGGCGTCGAACGCGCTGGCCAAGATCGCCACCGCCACGCCCAAGGATCTGCGCGACTGCATCGCCGAAACCAGCTTGTGGGTGCCGGCCGGCCCGCAAGCGCCCGAGACGACTACCTTCGTGCGGCCCGCGCGCGAAGCGATCCGCAACCAGCACAAGCTGCGCATCGGCTACCGCGACGCCGGCGGCGCCGCCAGCCTGCGCACCGTGTGGCCGTTCGCGCTGGCCTTTTTCGACGGCGCGCGGGTGCTGGCCGCCTGGTGCGAGCTGCGCGGCGCCAACCGCCACTTCCGCATCGACCGCATCGCCAGTGCCGAGTCGAGCGGCGAGCGCTATCCGGAACACCGGCGCGATCTGCTCAAGCGCTGGCGCGCCGAATTGCGCCTGCCCGAAGACTCCTGACAGAAACTGACGCAGGCCACTTCTATCATGGCTGCTCTACCAACTTTTACGGAGCTGCATCATGCGCCTGTTTCACAATCACCTGTCATCGAATGGCCGCCGCGTGCGGATGGTCGCCGAGCAGCTTGGTCTGCCGCTGGACATCGTCAAGGTCGACCTGGTCAGCGAGAGCGAGCGCGCGCGCCTGCATGAAATCAACCCGAACGGCAAGCTGCCGGTGCTGCAGGATGGCGACTTCATGCTGTGGGAATCGTGCGCCATCATGCAATACCTGTGCGACATCACCCCGGGCCAGCAGCTCTATCCGCAGGATGCGCGGGTGCGGGCCGACGTGAACCGCTGGCAGTTCTGGGCTTGCCAGCATTTCGCCGAAACGATCAGCATCCTGGCGTTCGAAAATATCTGGAAAGGCATGATCGGCCGTGGCGAGGGCGACCCGGCCACCGTGGCGCACGCCGAGGGTGAGCTGCGTCAACTGGGCGCGGTGCTCGACGGCCACCTGGCACAGCGCGACTGGCTGGTGGGCGAGGCCCTGAGCCTGGCCGACATCGCCGTCGTCGCGCCGCTGATGTACCTGGAAAAAGCCCGCCTGCCGCTGGGCGACTTTCCCAACCTGATGAGCTGGTTCGAGCGCATCCGCCAGCTCGACCTCTGGAAAAACACCGAAGCCGGATAAAAACTTTCCCAACCGGGGTCAGACCTCCAAATCGAAACTTTTTTGTTTCCTATCGGAGGTCTGACCCCGGTTGGGCAATTTCTTCATTGACACTCATGGGCGGCGTGGGCATACTTGATGTAAAAATGTTAGCGCTAACATAGGAGGGCACCGTAAGGCCGCCGTCCATCGAGGAAAGTCCCCATTGATTGCAACACCGCTGCCGTGGCGAGAAAAGATCAGTTATGGCCTCGCCGACATGGGTTTCAATTTTTATTGGGCCAATATCGCGACCTTCCTGATGATGTTCTACACCGATGTGTACGGCATCTCGGCCGCCGCCGCCGCGTCGATGATGTTCGTCGTCAAAATCATCAACGCCTTCACCGATCCCCTGATCGGCGCCGCGGCCGACCGCACCAGCACCCGCTTCGGCAAGTTCCGCCCCTATCTGGTCTGGATGGCGCTGCCGCTGGCCGGCGCCGGCGTGCTGACCTACACCACGCCGGACCTGGGCGAGAACGGCAAGCTGGCCTGGGCCTACGGCACCTATCTGCTGATGATGATCTGCTACACCTGCATCAACATTCCCTACAACGCCTTGTCCGGCGTGATGTCGGCCGAGCCGCAGGAGCGCTCCACCATCAATGGCCTGCGCTTCATCTTCGCCTTCGCCGGCAGCATGCTGGTCACGGCCGCCACGCCGGGCATGGTGAGCTTTTTCGGCGTCGGCGAGGGCATGGATGCGACCCAACGCGGCTGGCAGTTGACGATGCTGGCCTGGGGCGTGCTCGCCTCGCTGCTGTTCGCGCTCACCTTTTTCAACACGCGCGAACGCATCGCCCCGCCGCCGCGCCAAACAACGCGGGTGCGCGACGACCTGCGCGACCTGGCCGGCAACCGTCCATGGCTGGTGCTGTTTTTCCTGGCGCTGATCATCATGGTGTCGATCACCCTGCGCACCACGACCTGCGCCTACTACTTCAAGTACGTGGTGGGTCGGCCCGAGCTGCTCAAGTCCTTCCTGCCCGCCTATATGGCCGCCGCTGCCGCCGGCGCCGCCCTCACGCCGTTGACAACCCGCTTCGTCGACAAGAAAATCCTGATGATGGTGCTCATGTCGCTCACCGCGCTGCTCTCCGCGGCGTTTTTCTTCGTCGGCCCGGCCCAGGTGGGCGAGATGTACGCGCTGCAGATCGCCCTGGGCCTGGTGCTGGGGCCGAAGTCGCCGCTGGCGTTTTCGATGTACGCCGACACGGCCGACTACAACGAGTGGCGCACCGGCCGGCGCGCCACCGCGATGACCTTCGCCGCCGCCACGTTTTCGCAAAAACTGGGCACGGCGCTGGCGGTGGGCGTGATCGGCGCCGTCTTCACGGCACTCGGCTACGTCCCCAACGCGGCCCAGACGAACGGCTCGCAAGCGGGCATCGTCTGGCTGATGTCCATCATTCCCGCCCTGTTCGCGCTGCTGGCGGTGGCGGTCATGTTTTTCTATAACCTCGACAGCGGCACACTGCGGCGTATCCAGGCCGACCTGACGGCGCGCAAGGCGCCGCTGTAACGCATTTCCGGAGACGTTTTATGCTACGCCCCACCGACGACGGTGCCCGCTACGAATTGAGCAGCCCGACCGCGATGCCGCACGCCGCCGGCTTCCTGTGGAACCGCACGATGATGATCCAGGTGACCTGCCGCGGCTACGCGGTGGCCCAGTTCATGCAGCCGGAACCGGCCAAGTACGCGCATCCTCCGAACATGGAAGCGAAGTCCTTCATGCAGCCGGAGCAGGCCTATTTTGCGCACCATCCGGGCCGCTTCTTTTACGTGAAGGATGAGGACACGGGCGAGCTGTTTTCCGCCCCCTACGAGCCGGTACGCGCGGCGCTGGACCGCTTTGCCTTCTCGGTCGGCCAGAGCGACCTGGCGTGGCACGTCGAACACCTCGGCATCGGCGTCGACCTGCGTCTTTGCCTGGCGCCGGATGCGGTGGTCGAACTGTGGTCGCTGCGGGTTACCAACCTGTCGGGCCGCCCGCGCAGGATCAGTGTGACGCCCTACTTCCCGATCGGGTACATGTCGTGGATGAACCAGTCGGCCGAGTACCGCGCCGACCTGCGAGGTATCGTCGCCAGCAGCGTCACGCCGTACCAGAAGGTGGCCGACTACTTCAAGAACAAGGACTTCAAGGACAAGACCTTCTTCCTGTGCGAGCAGGTGCCCGATTCGTGGGAAGCCAACCAGGGCGCCTTCGAAGGCGAGGGTGGCCTGCATGATCCGTCGGCCTTGCGGCGCGGCGCGCTGGCCAATGGCGACGCGCGCTACGAGACGCCGGCCGCGGTTGTGCAATACCAGCTGGCGCTGGCCGGCGGCGCGGCCAGCACCCACCGCTTCCTGTTCGGCCCCGCCATCGACGATGCCGAGATCGCGTCCCTGCGCAGCGCCTGGCTGAGCGAAGAGGGCTTTGCCCGCGCCGCCGCCCAGGCGCAGGCTTACGTGGCCGGCGGACGCGGTTGCGTGCGCATCTCCACGCCCGACAAGGAACTGGATAACTTCGTCAACCACTGGCTGCCGCGCCAGGTGTTCTACCACGGCGACGTGAACCGCCTCACGACCGACCCGCAGACGCGCAACTACCTGCAGGACAATATGGGCATGAGCTTCGTGCGTCCTTCCGTGATGCGCGCCGCCTTCCTGCATGCGCTCAGCCAGCAGGAAGCGTCCGGTGCCATGCCCGACGGGATACTGCTGGCGGCCGGCGCGGAGCTCAAGTACATCAACCAGGTGCCGCACACCGACCATTGCGTGTGGCTGCCCGTATGCTTGCAGGCTTACCTCGACGAGACGGCCGATGTCGCCATGCTCGATGAAAGCGTGGTCGATGCGCAGGGGCGCGGCGAGAGCGCGTTTGCGCGGGTGGGGCGCGCCATGGACTGGCTGCTGGCCGAACGTGACCATCGCGGCCTGTCGTTGATCGCGCAGGGTGACTGGTGCGATCCGATGAACATGGTGGGCTACAAGGGGCGCGGCGTGTCCGGCTGGCTGACGGTGGCGGCGGCGTACGCGCTCACGCTGTGGGCGGCCGTGTGCGAGCAACGCGGCGAGGCCGGGCAGGCGCGGCACTTCCGCGCCGGCGCGGCGGCGCTGAATGCGGCGGCTAATGCGCACCTGTGGGACGGCGCCTGGTTCGCGCGCGGTATCACGGATGACGACGTGAAGTTCGGCGTGAGGACGGATGCGCAAGGGCGCATCTACCTCAATCCGCAGGCGTGGGCTATCCTGAGCGGGGCGGCCGACGGCGCGCAGACTGCCAGCATGCTGGCCGAGGTCGAGCGCCAGCTGTATTCGCCCTACGGCGTGACGATGTTCGCGCCGCCCTACAGCGCCATGCGCGACGATGTAGGGCGGGTCACGCAGAAGCACCCCGGGTCGGCGGAAAATGGGGCGGTGTACAACCACGCGGCGATTTTCTACATTTTCAGCTTGTACAGCATCGGCCAGTCCGAGCGCGCCCACATGCTGTTGCGCCAGATGATTCCGGGGCCGGACGACGCCGATTATCTGCAGCGCGGGCAGCTGCCGGTGTTCATCCCCAATTACTACCGGGGCGCGCACCGCGAGTATCCGCGCACGGCGGGCAGGTCGAGCCAGTTGTTCAATACCGGGACGGTGTCGTGGGTGTACCGCAGCATTGTCGAGGGTTTGTGCGGGCTGAAAGGGGATGTGGATGGGCTGACGATCAATCCGCAGATGCCCGCCGCGTGGCAGCGCATGGAGGTGGAGCGCGAGTTTCGCGGGGCGCGCTTTGCCGTGCACGTCGAGCGCGCGGATGTGAAGGGCGTGATGGTCAGGTACGAGGGCAAATTTTTACCGGAAGCGCGCATGACCGGGATCGTGGCGGGGGCGGAGTATCGGCTGGATGTATTTGTGCCCTGAGCGTCGGTTCGTGATTGCCCGATCACCCGTCGTACCCGCCTGTGCGGGTACGACGGGGTTAATGGGTACGACGGGGTTAATGGGCACGACGGGTGCGCCAACAGAGCTACGCGCTTTCGCGCGCCATCAAGGTGAACCCCAGGTCGATCTGCGTCACCGGCGGCGTTTCGCCCTTGATCAGCGCGCGCAGCAGGCTGGCCGCCTCGAACCCGATTTTGTAGCGCGGCGTGTCGATCGTGGTGACCGATGGCGTCATCCATTCCGACGCAGGCAAATCGTTAAACCCGCACACCGCCAGCTGCCCCGGCACTGCGATCCCGCGCCGCTGGCACTGGTAAATCGCGCCATGCGCCAGGTCGTCGTTGCAGCAGAAAACCGCATCGCAGTCCGGCGCCTGCTCCAGCATCCGCCCCAGCAGAGCGGCCCCCAGCGCGATGGTCGACGGCTCGCCCACCATCAGCTCCAGGCGCGCATCGAGCAGGCCCGCGTCGCTCATCGCCTTGCGGTAGCCATCGGCGCGGCGCAGGGTGCGTTCGTCGAGCTGGGCGCCGATGAAACCGATGCGGGTATGGCCCTTCCCGATCAGATAGCGCGTCATCGCCTGCCCCGCGTCGAACTGCGAAAACCCGACCGAGAACTGCTCGGGCGCGCTGGCCAGGTCCATCATCGACACCACCGGCACGCCCGAGGCGGCCAGCATCTGCGTCATCCGCGCGCTGTGGCTCAGGCTGGAGAGCAAAATCCCGTCCGGGTTCGATTGCAGATAAATGCCGAGCAGCTTTTCTTCCTCGGCATCGGAATAACGGGTGTTGCCGATCAAAAGCTGGTAATTGCCGGGCCCGGCCGCATCCTGGATGCCTTCCAGCACGGCGGTGAACACGGCATTCGACAGCGACGGTACCAGCACCACGATCACGTTCGACTGCGCCGAGGCCAGCGCGCGCGCGGCGCGGTTCGGCACGTAACCGAGTTCGGCGACGGCCAGTTCAACCCGCTCGCGCACCGCCACCGATACCAGCGCTGGCTGGTTCAACGCGCGCGAGGCGGTCATGGCCGATACGCCGGCATGCGCGGCCACCGTCGCCAGGGTGGTTTTTCCGCTTGCCCGGCTCTTGCTGCTGCTTGTTTTGCTCATGAAGTCACTGGTCGCATTAGCTTTTTGAAAAGTTTTGTCGGATTTCATCCCCGCCGGGCATGCTTTCTGTCAAAACAAGGAAAGTTTCCAGGGGGAATTTTCTTCTTGTGTGTGTTCACGCACAGAAGTGCAATATGGCGCGGGCTATAGTGGAACTGTCTCTTTCAGGACATCCCTAGTTTTGGACTTCGCCCGCTCTGATACAGCGGGCATTTTTTTGCCTGGGCGGAAGCCCTTGAGAACTTGCACGGGGAAAACAGGGCGCGGCAGGACGCCGCGCCGCCAGCTTACATCAGGGCCGAGGTCAGGCTGCTCACTTCGGCGGCCGATTCTTCCAGGATGCTGTTGAGCGTGCCATCGCCGATGACGAAGTCGATGGTGGCCGCCGCCTGGCGCGAGGTGGCGCCGGCGCGTTCGTACAGGGGCGAGGGGACCGGTGCCAGGTCGTTGGCCAGCAGCAAGGTGTCGCCCAGGGTTTCGGGCGGCAGCGCGCGCATGCCGACCCACAGCGCCTCGATGGCCGCCATGACCGGCGCCGGCACGCTCAGGCGTTGCAGGACGCAGCGGCCGATGATCTGTTCCCCATGTTCGATCCAGTCGTCCGGCTCGCCTTCGAACAAGCCCGGAAACTCGTCCGCGCGCGAGAGCATGTAAAAGCCGCCCACCTCGTGCACGATGCCGGCGAACATCGCCGTTTCCGGGTCGAGATGGGCCACCCGCCGCGCGATCACCTGTGACAGCGCCGCCACGTGGGCCGAGTGCTGCCACAGCTGGTTGGCCTTGGCGCGCAGGGAAGGTTCGGTGATTTTGCTGTCGAGCTGGCGCACGATGACCGCCGCGCCCAGCGCGTTGAGGGTGCGAAAGCCCACCCGCTGCACGGCCGTGCGCACATTCGTGACTTCATTGCCGGAACGGTTATAGGCGACCGAATTGGCGATCGCCACGGTGCGCGCCGCCAGCAGCGGCTCGGCCTGTACCAGGCGGGCCGCCGTATCGGCATGACAGTCGGGATCGCTCAGCGCGCGCTGCAGCTTGAGCGTGGCGTCGACGTTGGTCGGGAAACTCAGTTCCCCCCGGCTTGCTTGAGCAGCGATGCTCTTGTACGCTTCGAGTCTGTCCATGAAAAAATTATACTCCCATAACCCAGCCGTGTTTGTCGTAAAAACGTGCTTTAAAGCATTAATCTACGCGCCGTCCGGGCGCCCCGGTCAAGGGGCTGGCCGGCGGACACGGCCTGGCAATCAGGGCTCGCTGAAGATCGCGTCGCAGCCATCCTGGGTCGCTTCGGTATCCTGCAACTCATCGACCAGGCCCAGGTCGAACAATTCCTCGACCGCATTCATGAAGCTGTTCAGCTTGGTTGCACCGATCAGGCGATAGATGTCGCCGGCTTCGTTGCGCACGCCGATCAGCATTTTTTCCTGGCGCACTTCGTCCGGCGTGGCCACGTTGAGCAGCAGGTTGCCGATGATGTGCTTGTCAAAATGGGCGGGCTTTTTGCCTTCGAGCAGAGTCGTTTTCAATCTTCTTCCTTGTGTTGTTGTGATGTGGGGCAAACCGCATGGTCGGTGATGACTTGCTTGAGTTTGTGCAAGCTGGCATCGATGCCATCGAAATCCGTATCCGAGAACGACGAAAACAATTGCCTGCCGTGTTCGACCACCTTGGGAAACACGTCCTGGAACAGCGCCTCGCCGCAGGCCGTCAGGCGTACGTAAAACGAGCGCTTGTCGTCGCAGCTGCGTTCGCGCGCAACCAGGCCCTTCTGTTCCAGGCGGTCGATCACGCCGGTCAAGGTGCCCTTGGTGATCAAGGTTTTCTCGCCCAGTTCCTTGTACGTCATGCCCTGCGTATTGCCGAGCGTGGCGATGATATCGAACTGGGCATGCGTCAAGCCGCACTGGCGCACGGATTCGCCCGAAAAGCGCTCAAAGCTCTGCAGGCACTCGGCCAGCAAGCGCACACTCCTTAAATAACGTTCCCCCATAGGCCGTGATTATAGCTGGCTACGCCTGGTTTGATGGCGGCGCGCGGGCTTATGCGCTCTGCGCGGCCCCGCTATCGTCGCACTGATGCTGATTTGCTACAGCGCGCGGCGGGGCCGATTGTGTGGCGGGCGCCGGGCCGGGTCCGGGCAGGTTCGTTGATCTCCGGTATGATAGTCAGCCAATGGAATGTTGCGGCGCCATGCCGGCGCTCGTTTTTTTGCCATGACGCACTTTGCAGACGCACCCATGCCCGTTCGATGCCACTAGCCAAACTCGCCCGCCTGGCGCAAGAAACACCGCTGCGCGTGCTCCTCATCAACGCCGGCGAACCCGATTCGCTGACCTGGGCCGGCCTGTTCCAGCCGCTGCGCCTGGCAGCCAAGATTCTCGGTCCCGAGCGCTTGCACGTGGACGTGCGCAGTCCCGACAAATTTGCCGCCGACGCCCAGCGCCACTGGCATCTGGTGCTGCTGGTGGCGGACGAAGCGCAAGCCTCGCTGAAACCGGCCAACAGCCGCATCCTGATCGAGCGCTGCCGCGCCGCGCCATTCTGGGGCGGGGTCGGGGCAGGGGTGCTGTGGCTGGCCGACGCGGGCGTGCTCAACGGCGTGCGTACGGCGCTGCCGTGGGCGCTGTATGCCGAGGTCGACACGGTAGCCGACCGCGCCGTGTTTACCCCGAACCTGTTCGAGATCGACGACAACCGTCTGACCTGCTGCGGCGGCGCGGCCAGCATCGACTTCGCGCTGAACCTGGTCGAGATCATTTTCGGTGCGGGAGTCCAGGCGCGCATCAAGGAAACGCTGTGCATCGACCGCGTGCGCGGCAAGGAAGAGCGGCAGCGGGTGGCTTTGCAGGCGCGATTCGGCGCCTTGCAGCCCAAGCTGACGGAAGCGGTGACCCTGATGGAAGCGAACATCGAAGAACCGCTGTCGACGGACGACATTGCCAATCTGGTGGGGATATCGCGGCGCCAGCTGGAGCGGCTGTTCAAGCAATACCTGGGCAGCCTGCCGTCGCGCTACTACCTGGAGCTGAGGCTGCAGCGCGCGCGCCAGTTACTGCTCGACACCCACTACTCGATTGTCCAGGTGGGACTGATGTGTGGCTTTTCGAGCGGCTCGCACTTCTCGACCGCCTTCGGCGCCCTGTTCGGCAACACCCCGCGCGAAGAACGCCAGCGCAAGCTCGCCGCCCCGCCTGCCTGAAGCCAACACCGCAACACCGGGGTCTGACCTCTGATTAGCAATAATTGCACACCATCCACAGATCGCGCCTCTGAAACGGCAACGTTGGGCGCGTATCTTCGTAGCTGCACCGTTACTGGGCGCGCAGGGCGCCACTTTTGTCAGCTTTTTGGCAATTAATTTCTAATCAGAGGTCAGACCCCGGTTGTGAGCTTGCTTCATCGGGGTCTGACCCCGGTTAAGCAAGTTTTGGCGACGAGCAAAAATGAAAATGCTTGTCGCGTATTCAAAAGATGTTTGGGGCTGCTGTTCTTATAATGGTCCGACGTGCCCAGCGCCTTTGCCCTGGTACGCCCTACTAACATTGGATGAGGAATGCCATGAACGCAAAGCTTGAAACGGGTGCAACCACGCGGCCGGTGACCAGACAAACCTTCGACGACGTCCTCGTCCCCACTTACGCGCCCGCCGCGATGGTGCCCGTGCGCGCCGCCGGCCTCGATCTGTGGGACCAGAACGGCAAGCATTACCTCGATTTCACCTCCGGCATCGCCGTCTCCAGCCTCGGTCATTGCAATCCGACCCTGGTCGCCGCCCTGACCGCTCAGCTCAACAACGTCTGGCACCTCGGCAACGGCTACACCAACGAGCCTGTCCTGCGCCTGGCCCTGGCCCTGACCGAAGCCACCTTCGCCGACCGCGCTTTCTTCTGCAACTCCGGCGCGGAAGCGAACGAAGGCGCCCTGAAGCTGGCGCGTAAGTACGCCCACACCAAATTCGGCCCGCACAAGTCGCGCATCATTTCCTGCCTGTCGTCGTTCCATGGCCGCACCCTGTTTACCGTGTCGGTCGGCGGCCAGCCGAAATACACCGAAGGCTTCGAGCCGCTGCCGCAAGAGATCAACCACATTCCGTACAACGATATCGAAGCGGCCCGCGCCGCCATCGGCGACGACGTGTGCGCTGTCATCGTCGAGCCGATCCAGGGCGAAGGCGGCGTCATTCCAGGCGACCCGGCCTACCTGAAAGAGCTGCGCGCACTGTGCGACAAAACCGGCGCCCTGCTCATTTTCGACGAAGTGCAATCCGGCGTGGGCCGCACCGGCGCCCTGTACGCGTACATGGACAAGGGCGTCACGCCGGACATCCTGACCAGCGCCAAGGCGCTCGGCAACGGCTACCCGATCGGCGCCATGCTGACCACCCACGAGATCGCGGCCCATTTCGGCGTCGGTTCGCACGGCACCACCTACGGCGGCAATCCGCTGGCCGCCACCGTGGCGCTGAACGTGATCGAAACGATCAACCAGCCCGCCTTCCTGGCGCGTGTAAAAGAAGCGTCGGACAAGATCTTCGCCAACCTGCGCAAGCTCGCCGCCGACTACCCGCAAGTGTTCGGCGAAGTGCGCGGCAGCGGCTTGCTCATCGGCCTGCCGGTGGCGGAAGCGTTCAAGGGCCGCGCCAAGGACATCACCAAGGCCTGTGAAGCGCTCGGCCTGATGCTGCTCATCGCCGGCACCGACGTGGTGCGCTTCGCGCCAGCGCTGATCGTCAGCGACGAACAGATCGCCGAGGCCGACCGCATCCTGCGCGCCGCCGTCGACGGCATGCTCAACGCGGCTCCCGCCAAGTAATCAGTTGGACACGGCCGGCCCGGCACTCGCCGCGGCCGGCCGCGGCACGCTTTGCCTATAAAGGGAATTCACATGTTTGTTGTCCGTCCGGTTGAACTGTCGGATATCGACGCCCTCGAAACGTTGGCAGCAGTGACGATGCCGGGCGTGCATACCTTGCCGAAGACGCGAGAGAAAATCGCGGCCTCGGTCGAACGTTCGATCGCTTCCTTCGCCGCCCATGTCGACATCCCGAGCGAGGAGTCGTACCTCTTCGTGCTCGAACAGCAGGCCACCCGCGCCATCGTCGGCACCGCCGCGATCTTCGCGTCGGCCGGGTCCAACGGCACCTATTTTTCGTTCCGTAACGACGTCATTCAGCAGGTCTCGCGCGACCTCAATATCAGCCACAGCGTGCATGCGCTGACGCTCTGCTCGGAACTGACCGCGTACTCCCAGCTGTCCGGCTTTTACGTCACCAACCGCGGTTCGGCGGGCCTGGAAGCGGCCCTGCTGTCGCGCGCGCGCCTGCTGTTCGCGGTGCTCGCGCCGCACCGCTTCGGCGACCGCTTCTTCGTGCCGCTGGCCGGCGTCACCGACAAGAATGGCCAGTCGCCGTTTTGGGAAGCGCTGGGCCGCAAATTCTTCAAGATGGATTTCCTCGAGGCCGAACGGGTCATCGGCGGCGCGCGCAACCGCACCCTCATCGTCGAACTGATGCCGCACTATCCGGTCTACGTGCCGCTGCTGCCGGGCGACGCCCAGGCGGCCATGGGCCAGATCCACGGCGACGGCGAACTCGCGTTCAACCTGCTGACCGAGGAAGGCTTCGAGGCCGACGATTACGTCGACATTTTCGACGGCGGCCCGATCCTGCAAGCCCACAAGAACGCGCTGCGCACCTTTGCCGGTTCGATGCCGCGCCGCGTGGCCCTGCTCGAAGCGGGCATGTCGTCCGAGCCGCCGGTGACGTATGCGGTCGCCGCCAGCAACGAGCAGAACTTCCGCGCCATCACCGT
Organism: Massilia antarctica; assembly: GCF_015689335.1. GTDB lineage: Bacteria > Pseudomonadota > Gammaproteobacteria > Burkholderiales > Burkholderiaceae_D > Telluria_A > Telluria_A antarctica. The sequence goes on along the minus strand of NZ_CP065053.1, from coordinate 1,264,308 downwards.
CTCGTGCCCGTCGGCCGACAGCGGCGATACCGTCTTCCTGCCGCAGGACGCGCAGGATGCGCTGATGGTGGCCCCGGGCGATAACGTTATTTGCGTCAGAATCTGAAAGAGAACCCTATGCTAGTTGTACGCGCAATTCACTCTTCCGATCTGGATGCCCTGATCGACCTGGCGCGCCAGGTCGGCAGCGGCATGACGACGCTCAAACCCGACCGCAAGATGCTGGGCGACCGCGTGTCGGTGGCCGTGGCTTCCTTCGCCGAAACCATCCCGCCCGAACAGCGCGACTACATGTTCGTGATGGAAGACACCACCAGCGGGCGCCTGGCCGGCGTGTGCGCGATCAAGGGCGCGGTCGGACTGGACGAGCCGTTCTATAACTACCGCATCGGCACCCTGGTCCACTCCAGCCGCGAACTCGATGTGTTCACGCGCATGGACACCTTGTACCTGTCGAACGACCTGACCGGCGCCACCGAACTGTGTTCGCTGTTCCTGCATCCGGATTACCGCAGCGGGAACAACGGCAAGTGGCTCTCTAAAAGCCGCTTCCTGTTCATCGCCCAGTTCCCGCACCTGTTTACGGCCAAGCTGATCGCCGAAATGCGCGGCTACCAGGCGGAAGACGGCAGCTCGCCGTTTTACGAGGGCCTGGGGCGCCACTTCTTCAAGATGGATTTCAACCATGTCGACCATCTGACGGCGATGGGCAAGAAGTCCTTCATCGCCGAACTGATGCCGCGCCAGCCGCTGTATGTAGCCTACCTGCCCGAATCGGCCCAGGAAGTGATCGGCAAGGTGCACCTGTCGACCGCCCCCGCGCGCCGCCTGCTGGAGCAGGAAGGCATGCACTTCGAAGGCTACGTCGACATTTTCGACGCCGGCCCGGTGCTGCAGGCGCGGGTGTCGGAACTGCGCGCCATGCGCGACAGCACGGTGGCCACGGTCGATGCCGGCGCCACCCCGACGGACACCGACCCGCTGCTGGTCTCGAACACCAAGCTCAATGATTTTCGCATGATCGTCGCACACGCCAATCCGGTCTCGGGCAAGCTCGCCCTGACCCCGGACGAACAGGCGCTGCTGCATTGCCAAGGCGGCGACACGGTTCGCACGCTGTCACTCAATGTAAGGAAAAATGTCCATGTCTGATTCGAGTAACGTAGTAAGTAACTTCGTCAACGGCGAGTGGCTGGCCGGCAGCGGTGCTGAACTTGTCACCATCGACCCGTCCACCGGCAAGCAGACCTGGCGCAGCCTGGAGTCCACCGCCGACGACGTGGCGCGCGCCGTGCAGGCCGCGCGTGCCGCTTTCGACGCCTGGGCATTGACCCCGCTCTATGAACGCATCGCCCTGTGCGGCCGCTTCCGCGACCTGCTCAAGGCCAATGCCGAGGACCTGGCGCAAACCATTTCCGAAGAAGTCGGCAAGCCGCTGTGGGAAGCCCGTACCGAAGTGGCCACCATGGCCAACAAGGTCGATATCTCGGTGCAGGCCTACGGCGCGCGCACCGGCGAAGTGGCGGCCAAGGTCGCCGACGGCAATGCCGTGCTGCGTCACCGCCCGCATGGCGTGTTCGGCGTGTTCGGGCCGTATAACTTCCCCGGCCACCTGCCGAACGGGCATATCGTCCCGGCCCTCATCGCCGGTAACACGGTGGTGTTCAAGCCGAGCGAGTACGCGCCGCGCACGGCGATTAAAACCGTGCAGCTGTGGCAGCAGGCCGGCGTGCCTGCCGGCGTGATCAACCTGGTCAACGGCGGGCGCAATACCGGCGTCGCGCTGGGCCAGGATGCGGGCCTCGACGGCGTGCTCTTTACCGGAAGCTGCCAGACCGGCGTGGCGCTGCACAAGCAGTTCGGCGGCCAGCCGGGCAAGATGCTGGCGCTGGAAATGGGCGGTAACAATCCGCTGGTGGTGTGGGACGTCAAGGATGTCGACGCCGCCGTGCATCACGCCGTGATGTCGGCGTTTATCTCGGCCGGCCAGCGCTGCACCTGCGCGCGCCGCCTGGTGGTGCAGGATAGCCCGGCCGGCGAAGCATTCGTGAAACGCCTGGTTGAAGTCGCATCCACCCTGACCGTGGGCGCGTCCAACGCCGAACCGCAACCGTTCATGGGGCCTGTTGTATCGAGCGCCGTGGCGGCGCGCCTGGTGCAGGCGCAGGCCGACATGGCCGCCAAGGGCGGTACCGTACTGCTGCAAATGAAGCAGCTCGACCCGAACGCCGGTTTTGTCACGGCCGGCATCGTCGACGTCACCAACGCCACCGGCATTGCGGACGAAGAGTGGTTTGGCCCGCTGCTGCAAATCATCCGCGTCAAGGATTTCGCCAGCGCCGTCAAGGTCGCCAACGCCACCGAATTCGGCCTGGCCGCTGCGCTGCTGTCGAACGACGAAGCGCTGTGGAAGCAGTTCTCGGTGCAGGCACGCGCCGGCATCGTCAACTGGAACCGCCCGACCACGGGCGCCGCCAGCAGCGCGCCGTTCGGCGGCGTGGGCAAGTCGGGCAATCATCGCCCGAGCGCCTACTACGCGGCCGACTATTGCGCCTACCCGGTCGCTTCGATCGAAACGAGCGAACTTGACATGCCGGCCAAGCTGTCGCCCGGCCTCACTTTCTAGGATCCACCATGCAGAGCGCACGCGAATTCAACTTCGATGGCCTGGTCGGGCCGAGCCATAACTACGCCGGTCTGTCGTTCGGCAACGTCGCCTCTTTCAGCAATGTGAAGAGCGCGTCGAACCCGCGCGAGGCGGCCCTGCAAGGCCTGGCCAAGATGCGCGAACTGGCCGCGCGCGGCTTTGCACAGGCGGTCATGCCGCCGCAGGCGCGTCCCAACTTCCGCCTGCTGCGCCGCATCGGTTTTACCGGCACCGACGCCGACGTGCTGGCGCGTGCCTACCGCGAGTCGCCCGTCATCCTGGCCTGCGCCTACTCGGCCTCGCCCATGTGGACCGCCAACGCGGCCACGGTCAGCCCGTCGGCGGACACCTTCGATGGCCGCGCGCACTTCACGGCGGCCAACCTGAATAACAAGCTGCACCGCTCGGAAGAGCATCTGCAATCGACCCGCACCCTGCGCGCGCTGTTTGCCGACGAGCGCCATTTCGCCGTGCACGAAGCGCTACCGCCAACGTCGGCCTTTGGCGACGAAGGCGCGGCCAACCACACGCGTTTTTGCGCCACTCACGGCGGCAAGGGCGTCGAGTTCTTCACCTATGGCCGTGTCGAATTCGATCCGTCCGCGCCGGCGCCTAAAAAGTACCCGGCCCGCCAAACCCTGGAAGCGTCGCAAGCCATCGCGCGCCTGCACGGACTGGACTCGGCGCGCACCGTGTTCGCCTCGCAGAACCCGGACGTGATCGACCAGGGCGTGTTCCACAACGACGTCATCGCGGTCGGTAACGGCAATGTGCTGTTCTATCACGAGCAAGCCTTCCACGACGAGGGCGCGGTATTGAACTCGCTCAGGAATGCGCTGGCGTGTGTCGAGGCCGAGCTGACCGCGATCCGCGTGGACAGCCAGGTGGTGGCGGTGGGCGACGCGGTAGCCAGCTACCTGTTCAACAGCCAGCTGCTCACCAAGCCTGACGGCACGATGGCGCTGGTCATTCCCCAGGAATGCCAGGAAAACCGTGCCGTGGCGCGCTATCTCGAAGAACTGGTCGCCAGCGGCGGCCCGGTCGACGAGCTGATTCACTTCGACCTGCGCCAGAGCATGCGCAACGGCGGCGGCCCTGCCTGCCTGCGCCTGCGCGTGGCGCTCACCGGGGCGGAAATCGCGGCCATGCACCAGGGCGTGATCATGACCGAGGCGCTGTACGACACCCTGGTCGCGTGGGTAGGTAAATACTACCGCGACCACCTCGAACCGAAAGACCTGGCCGACCCCCAGCTGGCGCTCGAATGCAGCGCCGCGCTGGAGGAATTGAGCCGCATCCTGGGACTGCCCGGCCTGTACGACCTGACGTAGAATACCGCCAGCCGGACGGTGCCCCCTATTTGGGCGGGTAAACCCGCCTACCTGCAAATCGCGAACACGCCGCCATGAGCTGGCGCCGGACCGATGGAATACAAACCAAGCAACGGAGAAGCAACGATGAAACAGATGCCACAAGATTTGCGTAAACAGACGCTGGACCTGATCAATGCGAGCCAGCCTTCCGCCGACGGCGGCCAGGTGTCGGCCCTGATCACCGCCTGGCTCGGCTCGCTCGACGACGAAGACCTCGCGGGCACGTCGCCGGACAGCCTGGCGCCGGTCCTGCGCGACGGCTTTACGCAAGCGGCCCGGCGCACCGCCGCCGGCTGCCAGATCGCACAGCTGCGCTACTCCGACGGCCGCGGCGCGCAAGCGACCGCCCTGCTGATCCTCAACGACGACATGCCTTACCTGGTCGATTCGATCGTCATGGCGATGCGCAAGCAGCGCGTGGCCGTCAACGGCGTGATGAATTCCGTACTGGCCGTGCGCCGCGATGCCAATGGCACCGCCGTCGCCGTCGGCGAAGCCGGCGCACCGCTCGAATCCGTGGTCCTGTGCCTGCTGGCCGAAGACCTGGGCGCCGACGAACTGGCCGCATTGGTCGCCAAGCTGCAGATGGTGGCGCGCGACGCCGCCGTGGTGCGCCGCGATTCCGTCGCGATGGGCGACCGCCTGACCGCCGTGGCCGCGGCAGCCGCCGCCAACGGCACCGAAGGCCAGGAAGTCGCTGCCTTCCTCGAGTGGGCCAAGAACGAAGGCTTCGAGCCGTTCGGCTACGCTTACTACGTCGTCAAGGCCGGCGAGCGCGAACTCGAACGCGATATCCCGAGCCGCATCGGCGTGCTGCAGGATACCTCGCACCCGGTCTACGGCACCTGCCTGGCCAACATCCCGGGCGACTTCGATACCCTGTCCAAGCGGCTAGATGCGCTGTCGATCGTCAAGGCCGACGTCGAAGGCACCTTGCACCGCGACCAGCCGCTCGACTTCATCGGCGTGCGCGACACCGACGCGCAGGGCAATATCCGTGGCGAGCATTGCTTCGTCGGCCTGTTCACCCGCGCCGCCACCGCCACCCCGCTGGCGCGCCTGCCGTTCGCGCGCGGCCGCGTGGCCAAGGTCCTGAGCCTGGCCGGCGTGCGCCAGGAAGGCTTCCGCGCCGAGAAATTCCTCGAAATCCTCGAATCGCTGCCGCGCACCGAAGCGCTGGAAGCCGATCCGGAATGGCTGTCGCAGGTGTGCAGCTCGGTCGTGTCGCTGTACAAGCAGCCGCGCGCCAAGGTGTTCGCGCGCCGCGACGTCTACGCGCGCCACCTCAATGTGCTGGTCTACATGCCGCGCGAGCGTTACAGCGCCAGCGTCGCCGCCAGCCTGGCCCACGCGTTGAAAGAAAGCTCGGGCGCGACCGACGTGCGTTCGCAAACCCTGGTGGCCGACGGCCCGCTGGCCCGCGTGTACCTGATCGCCCACGCCGCGCGCAATCCGCTCGACCTCGAAACCGATATCCAGCAGCCGCTCCTGTCGGTGCTCGACGGCTGGCACGACAAGTTCGCCGCCCTGACCGACAACGTGTTCGATGTGCCGACCCGCAGCACCCTGCGCAAGCTTTGCTCCACCTTGCCGGTCAACTACGTCAGCGCCACCGCGCCGGCCGTCGCCTTCCGCGACCTGAACGCCATCCTGCACGACGGCCACGCCGGCCGCGTGTCGGTGCGTGTGGAGTCCGACGACGCCGGCAGCGCCACCATCCGCCTGTACTCGGTGGACGGCGTGCCGTCGCTGTCGCGCATCCTGCCGGCGCTGCATAACGCGGGCGTTGCCATCGACCGCGAACAGACGTACGCGATCGCCGTTGCCGATGGCAGCCGCCATTTCGTCACCAGCCTGGCGGTCGACGCCGAAAGCGCGGCCAAGCTGGCCAAGCCGAACGTCGTGACAGTGGCGCAGGAATTGTTTGCCTCGCTGTTCAACAACGAAGCCGAAGACGGCCGCATGAACGGCCTGGTGATCGAAGGCGGCTTGCGCATGCGCGAAGTGCAGCTGATCCGCGCCTACATCAGCTACTGGCGCCAGACCGGCAGCAAATTCTCGCTGCGCTACATGGCCGACACCCTGCGCCGCCAGCCGGTGCTGGTCAAGGAACTGGTCGAAGGCTTCCTGCAGCGCTTCGATCCATCCGTGCCCGAAGAACAGCGCCTGGCCGCGGCCGAGCGCATCGCCGCCATCAAGACGCGCCTGGCCGCCGTCAACCACGCCGACACCGAGGAAATCGTCGCCGCCCTGGTCGACCTGATCCTGGCCACCGTGCGTACCAACTACTTCCAGAACGATCAGCAAGGCGACAAGATCATCTTCAAGTTCGACACCAGCAGCCTGGCGCTGGTACCGGAACCGCGTCCTTACCGCGAGATTTTCGTGTTCTCGCGCCGCTTCGAAGGCGTGCACCTGCGCGGCGGCCCGGTGGCCCGCGGCGGTTTGCGCTGGTCGGACCGCATGGAAGACTACCGCACCGAAGTCCTCGGCCTGGTCAAGGCGCAGATGGTCAAGAACGCGGTCATCGTGCCGGCCGGTTCCAAGGGCGGTTTTGTCTGCAAGCAGATGCCGAAGGATGCCGTGCGCGAAACCATCGCCGCTGAAGGCGAAGCAGTCTACCGCCTGTTCATTTCCAGCCTGCTGGAAGTGACCGACAACCGCGTGCGCGGCGCCATCGTGCCCCCAAGCGACACGGTACGCTACGACCAGGACGATCCGTACCTGGTGGTGGCCGCCGACAAGGGCACCGCTACTTTTTCGGACATCGCCAACAGCATCGCGGTCAAGCGCGGCTTCTGGCTGGGCGACGCATTCGCGTCGGGCGGCTCGAACGGTTACGACCACAAGAAAATGGGCATCACCGCCAAGGGCGCGTTCGAAGCGGTCAAGCGCCACTTCTACGAGATGGACCACGATATGAACACCACCCCGATCACCATGGTCGGTGTGGGCGACATGTCGGGCGACGTGTTCGGTAACGGCGTGCTGCTGTCGCGCCAACTGAAAGTGCTGGCCGCGTTCGACCATCGCCACATTTTCCTCGATCCGACTCCGGACGTCGTCACCTCGTTCGCCGAGCGCGAGCGCATGTTCGCGCTGCCACGCTCGTCGTGGGAAGACTACAACAAGGACCTGATTTCGGCGGGCGGCGGCGTGTTCCCGCGCAACGCCCGTTCGATCGAGCTCTCGCCGCAAGTGCGCGCCGCGCTCGATATCGCCGAAACCGTGCTGCCGCCTGAAGAACTGATGCACCGCATCCTGCTCGCGCCGGTGGACCTGTTCTACAACGGCGGCATCGGTACCTACATCAAGGCATCGACCGAAACCCATGCCCAGGTCAAGGACCGCGCCAACGACAATATCCGCGTCGACGGCAACCAGCTGCGCTGCAAGGTGGTGTCCGAAGGCGGCAACCTGGGTGCGACCCAGAACGGCCGTATCGAATTCGCCCTGGCCGGTGGCCGCATCTTCACCGATGCGATCGACAACTCGGCCGGCGTGGATTGCTCGGACCATGAAGTGAACGTCAAGATCTGGCTCGACACGGAAGTCAATGCCGGTGAACTGCCGGAAGCTGACCGCAACCGCATCCTGAACGAGATGACCCTGGACATCGAAGACCTGGTCCTGCGCGATAACTCCCTGCAAACCCACCTGCTGGTGCGCGAAGTGCAGGCCCAGGTGGACCCTGCGGTGGTCGACGGTTACGCCGCGCTGATCACCAGCCTCGAAGCCGAAGGTGCGCTTTCGCGCGAACTGGAACAGTTGCCGACGGACGCCGAACTGCAACGCCGCAAAGCGCTGGGCGCAGGATTGACCGCGCCGGAACTGGCGGTGGTGATCGCCAACGTCAAGAACCGCTTCAAGCGCCTGCTGGCCGCGCTGCCGCTGACGGAACTGAGCTGGGCCGAATCGGTGCTCAAGCCTTACTTCCCGGCGCAGCTGGTCGCCACCCGTAACGCGCTGGCGCACCCGCTGGCCAATGCGATCCTGGCGACCGTGCTGGCCAATGAATCGGTCAACCGCTGCGGCCCGCTGATGATCCGCGACCTCGCTAGCGCCCACCAGGTCGACGAGACCGAAGTGGTCAAGGCCTGGGGCCAGTCGTGGTCCGCGCTGCACCTGGCGCCGATCTTCGCCGCCCTCGATGCGGATGCCTTGAGCGTGCCGCGCGCCGTCTCGGTCAAGGTCGATGCGCGCACCCGCGTGCTGTTCAAGGCCATCGTCGAAGGCGTGCTGTCGGCACCAGGCGCCGCGGGCGGCATGGAAGAACTGTCACGCCTGTTCGCCCAGCCGGACATGCTCAAGCAGCTGATGCCGGCAACCGCCGATGCCGACGCTTTCGTGTCCCTGCCTGCCTCGTTCACGCAAGCCTGGAAAGCGGTCGACGCGATCGAAGCCGTGGCCACCTTCCTGTTCGCTGCGGTGTCGGTCAACCGTCCGACGGGCATGAGCCTCGCCCAATTCCTGCAGGTGGGGATGGCACTGCGCGGCCAGGCCGGCATCGATACCCTGGAACGCGGCCTCAAGCTCGCGCCGCACAGCAAGTCGCAGGAGCAGCTGCGCAACTACGCGATGCAGGCACTGCGCCGCACCCAGCAACGCCTGTTGCAGCAAGTGCTGGCCCGTTCCAGCGATGGCAGCGACACCCTCGAAGCGGTTGAAGTGGTGACCAACACGATGGGCCTGTCGGGTTACGCGCCGGCGGTCGACCTGGAACAGGCGATGCTGGACGTGTGGGCCTTGTCCGAGGCGACCAACGCGGCGCCGGTGGCGGCGTAAATGACCGCCTACGTTCCACCAACGGCAACGGAAGGGGGCGCGCAAGCGCTTCCCGCCGCCGTGCGGGCGCTGGCCGGCGCCGATTTCGGCGTGCTGGCCAAGCGCTTCCTTGATGCCGGTTTCAAGGTGCTGCAGCCGGCGCCCGGCATCGTGACGATCAAGTCCGGCAAGGCGCCCGCCTGCGCCAGCGTGGTCGTCTCGGTCGGCGTGCATGGCGACGAAACCGGTCCGATCGAAGTGCTGGCCTACGTGCTCGATGCACTGTCGCAGGGACCGGATTCGCTGGCGGTGGACTTGATGGTTTGCGTCGGCAATATCGATGCCATCGCCGCCGGCAAGCGCTTCATCGATGCGGACCTGAACCGGATGTTCCGTCCTGCGCGCGGTTCGCTCGCCAGTGCTGCGGAAGCGGCGCGCGCCGACACCATGATCGCCGCCACGGTGGCGTTCTTCGAGGGGGCCGGGCCGGATCGCTGGCACCTCGACCTGCATACGGCGATCCGGCCGTCGGTGTATCCGACGTTCGCGATCGTGCCGGACCTGATCGCGGAAGAGGGCAAGTGCGCGCTGATCGCCTGGCTGGGCCAGGCCGCCATCGGCGCCATTGTCATGAATCCGCAGTCGGCGGGGACGTACAGCTATTATTCGGCCGAGTTTCACGGTGCGGCGGCAAGCACCGTGGAGCTGGGCCGGGTCGGTACCCTGGGACAGAACGATCTGAGTCTGTTCGCCGACGTCGGCACCGCGCTCGACGACCTGCTGCGCGGCGCCAGTCCGGCCGGGCCGAAAGTCGAACCGCACGTGTTCGCCGTGGCGCAGGAGATCATCAAGCATAGCGATGCTTTTACGATGGCGTTCGACCGCAGCACGCAGAACTTCACCGCGCTCGGGCAGGGCCAGGTCATCGCCACCGATGGCGACATCGTGTACGCCGTCAAACATCCGGAGGAGCTGGTAGTATTCCCCAACCCGGATGTGCGCGTCGGTCTGCGCGCCGGATTAATGGTGGTGCGGAAGAGTTAGCCGACATGGCTTGCCCCGTATCGTTTTTTGCATAAACGTCACAGGGCAGTTCATGAGTACCTTGTTCACACCTTTCAGCATGGGGCCGCTGACCCTGGCCAACCGCATCGCGATCGCGCCGATGTGCCAATACAGCGCCGACGAAGGCATGGCCAGCGACTGGCACATGATCCATCTGGGCCACCTGGCCTTGTCCGGGGCGGCCCTGCTGTTCCTGGAGGCGACCGCGGTGTCGCCCGAAGGACGCATTTCTCCCAAAGACCTTGGCATCTGGTCCGACGACCATGCCGCCGCACTGGCGCCCATCGTGGCCGCCATGCGCCGCTACGCGCCGATCCGGCTCGCCATCCAGCTCGCGCACGCGGGCCGCAAGGCGTCCTCCATGGTGCCGTGGGAAGGCGGCACGAATATCGCCATCGGTGACGGTGGCTGGCAGACGGTGGCGCCATCGCCGCTGCCGCATGCGGACGGCGAGACGGTGCCTCTGGAGCTCGACGACGACGGCCTGGCGCGCGTGCGCGACGCGTTTGTGGCGGCGGCCCGACGCAGCCATGCGCTTGGCCTGGACGCGATCGAACTGCACGCGGCGCACGGCTATCTGCTGCATCAATTTTTGTCGCCGTTGTCGAACCAGCGCGGCGACCAGTACGGCGGCGCGCTGGAAAACCGCATGCGCTTTCCGCTGGAAGTGTTCGCGGCCGTGCGCGCGGCGGTGCCGGCATCGATGGCGGTGGGCGTGCGCATTTCGGCCACCGACTGGGTCGATGGCGGATGGGATGTGGAACAGAGCCTGCGCTTTTCGCAGGAGCTCAGCGCCGCCGGCGCCGACTTCATTCATGTGTCGAGCGGCGGCATTTCGCCGCTGCAGAAAATTCCGGTGGGGCCGTCCTACCAGATCGGCTTTGCGGCGCGCATCCGCGAGGAGACCGGCATGCCGACCATCGGCGTGGGCATGATCACCGAGGCCCGGCAGGCCGAAGACATCGTCGCGTGCGGCGACGCCGACGTGGTGGCGCTGGCGCGCGCGATGCTGTTCGATCCGCGCTGGCCATGGCATGCCGCCGCGCAGCTGGGCGCCCAGGTGGAAGCGCCACCCCAGTACTGGCGCTCGCAGCCGCGCGAGTACAAGGACCTGTTCGGCCCGACCACGCTCGGGCAGCGCTAGAGTTCAGCTCAGGCGGCGCTGGCCTGGCGGCGTCGACGGCGCGCCGCAGCCCCCACCACCAGCGCGCCCAGTCCCAGCATGGCGTAAGTCTCCGGCTCCGGCACCGGCGTCGTGGTGTAGTAGTCGACGTTGGTCGCGGTGCTGACGGACATATAGATCGTCCTGGCGGCCTCGGTGTTGTTATCGAAGAAGAGCGAAAAATCCTGGCTGCGGGTGCCATAGGTCCCGGTAAATTGGCCGCTTTGGAAGTCTACCGACTGGTAGGTGCCGTTAAAACCCACGGTAACGGCCGCGCTGCTGAAAGTGCGGTTCTCGGCGCTTTGATACCACTCGCTGATCCGGAGCTCGGCAAGGCCGCTGTAGATCAGGCGCGTGTGGGCAGCCACGCTCAGGCCGATCATCTGGTTGGCGTTGCCGGTAACGCGGGCGTTGCCGAGCTGGTCGCCATCGGCGTAGATCTCGCTGTTCGCTTTTCCCCACGTACCGGTGCTGGCGTTGACGTTCGCGCCGGTGTGGTACAGGTAGGCATTGGCGTTGCTGCCGTTGAGGTTTGGTACGTCCCTGCGCTGGTCCCAGGCGGTGCCGATCATGTCGATACTGGCCGACACATTGCTGGACTGGGCGGACGCGGCGAAGGTGTAGCCTGCGGCCTTGCCGTCGTGCGGGGTCAGGTCGATCACGATCAGCTGGGAATTCTTCAGCGTGGCGCGTACGCTCGCACCGGCCGGGTCGACGGCGGCGTTGGCGCTTGCCAAGGTGAGCGACATGGTGAGCAGGGCGGCACTGATCCTGGTGATGCGGTGAAGTTGTGTCATTGGTGGTCTCCGGGTGGGTGAGGGGCATGGCGTGGCGGCTGGCGGATCTCTGCAAACCGTTTGCCGTTGAACTGGTAGTAGTGGGTGCCGCCGCCTTGTTCGTTACGGGCTCCGTGAACGATGAGCAGGCGGCTGTGAAGTTTGTATTCCAGATGGTCGTCGACGTCCGCATCCCAGCAGCACACGGTGAAGGGCAGCCAGGTGACCGCCCCCGTTTTGGCGTCGATGGCGGCGGACATCGTGCACGACGCGCCGCAGCCCCAGGTGGCCAGCACATAGCGGCCGGCGAAGTCCGGTTTCTCGGTAGCGGCGTCACGCAGGCGGGTCGCGTAATTGCGGCTGTGCGCGTCCGCCAGCAGCGGCTGTGCGCCGCGGCCCTGATAGATGGCGGGGGCAGGGTAATCCGCGAAGCGCGGCGCGGCGCCAGCCGTTAGCGGCAAGGCGGCCAGCAGCGCTGCCAGGGCCGCGTGCGCGCGCAGGATACATCCCGGGGATATGTCGACCATGCGTTCGCCCTGTCAGGTGACGCCGTTGTCGATGCAGCCCATCCAGCCTTGCGCCATGCCGCGTATCCATACCTGATCGCCGAAACGCACTGTCGTTACCGCTTCGCCGGCAAACGGGGCGTGGCCGTATGGTCCCGCATCGCCGATTGATAGCGCGCCATGGGCCGAGTAAATGAGCTGTGAGTGCGGGGCGATGCTCAAGAACATGCTCTGGGTAACGTTGCCGTCAGCGAAGCCGACATCACCGGCGCTGTCATACAGTCGCGCGTCGGTGTGCAAGCTGCCCCACGTCGTGGCGCTGCTGGCAGTGGTCGACCCGCAGTAGGCTATCGCGGCGCTGACAGGATCAAAACCAGGGGTGTCGGCGTCGTTTTTGGTATTGATTGAAGCCGAAGGGAACGTCTTATTGGCATCCAGGCTGGTATAGCTGGAGCGGGGTTGCGTATAGCCCGCGGCGTTTCCATCGTCCGGCGTCAGGTCGATGACGGTCAGCCTGGAGTTGCTGATTGAAGCTGTGGCGGTGATACCCGGTGTCACTTGAGCGGCGTGTGCTGCCAGTGACAACATGGGAAGCCCTAGCAGGGCGGCGGCGGTCGCCCTGCGGAATCGTTGTGCCATCAATTTCTTTCATATAGGGAGACGCGGACACGCCGGCAACTGCGCTGGCGTGTCCGTTATCATAATTCCTATATTGCATTGATGGCAGTAACTTTTTTGTAACCGATGCAAGTCCGCGCGACTTACAACAGATGATCGAGCATGTCCGGCCCGAACACTTCGCGGTGCAGGCGGGTCACCGGCACCCCGGCGCCGACCAGCGCCAGCCATTGTGCCTGCATGAAGGGCAGCGGGCCGCACATATAGACATTGGCTTCGCTACGCGGCCAGGCCGGCAGCCGCGCCACGTCCATCCATCCCGGCAAGACACCGCAGTCGTGAGCGCTTACTTCCTCGTAGAACGTGATCAGCTGCAAGTGCGGCATGGCCTTGTGCGCGGCGGCCATGTCAAGCTGGTGCGCGTGATGCGCGGCATTGCGGGCGGCGTGCGCAAAGATCACGCGGCGCTGCGGATTGACTTGGGCAATGCGTTTAAGCGCCGCGATCATCGGCGTGATGCCGACCCCGGCCGACAGCAGCACCACCGGCTCGTCCGATTCCGATTCCGGGGCGAAGTCGCCGAACGGTGGCGACACCTGCAGCACGCTGCCCACGCGCACGTTGTCGTGAATCCAGTTCGACACTTCCCCCGCCGGCGTGCCGGCCCCGGCCGCTTCGCGCTTGACCGAGATGCGCAGGCTGTCCGGCTGGGTCGTGTCCGACAGGCTGTATTGGCGAATCTGGCGGTGTCCGTCGGCAAAGTCGACCTGCACGCTCAGGTACTGCCCCGGCTTGCTCGTTGCTACCGGCGCGCCGTCTTCCGGGCTCATGCGGATCGACACCACGTCCGCGCTCTCCTGCGTCACCTCGGTCACGCGCATGGCGCGGCGCTGGCCCGGGGTGATGCCGGCCTTGGCGTACATGGCGCGCTCGGCCTCGATGAACAAGGTGGCCAGCGCGTGATAGGCCTCGTCCCAGGCCGCCAGCAGCGGTGGCGTGGCCGCATCGCCCAGGGTGCTGGCGATGGCGCCGAGCAGGTGGCGCCCCACGATCGGATAATGTTCGGCGCGAATGCCGATCGACACGTGCTTGTGGACGATGCGCTCGATCACCGGCGCCAGTGCGCTTGGGTCGCCGATATTGGCGGCGTAGGCGAACACGGCCGAAGCGAGCGACTGCTGCTGGGCGCCGGTCGCCTGGTTACCCATATTGAACAGATTGCTCAGCTCGGGATGCGCGGCGAACATGGTGCGATAAAACGTGGTGGTGATGGCCACGCCATGCTCGCGCAGGACGGGAACGCTGGCGTCGATGTAGGGACGGGAAGCTGCAGAAATCATCATTAACCTTTCAATATGTTGCATATTAAATGCAACTTTAATGTCGTAAAAAAGACGCGTAGCGACGCGTCCGTGCCAACAAGCGGTGTCAGGCAGCGATGCCCTTGCCCTGGTCGAGGAACATCCTGTGCATGAGCACGATCTTCTCCCCCGTGTTGCCATGCGTGATATGGGCCAGGGTGACCTTGTCCATGGCGCCGTAAAAAGCCTCCATCCCGGTCTTGAGGGCGGCGCGCAGCTGGCAGTCGCCGCTCAGGCGGCAACCGCTGCCTTCGCAGTCGACCAATTCGCTGTCGCCTTCGAGCGCGCGCAGTACCGTGCCGATGGACAGGGTGGCGGCGTCGGCGCCCAGGCGCAGCCCACCGTTGCGTCCGCGGGTGGCGCTGACCCAGCCGCCGCGCGCCAGATGGCCCACCACCTTGACCAGATGGTTGACTGGCAACTCGAACTGGGAGGCGACCTCGGCCACCGTCACCGGCACGCGCCGCTCCCCCGCACGCGCCAGGTAAATCAGGACGCGCAGGCCAATATCGGTAAAACGGGTAAGGCGCATGGAGACTCCGGGTGAGAACACGTGCATTCTAGCAAAGGTGCATATTGGATGCATGTTTAAATGTGGTGCAGTGTTGTTTTTGTGAAATAATTATTCTCCTCACAACAATTTCCACGTAAAATGTGCTGCCCATATTTACAGATGAGAATGCCATGTTCAAACACCTTTCCCTGGCCCTGTTCCTGCTGGCGCTCGGCTGCATGACCGGCGCCCACGCCCAGGCGCCGGGTGCCGACAAGGCCGTCAGCGCCGAGCAGTTCGCCGCCTCGCTCACCCCGCAAAGCGGCAAGATCGACCTGCCCGGCGGACTGGCCACCCTGAACCTGCCCGACAGCTTCCGTTATCTCACGCCGGCGGACGCCGAGCGCGTGCTGGTGCAGGCCTGGGGCAATCCGCCCGGCCACAAAAGCCTGGGCATGATCGTGCCGGCCAGCGGCGTGATGGGCAAGGATGGCTGGGGCGTGATCATCACCTACGAAGACGACGGCCATGTGAAGGATAGCGACGCCGACACCATCAAGTACGACGAGCTGCTCAAGGATATGCAGGAAGCGGTGCTGGAGGGTAACAAGGAGCGCAAGACCCAGGGTTATGCGGCGATGCAGCTGGTCGGCTGGGCCGAGAAGCCTAGCTACGAAAAAAATACGCACAAGATGTTCTGGGCTAAGGAATTGTCGATCACGGGCGAGGCCGAACATAGCCTCAACTACAACATCCGCGTGCTCGGCCGCAAGGGCGTGCTGGTGCTCAATGCGATCGCCACCATGGACCAGATCGCCAGCATCCGCCAGGAAATGAGCAAGGTCACCGCCTTCAGCGACTTCACGCCGGGCAACCGCTACGCCGACTACAACCCCGCCACCGACAAGATGGCCGAATACGGCCTCGCAGCCCTGGTCGCCGGCGGTGTCGCCTCCAAGCTCGGCCTGTTCGGCAAACTGCTGGCCTTGCTGCTCGCCTTCAAGAAGCTGATCATCATCGCCGTCGGTGGGGCTGGCATGGCAGTCGTCAACTTTTTCCGTGGCAAGCGCGACGACAAAGTCGATCTCAGCAAGTGAGGCGGCGGCCTGTCCGCGCTGCGGGGTGGAAGGGCCGTTGTCAGTCTGACTCACCCCGTTTTTCGCGTGCAAAAGATGTGTATAAGTAAATGGCAATAGCCCCTATAATCGCTGCTGCCATTCATCTAGCGCGACAAAAGGGACGAATCCGTGAATCAAACTCTGGGCCAGAAGCTGTTCCGCATCAAACCTGCCGGTAGCACGACCAACCCCCCGCCCGGGCACGCAGGAACGGGCCTGGCGCGCACCATGGGATTGTTCCCGCTGACCATGATCGGCGTGGGCGCCACCATCGGCACCGGCATTTTCTTTACCATGGTCGAGGCAGTGCCCAAGGCCGGTCCTTCGGTCGTGCTGTCGTTCCTGCTGGCCGCGCTCACCGCCGGTCTGACCGCGCTGTGCTACGCCGAACTGTCGTTCCGCATTCCGGCGTCCGGCTCGTCCTACTCGTTCGCCTACGCCACGGTGGGCGAATTCGCCGCCTTCATCATGGCCGCCTGCCTGCTGCTCGAATACGGGCTGGCGGCGAGCGCCACCGCCATCGGCTGGTCGGCCTATCTGAACAACTTCCTCACCAACGCCTTCGGCTGGCAGATACCGGAGTTGCTGCGCACGCCGATGATCGTCTCGGGGCCGAACGGGATGGAAATCCATGGCGGGCACATCAACCTGCCGCCGATCTTGCTGGTCATCATGTGCTGCGTGCTGCTGATCCGCGGCACCAAGGAATCGGCCACCACCAATGCCATCATGGTGCTGGTCAAGCTGGCGATCCTGGTGTTTTTCGTGGTGATCGCGTTTTCCGGCTTCGACATCAATAACTTCAAGCCTTTCTTCAACACCGACACCAGCAAGGGTTTTGCCGGCATGGCCGGGGTGACGGCCGCCGCCGGCACGGTATTTTTCTCCTTCATCGGCTTGGACACGGTGGCCACGGCCGGCGAAGAAGTGCGCAACCCGACCCGCAACGTGCCGATCGGCATCCTGGCGGCGCTCGGCATCGTCACCGTGTTCTACATGCTGGTGGCGGTCGCCGCGCTCGGCGCCCAGCCCGCCAAGATGTTCGAAGGCCAGGAAGCAGGCCTGGCGGTGATTCTGCAAAACGTGACCGGCAAGACCTGGCCGGCGCTGATCCTGTCGGCCGGCGCCGTCATTTCGGTGTTCAGCGTGACCCTGGTGACGATCTATGGGCAGACGCGGATCTTGTACGCGATCAGCAAGGATGGCTTGATTCCGCAAACGTTCCAGAAAGTCAGCCCGCGCACCCAGTCACCGGTCAGCAATACCCTGATCGTGTGCATGGTGGTGGGGCTGGTGGCGGGCTTCGTCGACTCGACCTATTTGTGGGACATGGTCAGCATGGGCACCTTGACGGCGTTCATCGTGGTGTCGGTGGCGGTGCCGGTGATGCGCAAGAAGATGGGTGAATCCCTGGTCAAGGGCTTCCGCGTGCCGTTCGGCCCGTACGTGGTGCCGGGCCTGAGCATCTGCGCCTGCCTGTACATCATGAAAGACTTATCCAAGACCACGTTCACCGTGTTCGCGATCTGGATGAGCGTGGCGGTGCTGACCTATTTTGGCTACAGCATCCGCCACTCCCGCCTGAACGGCAACGCCGTATAAGGCACCTCGTTATACACAAGTCTTGCGCGCGGTGCAGACCGTGCTGAAAACCTGTTTACATTCAATGGCTTAACGCGCCGATTGTAAACTCGCCGCGTTTCAGGTTTACTCTCGCCTTTTGCGTGGACGAATTGGCGACAGGACCTGCACCTTGGACCGAGACGGAATTTGAACAACTCGACCTGGGCGATGCGCGCCTGAACAAATGAGCGAGGATCTTGATGGAGCGATTTGCGGCTGACCCGACGGCGAGCGTGCCGAAGGCGTGTCAGGGCTGGGGCGAGACGATGGCGGCGTACCGTTTCTTCGACAACGACAGCGTCGACTGGCAGGCGATCATGGCGCCGCACTGGCAGCAGACGCAGCAACGCATGGCCGCGCTGCCGGTTGTGCTGTGCCTGCAGGACACGACCGAACTGGACTTCAACGGCCAAGGCGCGTTCGGCCTCGGCCCGTTGAGTTACGAAGCCCAGCGCGGCATGTACCTGCACCCGACCTATGCAGTCACGCCTGCGCGCGAGCCGCTGGGCATCATCGACGCGTGGATGTGGGCGCGCGAAAAGAAGGACAAATCCGGTGCGCGCGGCGGGCCGAAGGAGAGTTTGCGCTGGATCGAGGGCTACGAGCGGATCGCGGAGGTGGCGGCGCAGTTGCCCGGCACACGGCTGGTGTATGTGGCCGACCGCGAGGCCGATCTGGTGCCGTTGATGCTGCGCGCCCAGGAACTGGCCACGCCGGCCGACTGGCTGGTGCGCGCCAAGCACAACCGCTGCCTGCCCGACGGCGAGAAGCTGTGGCAGCACACGAGTGCGGGCGCGCCGATCGGCGAGCTGACGTTCGCGATGGCCGCGCGGCACGGGGTGAAGGCGCGCACCGTGCGCCAGCAACTGTGGGCACGCACGGTCGCCCTGCCTGCGGGCAAAGGAAAGAGCGTCCTCGCCACGTGCGTGATCGCGCGCGAGATCGACGCGCCGGACGGCGTCAAACCAATCGAGTGGCGCTTGCTGACCAACCGCAAGGCCGCCACGCCCGAGGCGCTCGTCGAGCTGATCGACTGGTACCGCGCGCGATGGGAAATCGAGATGCTGTTCGACGTGCTCAAGAACGCCTGCCGCGTCGAGGCGCTGCAACTGGGCTCGATCACGCAGCTTGAACGGGCCTTGGCGCTGTTCATGGTGGTGGCGTGGCGCATCGCCCACCTGATGCGCTTGGGCAGGACCTGTCCGGATTTGGATGCGGAACTGTTCTTCGACCCGGACGAGATTCAAGCAGCCTACCTGCTGCGCAAAAAGACGCCGCCGGAGAAGCCGCGTCTGAACGACGTTCTGCGCCAGATCGCCTGCATCGGCGGTTTCCTCGCCCGCAAGAGCGATGGCGAGCCCGGCGTCAAGACGATCTGGCTCGGACTGAAGGATGTTCACGTGGCGGTCGAAACGATACGCGCGCTACGGGGAATTGGCGCGCTGAACACTTGTGTATAACGAGGTGGGGTGAAGGTGGCCCGCACTGGCGTGAATTCACCAAGTTCGTAATGTCAACAGAGTAAGCTTGCGTCCTCAGCCGAAGCATAAGGCGCAGTGGCTGGTGAAGCCAGCCACTTTCCAAAATACCGTATTGACGGTACTACATATGCTGTTAGAAACTACCGAATATGCGATTTTTGAGACTTAAAGAGAAATTTTCCGTTCTCGGACGCTTGGCTTTGCTCGCGACGTGTATCGCCATTCCTGTGCCGACTTACGCTAATGGCGAACTTCTGATATCGGAGGGACCGGCCGGCCAAATACGTATCGAGGTAGCAGGAAGTGCGCTTGACACCGCGTGCGCGGCAAAAAATGGGCAGCTTTTTTCTGAGCGACTCGGAATTAAAAAATTAAACGATGGAGTATATCTTCAACCCCTGAATTCGGTTGTCGAGGATGATGCTAACTATCTTAAAGCGGCGCGGATGGGAGGTGGTGTTTATATGCATCTCCCGTATTTTGTTCCGGCTGGAAAATGCAAGGATGCCATCTTCGAGGTGCGCGCGCGTCGGATACTCTGGAATGGAAAATGGTATAACGGGGCAATAAAAATTTCGGTCGGAGAAGTGCGCCAAAAATCCATATTTTTTACTAACGAAGATGCACCTCAAGTGAAGGGCGCAAGCTATTTTGATGCGTCTATCCCGGCAGCTACGCGGGTGCGGCTAGAAGCTGATTTTTCACGGATAGTCGATTTTTATCAGGATGTCCTGGGCGTTTATCCGTTGGACGATATTGGTATCGTAGTGGCGATCGTGCGCAACCACGGAGGCTATTCTGGTTTCGGCGGCGATTCGCTCAACATCATACGAATTAGCTACGATAATCCAACCCTGAAAGATCTTGCGACGTTTGACTGGGTAATTACTGCGACCTTTACCCATGAGTTAGCACATAAACTTCAAAGCGAGCGCATTTTTCTCAATCCGTTAGGGCGCCAAATTGCTGAAGGAAGTGCGGACTTTATAAAAATCGTAATCTTGCGTAACGCCGGGCTTATTGACGAAGCGGAAGCGAAACGGCGTATCCTGTCGAGCGCGGCCAAGTGCGCTGCACTGGCGGATTCACGCTCCCTTGTTGAGAAGGTGCGGAGCGGCGGAGTTAATTATCGGGAGCCGTATGATTGCGGTATGGTGTATTACTTCGTTTCCTATTATTCCTCCGGGTATTCGGGAACGGAATACCTTCAGGTTTTACAGCGCGCTTTGTCCGGCGATGTCGATTACTCACAGGAAAAAGCATCGATGTGCATGCTTTTCGAGCCGGAATGCTCGAATAATCGGCTTAAGGGGATTGTTGGAAATAAGGAACAATATCTCCAGCAGATCGACTGGTTGGCTGCTCAACTCGACGCACGCCCGTTCCCCTCGCTCGAGCGGCGAAAATAGTGCAATAACCGATTGCTCCGGTAATTCTTTATATGTTGAAAACTGGTAAAATATGGGACTTTTTCGCGCTGAAGTAATTGAAAATGCTCGGGTCCGCCAATATGGTAGCGTACTTTTAAATCGCCCTGTTTCGTACGCTGCGCTGACCCTATTTTTCTCAACGATTATCGTTTTGCTAGTTCTTTTTTTTGTATTTTCCAGTTATACCCGCAAGGTCCAACTTGCCGGAGTGCTGCTACCGACATCGGGTTTGGTTCGTGTAGTGTCGTCTCAAGGAGGGATTTTAGCGGAACAGCTCGTTTCCGAAGGCCAGTTGGTTAAAGCTGGCCAACAGCTTTTTATCTTAACGAACGATAGATCGATGGAATCGAGTGGCGGTGCTGGAAAACTCATCTCTTCGCTATTGCAGGCGAGACGCGAAAGTCTTATTCTTGAGCGAGCCCAAGTAACCAAACAATTCACTCAAAGCCATATCGTTATACACATTTTTTTCATGAGCAAAATCAATGACTTGCAGTGATTTTGCTTGGGTCGCCGCCGGCACGAGCGGGCGCAGAAGTGGTGGGTTTGATACCCAGCGCCTACGATTTTGCCCAAATTTTAAGCAAATTTCCACGGAAATCGCCGCTCCGTGCTCAAGTAGCGCTGGGGAGAAAAAGATGTGTATAACGATATGACTCAAAGCGTAGCTGCCGCTACTCGCCGATTGGGAATTCAATATCGAGTTTAACAGAGCGCAAGGTCAAATTTCACTGCAACGCAAGCGCATACTTATTTCGGAAGAAGCGTTTCAACGGTTCAGTTCGTTGAGGCAACAAAATGTTGTATCGGCCGCGCAGGTGCAGGACAAGCAAGGCGAACTCCTCGATCAGCAACAACGGCTTACGGAGCTTGAGCGAGTGGCGGCCAATGCGCGTCGCGATACTTTCGCAATCAACGCAGAGCTCGAAGATCTGCATGTTCAAGCGCAGCGGGATCGAGAAGTTATCACTCGCACTATCTCAACGATCGAACAAGATATCGCCGAGAACGAAGTGAATCGAAGGCTGGTGATTCTTGCCCCTCAAGATGGCATAGTCTCTGGAAATTGTAAATTGCGCTGCCTAGCAAACGATCACTTTTACGTTTCGCATAAAGTTCGATTACCGGCGCTGGTTCAGATCTGATACATGTGCCATGCTATGCTAGTCATGGAACGGTCGCATGCCCGGTTACAGAATCAGATCTGACCACGGATATTACCCTTGCCGCTACAGGGCCAGCCGCACCGCAGCCCGGTCCAGCACGCGCACCACCATGGCAATCGCATGCGGCACCATCTTTTTGGCCACGCCGCGCCGCACCGCATGATCGGTCGACGACATTACCGCGCCCCCATATTTATACGAATACGTGCCGCCCTGCGTGAGCAGCGGCCGGATGTCGGTCGCGTTATTGGCCAGCGGCGCAAAATCGTTCAGCGCCGCCAGCACCAGCGCCGGGTCGTTCAGTTTCTCGGTATCGTAATAGTCGCCGACCCAGCCTTCCCAGCCGGAATGGTTGTGGCCGAGGACGTTGAAGGTATGGTGCGGCTGCAGCAAATCGGTCGAATGCAAGGTAAATCCCAAGGATTGCGCCGACGGCGCCTGCAGGAAGCGCGTCCAGAAATGCTGGGCCAGGTTGTCGATTGGCTGGAACGGGAACTGCTGGTAATCCTGGTACATGCTGGCGGTCGAATAGCCGCCCTGGCGGTAGTGCGCTTCCGTCACGCCGAAGCTGTTGTACTTGCTGGAATCGCCGAACCAGCCGCCCAGCCCGCTGGCGCCATCGTCCAGGTAATCGTTGACCAGCCACACCGCCGCCAGCTTGTCGATGTCGCCCGGATTGCCCAGCTTGGCGTAGTGGTAGCCGCCGAAGTCGTTGCCGTGCACGTCGGCGCCGGCCGTGTGGTTCTGGAAGTGCCAGAACGAGGTGTAGCGCGCCAGCCCGGAACCCAGGCCCCACAGCGGCGAACCCTGGCAGTTGCCCGTGGTCGCGCCGCAGATGTAGGTATCCTCGAAATAGTCGACGTCGTGCGCGCCCTGCCCGATGGCGGCGGCAAACTGCTCCATCGTGTAGCCGGCCCGCGTCACGCCAGCGACCAGGGTCGCGTAGCGGGTCTGGTCGGGATGCGCTTTCATGAATTCGACGGCGTCGAGCACGATGCGGCGGTGCGTTTCGGTATCCCATGCCTTGGCGGGCAGGCACGCGAGCAGGGCGAATGCGACGGGGGCGAGCTTGACTACTGCTTTCATCTGGTCTCCTTGATTAGAATGTTTTACGGACAGCGCGAAGGCGATGCCCGGCCGGCTTTGCTGCATTGTCACGACCGCATGCGCGGCCTCATTTCCCGATGGCGGGATGATCTTTCAACAGCTGCGCGCGCATGCTTTCCAGCCCGCGCGCCTTCTCTTCCGCCTTGGCGATCTTGTCGGCGGCGATGCCCATCGAGCGCCCGCGCGCGATGTCCTCGCGCAGGCGCGGTAATTCCTCGTCCACCGCCTTGACGTAGGCGGCCATCACCTGCGCGTTCTGGCGAGCTTCGAATGCCTGGTAAGCCTTCGGGTCGGCCAGTTCCTCGGCCGTGGGACCTACGCGCGCGGGCACGTCGACGGCAATCGGCGGCGCTTCCGGGTCGCCGTAGGCGCGCGTTTGCGCCATGCTGCGCGCGGCCGACAGCGGCGCCTGCGCAGCCGCTGCGCCCTGGCCGGCCGGGGGCCAGGCGTCCAGCCAGGGCCGGCCGGCAACCGGCGCCGGCGTGCTGGCCGTGGCGTGAGCGGTGTTCGCAGCGGGCGGCACGTCGTCCTGCGGCCACGCCAGCCAGAGCGCAGCGCCGACCAGTGCCGCGCCGGCCAGCGCCAGCAGTGCCGGCCTCATGGCGCACCCGTGGCGGCGTCCGCCTTCTCGTCGAGCAGCTTGCGGTTGACGGCGACCGTGGCCGCGCGCACCAGCTTGCTGCGCGCGGCGGCAAATTCGGCCCGCGCGCGCTCGTGGGCAATCGCCTTGCGCGCCATGTAGCGCACCGTTTCCGAGTCGGGCGGGTGATAGCCCTCGACCCGCTTGTCGACCAGTACGATGTCCCAGCTGGCCTGCGCCCCCGGTCCTACCGGCGCGCGGAACGGGCTCGACACCTTGCCCTCGGGCTGGAGCAGCGCCAGCGCCGACAGCCAGTCCGGGTCGTCGGTCTGCATCACCCAGCCCAAGTCGCCGCCACGGACAGCGTCCGGTGCCGTCGAATGGCGCCGCGCCAGCAGGCCGAAGTCCTTGCCGGCCGCCGCCTCGGCCGCGATCCGGGTCGCCAGCGCTTCGCTGTCGACCCGGATATGGCGCGCGCGCACTTTTTCGGTACGGCGGAACTGGTCCTTGTGCGCCGTGTAGTAGGCGCCGATCTCGGCCTGCGTCACCTGGCGCGCCAGCGCCGCTTGCAGGGTACTGTGCGCCTCGGCGCCCTCGGCCAGCCCGTACTGGCGCATCGCGCCGCGCACCGCTTCCTGCTCGTCCAGGGCCTGGCGCAAGTCGGCCAGCGCCTGGGCGCCGAACTTGTGCTGCGCCCAGGCCAGCACGAACAGGCCCGCCACCCGCAGGCGCGCCTGCTGATAGATGAAGTCGGCCTTGCGGTTGAAGAAGTCCATGCGGCCCTGCACGTTCTGGCGCTGGTACACATCGCGCAAGCTCAGGGTCACCGCTGGCGCGCTGCCCAAGCGCAAGCGCAGCAGCGGAGTCTGGCCGGCCAGCGCGGCCTGTTCCGCGCTGAAGTCGTGACCCAGGCGCAGCGCGCCCGGTGCGCCGAACAGACGGTCGAGCTGCGCCGGCGCCAGCGGGAAGGTCGCTTCGATCACGCCGGCCAGGGTGGCGCCGGGCAGCGCGCGCAGGGCCGCTTCCAGTTCCTTGGCGTACATGCTGCGCAGCAGGCCCACCAGGCGGTCGTCCACCCCCACCTCGGGTGCGAAGCCGACCGTGCTGGCGGGATAGAGCTGGGCGGCGCTGAAGCGTGCGTGCGACCAGCCGGCCTGCAGGCGATCAGCCACGATGTCGGCCAGCACGGCATCGGCGGACGGGCGGCCGGGCTGGTCGCGCGCCTGGTGCTGCAAGGCGCGCAAGGTCAGCGCGTGCACGGGCGCGCCGTTGATGTGGGCGGCGACGGTGGCATCGTCGAGCGCGCCGTGCGCGGCATGTGCAGGACCAAGGATGCTGGCCAGGACCAGCAGGGCGGCCAGGAGGCGGGGTGTGGGAGCGATGATTGTCATGTCGGTTTTGTTCTCAAGCGAGGATGGCCACGCCGTGGTCGGCGCGGTCGGTAAGGATTTCGAAGGCGGCGCCGTGGTGCGAGTTGAACGTGCGCGGCGCCTGCCCGCGCAGGGTCACGGTCAAGGCGCACGACGCCAGTTTGGAGTTCAGGCAGGTTTTGACGCCGCCCGGAGGATTCGGATAATGCAAGCCGGCAAACGCTGCGCGCGGGGCCTCGATGCGGATTTGCACGCGCACGCCGGCGGCGCGGGCATCGATGTCCCAGCCGAAACCGTCGATGCGCGCGCGCGTGCGCAAGGCTTGCGTGATGCTGTTGAGCGAAAATTCGAGCGCGCCGATGCGCAGCACCACCAGACTCATCTGCGGTGACCAGAGCGGGCCGAATTTCAGGCGCGCGGTCGAGCATTCGAGGAAGACCTCGGGCGCATCGTCGAAGCCGGCTACCTGGCCCCAGCAATAGGTATCGGTGTGGCGGCTGCCCCAGTTGTGGTTCTGGCTGCCGCGCCACTGCTGCACGGCCACCGTTTCGCCGTCGACCTCGAGCTCGCCCGCGAACAGCGCGCCTGGCGCGCCCACCAGCACCTTCGATTGCGGAAAGCGGCCCGCGTACATCGCGGCCGGCATCAGCAGCAGGGGCGGCTGCGGCGTGTCGTAGCCGAGTGCCCACGTGATCCGGTGCGCGGGTGTGGCGGCGCTGCCCATCAGGCAGCTGGCGCCGAGCTGCGACTGGCCGATCAGCAAGTCCGGCGCACCCGTGCCGATCGTGCAGTCGCCCAGCGCGAACTGGTTCTTGACCGCCACGATGCGGCGCCGTTCGCCATCGAAAAACACCGCCCAGACGTCGCCCACGGCCTGCTGCGGCTGGCCCGCCGGGCTGAAGAAGGTGTAGCGGATCCAGAAAGCGCGCGCGCG